>NZ_CP126739.1:2855187-3568984 GCF_030246885.1 Microbacterium sp. zg-B185
GAGTTGTCGGAGTTGTCCGAGTTGTCGGAGTTGTCCGAGTTGTCGGAGTTGTCCGAGTTGTCCGTGTTGCCCGACAGCAGGTTGTCGTTGTCCTGGTTGTTCGAGAGCAGCGTGGCCGAGTTCGTCGAGTTGTTCGAGTTGTCGTCGGTGTTGTTCGAGTCCACGACGTTGTCGTTGACCTCGAGCGAGTCGTCGACGTTGGTCTGGATACCCAGAACGTTGACGTTGTCGTCAGCAGCCATGATTTTTTCCTTTGTTCGAAAGATTGCCCGGCGGCGTATTAGTTAGAGTTTGGGCTCTCCGGCTGCCCCCCACATCGGGGATGCCCCCCGCGCCTGCTACCCACCCCCCTGGGGGATTCGGCCGGGGGGTGGGTGCTCGAGTAGGGGTACCGGGATCCGCACCCCCGGCCGCGTGGGGACCGGACGCCGGGTCGCGAGTGCGCGCGACCGTAGGCTGGATGGGTGGACCTGACCGAGTTGACCGCCCTGCTCACCCCCGAAGGGCTGCGGCTGCTGGATTCCACCGACGCCGTCGATTCGACCGAAGACGTGGCCCGCACCGTGACGCGGCTGCGCAAGGCGGGACACTCCCCCGAACTGGTCTCCGCGGTCGTCGGCCAGGCACGGCTGCGCGTGCGGGCTCGCGCCAAGTTCGGCGACTTCGCCGATCGGATGCTGTTCACCCGGGCGGGCCTGGAGCAGGCCACGCGTCTCGCGGTCGCGGCCGGCCACGCGGGCCGGTTCCGCGCCGCCGGGATCACCACCGTGGCCGATCTGGGCTGCGGGATCGGCGGCGACGCCCTCGGGTTCGCCGCGCTCGGACTGCGCGTGGACGCGGTCGAAGCCGACGAGGTGACCGCCGCGATCGCCGCGTACAACCTCGCTCCGTTCGGGGATGCCGTCACGGTCCGCCACGGCACAGCCGAGTCGCTCGCGCCGACCGTCGCGGCATCCGAGAACCCCGTCGGGGTGTGGCTGGATCCGGCCCGCCGCACCTCGGGACACTCCGAGACCGCGCGCGTGCGCCCCGAGGATTACTCCCCCCCGCTGGACTGGGCGTTCGAGCTGGCGCAGCGCATCCCCACCGGGATCAAACTGGGGCCCGGGCTGGACCGCGGGATGATCCCCGACAACGTCGAGGCGCAGTGGGTCAGCGCGGACGGATCGACGGTCGAGCTGGTCCTGTGGTCCGGGCGCCTGGCGCGCGAGGGCGTGCGCCGAGCTGCGCTCGTGCTGCGCGGCGACGACGCCTGGGAGTTGACCTCCGCCACGGATGCCGCGGACGAACCCGTCCGGCCCCTCGGCGCGTTCGTGCACGAGCCGGACGGCTCGGTGATCCGCGCACGTCTGATCGGCGACGTCGCGCGGGCACTGGACGCGGGGATGCTGTCGGATCAGATCGCGTACCTGACCTCGGATGCGGCGCTGACCAGTCCGTTCGTCGCCAGCTTCCGGGTGCGCGAGGTGCTGCCGACCGAGGTGCGGGCGCTCTCGCGCGCGCTGCGCGATCGCGGCATCGGCCGGCTCGAGATCAAGAAGCGGGGCGTGGACATCGATCCGGCGGCTTACCGCAAGCAGCTGAAGCTCCGCGGGGACGAGTCGGCGACCCTGATCCTCACCCGTGTCGGGTCCAAGCGGATCGCGATCCTCGCAGACCGGGTGCTCGACTAGCCAGGGCGGATCGCCGTCAGCCGAACATGCCCATGCGCGTCGCGGCGAAAAGCAGCCAGCCCGCGCTGTAGAGCAGCGAGACCAGACCGAGCACGAGCGCCCACACCCCGACTGCCCGGCTCTCGATCGGTCGCCGCAGGGCGATGATCGCCGTCACGATCGCCGCCACGCCGAGCGGGATGCCCCAGCCCACGAACATCGACACGACGAATGCCACGATCGCAATCCCCAGCGCCCACCCGGCCATCCCGCGGGAGGGGACGGCCGGCTCGGCCTCGGCCCACAGCACCGGAGCGTCCAGGTCCGGGGCGGTCACGATCGGCGTGACACCGACCGGCGCGGTAGGCCACCGCTCGAACCCGCCGCGGTGCATTCCAGGCAGCGCCGACTCCGCCTGCACAGGCGCGACGTCGGGTGACGGGGGCTCGACGGCCGCCCGAGGTGCCGCGGGCTGGGGTGCGGGGGGCGCTGCCGGACGGAGGATCGCGGGCGAGGTCGCGTCCGGGCCTGGCCGTGCGGCGCCGGGTGCCACCGGCGGAGCCGGCATGCCAGGTGCGGCCGGCGTCACCGGTGCAGCCGGCGTCACCGGTGCAGCCTGCGTGACCGGTGCAGCCGGCGTCACCGGTGCAGCCTGCGTGACCGGTGCAGCCTGCGTGACCGGCGCAGCCGGTGTGCCAGGGGCGGGGGAAGCGGGGGAACCGTCCTGCGCACGCGCCGTCTGCTCGCGTCCTGCGCGCCGCAGCGACGGCACCGCCGGCGGTCCGTGCGCGATGCTCTGTTCGGCATCGGCAGCGCCCGCGCCGGAGTCCTCCGCGCGCGCGGGCGCGGCATCCGAAGCCTTCTCGTCCCCTGCGTCGCTCACGCCGCCTCCTCCGCGACCTGGATCTCGGTGACCGGCAGGGTGGAGTCCGCGCCGAATCCCCAGGCGGAGGGCTCGTTGCCGGCCATGATCAGCTCCGATGCCAGGGCCGCGATCATCGCACCGTTGTCCGTGCACAGCGACAGGGGTGGGATGCGCAGGGCGACGCCCGCGGCATCCGCTCGCTCGATGGCGACCTCGCGCAGGCGGCGGTTGGCGATCACGCCGCCGCCGAGGAGCAGGCGCGGAACGCCGTGGTCGGCGCAGGCGGCGAGCGCCTTGGTGACCAGCACGTCCACGACGGCCTCACGAAAGGATGCCGCGACGTCCGCGATCGGGACCGACCAATCGGCTTCGGGTTCCTGAGCCTGCCGAAGGGCGCGCTGCTCGGTCCAGCGGGCGACGGCGGTCTTCAGCCCCGAGAAGGAGAAGTCGTAGCGGTGCTTGGCCACATCGCTCGCCCGCGACAGTCCACGGGGGAACGCGATGGCGCGCGGGTCGCCCGATGCCGCAGCCCGATCGATCTCGGGGCCGCCGGGGTAGGGCAGCCCGAGCAGGCGCGCGACCTTGTCGAAGGCCTCGCCGGCGGCATCGTCCAGCGTCTCGCCGAGCAGCTCGACGTCCGAGGTGAGGTCGCGCACGAGCAGGAGCGAGGTGTGTCCGCCGCTGACCAGAAGCGCGACCGTGGGGTATTCCAGTGGCGGGGCTTCGGCGTCGAGGATGTCGGCGGCGATGTGCCCGACCAGGTGGTTGACGGCGTACAGCGGTGTGCCGAGCGAGACGGCGAGCGCCTTCGCGGCGCCGATGCCGACCATGAGGGCGCCGGCCAGCCCCGGGCCGGAGGTCACGGCGATCGCGTCGAGGTCCGCGAGCGACACCCCGGCTTCGGCGAGCGCCGCCTCGATCGAGGGCGTGAGCGCCTCGAGGTGCGCACGCGCCGCGACTTCGGGCACGACGCCGCCGTAGCGCGCGTGCTCGTCCATGCTGGAGGCGATCGTGTTGCTCAGCAGGGTGCGGCCGCGGACGATTCCGATCCCGGTCTCGTCGCAGCTGGTCTCGATGCCCAGAACCAGGGGCTCGGCGCGGTTCATGTGCACGCTCCCGCGTCGGTCTCCGGGGATCCCGGCGCATAACTCCTCACATCCGCGGCGGTGCCGGCGGCGGACGCGCGGGATTCCGCGGGTGTCGGATCGGTCTCGGACGTTTTTGCAGGAGTTATGCGCCGCGCGTCCGGCGCACCGGCGCCGGATCGGGTCGGCCGGGCACTCCAGCCGCGCAGATCCAGCCGCATCACGATGGCGTCCACATCGTCGGGCTGGTAGTACCGCGGCCGGCGCCCCACCTCGGCGAAGCCCTCCGAGGCGTACAGCGACTGTGCGACGGGGTTGTCCGCGCGGACCTCCAGGAACACGTCCCGCACGCCGCGACGCACCGCCTCGTCCAGCAGGGCGGTCAGCAGCGCCCGCCCGCGCCCCTGACCGCGGAATCCTTCGGCCAGCGCGATCGTCTGGATGTCCGCATCCGTGCCGCCGCGCACGGCGCGCAGTCCGCCGTATCCGATGATGCGGCCCGCCTCCTCCACCACGACGTACCAGCCGTGCGGCGAGGCGAGTTCCTCGCGCATCATCGCCTCCGACCACGCGTCGGTCGGGAACGATGCGCGCTCGAGAGCCATGATCGCCCCGAGGTCGTCCGCCGTCGCGGCGCGCCGAGTCATGCCGTCACCCGCTTGGGTCCGTGCGGCATCGTCACGTCGGGCGAGCGCAGGTACAGCGGCTCGGTGCGGTCCGAGACGCGACCCGCTGCCACGGCCCGGCCGGCGACGATCGCGAGCATCGCGGCGGAGACCGCGGCGGCGTCACGCCGCTGCGCGCCCAGCTCGGCCAGCCGCGCGTCGAGCTCCTCTCGCGGGATCAGGGCCGGCTCGGCGGCGCGCACCGGGAGTCCGTCCGGGTCTATCCCGTCGTACACGGTGAACGCGAACTCGCGGCGGCGCGCATCGGTCACGACGGCGAATCGGGCGATCTCGGTGCCGCTCAGCGCGCCGGACAGGTAGACCTCCAGCGCGACGGCGTCGTGGCTGACCACCGGCACCACCGGGATGCCGCGGCCCAGCGCGAACGCGCGTGCTGCCGCGATCCCGACCCGCAGGCCGGTGAACGGCCCCGGGCCCATTCCCGCGGCGACGTGTGTGAGGGCTTCGGCGGAGGACTCGGGTGCGACGGATGCCGCGGCCAGCGTCGAGTGCAGCATCCCGCCGATCACCTCGGCGTGACCGAGGGGGTTCTCGCTCGCGGACTCGGCGAGCACCACCCCGTCGTCTTCGGCCACCGCCACAGCGGTGCCGACCGAGGTGTCGATGGCGAGGATCACCATTCCAGGGTAGTCGGCGACCGGTGCGGGGGCCTCCGACGGCGTCGCGGCTGCTGGCGGGCTCGCACGCGCGCCGTCGGGCTCGCACGCGCGCCGGCGTGCTCGATCGACCGGGAACGCCTACGGCCGACGCGAGACCGTGAGGATGCGCGGCGCGTCGGCGTCCAGCTCCTGCGCGGCGCGCGACGGGTCGCCGCACATCGTCTCGGCGCCGAGTCCGCCGAGCTGCCGCTCGAGTTCGACCTCCCACCACTGGTCGCGCAGTCCGTCGACCATGCCACTGCCCCACTCGACGATCACGACCGACCTGTCCACGTCGATGTCGAGGTCGTCCAGCTCGAGCGCCGAGCCGAGCCGGTACGCGTCGACGTGCACGAGCGGCGCACCGCCGACCAGCGACGGATGCGTCCGCGCGATCACGAAGGTCGGGCTCTGCACCGGTCCACGCACGCCGAGCCCGGCCGCGATGCCGCGCGTCAGGGTGGTCTTTCCCGCCCCGAGCGCGCCGGTCAGGACCACCAGATCCCCGGGGCGCAGCATCCCCCCGATGCGTTCGCCGAACGCCTCCATGTCGTCCGGGCTGCCGATCTCGTAGCGCCCCACGAGCGGATCCAGCCCGCTCATGCCGACACCTGTCGCCGGCCGACGCGCGGTCCGATGCGCGTGACGATCTCGTAGTTGATCGTGCCCGCGGCATCGGCCCATTCGTCTGCGGCCGGTGCGCCCAGCGTGGGGTCGCCGAACAGCACCGCCTCGTCGCCGACGGCCACCTCGGCGTCGCCGACGTCGACGACGAACTGGTCCATCGCGATGCGTCCGGCCACCCGGTGGCGGCGGCCGCCGATCAAGACCGGCCCGGCCCCCGATGCCTGCCGCGGGACGCCGTCCGCATAGCCGAGCGGCACGAGCGCGAGGGTCGTCTCGCGGTCGGTGCGGTAGGCGTACCCGTAGGAGACCCCGTGTCCGGCGGGCACGCGCCGCACCGCCGCGACCGCGGCGCGCAGGGTCATCGCCGGCCGCAGGCCCAGCTCGGCCGAGGAGCGATCCGCGAACGGCGAAAGCCCGTAGAGCCCGATTCCGATGCGCACGCAGCCCAGCCGCGCCTCGGGCAGCGCGATCGCCGCGTGCGTGGCGGCGATATGGTGCAGCGGCGGGGCGAGTCCGGCGGATGCCGCGATCCCCACGCCCTCGTGGAACACCCGCAGTGCGGCCCGGTCGTCCTCGGCCGACGTGTTCGAGAGGTGGCTGAACAGTCCGATCACCCGCAGTTTGCCGATGCGCTCCAGCCGCGCCGCTTCGGCGAAGACGACCCGCTGGTCCTCGGGCGCGACGCCGTTGCGGGCCAGCCCGGTCTCCAGCTTGAGGTGCACCCCCACGGCACGATCGGCGGATGCCGCGGCCGCGGCCTGCAGCAATTGATCGACGTTCGAGATGCCGAGCTCGATCCCGGCCGACGCCGCCTCGACGAAGGAGGTGCCGGGGGCATGCAGCCACGCGAGGATCGGCGCCGTGATGCCGGCGCGGCGGAGGGCGAGCGCTTCGCCGATGTCGGCGACGCCCAGGCGGCTCGCGCCTCCCTCGAGCGCGGCGACGGCGGAACGCACGGCGCCGTGGCCGTAGCCGTCGGCTTTGACGACGGCGATGATCTCCGAGTCGGTGAGCGCCCGCAGGTGCCGGACGTTCGCCGTGATCGCCCCGACGTCGATGGTCGCCTCGCGCAGCACGCCCGCCGGCAGCCGGGTCACGCCGGCGCCTCCGCGTCGCGAGGAGCAGAGTGCGCCGCGGATGCGGGCGGGTTCACGGCGATCGGGTGCGCGGCATCCCCCGACGCCTCGGCGATGACGAACGCGGTCGCGAACCCGGCGTCATGCGACATGGACAGGTGCAGCCCCGTGATGCCGCGCGCGGCGATGACGGCCGCGGTCGAGCCGGTCAGGGTGAACCACGGCCGCCCGGAGGCCTCCGGCGTGATCTCGATCTCGGTCCAGTGCACGCCGTCAGAGCCCCCGAGGGCCTTGATCAGCGCTTCCTTGGCTGCGTAGCGGGCGGCGAGGGAGCGGGGTGCGCGCGTCTGCTCCGCGGGCGAGAAGAGGCGGTCCAGCAGACGCGGCGTGCGCTCCACCGTCCGCTCGAAGCGGGCGATGTCGACCAGGTCGACGCCGATTCCGACGATCACGGTCGCCCTCTCTTCAGCACCCCGCCACTGTATCCCGCCGAAGCGGACGTCCCGCCCGCTGCTCGCCCGCGGACGCTCCCGACCCGTCCCTGATCCCGACCCGACGCGGCGCACAACTCCTGCACATTGGTGTCGCCGCCGGCGCGAATGGCCGCAGTCGCCACCCACGCAACCGAAGGGTCCCCAGGATTGCAGGAGTTACGCGCTTTGCGCGACCGAAGTTCCCGTCATGCCGGGGACGGACCACGCAAGAGCGCCCGATTGCCACGCAGACTGCACACCTGAACCCACGGCTGCCGCGGCAACCCCGCGCCGCCCCGGGGACCGCGGGCGCTGGAACCGCTCACCCCCGCCATCGTCCGCACGCACCCGCACGCAACCGCACGCAGCCGCACGCAACCGACCGCAGCCGCCGCGCAACCGACCGCCGACCGCGCAACCGCCCGGCCGGCGAAGCCCTACTCGACCGTGACCGACTTGGCGAGGTTGCGGGGCTGGTCCACGTCCAGGCCCTTCGCCGTGGCCAGCCCCATCGCGAAGATGTGCAGCGGCACGACCGCCAGCAGCGGCTCGAAGAGGGGGCCGGCCAGTGGGATGCGCAGCACCTCGTCGGCGTGCGGCAGCACCGCGGCATCGCCCTCTTCGGCGATCGCGATCACTCGCGCGCCGCGCGCACGGATCTCCTCGATGTTCGAGACGACCTTCTTGTGCAGCTCGGCGGACTCCCGCGGCGAGGGCACGATGACGAACACCGGCTGACCGGCCTCGATCAGCGCGATCGGGCCGTGCTTGAGCTCGCCGGCGGCGAAGCCCTCGGCGTGGATGTAGGCCAGCTCCTTGAGCTTGAGCGCACCCTCCATGGCGATCGGGTACCCGACGTGGCGGCCGAGGAACAGCACCGAGCGGGTGTCGGCCATCCAGTGCGCGAGCTGCTCGATGCGCTCCTGCTCTTCGGTGAGGATGCGACGGATCTTGTCCGGGATCGCCTCCAGCTCGTCCACGAAGACCGCGGCGGCCTCGGCGTCCACGGTGCCGCGGACGCGGCCCAGGTGCAGCCCGAACAGGTAGAGCGCGGTGATCTGCGCGACGAAGGCCTTGGTCGACGCGACGGCGACCTCGGGTCCGGCGTGCGTGTAGACGATCGCGTCGGATTCGCGGGGGATGGTGGCGCCCTGCGTGTTGCAGATCGACAGGGTCTTGGCGCCGTGCTCGCGGGCGTACTTGACGGCCATCAGCGTGTCCATGGTCTCGCCGGACTGGCTGATCGAGACCACCAGGGTGTCCGGGCCGATCACGGGATCGCGGTAGCGGAACTCGTGCGCGAGCTCCACGTCCACGGGGACGCGCGCCCACTGCTCGATCGCGTACTTGCCCACCGCACCGGCGTACGCGGCGGTCCCGCACGCGACGATGATGATGCGCTGGATGCCGGCGAACAGATCGTCCATACCGTCCAGCTCCGGGATGACCACCTGGCCGCCGCGGGTGCGTCCGAGGACCGTCTTGAGCACGGCCTCCGGCTCTTCGCTGATCTCCTTGGCCATGAAGCTCGTCCAGCCGCCCTTGTCCGCGGCCGCGGCATCCCACAGCACCTCGAACGGCTCCACCTCGACGGCGTTGCCGAAGAAGTCGGTGACCGAGACGCCGTCGGGAGTGATCGCGACGATCTGGTCCTGGCCGATCGCGAGGGCGTTGCGGGTGTGCTCGACGAACGCGGCCACGTCGGAACCGAGGAAGTTCTCGCCCTCGCCCAGGCCGATCACCAGCGGCGAGTTGCGCCGCGCACCGACGACCAGGCCGGGGTGGTCTTCGTGCATGGCCAACAGTGTGAACGCGCCCTCGAGCCGGCTGACGACGGCACGGAACGCGGCGACGAGGTCACCGCCGGCCTTCTGGTACTCCCGGCCGAGGAGCACCGCGGCGGCCTCGGTGTCGGTCTCGCTGCGGAAGACGTAGCCTTCCGCGACCAGCTCCGCCTTGATCTCGGAGAAGTTCTCGATGATGCCGTTGTGGATGACGGCGAGCTTGTCGTCATCGGCCAGGTGCGGGTGCGCGTTGGTGTCGGTGGGGCCGCCGTGGGTCGCCCACCGGGTGTGCCCGATGCCGGTGGTCCCGTCGGCGAGGGGGTGGTCGACGAGGTCGTCGCGCAGCACCTTGAGCTTGCCGGCGCGCTTGCGCATCCCGAGCCCGCCGTCGCCGTCGATGACCGCGACCCCGGCGGAGTCGTAGCCCCGGTACTCGAGCCGCGCCAGCCCGGCGAGAAGGATGGCCTGGCTGTCGCGAGGGCCTACGTATCCGACGATTCCACACATGCGCCCAATCCTACGGTCGCGCGGCGCGCACATCCTGAGCGGCGGCCCAGGACACGGGATGCCGCGGCCACCCCTGGACGCAAAGCGCGGGCCTCCTCGGCCGGTCCGTGAGGAACGGAAGCGCGAGGAGGCCCACTTCCCCCGGATGGCCAACCCGAAGCGGCATCGCTGGGGAGCGAACCGCGGTACTGCTGGGGACAGTCGGGGAAGCATGAACGGAGGCGGTCCGAGTGTATCGGGATGAGCGGGGGCCGCACGCCCCTTTTTTGCGGCGCGTCCCGCGAACAATTCCGGTACCTCCGTGCACATCCCGGAAAGAATTTCCTGTCCCCCATTTGGTGGACAAGGATTCCGGTGTAGTGTGATGCGCGCAGGCAGGCTGTCGCCTATGGGGGAAGCACGATGTGGGCTCTTTCTGCCGAGCTTTCGCGGGCGATCTGGGGGGAACCTCGCGAACCCTGACCCTGTGCGTGGGCCACCCGAATGGGCCTTAGGCACAGGGTCGGGTGCTGTCCGGGCTCTGGCTCTGCACGGGCGACCGAGTGAGCGTGGGCACCAGCACCGCTGCCGCCGCTTCGCCCCGGCTCGCCGAACGCCGACCGGGAGGACCGGCGACCGGCACCGTCACCCCCGTTACCCCGGCCCTTCGCCGGTCATGCCCATCGCAGATGCGGCCACGGCCACCCCCCGTCAACCGCGGAACGACGCCCGACACGCCGGTGGCCGGAAAAAAGTCGGGACAGATGACCGGTCTTGGGGTTAGGCTTCGAACCGCACATCCGTCATCGCAAGATGCCGAGAGTGCACTGCCGAGGGGTCGGCAGTGCAGGACCTCCCGATCTGGGGTCGGGGACGAGGCCTTCTCTTCGATGCGCACGCGGGTATGGGGCCCGCAACTGGGGAACACTGGGGAAGTACGTCATGGGGAGACGTCTATTGGCGTACCCGCGCACCGTTGGAGGTGCGCGGATGCGCAGTTTCGACGATGCACGGGTGCGTCGCCACTTCGCTCGCGCGCTCCGATCCGGGACGCGCGGATGACCACCGTCGAGGTCGGCGCCGCGCCGTGGGTCGCGCCCGTCCCCGAGCTGCCGGTCCGGCCGCAGGCGCCGACCGACCGCATCGAGTCCGATGCCGCCCGCAGCAGCGCGCTCGCGGCCGGAGCCGCCGCCCGGCGGATCACGCCGGCGCTGGAACGCCGGCGCCGCGAGCAGCGCCGCTACCGGCGGCGCCTGGTCGCAACCGATACCGCGGTCATCGTGATCGTCACCGCGAGCGCTTCGCTCCTGCACCTGCTCGCCGCCGGCGCGCCGGCGCTCGCGGCGGATCCGTGGGTGATCTTCCGGCTCCCGTTCACCGCTGCGGTGGCGTGGACGGTGATGCTGTGGGCGTTCCAGACGAGGTCGCCGCGGGTCATCGGGGCCGGCAGCACCGAGTACAAACTGGTCGCCCACGCCACCGGTCTGGCATTCGGATTCCTCGCGATCGCGTTCATCGTGCTGCAGTGGGACGGGTTGCGCGATCAGCTCATCCTGGCGCTGCCGGTGGGTCTGCTCATCCTGCTGATCACCCGCCGCGGCTGGCGGCGCTGGCTGATCGCCCAGCGACGCGGCGGCAACCACGTCTCCCGGGCCATCGTGGTCGGCCGCCGCGCCGACATCGAGCACGTCATCAGCACGCTCGAGCGGGACAACCAGCGCGCCTACCAGGTCGTGGGAGCCGCGCTGGATGACGCGCCCGCCGGCTCCGCCGTGGCCGTTCCGGCCGGGACATACCCGGTGGTGGCGACGCCGGCCACCGTCGCCGAAGCGGCGCGCGAGATGGGCGCCGACACGATCATCGTCGCGAGCCAGCTGGAGGATGCCGAGTACACCCGCCAACTGAGCTGGCAGCTGGAGGGGACCGCTGCGGACCTGGTGCTGTGCAGCAGGCTGACCGATGTCGCCGGGCCGCGGATCTCGTTCCGTCAGGTGGAGGGGCTGCCCCTCGTCCAGGTGCGGATCCCGTCGTTCGAGGGGGCCCGGCACGCGTACAAACGCGCGCTTGACCTGCTGGTCGCCGTCGTCGCGCTGGTGCCGATCGCGCTGGTCACGCCGGTGATCGCCCTGCTGGTGATGCTCGATTCTCCGGGCGGTGTGTTCTTCCGCCAGCGCCGCGTCGGCCTGAACGGTCAGGAGTTCGACATGCTCAAGTTCCGGACGATGCGCGCATCGGCCGAGCAGGAGCTGCCCGCCCTGCTGGCGCAGAACGAGGGCGCCGGCCCGCTGTTCAAGCTGCGCAGCGATCCGCGGGTCACGCGCGTCGGCGCTGTGCTGCGACGGCTCTCGCTGGACGAGCTGCCGCAGTTCTGGAACGTGCTGCGCGGCGACATGAGCGTCGTCGGCCCGCGCCCGCCTCTGCCGAGCGAGGTGGGCGGCTACGACGGGGCCGTCTTCCGGCGGCTGTACATCAAACCGGGGATCACGGGCCTGTGGCAGGTGAGCGGGCGCAGTGACCTGTCCTGGGAGCAGAGCGTCCGCCTCGACCTGCACTACGTCGAGAACTGGTCGCTCATGACGGACCTCATGATCATCTGGCGCACCGCCCGGGTGATGATCCGCCCTCAGGGTGCGTACTGATCCATGACCGCACTCATCGCCCCTCTGACACCGGCCGCTGCGCCGGGCACAGTCTCCCCCCGACACCGAGACCGGATCCACGGCTGCGAACCCCCGATCCCCGGCCGGCCCGCCCGCTTGCGCGTTCAGGCGCCGGCTGCCGCGGTCGTGGATCCCTCGGTATCCGTACACCTCTGCCTCCGTCCGAACTCCGACACAGAAGGATGAGCATGTTCCAGAGCACCAGAAGCGGGTCCGCGAAGAGGCGCCCGCACATCCTGATCATCGTCCAGAACCTGCCGGTACCACTGGACCGGAGGGTGTGGCTGGAGTGTCAGGCTCTGGTCACCCGCGGGTACCGGGTCAGCGTGATCTGCCCCAAGGGTCCCGGCGACGCCGCTCGCGAGCACCTCGAGGGCGTGGACATCTACAAGTACGCCCCCGCGCCCGAGGCCAAGGGGCTGGGGGGCTTCGCGTGGGAGTTCGCCTACAGCTGGCTGCGCACCGCGTGGCTGAGCCTGCAGGTCCGCCGCGGAGGGCGGTTCGACGTGATCCAGGCGTGCAACCCGCCGGACACGTACTGGCTCCTGGCGCTGCTGTGGCGGATGGCCGGCGTCCGGTTCGTCTTCGACCACCACGACCTGAACCCCGAGCTGTTCCGCTCGCGCTTCGGAGAACCCACCGGGCGGCTGAAGAGGCTGGAGTACCGGGCACTGGTGTGGCTCGAGCGACGCTCGTTCCGCGCCGCCGATCACATCATCTCGACGAACGAGTCGTACAAGGCGATCGCGGTCAGCCGGGGCGGTCGCGCCGCGTCCGAGGTGACCGTGGTGCGCAGCGGACCGGATACGCAGCAGATGCGTCCGATCTATCCGGACAGCCCGAGGCCGGCGGACGGCATCAACCTGGTCTACGTCGGGATCATGGGCCCGCAGGACGGCGTCGACCAGGCACTGCACGTGGTCGACGAGCTGGTGCACCGTCGCGGACGCAACAACGTGACCGCGACGCTCCTGGGCTTCGGGGACTGCCTCGACGAGCTCAAAGCCGAGGCGAAGGCGCTTCTGCTGCACGATCACGTGACCTTCACCGGTCGCGTCGACCGGGTGCAGATGGCGGAGTACCTCAGCCGCGGCGACATCGGGCTGTGCCCCGACCTGAAGACGCCGTTGAACGACGTGTCGACGATGAACAAGACCATGGAGTACATGGCCTACGCCCTGCCGTCGGTCGCGTTCGACCTGGTCGAGACGCAGGTCTCCGGCGCCGACACCGTGCTGTACGCCGCCTCCGGCGATGTGTCCGCGTTCGCCGATCAGGTGGAACGGCTGATCGATGACCCCGGCCTGCGCGCCCGTCTGGGACGCGCCGCCCGGCACCGCGCCACAGAGCTGATGGACTGGCGCCCCCAGGCCGAGGCCTATGTCGCCGTCTACGACCGGATCACCGGGCACCATCTGGAGACGCCCGCCGTGCCCGAGACGATCTCGGACCGGCTCTTCGACGCGCAGGGCCGCCGCTATGTGGACCTGGACGACGCACAGGTCTTCGACGCCTACCTTCTGGCTCGGGATGCCGAGCGGGCGGCACCCGTGCCGACTCCGGCGCCCGTCTCCGCAGCCGCACCCGTGCTGACTCCGGCGCCCGTCCCGGCGGTGGCTCGCGTGGCGGCGCTGGCTCGGGCCGAAGGCGGGTTCTGACCCATGTCCGGCGCACGCGTGACCGCGGCGCCCGTCGCGGCGCCGACCGCCGTCCGACCGACGTTCGTCATCGCCGCGCACAACGAGGAGCGCGTCATCGGCGCCTGCCTCTCCGCCCTGCTCCGCCAGGACGTGCACGGCGATCAGATCATCGTCGTCGCCAACGGCTGCCGGGACCGCACCGCGGAGGTCGCGGGCAGCTACGGCGTCACGGTGATCGACCGTCCCACGCCCGGCAAGGCCGACGCGCTGAACGCGGGCGATGCGGTGGCCTCCTCCTACCCCCGCGTCTACCTGGACGCCGACATCGTCCCGCCGCAGGACGCGATCACCACGCTCGTGACCGCGCTGGAACGGACGCCCCGCGCGTTGGCCGTCGTTCCGCGACGGCGCATGAACACCGCGGGCCGCCCGTGGCCGGTACGGGCCTACTTCTCCATCAACGAGCGTCTGCCCGCCTTCCGCGACGGCCTGTTCGGGCGCGGGCTGATCGTGGTCTCCGAGGCCGGTCGGTCCCGGTTCGGTGCGTTCCCGGCCCTGGTGGCGGACGACCTGTTCCTGGATTCGCAGTTCGACCGGACAGAGAAGGCGGAGGTGAGTGAGGTGTCGGTGGTCGTCGAGGCGCCGTACAAGACCCGCGATCTGATGAACCGCCTCGTGCGGGTGCGCCGCGGCAACGCCGAGATGCGCGCGGCCGCGGCGACCGGGCAGATCCCGCTCGAGGTGCGCCCCACCGACCGCTGGGCGTGGCTGCGCGTCGCACTGCCGCAGCCTCGGCTCTGGCCGGGCGCACTGGCGTACTTCTCGATCACGATGCTCGCCGCACGGCGCGCCCGGCGGACCCAGAGCGCTGGTGCGGGCTGGGGGCAGGACACCAGCACGCGTCGGCGGGCTCCTGTCCCGGCCGACGGAATGAGTCCGTGATCACGAACATCTGCTTCCACGGCGTCGGAGTCTGCATCCGCGAGCGCGAAGAGGGCGAAGCCCGGTACTGGGTGCGCGAGACCCACTTCCTGCGGATGCTCGATGAGATCGCGACGCATCCGAACGTGGGCATCAGCTTCGACGACGGCAACATCTCGGATGCCGCGGTGGCGCTTCCGGCGATGGAGGACCGTGGCCTGACCGGGACGTTCTTCGCGCTCGCCGGCCGGCTGGAGGATCCGGCGAGCCTGTCGCCGGGCGATCTGCGGCTGCTGCGCACCGCGGGCATGCAGATCGGCAGCCACGGCTGGTCGCACATCTCCTGGCGGGGCATGTCGGACCAGGTCGCAGCACGGGAGCTGGTCGACGCGCGCGCCGAGCTCGCCGACGCCAGCCGCGGCCCCGTCGATGAGGCCGCGCTGCCCCTGGGCCAGTACGACCGCACGGTCATCAACCGGTTGCAGCTCAGCGGCTACGCCCGCGTGTACAGCAGCGACCGGTTCCCCGCCCGCCCGAACTCGTGGTTCCAGGCCCGCTACAGCGTGACCGCCGAGGACACGCGCGAGTCGATGCGCGAGCTCATCCTGGGCCGCCCCGGCCTGACCGCAGCCGGGCAGCTGCTCAAGAGCGCGATCAAGAGGCAGCGGTAGCCCTGGGCGTGCGTCACCATTCCAGCAGCGTGAGCTCGCTGTACAGATAGTCGATGCGCTCGGGCGGGATGGTCCTGCCGCGGAACATCTTCGCCCGCGGCGCGGCCAGGGCGGTGCCCAGCCGCGGCGCGAAGCCCAGGATCCTCGGCTCGGCCAGTGTCGCGGCCAGACCGTGCCGCAGCAGCAGATGCGACGCCACCCGCGGCCACGCCGCGCGCAGCAGCGCGCGGCTGCCGCCGACGTACAGCGGCGTCGCGAACAGCGGCAGCCGCTTGCGGCGGTCCCGGCGGAAGACGAGATAGGCGTATCCGCCCGGCGCGGTCACCACGAGGTGACGCGCCGCTGCGGCGTTCCGATGATCGCGGTAGGCCACGGCATCCACCCCGGCGAGGGTCGCCTGGAGGACGGCCGGATCGCCGGAGACCCGGATGCCGCGACCGGGCATCGCCGGCAGGTTGACGCTCAGCCGGGTCGACGTGTCGAGCCGCACGAAACCGAGCCGCTCATTGAGGGCGACGACGTTGCCGCTCGGCGAGAAATCGGTGAACACGTCGTCCTTCTGCGCGAGCAGCGCCCGCAGCAGCCGCAGGCTGTGGGCGCGGTACTCGTCCCGCACGCAGAACGCCGCGAGATTGCAGAACCGCACCGTCGCCCGGTCTATGTCGCGTTCGGAATACACCGCCGCGTAGACGCCGACGATCTGTGCGCCGGCCCTCAGCTGGAAGCCGCTGTTCGGCGCCGCCGCACGCCACGGGGGCGACAACAGGGCGCGCCATGCCACGTGGGGCACGCGAGTGTTCAGGTGCTCGTGCAGGAACGCGGCGACGGTCTCGGCATCCGCATCGAGGATCGGCCGCAGCTCGAGTGACGCCTTGTCCGTTCCGGCGTCGTCCGCCCGCGCGCCCTCCATCAGATCGTCGTCTCTTCGGGAACGGCGCTCCCGGCGGATGCCGCGGCCCGCCGCAGCACGAGCGAGGCGAGCCCCGCCCCGAGTGCCGCCCCGCCGACGTTCGCCAGCACATCGCGCAGGCTGGGCTCGCGGGACGGGATCAGGAACTGTGCCAGCTCGGCAGCCGCCGACACTCCGAGCGCCAGCATCACGCCGCGCCAGGGATGGGCGAACAGCAGCGTCAGCAGCAGACCGAGCGGAACGAACAGGACGACGTTGGCGGCGAACTCGAACCACCCGGACCCGAACCAGGCGATCTGCAGATCGCGGCGCACCCACGCGGAGAAGGCGTCCAGCCCCCCGGTGACCGAGAACGGCGCGACCAGAATCGCGGCGGCCAGAGCCGCATACACCGCGAGCGACACCAGCACCAGAGCAAGGGACGGGCGGGTATCTCGAGCCATTCCGGGCGCCTTCCCTGACGGGTCTCCGCGGCGTCGGGACCGCGCAGCCGGGATGGCCGAAATCCTACTCGCCGCCGAAAAACTCCGTGAGGCTTCTCTCATACCCGGCTCAAATGCACATGTCCTGGGCAATACTCCCAAGGAACCCGATTCAACCTGAATCCCATTCAACGCTCCCCCAGCGAAACCCCCTTGGATTGATATGTCTCACAAAGCTCTCTCCCCCCATGCCCCGCTGCAGCTGCGACTGAAGCGGGGCCTGGCGGTGGCCGCGACTCTGGCGATCGCCCTCACCGGCGCGGCCATCGCTCCCGCCCTCGCCGCACCGACCACGACCGGCATCTTCGCCGACGACCTGACACCGACGACGGACGTCGACCGCGACCGGGCCGCGGTGGAACTGGGTGTCCGGTTCTCGCCGGACACCTCCGGGACCGTCACGGCCGTGCAGTACTACCAGAGCAGCGGTGCGCGCAACGTCACCACGGCCACACTGTGGACGGAGGGGGGAAGCGTGCTGGCGACCGTCGACTTTCCAGCCACCACCACCCCCGGCTGGCGAACCATCCCGCTGACGAACCCCGTCGGCTTGACCGGTGACCGCACGTACGTGGTGTCATATCAGGCGCCGAACGGCGGGTACCCCTCGATCGAACGCGACCTGAGCTCGGCCAGATCCCAGAACGGCTTCAGCCTGACCGCGAACGCCGGCGTCTACCGCTACGGCGACACCAGCACGGTGCCCACCTCGGCGTGGCAGGGCTCGAACTACCTCGTCGACGTCGTCTACGCACCCGGGGCACCGGCTGCGACGCCCGCCCCCACCGTGACGTCCGAGCCGACCGCGGAACCGAGCGAGGAGCCCACGGCGACGCCGACACCGACCGTGACGCCCCGGCCGACGCCGACGCCGACGGCCACGCCGACGCCTGCGCCGACGCCGACCGCCACCCCGGAACCACCCAGCTCAGGCGGGTTCGTCGCACTCGGTCGCACCTTTCCGAATTCTGACACCACGGGCGTCCCGTCCGGCGTGGCCCTGACGGACTACACCGGTCCGTGCGCCATCCAGACCGCGGGGTACGTCATCGACGGCAAGCAGGTGAACTGCTCGCTGCGGATCCTCGCGAAGGACGTGGTGATCAAGAACTCGAGGATCAACGGGACCGTCTACGCCGACTACACCGCCGGCGCCGGCTCGTTCACGATCACCGACAGCGAGGTGTTCGCAGGCGACTACGTCGGAACGGGGATCGGCGACGCCTTCTTCACCGCTCTGCGGGTCGAGGTGACCGGTGGGACGCGTTCGATCAACTGCTACGCCGACTGCACGGTGCAGGACTCGTACGTCCACGGCCAGCTGCACGACACGACCGGCGTCAACCACGAATCCGGCATCCGCGTCAACACGAACAGCAACCTGATCCACAACACCATCGCGTGCGACGCACCGGACTTCGCCCCGGATGCCGGCTGCTCCGCCGCCATCACGGGCTATCCGGATTTCGATCCGGTGCAGAACAACCGGATCGACAACAACCTGATCATCGCGGGTTCGGGCGGCTACTGCACCTACGGCGGCTCCACGGCGGGCAAGCCCTACTCCGGTCAGACCCGTGACATCCGGTTCACCAACAATGTGTGGCAGCGCGGCACGCAGATGGGTGCGGGCGGCCGCGGGTATGTCTGCGGATACTGGGGACCGATCACGTCCTTCGACATCAACGCGCCGGGCGCGGTCTGGACGAACAACCTGTTCGACGACGGCACGGTGGTCGCCCCGGCGAACTGACCGTTGACGGGTGGTGTCCGCTGCGCCGCGGACACCACCCGTCAGCGCCGGACCCGCTGCCGATCGGATCGAGCAGGCGCGGCTGCCTCTCCGTGGCGCAGCAGCGACCCTTGTTCGAATTCCCGGCGCAGGCGGCGGCGCTCCAGCACCAGGACTCCGGTCAGGATGGCGCCGACGCCCAGCGCCAGGGTCATTGCGAGGGCGCGCGGACGACTGCCTCCGACGTGGGTGATCACGGTCGTCTCCGGGGCAGCCAGCGCGGTGATCCGGTTGACGTCCGCGACGCCTCGCTCGCTCTGCAACGCGGACAATTCGCCCTGCACGCGGTCCAGGAGCTCATCCTGGCGCTCTCGGACCGCTTCGGCCGTGGGCCCGACGATGTCCAGGACGAGTCGCTGCGTGGCGAAATTCGAACTCCACTGGCCGCCCGTGTCCGGGAGGCGCAGCGACCAGCCGTCGCGGACACCGAGGCCCACGAGCGTGACATCCGGTGCCGCGAACTTCGGCACCTCGCCCGGGCCGGTGAGCCGCTTGGCCACGACGCCCGCCATGTCGATGACGTCCTCGGACTGGGTGCGGAGGGCGTTCGGATTCGACGGGCTCGTCGGCGCCAGGAACACGATCTCGGTGCGCGTGGAGTACACGCCTTCGTCGCTCAGAATCGCCAGGCCCGCCGCGGCCGTGCAGACCGCACCCGCCACAACGATGGGCCAGTACCTGAGAACTGCTCGCAAAAGCCCCCAGAAAGTCATAGCTCCCCCCGATTAGACTAACCATGTCCGTGGCCTTCCGGGAATGCTCGTGGGGGGAGGAAGCCCGTGATAGCCGATGTCGTCAAGGCGCTGGCGCGCCGGTGGTACGTCGTGCTGCTCGGGCTGGCCCTGACCGTCGGCCTCGCCGTGAGCGCCTACGCCGTCACCCCCCCGGAGTACAACGCCCGAGCGCTGGTCCTCCTGCTTCCCGGCGCGAACGCGGTCGGTGACGGCGGCAACCCCTTCCTCGCGCTCAGCGGCCTGGAGCAGCCGGCCAGCATCGTCGTGGCCTACTTCGCCAGCGAGTCCGCACACACCGAGGTCCAGGAGCGGTCCGGAACCGCCGAGTACGAGGTCCTGCTGGATGAGTCCGTCCGCGGGCCGGTCATCTCGGTGGACGTGACCGACCGATCGGCGGAGGGGACCCTCTCGACGCTGGAGTTCCTGCTGACCCGCATCCCCGAGGAGCTGGCTCGGCTGCAGGTCGAGGTGCAGGCGCCTGCCTCGTCGGTGATCACCTCGATGGAGCTGGCCCAGGACAGTGAGGCGACGGCGGAGACATCCGCGACGGTTCGCAACGTCATCGCCGCCATCGTCCTGGGCGTGGTCGTGACGGGCTTCGCCGCGTTCGCGCTGGACGGTCTTCTGCTGCGACGCCGGATGCGCCGGACGGCTCCCGCCGCATCCGTTGCCGCCGCCGGCGCCGACGCCGACGCCGAGAGCCCCCCATTCCGTCCCCGCAGAGGCCGCACACGGGGCGGGGCCGACGACGCCTCCCCCGTCGATCGAGGAACCCGAGGGCTCGGTCCCTGGCCCGCGGGAGGTCCGGGCGGGACGGGATAGGTGACCGGACTTCTGCTGCGCCTCCCGCAGACCAGGCCCACGACCGACTCGGTCGGATGGCTGACGCTGTATCTGGTGCTGCTGCTGTTCCTGCCCACCCGGCTGATCGTCGGACCGCTCGGAAGCGCGGGGGCTCCCTCGCTGCTGTTCGGCCTGGGCAGTCTGCTGCTCTGGCTGCTCACCTTCGTCGGCGCCGCCCGCCGGGCGGTCACCGAGCCGCAGCCCATCCGGATCGCCCTCGGCATCCTGCTGTTCTGCGTGGGGGTCACGTACGTGCTCGCCATGACGCGGCCCATCAGCGCGGACGAGGTGAGTCCTGCCGATGTCGGACTGCTCGCCCTGGCGTCGTGGTCGGGCACGCTGCTGCTCACCCACGACGGCATCCACCAGAGAAGCAGGCTCGACACCCTGATCTGGCGGTTCGCGGTGTGCGGCGGGCTTCTGGCGGCGCTCGGCCTGATCCAGATCGCCACGCGCCAGCTGTGGGTCGATCAGCTGTCGGTGCCCGGCCTCGTCAGCGGACCGTCGTACACCCTCGGCGCGCGAGGCGGCTATCCGCGGCCGCCGGGCACGGCCACCCATCCCATCGAGTACGGCGTCATCCTGTCGATGATCCTTCCGATCGCGCTTCACGTCGGCTTCTCGCACACGCATCGCCCGCTGCTCGTGCGGTGGCTCCCCGCTGCTGCGGTCGCCGCGGTCATTCCCCTCACGTCCTCCCGCTCGGCCTACCTCGGGGCGGCCATCGCCCTGCTCGTCTGCCTGATCGGGTGGGCACCGGAACGACGACGACGGGTGGTGGCCGTGACAGCGGCCGGTGTGCTGGCGATGGTGGTGCTCACACCCAACTTCGTCGGCTCGATCGTCGGCCTCTTCAGCGGGGCCGGCGATGACCCCAGCATCACCTCGCGCACCGACGGCTTCGCCTTCGCCGGCGACTTCATCGCCCGCGACCCCTGGTTCGGACGCGGCCTGGGCACACTGCTGCCCAAGTACCGCATCTTCGACAACCAGTACCTCCTTCTTCTTGTGACGATCGGCATCATCGGCACGCTGGCATTCCTCGCGCTGGGGGTCACCGCCGCGGTGACGCTGTTCCGGCTCCGCGCCAGACTGCGGGCGGAATCCTCGCGCGACCTCGCGCTGGCGCTGGCCGCGGCGATCTGCGCCGGGTTCTCATGCCTGTTCATGTTCGACGCCTTCGCGTTCCCGATGACGATGGGCACCCTGTTCCTGATCCTGGGGCTGGCCGGTGCGCTGCGGCGGATAGAGGATGCCGATGCGAGCCTGGGAGCGCTGCTGAGATGACCGACGCGTCCGTGGACGTCGCTGCCGTCGTCGTGACGTACAACAGCGAACGCCACATCGCCGACCTGCTCGACAGCATCCCCGCGGCGATGGGCGATCTGTCCTACTCGGTCGTGGTCGTGGACAACGGGTCCACCGACGGTACGCGGGAGATCCTGCAGACCCGTGCGGACTGCACGGTCGTCCTCTCCCGCAACGACGGGTACGCCGCGGGCATGAACCGGGCGGTGCGCCACTCCCCGGATGCTGCGGCGATCCTGATCCTCAACCCCGACGCCGTGCTGGATGCGGATTCGGTGCCGGTCATGTACGACGTGCTCCGCCGACCGGAAGTCGCCGTCGTGGCGCCGCGGGTTCGCGAGCAGGACGGCAGCCTGTCCCCGACGCTGCGACGCGGTCCCACCATGGGGCGCGTCGGCGGGCTGAGCTTCACCGGCTGGCCGGTCTTCACCGAGCGCATCGAAGATCCCGAGCAGTACCAGACCGAGCACGAGGTGGAGTGGGCGGTGGGCGCGATCCTGCTGGTGGACAGCGGCCGCTACGCGACGCTGGGCGGAATGGACGAGTCGTACTTCCTGTACTCCGAGGAGACCGACTTCAGCCTCCGCGCCAAGGACGCCGGATGGGCGACGGTGTTCACCCCGGCGGCCGGCGCCATGCACGTCGGCGGCGGCTCCGGGGAGAGCGCGACGACGCACACCATGAAGATCCTCAATCGCGTGCGACTGTACCGTCGGCGAACGGGCACGGTCCGCGCGACGGTCTATTTCTGGTTGACCGTCGCGACCGAACTGCGCCGCGCACTGCTGGGTCATGCCAAGTCCTGGCCGACGCTGCGGGCGCTGCTGAAACCCGCCGAGCGGCCGCCGCTGCTCGGGGCGAGTGACGCCCTGCTCCCCAAGTGAACCCATCGAGAGGGGCGGCCACGATGAAGGTCCTGATGATCGCACCGGCCTGCGACGGCGAGGACGTCGGAGAAGCGTGGGTCGCCTTCCAGTGGGCGCAGATGCTGTCCGACGAACACGATCTGACCCTGCTGACGACCTATAAGCGGGGCCACACGCCCTCAGCGGTGCAACTGCCCGACGTTCGGGTGATCGAGTGGCAGGAGCCACCCGGGGTCGGCCGATTCGAGCGACTGAACAGCCTGATGCAGCCCGGCTACGTCCCGTTCTATCTCCGTGCTCGCCGATGGCTCCGCCGGCGGCTGGCCGACGGCGAGCGCTTCGATATCGCCCATCAGGCCGTACCGGTCGCGATGCGCTACCCGTCGCCCGCGGCGGGTTCGGGGATTCCGCTCCTCATCGGGCCGGTGGGCGGCAGCCTGGGCTCGCCCCCGGCATTCGCCGAGGACGAGGGAACGACCCCCTGGTGGCAGCGACTGCGCGCCCTGGACGCGTGGCGCATCCGGCGTGATCCGCTGCTTCGGCGGACGTACGAGTCGGCCGCGTGCGTGATCGGCGTGGCGCCGTATGTCCAGGACTTCCTGAGCGGGCTGACCCTGCGCCGGTTCGAGATCATGAGCGAGACTGCGGTCCACACCGTCCCTCCGCCGGTGGACCGTTCCGCGCACGAAGGGTCGGTCCGGCTCCTCTACGTCGGCCGGATCGTGCGCACCAAGGGTCTGCGCGATGCGATCACGGCCCTCGGCCTGACCCGCGACCTGGATGTGGTCCTGGACGTGCTCGGGGACGGCGACGACCGCGCGGCCTGCGAAGCCCTGGCGGTGCGGCTCGGCGTCAGTGCCAGGGTGAGGTTCCACGGCAAGGTGCCCCGCGAGGCGGTGGATGGGTTTTACGAGCGCGCCGACGTCTTCGTCTTCCCCAGCTACCGCGAACCCGGAGGCAATGTGAGTCTGGAGGCGATGGCCTACGGGCTTCCCCTCGTCGTCTGCCGCCGCGGCGGGCCCGGCGCGAACGTCGACGACGCCTGCGCGTTCCGGCTCGACGCGGACTCCCCCGCGCAGCTGGCCGCCGATGTCGCCGGCGCGATCCGCACGCTGGTCGACGAGCCCGAGCTGCGGCGCCGCATGGGGGACGCGGCGCGCGAACGCGTTGCGCGCACCCACCTGTGGGCGCACCGCCTGGAGCGGATGAACCAGCTCTACGAAGACATCGCCACGCGCGCCGTCGGGTCCGCTACCCCCGGTCCGGCGAGCTGACGACGACCAGGTTCGTCACGAGCGCCACCGAGCTCGGACGCGGTTCCACGCGTCCCGCGAGCACGCCCTCGACCCACTCGGCGCGCACGAAGTCCATGTCGCGGACGGGATCGAGCACCCCCGGATGCTCCCTCCAGTGTGCGACCACCTTCGCCGTCATGATCGATCCGCCCGCAGGGGGGCGGTTGCCGCGCCGCACCCGCTGCAGCGCCTTGCGTGCCGCCTTGCGGCCGGTGCGCACGGCGTCCAGCACCGGCTGCCACCGTGCGGGGTGCGCGTACGCCGATGGCGGCGGCCTGCCGTCCAGGGGCATCGCGCCGAGCTCAGGATCCAGTTCCATCTGCAGCGCGCCGAGGAAGCGCGCGCCCGCCTTGTCCTGGGGGCGTAGCCGCGCCGCGATATCCAGGAAGCCCGGGTCGAGCATGGGGTTGATCACCACGCGCTGATCGGACACGGCCACATCGGTGGCGCCCGCCCACCGTTGCATGCGATGCGCGACATACAGCTCGTCGGCCGCCCGGAACCACTCGTCCCCGCCGGCCCTGAGCGCCTCGTACACGGCCCGGTTCGCGGCCTCCCGCGCCCACGTGCTGAAATCGTCCGTGAGCAGGCCGGGTTCGACCGCTTCGTTCACGAACATCCGCCAGGACGCCAGCTGCTCGGCATCCTTCCTGGTGTAGGTCCGCTCCCGCACCGGCCCGAGGTAGTAGAACCCGCGGGCGATCTCGCCGCCCAGACCCGAGATGCGCACACCCTGGTCGAAGTCGCGCTCGGCGATCCGCTGCGCGGCCAGCGCGACCGGGTCGGCCATGCCGTCGAGGCGGACGGCGTCGGCACGGCACAGCTCCCACGCCTGGTCCGGACTGACCGCGGCCACATCGGCCAGCCCGTGCACGGAGTGGCGGATGCCGTAGCGCGCCGAGATCGCGCGGGCCAGCGCGACATCGCCGGTCCCCGGCACCTCCAGCGTCATGGCTCGCAGCCCGCGCCGCCGACGCTGCGGAATGGCGCTGAGCAGCAGCCGTGAGTCCATGCCGCCGGTGAGCTGGAGCACCGCGTCGGGGTGGTCATCCAGCAGCGCATCGAGGGATCGTCGCAGAAGCGCGGCCGCCTCGTGCACGGCGTCGTCCAGCTCGATCGGGGATGCCGCGGGCGCACGCGACGAGGTGACCACCACCCCATCGGGTCCGAGCCGGGCGATCGCGCCGGCGTCCAGCTTGCGGATGCCCTCGAAGAGCGTGCGCTGGCCCAGCTGCCAGCCGAGCAGGGACTGGACGCCCACAGCGGTCCGATCCAGCGGCGCGGACGCGGCCCCGCCCGCGCGCAGCGCGGAACTGGAGAGCACTCCGGCTCCGGCGCGCCCGGTCTCCGAGTGGAACAGATGCTGGAATCCCAGCGAGTCCGCGACCATCGTCACACCGCTCCGGTCCGCCCCGACCGCGCCGAATGGCGGCAGCAGCCGGCTGAGTGCGTGCGGATCGACCCGCATCAGCTCGGCGACGTCGCCCTCGCTCACGCGTCCCCCGGCCCGTCGCACCACCCGCGAGACGGCCAGCACGGGGTGCGGGTCCGGCGCCGCCCGCAGTCCCCAGTGATCCAGCGCTGCCGGGCCGCAGAGGACCCGGGTCATCCCGGCCGGGGGTGGGGGAAGCGGGCGCCGGGTGGTGGCGATGAACCCGGGCAGGGCGGCGGAGCTCATCGCACGGCCGGCGCCAGCTTCGCCTCGACGAACCGGGTCAGCGAGCCGACGGTGTCGAACAGCTCCGCACCGAACTCGTCATCGTCGATCGTGATGTCGAAGCGCTCCTCGATCGCCGCGACGAGGGCGACGACGCCGAATGAATCCAGCTCGGGAAGAGCGCCGAACAGCGCCGTGTCCGGCGTGAGCTCGCCCGGGTCCTGCGGCAGCTCGAGCGCGTCGACGAGGACGGTGCGGACGGCATCCAGGGTGTCGGTCATGTCGGTCTCCTTCGGTGTCAGACGAGCACTTCGGCGGGGGCGGCGTGCCCCAAGAATGCGGTGGGACTGGCGGTGAGCCCGTAGGCGCCCGCCTGGAAGATCACGATGAGGTCGTCGATCGCCGCCGGCGGCAGCGGGATGTCATCGCCGAGCAGATCCAGCGGCGTGCACAGGCACCCCACGACGGTGACCGCATCGCCGGAATCGGCCTCGACGCGGTTGCCGACCACGACCGGGTAGTTCCGCCGGATCGCCTGGCCGAAATTCCCCGAGGCGGCCAGCTGATGGTGCATCCCGCCGTCCACGACCAGGTACGTCTTGCCGCGGGAGATTTTCCGGTCCAGCACGCGGGTGACGTAGACGCCGCATTCCCCGACGAGATAACGACCCAGTTCGATCACCGGGTTCGCCTCGGGGAACCGCTCGGCGACCGGACCGTCGATCAGCTCGTGCAGGGCCGCCGCGACCGCGTCCAGATCCAGCGGCTGGTCCTTCTCGGTGTACGGGATGCCGAAACCTCCGCCGAGGTTGAGGTAGCGGACGGGGCAGTCGAGGTGGTCGGCGAGCGTGCTGACGAGCTCGACCGTCCGGCGCTGGGCCTCCGCGATGATCGCGGCGTGCAGGTTCTGCGAGCCCGCGAAGACGTGGAAGCCGAGCACGTCGACCCCGGCGCCGGACAGGTCGCGCAGCAACGCGGGCACCTCTTCGGCGTCGATGCCGAACTGCTGCGGTCCGCCGCCCATCCGCATCCCCGAGCCCTTCACCGCGAAGTCGGGGTTGACCCGGATGGCGATGTCCGGGGTCAGGCCCAGCTCGTCGCCGGCGGCGATGACCCGACCCAGCTCGGTCCTGGACTCGATCTCGATGAGGATGCCGGCAGCGACGGCCTGACGGATCTCGGCGGGCGTCTTTCCCGGCCCGGCGAAGCTGACGCGGTCCGGACGGATCGTGGTGTCCAGCGCCACCTGCATCTCCAGGCCGGAGGCCACGTCGATCCGGTCCACCCGCCGGGCGAGGTGCTGCACGACCGCGGGCATCGGGTTCGCCTTCATCGCATAGCTCAGCTCGATGCGCGCCGGAAGCGCCGCGCGCAGGGCCTCCACCCGCGCGTCGAGCAGGCCGCGGTCGTAGGCGAAGAACGGCGTGGACCCGACGCGACCGGCCAGCCGGCTGAGCGGCATCCCGCCCACCTTCAGCTGTCCGTCGATCGCCCCGAACGCGGCGACGTGGTCGTGCGGGCTCATGCGGGCACCTCGGCCTTCAGGAGGGCGCGGTCGAACTTGCCGTTGGGCGAGCGGGGCAGTTCGATGCGCGCGTCGATCTGCGAGGGGACCATGTAGAAGGGCAGGAGCCGGCGCAGGGCGGCGGTCAGGGCCGGGATATCCAGCTCGGGCTGGGTGGGCGTGGCGATCAGGACGACACGCTGTCCCAGCGCCGGATCGGGTACCCCGACGGCGACGGCGTCCCGGACGAGACCGGTGCTGTAGGCCGCTTCCTCGACCTCGGTCGGGCTGACCCGGTAGCCCGAGGTCTTGATCATGTCGTCGGCGCGTCCGACGAAGTAGAGGAAGCCGTCCTCGTCCGCCACGACCGTGTCCCCCGACCACACCGCCATCTCGGGTGCGCGCCACTCCTGATCGGGATGGTGCACGGGGCGGAACCGCTCGGCGGTGCGCACCGGGTCGTTCCAGTAGCCCAGGGTCACCAGCGCTCCGCGGTGCACCAGCTCCCCCGGCTCGCCCGGACCGCAGCGCGTGCCGTCGGGCCGGAGCACCAGGACCTCGGCGTTCGGGATGGCCTTGCCGATCGAGTCGGGCCGCCGATCCACTTCGGCCGGATCCAGGTAGGTGGAGCGGAACGCCTCGGTCAGGCCGTACATCAGGTACGGCGCGGCCTGCGGGAACGTGTCGCGGAGCCGGTCCAGCGTGGCGCGCGGCATCCGTCCCCCGGTGTTGGCGAAGTAGCGGAGGCGTTCGGCGGCCGCCTCCGGCCAGGGAACCTCCGCGATCTGCAGCCAGAGCGGGGGAACCGCGGTGATCCCGGTCACGCCATGCCGTGCGCAGAGCTTGGGCACATCGCGCGGGACGAGGTAGTTCATCAGGACGACGTGCGCGCCGACCGAGAACGCCGTGGTGACCTGGCTCAGCCCGGCGTCGAAGCTGAGCGGCAGCGCGCTCAGGATCACGTCGTCCGGCGTGTTCTGAAGGTACGTGCTCACGCTCTCCGCCCCGGCCAGCAGGTTGCGGTGGCTGAGCACGACCCCCTTCGGTCTGCCGGTGCTGCCCGAGGTGTACAGGATCGCGGCGGGGTCGATGTCGAGGACAGCCGGCTCGATCAGTTCCTGGGCGACGGCGGTGCGCCAGGGGTGCACCGCCGCGTCGATCGCGGGCTCGACGACGTCACCGACGACGATCAGATGCTCGACCGCGGTGTGCGGCAGCACGTCGGCGAGCGCACCGAGACGATCCGCCGAGGTGACCAGGACCCGCGCTCCGCTGTCGCCCAGAATGTGGCCGACCTGGGCGGATTTGAGCACGTGGTTGACGGGGACGAACACCCCGCCGGCGGCGGATGCCGCGAACAGTGCCACGACGGTCTCGATCCGCTTCTCCAGGTACACCGCGACGCGGTCCTCGCGCACCAGGCCCAGTTCGCGCAGATGCGCGGCGACCGAGGCGACCGCCCGCCACGTGTCGGCGTAGGTGACGGTCTCGCCCTTGTACGTGAGAGCCGGCGCGTCCGGGCTCGCCTCGGCGGCCCGCGCGAGCAGGTGGTGGACGTTCGTGCGGATCGCGGTCACTGTCCGTACACCTCGTCCTCGATGATGCGGGTGACCGCGTCACGGGTGGGCTGCCACGATCGCCCGATCACCGACGCGGCAGCGGCGGCGGCGTTCGCGTCGATGTCGGCGGCGGTGACGGCCGCGCTGAGCGCCGCCGCGAGACCGTCGGCGGTGGGCTCGGCCCACCGCACGTGCGGGTTGGGCAGCACGAGGTGCGCGAGGGGCATGTCGTTGACGACCGGGATGTTGCCGGCGGCGAGCATCTCCTCGGCCACCAGCGTGATGTTCGTGAACGACATCGCCAGCCCTGTGACCGTGCGACCGTACAGCTCGTTCAGTTCGCCGGTGGTGAGGCGGCCGTGGAACGAGTGCGGCACCTGCAGCCCCCGAGGCGGCGCCCCGTAGACGTGGATCGGCTGGTCCGGGTGCAGCCGGTGGAACCGGGTCAGTGCCACCCGGGCGAGCTGGTAGCCGCGACGTGCGTAGTCGGGGCGGGAGTAGAACACGACCCCGCGGCGGTGCGGCTGCGGCGTCGGCGGCCGGTAGGCCGCCGAATCGCAGCCGAACGGGACGACGTCCGTGGCCAGCCCGGTGTGCTGGCGGATCATTCCCTCCAGCATCTCGCCCAGCGCGATGAGCCGGAACGGAAGCCGGTAGGTCATCGCCGCGAACTCGTACTCGGCGCCGTGCCCGTAGAAGTGCGGCTCGTAGTCCTGGATGAAGTACAGCCGGCGCATCGGAGTTTGCCCGTACGCGACGATCAGGTGGGCGGACTCCCACCCCGACGCGACCACGGCATCCAGGGCGCGGATGCCGGCGCGGACGTCTCGGACCTCCGCGCGCACCGTCGGCCAGTGCTCGCGCACGACAGCGTCCAGGGCGGCAGCGTCCAGACCGTGACGGTCGTAGAAGTACAGGACGCACCGGTGACCGCGGGCTTCCAGCGCCTCCACCATCCGGAACAGCGTCGTGTGTCCGCCGGAGCCCGGCGCCGGTGCCGTCGAGACCCACCCGATCGTCAACGGCCGCCCGCGGTGCGGCCGGGTGGCCGGAACCGCCAGGTCCTCGGGGACGCTGCCCAGGATGTCCTCGTCCGCGATCTGGAAGAACAGGTCCGCCGCGCCGGTGGCCCGGTAGACGCGCCACGCGATCCGCTGCGCGACGCCGCGGACACCGACGTCGCGGGCGCGGCCCGCTCGGGCGAGCACCGCGGTCACCCTGCGCATGGCCCGCGGCTCTCGGAGGCACGGATGCCGATCGGCTCACACACCGGACACCACCCAGCGGGCGTAGTACAGCCGCTGACGGATGCGGCGGGCTGCGCGGCGGGCCAGGGCCGCGGGGCGCGCCGCCCGGGCTCCGCGCTGGATGCGCCGGAAGCGTGCCCACTCGCTCGAGGGCGGCCACACGTCGGCGGCGAAATCCAGGAGCGCCGCGTACTCGGCGCGCGGGTGACCGCGGTCCACCGCCGCCGACGCGAACCGCAGCGCATCCTCGGCCAGAGCGCGGCGGGCCCGGTCCCGGAGGCTCGCCGCCTGCGGGATGCGCGCCCCGACCCGCTCGAACACGCTGGCGAAGGCGCCCGCCCGGGCGACCAGGTCCACCAGCGTGCCGGAACCGTCGTTCGCGCTCATGCTCGCGTCGTGCTCCCGGTGCAGCGCCTGGTCGGCGCCGCCGACCCATCCGACGTCGCTGACCGCCGCGACGCGCATCGCGATCTCCATGTCCGGCGCGTACGGCAGCGCCGGGTTCATCGGACCCACCTCCGCCAGCACCGCGGAGCGCAGGACCATCTCCGGGTTGGTGATCGCACTCACCCCGAGCCGGCAGCGCTCGGCCAGCCAGTCCCGGCCCGACCAGATCGTCCACCCCACCTCGTGCAGGCGCGTGGCAGGCGGGTGCGCGCCGGCGAAGTGCCGCGGGTGGCCGTAGACCAGACCGACGCGGGGATGCGCCTCGAACAGGGCGGTGGCACGGGCCAGGGCCCCGGCGGCGAGCAGGTCATCGGCATCCAGCTTCACGACGTAGTCGCCGGACGCGACCTCGCAGCCGGCGTTGAAGGCGCGGACATGCCCGCCGTTCTCCGGCCGGACCAGGACCCGCACGTTCGGGTGCGTCGCCGCGAGACGGCGGGCGACGTGGACGCTGTCGTCGGTGGAGACGTCGTCGACGATGATCACCTCGACATCGACCGCCTGCTGCGCGACCGCGCTGCCGACGGCATCCGGCAGATACCCGGCGTAGTTGTAGCACGGGATCACGACCGAGACCAGCGGCCGCTCCCGCGGGGTGAGCCGGGGTGCGCGCACCCGCAGGAGCGGTCTCGGCTGGGCCGGGGTCGCGCGCGCCAGCACGCGCAGCGCACGCCCGGACAGCGCGTGCGTCTCGGCGTAGTCCTCCCACACCGCCGGGGCCGCGGTCGCGGCGGTCTCACGAAGCATCTGCCACCTCCGTGCGGCGCTGGCCGCGGATCGCGCGTGCGTGGGCGCGCAGCCACGGCCAGCCCACCAGCAGGTACACCACGACCGCGCCGAGGCCGCCGACCAGGACGGCGAACACCGGGTCGCTCAGGAACACGCGGGCCGCGATCGCGACACCGACCGCCGGGACGGCGGCGACGGTCGGCCACCATGCCGCGCGCAGGACCGTGGTGAATCGCACCCCGGCTGCTCGCAGCGCGATCGCGTAGGCGGGCAGGATCACCACGACGGCCACGACCACGTGCACCCAGCCGGCGCCGATGATCCCGAAGGCCCGCGTCGCGAAGATCATGCCCACCACCAGGACGACCAGCCACACGATCTGCACCCACAGCACCGGGCGGGACAGACCCCGGGCGTAGAGGAAGCCCGCGAAGATGTCGAACACGACGCGGAGACTTCCGTACAGCCCGAGGGCGGCCAGGACGGGCGCGGCCGGAAGCCACTTCGGGCCGTAGACGACCTCGATCAGCGGCGCGCTCAGCGCGGCCAGGACGGCGCCGGCGGGCAGAGCTCCCGCCCAGGCGACCGCCACGACGGACGAGAGACCTTCGCTTCCGCTGCCCGTGCGCGAGAAGTACGGCAGGGAGATGGATCGCACCACCTGCGACAGCGCGCTCATCGGCCAGCTGGAGATGTTGAACGCGAGCACGTAGTAGCCCAGGGCGGTCACCCCGGCCACCCGCGCCAGCACGATGTTGTCGACGTTCAGCAGCGCCCAGGACAGCAGATTCGCCGCGGCGATCGGCAGGCCGAACGCGAGCACGGGCCCCACGACCGACCGGTTCACGCCGAACCGCGGCACGACGCGCGCGAGGAGGAACTGCATGAGCGTGGACACGCACTGGGCCGCGACCCGTCCGATCGCAAGGCCCAACGGCCCCAGACCGATCGCGACCAGGGCGAGGGTCACCGTCGTGGAGACGACGAAGTCGGCCACCCCGACGTAGAAGAGCTCGCGCTGCTGGAATCGGCGCTGCAGCATCGCGTAGGGCACCACGGTCGCCCCGGCCAGGACGAGCGTGATGGACAGCACCGCGATGGTCGGGGCCGCCGCAGGCGAGCCGAGGAGCTCGGCGATCACGCCGCTGGAGGCCAGCGTGATCGCGGTCATGACAGCACCGCTGGTGAGGCCCAGCGTGGCGACGGTCGGCGCGATGCGCTCCGGGTCATCGGTGCGGATGAGATCGGCCGACAGACCCAGATCGGCCACCGTGATCAGGATCGCCTGCACGGTGAGCGCGACCGCGTAGACGCCGAACTCCTCGGGGCTGAGCAGCCGGGCGAGGATGATGCCGACGACGAGACCGCCGAGGCGGAGCACGATCGTGCTCACCCCGCTCCAGGCCGCTCCGCGTGTCGCCTGCGCACGCAGCGACGCGCCGTTCACGCTCATCGGATGCCCATCGTCGTGGCCTCAGAGACCGACTTCGAGGTGCCGACGGGAGCGGATCTTCCACCGCAGATTCTCCACGGAGCCGACCAGGCGGGCCGGCGCACCGTCCTGCGCGGTCAGTTCCGCCCACCGCCACACCGCAGACCGGACGATCTCGGGGGCGGTCGCGCGGGCGAAGTCCTGCATCTGCACCAGCACCTCGGTGGGGGCCCCGTCCGCGGTCAGCAGCGCCCCCCGCAGCAGGGCTTCGCGGGCCACCGACCGCTTCGCCGTGCGGATCAGACCGGGCGCGCGCCGGATCACCGCGCCGTCGTGGGCGAAGAACCGCTCGTACACGCCGAGGACCTGCGCCATGTCATCCAGCAGCCCGCCGTGTTCGGTGGAGTGCATGTTCTGGCCGTGATCGCGGTAGTACGCCTGGCGCGGCCCGGCCACGAACCCGACGTCGCTGACGGCCGCGGCCTGCAGCCACATGTACATGTCCGCGGAGTGCGGGAAGTCCGGGTTATAGCCGCCGGTGGCCTCGTACACCGAGCGGCGCAGCACCGCTTCGGGGTTGACCACCGCATTGCGTCCGCGGCGCACGAGCCGCGCGGTCCACTCGTCACCGCCCCACACCTGCCACCATCCGCGACCGCCGCGGGCGGCGGGGAGCTCTCCGTGGAACCACTCCACCCCGCCGTAGACGAGCCCGACCCGCGGGTGCGCCTCCATCAGCGCCACCGACCGGGTCAGCGAGTTCGGGGTGAGTGCGTCGTCGGCCGAGAGGAGGACGACGTAGTCCCCGGAGGCTCGCGAGAGCCCGTCGTTGTAGGTGCGGATGTGCCGCATGTTCTGCTCGTGCTCCACCAGCGTGACGCGCTCGTCGGCGGACGCGATGCGGCGTGCCGCTTCCGTGCTGCCGTCGGTGGACCGGTCATCGACGATGATGACCTCGACGTCCAGGCCGCGCTGGTCGAGGGCGGAGCCCACCGCGGTCGGCAGGTACTGGCCGTAGTTGAAGTGCGGGATGACGACGGTCACGGTGGGGCGTCGTCGCATCGGCATCGGGCGATACACGCGCATGGTCACACCAGCTCCCGGGCCACGGCGCGCACCAGCGCGTCCGCGACCCGCTCCTGCTGCGCCCCGGTCAGGTGCGGGAACATCGGCAGCGACAGGATGCGGCCCGCCGCAGCCTCCGCGACCGGGAACTGCCCGCGGCGGTGGCCGAGCGGCGCATACGCGTCGGTCAGGGGCACCGGGGTCGGATAGTGGATGCCGGTGCCGATGCCCGCCGCGCCCAGCTCCGCCACGACGCGGTCGCGGTCCTCCACGCGCACCACGTACAGGTGCCAGACGTCCGTGTTCCCCGGCCGGACCGCGGGAATCCGCACCTCGCTGTCCCGCAGCAGCTGCGCGTACCGTTCGGCAGCGACCCGGCGGGCCTGGTTCCACCCCTCCAGCCGGCGCAGCTTCGCGCGCAGCACCGCCGCCTGCACGGCATCCAGGCGCGCGTTGACCCCCACATGGGTGTGCACGTATTTGGTCGCACTGCCGTGGCCGGCGAGGGTGCGCACGAGCGCCGCGACGTCGGGGTCATCGGTCAGGACAGCGCCCGCGTCGCCGGCCGCACCGAGGTTCTTGCCGGGGTAGAAGCTGGTCGCCGCCACGCGCGACAGTGCGCCGGCGCGGCCGGCCGCGCACGACGCACCCTGCGACTGGGCGGCGTCCTCGATCAGCACCAGGTCGTGGCCCTGCGCGATCGGCAGCAGAAGATCCATCGGTGCGGTCTGCCCGAACAGGTGCACGGGGACGATCGCACGGGTGCGTGCCGTGATCGCGGCCTCGACGGCGTCGGGATCCATCAGGAGGTGCTCGTCGTCGACGTCGACGAAGACCGGCACGGCGCCGATGCGGGATGCCGCCTCGGCGGTGGCGATGAACGTGTTGGCGGGCATGATCACCTCGTCGCCCGGCCCCACGCCGGCCGCGCGGTAGGCGAGCTCGAGCGCGTCGGTGCCGTTGGAGACACCGACGACGTGCGTCACGCCGACGTAGTCCGCGAACTCCCGCTCGAAGGCGTCCACTTCGGCCCCGCCGATGAAGCCGGCGGACTCGAGCTGCGCGCGCCACACCGGCAACACCTCGTCGACGATCTCGGCCTGCTGCGCGGCCAGATCCAGGAACGGGACGCCGGTCATCGCGCCTCCTCCAGCCGGCGGGCCGGCACGCCGGCCCAGATCTGATCGGACGGGACGTCCTCCAGCACGGCGGCGCCCATGCCGACCGTCGCGGCGGCGCCGATCTGCACGCCCTGGCGGATGGACGCGTTCATCCCCAGGTAGGCCGCTTCGCGGATGCACACGGATCCGCCGAGTGCGACGCCCGCGGCGAGGGTCGCGAAGTCCTCCACGACGTTGTCGTGCGCGATCGTGCAGTTGGGCATCACGACGACATGGCGCCCGAGGACCGCATCGGCGGTGACCACCGCGCCGTCCAGCACGATGCTGCCGGCCCCGACGGCGCTGCTGGCGCCGATCCGCGCCGAGCGCGCCACATAGGTGGCGAAGCGCTGCTCGGGCACCCCGAACTTCCGCAGCCGGCGCACCACCGTGCGGCGGCTCACGCTCGGCCCGATGCACACCAGCAGCATCTCGTCCCGCCGCGTCGCATCGCCGGTCAGTCCGATCACCGGGACGCCGGCGATCTCGGTGCCCTGCAACTCGAGGTTGTCGTCCAGGATGCCGGTGACCCCGACGATCCCGGCGGCCAGGACCTCGCGCGCCAGCCCGCTCGCCCCCACCAGCAGCACTCCCTCACTCACCGTCCGCGCTCCCCGCTGCGCGCAGCACCGCGATCACCCGGTCCTGGTCGGCGGCCGACAGGGAGTGATACACCGGCAGGATCAGGGTGCGATCGGTCAGGCGGTCGGTGACCGGGAGCCCCTGCGGCGGGGTGAGGCCGCGGTACGGCGGCTGGCGGTGCGAGGCCATGATGCCGCGCCGGGCGGAGATGTCCGCGTCGGCGAGCGCCTCCAGCAGCCCGTCCCGGTCGCTCGGGTACCCCTCGAGCACCTCGACCCAGAAGGACTGGTAGTTGCCGGTGCCGTAGGGCGGGTCGGTGACCGCGCGCAGCCCGGGGATCTCGGCGATCGCACGCTGGTAGGTCTGCGCGATCTCGCGGCGGCGCGCCACGATCTCGGGCAGGCGGCTCAGCTGCACGATGCCCACCGCGGCCTGCAGGTCGGTCATCCGGAAGTTGAAGCCCATCTCGCTGTACTCCTCGGCGGCCGGCAGCACCGAGCGGTGCCGGTCGGAGGCCGAGACGCTCATCGCGTGCTCTCGCAGGTGCCGTGCGCGCAGCGCCCAGTCCTCCCGCGAGGTGGTGATCATCCCGCCCTCGCCGGTGGTCAGGAGCTTGCGGGGGTGGAACGACCATGCCGCGATGTCCGCCCCCGCCCCCACCGGGCGGCCCTTGTAGACGGATCCCGCACCGCACGCGGCATCCTCCACCACGACGATCCCCTCCGGGTCGGCCACCGCACGGATCTCATCCAGGTCCACCGGCACGCCGCCCTGGTCGACGGCGATGACAGCGCGGGTGGCCGAGGTGAGGACGTCCGCCACGGTGGCGCCGGTGAGGTTGCCGGTGGTGGGATCCACGTCCGCGAACACCGGGTTCGCGCCGACGTAGCGGACGGCGTTGGTGGTGGCGATGAACGAGAACGACGGCACGATCACCTCGTCGCCCGCTCCGATGCCGGCGACCAGCAGCGCGAGGTGCAGAGCGGTCGTGCAGCTGGTCGTGGCCACCGCGTAGGGCGCGTGCATCGCCGCGGCGAACTCCTGCTCGAACCGCAGCACCCGCGGTCCCTGCGCGACCCATCCGCTGGCGATCGCGTCGGCGACGGCATCCGTCTCTTCCTGGCCCAGCCACGGGACCATGACGCTGATGCGGTCGCTCACGCGCGCACCAGTCGGCCGGCCGCGATCTGCTCGCGCAGCGGCGTCCACCACTCCACCAGCATCCGCAGTCCCTCGTCGATTCCGATCGTGGCCTCGAATCCGAGATCGCGCGCGGCGGCGCGGGTATCGGCGAGCCGGCGGGGGACACCGTTGACGGCGCGTTCGGGTCCGTGCTCGATTCCGAGCTCGGACCCCATCACGCGCAGCAGTGCCTCCGCAAGGTCCAGCAAGCTGGTTTCGGTGCCGCTCGCGATGTTGTAGTCGCCGTCAACGGTGTCGCTCTGCGCCGCGAGCACGTTGGCCCGGGCGATGTCCGGAACGCAGATGAAGTCCATCGTCTGCCGGCCGTCGCCGAAGATCAGCGGCGGCTTGCCGTCGGCGATGCGCTCCATCCAGCGCACGAGCACTTCGGTGTACAGGCCGTGCACGTCCATGCGCGGACCGTACACGTTGAAGTACCGCAGGATGACGTAGTCCAGGCCGTGCATGGCCCGGAAGCTGCGGATCAGTCCCTCGTTGAAGGACTTCGCCGCGCCGTACAGGGTGTCGTTGTTGTGGTGGTGGTGCCGCTCCGAGGTCGGGAACTCCTCGGCGAGGCCGAACACCGAGGCGCTCGAGGCCGCGATCAGCTTCGCGCGGTGCCGCGCCGCGGACTCGACGACGTTGAAGGTCCCGTCGACCAGCACCTCGAGGGCGAGCCTGGGCTCCTCCGCGCACTGCGTGATGCGGATCGCCGCCTGGTGGTAGACGAGGTCCTTGCCCGCGGTGAGCTCATCCACCAGCTGCGCGTCGCGGATGTCGCCCTCGACAAGGCTCACCCGCCCGGACGCGAGCGCGTCCTCCAGGTTGCCGATCCGGCCGCGCACCAGGTTGTCCAGCACGTCGACGTGCGCGACCCCGGCCGCCAGCAGCTGGTCGACCAGCGTCGATCCCACCGTCCCGGCGCCGCCGGTGACGAGGATGTCCGCGCCCTCCAGAGTGGTCATCGCGCCACCTCCAGCTTCATGGATGCCGCGGCCATCGACTGCGGCGCGCCGCTCGCTTCGAGGCTGCCGGTGGCGGCCTCGAGCACCGACAGCACGCGCAGGCCGGCGCCGCCGCTGGTGCGCGCGGTGCGTCCTTCGCGGATGGCCGCGGCGAACTCGGCGACCACACCGGCCAGCGCCTCGCCCTCGCTCAGGGCCGGCGCCCAGGTGTCGCCGAGGCGGTACGAGATGTTCGCGGCGCGCGCGTCGACCGCGGTGGCTTTGGAGACCTCGGCGATGTCCACGCCGCGGTCATAGACGCTGACCCGCTGCTGCGGGTTGAGGTCGTCCCACACCAGTGTGCGCTTGGTGCCGCCGATCACCATCTGCCGGATCTTGGTCGGGCTGAGCCAGTTGACGTGCACGTGCGCCATCGCGCCTCCGCTCAGCGGCATCGCCAGATAGCCCACGCACGATTTGCCGGTGCGCAGCGGGTCGGCGCCGTGCGCGGACACGCTGGTCACGTCCAGGCCGCCGGGCAGCACGAAGTCCATGATCGACAGGTCGTGCGGCGCGAGGTCCCAGAACACGTCGACGTCGGGCTGGATCAGGCCGAGGTTGATGCGCACGCTGTCCACGAACAGCACCTCGCCGAGGAATCCTTCGGCGATCAGGTCGCGGATCTTCAGCACCGCGGGGGTGTAGCAGTAGGTGTGGTCGGCCATCAGGACCAGGCGCAGCTCGCTGGCGCGTTCCACCATCTCCAGTCCGGCGGTGCGGCTGTCGGCGAGCGGCTTCTCGACGATCACGTGCTTGCCGGCCTCCAGCGCCGCCATCACGATCGCGTGATGCGTGCGCGCGGGTGTGGCGATGGCGACCGCATCGATCAGCGGATCGTTCAGCACGTCGCCCAGACGCGCGGTGACCGGGGCGCCGCCCACCGACTCCGCGACCGAGCGCGCCCGCTCGATGTCCAGGTCGCAGATCCCGGCCAGGTTCCACGCCGCATTGCCGCGGAAATTGCGCGCGAGGTTCGGCCCCCAGTATCCGGCCCCCACAACAGCGATGTTCATCCTGTGGTCCACGATGTCCCCGACTCCCCAGTCATCTCCCCAGATGCGCGACGAAACGCCGGCTGGTGAGGCCGGTCGCGGTCACGCCGAGGATCGGGTCGGCGGCGGCAGAGCACGCACGCGCGAAAGCGCCGGCTGCCGTCGGCTGCGCCGTCCCTTTCAGGACGACGGATTCCCCAATCCCCATTTTTCCCCAGACTGCCCGCGGCACTGTGTGACAGTTCCCCGGGCCACCTGCCCCAGCAGGTGTCTTCTACCGACGACGGTGCGCGCGATCCCCAGAAAGCGCAGTCGCCGATATCCCCGCGTGCAGTATAACGTTATGCGGTCATGGCGAAGCAATGCCTGGACCGCACTTTCCGAAGGGATGCCGATGACCGACCCCCGCACCCCCTTCGTCGCGGCCTCCGCCGACGTCGCCGATTCCGCGTCGCTCGGCCCGGGGACACGCGTGTGGCACCTGGCCCAGGTGCGCGAGGACGCCGTGCTCGGCGCGGACTGCAACCTCGGTCGCGGCGCCTACGTCGGACCCGGAGTCCGGATCGGCGATTCCTGCAAGCTGCAGAACTATTCGCTGGTGTACGAGCCGGCCGTGCTCGGCGACGGGGTGTTCATCGGCCCGGCCGCGGTGCTCACCAACGATGAGTTCCCGCGGGCGGCGAACCTGGATCTCACGGTCAAGACCGAGGGCGACTGGCACCCGGTCGGCGTGCTGATCGGTGACGGCGCCTCCATCGGCGCGCGCGCGGTGTGCGTCGCGCCGGTGCGGGTCGGAGCCTGGGCGCTGGTCGCGGCCGGTGCGGTGGTGACCAAGGACGTGCCGGAGTACGCGCTGGTCGTCGGTGTGCCGGCCCGCCGCATCGGCTGGGTGGGCCGTGCGGGCAAGCCGCTTCGGGCCGAGGCCGGCGCGTGGGTGTGCCCGGACACCGGCGAACGCTACATCGAGACCGACGGCATCCTGCGTCCGGAGGTGTGAGTCGGGTGACCGGCTACAGCTTGCGCAGCAGGACCCGCTCGACCGTGTGCGTCGCGCCCTTCTCCAGCACCAGCGTCGCCTGGTGCTTGGTGGGCAGCACGTTCTCCTCGAGGTTCGGCAGGTTGATGTCGTTCCAGAACCCCATCGCGGTCTGCACGGCCTCGCCGTCGGACAGGTGCGAGAAGACGTTGAAGAACGAACTGGGGTTCGCGAACGCGCTGCGGCGCAGCGCCAGGAACCGGTCCACGAACCAGGAGGCGATGTGGTCGGTCTCGGCATCCACGTAGATGGAGAAGTCGAACAGCTCGCTGACCGCGATGTCGCTCGGGGAGGGTGAGGGCTGCAGCACGTTGAGCCCCTCCACGATCACGACGTCGGGGCGCCGCACGGTGACGTGGGCGTCGGGGACGATGTCGTACCGCATGTGCGAGTAGAACGGCGCGCGCGCTTCGGGCGCCCCGCTCTTGACGTCGGTGAGGAAGCTGACGAGGGCGCGGCGGTCGTAGGACTCGGGGAAGCCCTTGCGCGCCATCAGCCCGCGGCGCTCGAGCTCGGCGTTGGGATACAGGAACCCGTCGGTGGTGACCAGCTCGACCCGCGGCGTGCCGGGCCAGCGGCTCATCAGCTCGCGCAGCAGTCGGGCGATGGTGGACTTTCCGACCGCGACGGATCCGGCCACGGCCACGACGAACGGCGTGGTCGTGTCGGGCTCGCCGAGGAACGTGCTCGTGTCGGCGCCGAGCCGCTTGGTCGCGTTGGCGTACAGGCTCAGCAGCCGGCTGAGCGGCAGGTACACCTCGCGCACTTCGGCCAGGTCCAGCATGTCGCCGATGCCGCGGATCTGCACGATCTCGGTCTCGGTCAGCGGCTGCGGCGTGCCCGAGGCCAGTCGCGACCAGTCCCCGCGGTCGATCTCGCGGTACAGCGAGAATCCGTCCGTCGCCGCAGAGCCCGACACGGAGGCGGTCGGTGCGGGGGTGGTGTCGTCGGCGGGCATCCCGAACATCGTATCCATACCGCGCCCCGCCCCCTCGCTCGCCCGCCCCTGCCCGCGAGAGTGCAAGTCCCGGCTGGCGAGAGTGCACGTCCCCGCTCGCGAGAGTGCGCATCCCTGTCGGCGGGGATGCACGCCGCCACTGCGGGCGCTTCTTGCGCGGGTGACGAGATTCGAATATCGGCACGGCCTTCGGTGCGGCAACGAGCACCCTTGGCAGAGGCAACGTGCACTCTCGGCAGCCATGCCACCCACTCTCGACAGCCATGCCACCCACTCTCGACAGCGGCAACGTGCACCCTCGGCAGCAGGGGCGGAGTCCGCGGGGCGGAGGCCGCGCGGGGCGGGCGCCGCGCCACGCTACGCTTTCCCCCGTGCGCCTCGGAGTCCTCGATATCGGCTCGAACACCGTCCACCTGCTCGTTGCCGACGTGCGACCGGGAGGGCGTCCGCTCGCGACGACGAGCCAACGCACGATCCTGCGGCTGATGCGCTACCTCGCCCCGGACGGATCGATCACCGAGGAGGGCATCGTCGCCCTCGAGCAGGCGGTGCGCGAAGCCCGCGCGGTCGCGGCGACCGAGCGGGTCGACGAGCTGCTCGCCACGGCGACCTCCGCGGTCCGCGAGGCCGAGAACGGCGCCGCTGTCATCGCCCGCATCGAGGCGGCGCTGGGCCAGCCGCTGCAGGTGCTGGCCGGCGAGACCGAGGCGCGGTTCACCTACCTCGCCGTCCGGCGCTGGATGGGCTGGGCGGCCGGACAGATCCTGCTCCTGGACATCGGCGGCGGCTCGCTCGAGATCGCGGCCGGATCCGAGGAGCTGCCCGACGCCGCGGCATCCGTCCCGCTCGGCGCAGGCCGCATGACCGTGCAGTTCCTACCCGACGACCCGCCCGGCGAAGCCGCGGTCGAGCGGCTGCGGGCGCACGCGGCGCAGACCCTGGCGCCGGTGCTCGACACGTTCCGCGCGCAGCCGCGCCCCGACCGGTTCGTCGGCTCGTCGAAGGCGATCCGCTCCCTGGCGAAACTCGCGGGCCGTCCGGTTCCCGGCTGGTCCAGCATCGAGCGGATGCTGTTGCCTCGCGCCGCGCTCGGCGCCTGGATTCCGCGGCTGGCGCGCATCCCCGCGCTCGCGCGGCAGGAGCTGCCGGGGATCACTCCGGATCGCACCTTCCAGATCGTCGCCGCGGCGGTCGTGCTGCACACCGCGATGACCGCGCTCGACGTCGAGGAGCTCGAGGTCTCGCCGTGGGCACTGCGCGAGGGCGTGCTGCTGCGGTACATCGAGTCCCTGTCCTGGAGCGCCCCGGCCGCCTGACCCGGCGCCCCAACCCGCGGCACCCGCTGCCCACCCCGCCACCACGCCGGCGCCCCCAACCGGCGGCATCCGCCGCCACCCGCCCCCACACGCCGCCCACCCACGCCCCACCACGCCCCACCCGTGCTGAACTCTGGCGCAACGGACCCACCTGCGCCACACTTCAGGTATGGACGCTCCTGCGGCGTCGATCCGCACTCCCGACCAGCGCATCCGGGTGTTCCTCAGCTCCACTCTCCGAGAACTCGAGCCCGAGCGCGAAGCCGCGCGTGCCGCGATCGAGTCACTTCACCTGGCCCCGGTCATGTTCGAACTGGGCGCGCGGCCGCACCCGCCCCGGTCCCTGTACCGCGCCTACCTCGCGCAGAGCGACATCTTCATCGGCCTCTACTGGCAGAGCTACGGGTGGACCTCGCCCGACGAGCAGATCTCCGGGCTCGAGGACGAGTACCTGCTCTCCGGCGACCTGCCCCACCTGATCTACATCAAGAGCCCCGCGCCCGACCGCGACCCGAAGCTGGCCGAGCTGCTCGATCGCATCCGCAGCGACGACACCAGTTCCTACCGCAGCTTCGACACGCCCGCCGAGCTCGCGCAGCTGATCGTCGCCGACCTGGCCACCCTGCTCGCGGACCGCTTTGACGCGTCGCGGGCCGCACCGGCGGCCGTGCAGGTGGAGTCCGGCCGCGGCATCCCGGCCCCGTTCACCAAGCTGGTCGGTCGCGCCGCCGAGCAGCAGCGGCTGCTCGAGCTGCTGGACTCCCCCGGCGTGCGCATGGTGACCATCGTCGGCCCGGGCGGGATCGGCAAGTCCCGCCTGGCCATCGAGGTCGCCGGCGCGGTTGCGGCGAGCGGCCGCGAGGTCGCCTTCACGATGCTCGAGACGGTCATCTCTCCCGACCGCGTGCTGAGCATGATCGCGCGGGCCGCCGGCGTGCGCGAGACCGGCGAGGAGCGCGTCGAGACCAAGCTCGTCACCGCCCTGGCCGGCCGCGACATGCTGCTGGTCGTTGACAACATGGAGCACCTGCTCGACGCCACCGGCGACCTGGTCCGCCTGATCACCCAGCTGCCGCGCCTGCAGCTGCTGGTGACCAGCCGCTCCCCGCTGCGGGTGCGGGCTGAGCGGACCTTCGAGCTCGGCCCGCTGGGCCTTCCCGACCCGGATGCGTCATCCACGGATGCCGCGGACGCCAGCGCCGTCGCCCTGTTCATCGAGCGGGCCACCGCGATCAGCCCCACCTTCCGCCTCACTCCGGACCAGGCGCCGGCCGTCGCGGGGATCGTCCGGGCGCTGGACGGAGTGCCGCTCGCGATCGAACTGGCCGCGGCGCGCACCCGGACGATGCCCCCGCGGGAGATCCTCAAGCGGCTGGATTCCGCGCTCAGCCTGCTGGTCGGCGGCGCCCGCGACCTGCCCGAGCGGCAGCAGACCGTGCGCAGCACGATCGAGTGGAGCGTCCGGCTGCTGGATGCAGAGGCGATCGCGGCCTTCGAGTCGCTCTCGGTGTTCTCCGGCCCGTTCACCTTCGCCGCGGCCGCGGACGTCCTCGGGGACGGCGCGGTCGCGGCGATGGAAGCGCTGGTGGACACCAGCCTGCTCTGGCAGCACGAACGCGACGGCGTGCAGGTGTTCGGGATGCTGGCGCTGGTCCGCGCCTTCGCACGCGAGCGCGCGCAGGCGCCCGAGGCGGCCGATGCCGTCGCGGCGGCGCAGGATCGCTGGGTGGCCCACTACATTGCCGTCGCCCACGACGCGGCGGCGCGCATGCGCACCGCCGAGCAGGTGGCGGTGATCCGCGAATTGGATGCCGAGCGCGAGAACCTCGCGGCGATCGTGCGTCACCTGCTGGACACCGCGCGCCTGGATGACGCCGCCGATTTCGCCTGGTCGCTGTACCTGTACGTGTGGATCGCGGGACTCCTCGGAGTCGTCCACGACTGGATGGCCGAGCTGCTCGAGCGTGCCGACCGCGACGGGATCGAGCTGAGCACCCGCACCGAGGCGATCGCGCTGTACTTCACCCGCGCGGTGACGTACTGGCAGGATCCCGACGTCGATGTGCTGCCCGGGCTGCGGCGCGCGGCGGAGCTGTTCGAGAAGTGCGGGGAGCCCGAGAGCGCGGCCCTGACGCAGGTCTCGATCGGCCTGGCGTATCTGTCCGCCCCGACCGGCCCGGACCTCGCGTCCGGTCGCGCCGCCCTGGAAAAGGGACTGGCCGGGTTCCGGGGTGCCGGCGACCGCTGGGGGCAGGCGATGATCCTGGTCACGCTCGGCCGGATCGACATGGCGTCGCAGGATGTCGCTGCCGCAGCGCAGCGATTCGACGAGAGCCTCGCGTTGGCCTCGTCGGCGGGCGAGACGCTGGGGGTGGTCATCGCGCAGCATCACCGCGCCTGGCCGAGGTTCCTCCGCGGCGACCTGGACGGCGCCGAGAGCGATTTCGCCGAGGCCCTGGACACCTCGATGGCGATGCGCCACGACGAAGGCATCACCTACGGGCTCGAGGGGCTCGCGGCGGTCCGCGCCGCGCAGCGCAACGCCGAGCATACCGGACTCCTGGTCGGCGCCGCGCAGCGCCTGCGCCGGCACACCGGCCTGGTCAACCCGGGCGGCCTGGCCTTCTACGGTCCGCTCGTCGACGCGCTCCGCGAGTCCGGTGAGGGACCGGTTCTGGATGCCGCAATGCAAGAGGGCGCGTCCCTGCCCGTCTCGGAGGTCGTCGCCCGTGTCACAGACCGACGCTGAGCCCGTCCGCCCCGCCCGGGTGCGCGATGACCGGGTGCTGCGGATCACGCGGATCATCGCCCTGCTCCTGCTGCCGTTCCTGATCGTCGCGGTCATCCTGCTGTCCGTGTTCCCGGACCGCACTGGCGAGCTGTTCGCGTGGCCGATCGCCCCGCCGCTGAGCGCGTATCTGCTGGCCTCCGCGTACGTCGGGGGCATCTGGGTCTTCGCCCGGATCGTGCGGACGCGGCGGTGGCATCGGGTCGTGGTCGCGTATCCGCCGGTGATCGTCTTCACGAGCGCTCTGCTGGTCGCGACGCTGCTGCACCTGGACCGGTTCTCGCAGAACGTGTCGTTCTACACCTGGTTCGTGCTGTACCTGACGACGCCGTTCCTGACCGCGTGGCTGTGGTGGCTGCAGCGCGGCCGCGACGACGGGGAACCCGAGGCATCCGATGCGCGGGTGCCGATCGTGGTGCGCGGCATCATGGTCGTCGTCGGCCTCGCGTCGCTGATGACCGGCGCGGTGCTGTTCCTGGTCCCGAACATCGTGATCCCGCTGTGGGCGTGGGATGTGACCCCGCTGACCGCACGGGTGCTCGGGGCGGTGCTGTCGCTGCCGGGTGTGGTGTCGCTGTGGTTCCTGCGCGATACCCGGTGGAGTTCGTTTCGGATCGTCTTCCAGGCGCAGATCGTGAGCCTGATCGCGATCGGATGCTCGCTGTTCGCGGGCCGCGACGCGCTGCACTGGGACCGTCCCGCGACCCCGGGTTTTCTCGCGCTCGTGGGCATCGCATTCGTAGGCTACGTGGCCCTGTACGTCGGGATGGAGATGCTGCGTCGGCGGGACGCGGCATCCGAGCCCTGACGTTGCCGCGGGTGAAAGACCTGGCCCGAGAGTGCACGACGCGGCTCGCGAGAGTGCACGACGCGGCTCGCGAGAGTGCACGACGCGGCTCGCGAGCGCACGACTTCGCGTCGAGCGCACGACGTGTCCGCGCGCAGAACCCGTGCACTCGGCGCTAACCCGTGCGCTCGGCGAACAGCGCGGCGGCGGGACGCGGCGTCCAAGCGCTAAACCCGGAGCCGCGAGCGCCCGACCCGCCCGCGAGCGCACGACTTCGCGTCGAGCGCACGACGTGTCCGCGCGCGCGACCCGTGCACTCGGCGCTAACCCGTGCGCTCGGCGACAACGGGGCAAGAAGACAACGCAAGCAGCAGCTACAGCGCGAGCCGCTCGCGCACCACGTCGGCAAGCTGCTCCGCGTACTCGGACGCGACCTCGGCCGAGGCGGCCTCCACCATCACGCGCACCATCTCCTCGGTGCCCGAGGGGCGCAGCAGCACGCGTCCGGAGTCGCCGAGTTCCGCGGCGACCAGGGCCACGGCATCCGCCACGCCCGAGTCGGTCGCGGCGAGCGTGCGATCCACGCCGCGCACGTTCACGAGCACCTGCGGGTACACCGTCATGACCGACGCGAGCTCGGCGAGGGTCTTGCCCGAGCGGGCCATCTCGGCCATCAGGTGCAGGCCCGTGAGCAGCCCGTCGCCGGTGGTGGCGTACTCGCTCATGATCACGTGGCCGGACTGCTCGCCGCCGAGGGAGTATCCGCCCGCGTCCATCGCCTCGAGCACGTAGCGGTCGCCGACACCGGTCTGCACGACGGTGATGCCATGGTCGGCCATCGCGCGGTGCAGGCCGAGGTTGCTCATCACGGTCGCGACGAGGGTGTCCTTCACCAGGTGTCCGCGGTTCTTCATCGCGACGGCGAGGATCGCCATGATCTGGTCGCCGTCGATGATGCGTCCGCGCGCGTCCACGGCCAGGCACCGGTCGGCGTCCCCGTCGTGCGCGATGCCGACGTCGGCGCCCACGCGCACCACGTGCGCGGCGAGCGAATCCAGGTGCGTGGAGCCGACACCGTCGTTGATGTTCATGCCGTCCGGGTCGGCGCCGATAACGGTGACGCGGGCGCCGGCGTCGCGGAAGGTCTCGGGTGAGACTCCGGATGCCGCGCCGTGCGCGCAGTCCAGCACGACGTGCAGGCCGTCCAAGCGGTGCGGCAGGGACGCGAGCAGATGGACGACGTAGCGGTCCTCGGCATCCGCGAACCGGCGGATGCGTCCGACCCCTGCGCCGGTGGGCTGCAGCTTCGGTGCCGACATGGCCGCTTCGATGCGTCGCTCGACCACGTCGGGGAGCTTGACACCGCCGCTGGCGAAGATCTTGATGCCGTTGTCCGGGGCGGGGTTGTGGGATGCCGAGACCATCACGCCGAAGTCGGCGTCGATGTCGGCGATCAGATAGGCGGTGGCCGGGGTGGGCAGCACGCCCGCGTCGAGGACGTCGACACCGGACGAGGCCAGGCCGGCCGCGACAGCGGCGGAGAGGAATTCACCCGAGACGCGGGGGTCGCGTGCGACGACCGCGGTCAGGCGTTTGCCGGCGGCCCTCCGGGCCTCGGCGGTACGCCCCTGGCCCAGGACGACAGCAGTCGCCTGGGCCAGGGTCAATGCGAGATCGGCGGTGAGGGGGCCGTTGGCCAGCCCCCGCACCCCGTCCGTGCCAAAGAGCGGCATGCGGAGCGGAGAACCGATCAGCGCTTCGAGTACTGAGGAGCCTTGCGGGCCTTCTTGAGACCGGCCTTCTTGCGCTCGATGACGCGGGCGTCACGCGAGAGGAAGCCGGCCTTCTTCAGGGTCGGGCGGTTGTTCTCCTCGTCGATCTGGTTGAGCGAACGGGCGATGCCGAGGCGCAGTGCGCCGGCCTGGCCCGAGTCGCCACCACCCGAGATGCGTGCGATGACGTCGTACGCGCCGGTGAGGTTGAGCACCGTGAACGGGTCCGTGATCAGCTGCTGGTGCAGCTTGTTCGGGAAGTAGTCCTCGAACTTGCGGCCGTTGACGGTGATGGTGCCCGAGCCGGGGATCAGTCGCACGCGGGCGATGGCCTGCTTGCGACGACCGACCGCGGCGCCGGGAACGCTGAGCACAGGGCGCTCAACGGTCTCGACGGTCTGGTCGGCCGGGGTCTCGGTCGAGAAGTTGCTTTCGTTGGATTCTTCGAGATTCGCCACGAGTGTGTCCTTAGTCAGTCTGGGAGGCGCTTACTGGGCGACCTGGTCGAGGATGAAGGTCTTGGGCTGCTGTGCACCGTGGGGGTGCTCGGCGCCGCGGTAGACCTTGAGCTTGGAGAGCTGCTGCGCACCCAGGCTGTTCTTCGGGAGCATGCCGCGGACGGCCTTCTCGACGGCCCGCTCGGGGTTCTTCGCGAGGAGCTCTTCGTACGTGACCGACTTCAGGCCGCCCGGGTAACCGGAGTGGCGGTAGGCCTTCTTCTTCTGGAGCTTCTGGCCCGTCAGCGCGACCTTGTCGGCGTTGATGATGATGACGAAGTCGCCCATGTCCATGTGGGGGGCGAAGGTCGCCTTGTGCTTGCCGCGGAGGAGAACTGCCGCGTGGCTTGCCAGCCGGCCGAGAACGACGTCGGTGGCGTCGATGACCAGCCACTCACGCTGAGCTTCGCCAGCCTTGGGGGTGTACGTGCGCGTCACAATAGTGCTGCTTTCTTGATTCGAACGGAGATGTTCGTGAATCCCGCTCCGGGGGGTTTGGTTCGGGATGCCGGACCAAACGCACCAGTGGAGGGCTCACGTTCGCGGTGCGAGGCCAGCAGGGCACAGGCACCAAGGGTCGATTCTACGGCATCGGGATGCCGGGGCCAAACACGCTGCGAAAAGCGGAGCGGTGCTGCTGCCGAAAGTCGGGGTGCTGGACTAGTCTCGCAGCACGGCCCGCGATGACGCGGTTGCCGCTGCGTCCGCGGATGACGAGAGATCCAGGCACCGATGATGGATTCGAGTGGTTTTCGCCAGATAGGTGGGTTGAGCCCGATCGTGATACCCGCCGTGCTCGGATTGCTGGTCGCGTCGGCGATCGCCGTGTCGTTGGTGCGTGTGTCGGTTGCGCTGCGGGACGACGCCGAACGTGAGGCCGAGCTGGACGGCTGGGCTTTCGCGAACCTGTCCTGAGCTGCCTTCTGCCTGGCCTTCGCCGTCGGGATGCCGCGGCCGAACACCCGATGGGCCTTTGGTCCCTTGACTCGGGTCCGCGCGAGGTTCACGCTGTGTTCGATGGCGGTACTGGGGTCGCTGCGGGGGTTCCGACGCGCGGGGGTGCGTCGGAAGTTTGGGGGAATCGATGACCGTTCTGTGGTCGCGCTCGGCTGGGGTTGCGCGCGGTGGTCCGGGGGTTGTCGTTGTCGGTGGGTTTGCTGTCCCCGCCCGGGCGGATGTCCCGCCATCTGTTGATCGCGGACCGGCGGTGGGTTGACCGGTATCCGCGGAGATCTGACCGTGCACATCGAGCGAGGCTCCGGCGGTGCTTTCGTCGAGCCCGGACAACGGTCCGGGCCGACGCTGCTTCCGTATGGAGCTTCGGGTGACGGTCACTGGGCCAGCGAGCGAGGCGAGGCTTCTGGGGTGTCGCGCCTCGCTCGCTGTCAATCTGCCCCGCCCGGGCACGCACGCGGTGCCCGGGCGCCACCTGTCCCGCGCTCGCCGCGCTCCACGAGCCCCCGTGCACGCCGGGCGCCGCCGGCACCGTCCCGCGCACACCGCGCTCGTGCTATCCCCCGACTCACGCCGCCCGCCAGCCTCGCCTCTCGGTCGGCGGCGGATCCCACGCCCACGCGATCGGCGACTTCGTCTTGAGCGCGATCGGATCACCCCGCCCGGGCGGTGGATGCAGAACGAAAGCTCCGAGATCCGCGCGCGTGATCCGCCATCCGTTGTTGTGAAGCAGCATGTGGTGGAACCGACACAGCAGGATGCCGCGGTCCACGTCCGTTCGACCCTCATGCTCCTGCCAGTGATCGCAATGGTGCGCTTCGCAGTACGAGGCCGGGACGCAGCATCCGGGGAACATGCATCCGCCGTCGCGAACCGCCAGCGCGATCCGCTGCCGCGCCGAGTACAGGCGCTGTTCGCGACCGAGCTTCAGCGGATTCCCCTGCCGGTCGAAGATGATCTCCTGCGCGCCGACATCGCACAGCGCCCGGTCGATGACCGACCCGGGAACCGCGTCGCCCCGATCCTCGAAGTGCCCGGTCGCAACCATCCGACCGAAGGCATCGCGGGGTCCGATCGCGTCCTTGATCACAACCATGCGCACCCCGGGCTGCCGCGCGCCGAACACATCGCTCGCCGACGCGAGCGCTCCGGCCTTCCACAGGTCCAGCATCAGGTCGTACGCGAGCTGTTCGTCCGTCCGCGGATCCTTCATCAGAGCGTCGGCGGCTGCCGCGGCATCCGAATCCACGAACCGCGGACCACCCCGCCGCGGTCGCAGTGCGGAATCCCAGATCGCATCGACCCAGGCCCACCCTTCGTCCTCGAAGATGATGCTCGCCCGGTGCACACCGTCCTGGTCGGTCCACCTGCGGATCGACCGGTCCTCGTACCGACGCGCGAAGCGCTCCTCCGCGCCGACCGGATCCAGCGCGTCCCGCACCTGGCGAGCGCGGCGCAGCAGCTCTTCCACCGGCATCCCGTCGATTTCGGTCAGCAGTTGCTCGGCGGCGCACGACCACACCTCGCGCACCACGTCATCGGAGGCGCCGGCGGTCTCGAGCGGCGGCTCCCCCAGCCCGCGGCGAATCGCGTCGTGCTGCGCCGGTGTGATCCGTCCGCTCAGCATCGCCGCGCGCAGCGGCTGATGCCACGGCCCACCCGCCGTCAGCGAGCGAGGCGCCGTCTCGGCCGCATCGGATGCCGGCGCCACCGTCGGCTCGCCCTCCAGCAGCGCCTGGCCGACGCGCACTGCGCGTGCGGCATCCGCCTTCGTGCCACCGGTGATCGACTGGATCAACGCAACTGGAGTGCTGTGCCCGTGCACCGCCGCGACACCGGAGTGACCGAGGTCGCGGGTCGACCGTTCGGCGAGGACTCCGGCGCCGACCGCCATCAGGTTCTCCACTCCGTTGTTCAGCGCAGCGGCCGTCGCCACGAACGACAGCGCCTGCTGGCTGTCCGCGCGACGCAGCAACCCGGACAGCTCCCCGAGCTCGAAGTCCTGCCCGAACTGCGCACGAAGCGAGTCGAGGTGACCCTGAAGCTCGGATAAAAAACCCATAGTCCATGGTGACATCGGCCCCCGACATTCCGAGATAGGTCGCACCCTGTTGTGAACAACAACACCGCTCGCGATGCTGTGGAGGAATGGCCGCGCATCGACCGCGCACACGCCGCGCAACCACCGCACGACCGCGGCGTATCCCCCGCCCACGCGCCCCGCAGCCAGCGCCCACCCCCGTCCCACAGCCAGCGCCCACCACCCGCGCACCCACCCGTTCAAACAGCGCCCACCCCGGCACAGCCCCCACACACAGCCCCACCCGAAAATCGGCGATCATCCGTAACACGCGACTGGCATGCTTACGCAATGACAGACGCCCCGGCATCCCGCATCGAGTGGATGGACGTGCTTCGGGGCACCTCGATCGTGCTCGTCGTGTTCAACCACGCGATCCTGTTCGCGAGCTCCGTGCCGACCGGGTCGCCCGAGATCGCGTGGGCTCTGAATCAGGTCTTCGCGCCGATCCGAATGCCGCTGATGGTGTTCCTGTCGGGCCTGCTGGTCGCGCCGTCCCTGGCACGCGGCTGGAAGGTGTACCTCGGCGGCAAGGCCCGACGCGTGCTGTATCCCTACCTCGTCTGGTCCGCCATCGCGCTCGTGCTGCTCTACCTGTGGGGCATCCGCGATGGTCTCGTCGGGGGCGCCACCCCCGCCCCGGTGACGGCGTGGGAACCACTCCGGGTGCTGTACGACCCGCTCGAGCACCTCTGGTTCCTCTACGACCTGTTCCTCTTCTATGTGATCGCGCTGGCGATCACCCGCATCTCACCGCTGTGGATCGCCGCGGCAGCTCTGGTTGCGGCCGCCCTCGTGCCTGAGTTCAGCGTGCGGCGGTTCCTCTTTCTGCTGGTGTTCTTCCTTCTCGGCGTCTGGATGTCGCAGCATCCGGGAACGCTGAATCGGGTCTTGTCGCGGCGGTGGGTCCTCTGGGTCTGCGCGGCGGTGTCGGTCGGCACGGTGGCGGCTGTCGTCGTCGGCATCGGGTTGCGCTATACGGCGATCTCAGCGCCGTTCGCCGCCGCGGGCATCGGCTTGGCCATCCTGGCCGCGCGGCGGATCGGCAGCGCCGGTGTGCTGCGGCCGCTGCGGTTCGTCGGTCGTGACAGTCTCGTCTTCTACATCGTGCATTGGTGGCCGACCAGCCTCGGGGTCGCGATCGGCGCCGCAACGGGCAACGGGTGGGTCGCCCTGCTGGCCGGCACGGTAGTGGGACTGCTCGTCAGCACCGCAGTGGCGTGGCTGATCCGCGTCTGGCCACCGCTCAACTGGCTCTTCTCGGCACCCCAGCGTCACGTCGTGCCCACCGAGTCCCGCTCGCGGGATTCGTTCTAGCTGCCCTCACCGAGCGGCGGATGCTGCCCTCACCGAGCGGATGCTGCCCTCACCGCGCGGCGGGCACGCCCTCCCCCGGTCCAGCCGGTCGCGGAGTGGTGCGGTCCGTCCGCGACTTGCGCCGCATCGCCGGGCGTTCGACGAAGAAGTACGTGAGCGAAGCGAGCGCGACCGAGATCGCCGTCACCATCGCCAGGCTCATCGCCCAGCCCGACACAGAGGTACTGTCGTGCGGCACGTGCGCGCGAACCCACCACGCGACCGGTTCGTGCCACAGATACACGCTGTAAGAGATGAGTCCCAGGTACCGGAGAGGCAACCACTCCAGAACCCGTGCCGCGGCGTTTGCCGTGTGGTCCGCTCGGCCGGGCAGGACGACGAACACGACCGCCGCTGCACTCACGCCGACGAGGGTGGTCGCTATGGGTCCGCCGTATCGGGCACCGACGAATGCAAACACGAGCCCGAGCGCGAGCCCGCCGTATCGCATCCACGAGCGGGTGCGCACGACTCCGCGCTGTTCCAGCCAGACGACGAGGGCGGCGATGCCCATTCCGAATCCGAAGAGCTCGGCCTGGGCGAGGACGCTGCGGTCCAGGACCGCGAGCCAGGTCGATCCCCACAGGGCTTCCAGCTGTGCGGTCGGTGGCTGTCCGGCCACCAGGACCAGGACGATCACCGACGTGACCACTCCGACGATCACCATCAACCAGACGGGGGCCAGCGCCGCCTGCACCGGCTTCCATCCCCTGGCGACCAGAAAGCTGCCCAGCCCGAACAGCGCCGGCAGCAGCAGATAGAACAGCAGTTCCGCGCCGAGCGACCAGGCCGGGCCGATTCCGGTCATGATCGTGCCGGGAAAGAAGCTCTGCAGCAGCGAGAGATTGGCGACGAACGTCCACGGGTCGGTGATCATCCCGACCGGAGGCGGGTTGCCGTTGAGGGTGGCGGTTAGCGCGTTCTCGGTCAGCAGAGTCTGCAGAACGAAGTTGGCGAGCAAGAAGATCACGATGTACGCGGGCAGGATGCGCAGCATCCGGTTCCGCAGATAGCCGCCGATGGTGGGGGCGCGCCGCCCCGCGATGAGCGAGTACACGAACGGCCGGTACAGCAAAAAGCCGGACAGCACGAAGAAGACCGTGAGCCCATGCTGCGCCATCTCGGTGAGGCTGAAGACGCCACCCACTGCGCTTCGTCCGTCGGTGAGATAACGGGTGGTGTGATGTGCCACGACGAGCAGAGCTGCGATGCCGCGGATGCCTTCGATGCCGGCCAGACGCCGACCCCACGATGGCTGCGCGGCGAGGTCGAGCTCACGAGGTGTGCTGGACATGCTCGGAGCATAGTGTCAGGCGACCTGAACAGTGGCGGGTGCGCGAGCAATCCGCCGAATTACGTGACCAGCCGGCGAAGGCCTCGCCAGGGACCGATGCTGTGGCGGAACCGCCGCAGACCCGGGCGCAGCGCAGCCCGACCTATAAGAGTTGCCGGTGCCGGCGGACGCGCCGATGGTGTTGGAGACAGCGTCCGACGGCACCTACCCGACCGCTCCTCGCATCCGCCGCCTTGGAGGACAGCATCGTGCATGGTTCGGACCCGGGCATGAACGACCCTACGGGGCGCCGCGGACACGACCGGGGGCCTTGTCATCGCTGGCGGAGTTCGATACGGCACGCAACCGACGGCGCGGCGGCGGCGCCGTCGGCACGCTTGCTTGGGGGGCTGAGCGAGTTCCGACGGCACCTGACCGTCACCGGTGATCGGCGTACCGCCGTGGGGCAGCGGTGTCCTGCGCGAGTTCGGGCTGGCACTCACCCTAGGACCACAATGCGACCGCTCTCATCGGGGGTTTCTACGGGTGCGCGGTGGGGACCTACAGGGAAACGCGGCGTGCGTCCCCGGGCGATCCGATACTTTGCACGGTCGCGGCTGGTCATTTGTGTTCGGCGCACACGATTATGCTCGCCGATATCCGCTCTGAGGCGGTGTTCGAGTTCGCGATTGCTGGGAGAGCCAATGAACAGCCGACGCCGCCGAGGATCGCGCGACATCACGCCGAGATGGTGGCAGCGCGAGGTGGGCGGCATGCCCGTGTGGGGATTAGTCGTGACCCTCGCCGTGCTGGTGATCATCGCGGTGTTCAGCCTGATCAACGTGCCGCGCTGACGCCTAACGAGCCCGCAAGTCCTCAGTGGAAAAGGCTGCGCTTTACGCCAGCAGACGTTACGAGTCCGATGGTGTGTAAAGCCGTTTGTGAAATCAGAGCGACACCCAGCCGCCAAATGATTTAGACCACGGTGGCGCGGCCCGCGCCCACGCCGAAGATCCCAATCGTCAGGAGAGCGCATACTTGAGCCCCCGCAGAAGCCTCAACGAGGAAACGCAAATGGGCCAGCTCGGCGGCGGTGCCGGCGCATAAACGCTGCTTGATAAACGCGTCGGGCGAAACAGGCGACTGCGCTCGTATCTAAGCACGGTTGTGTACACAAGGCTGGTGGGTGGTTACAAGTCCGACACATGCTCGTGCGAGGATGCTCGGCATGGCCGCTACCACCAGCACCGAAGACACTGTTCCGAGCGCGCGACATCTGAACCCGCGCGTTCGGGCTGGCCTGGACGTTGCTCGCGCGGCTGCCGCTGTATACGTAGTACTGCATCACACGACGGCGGGTCCGCTCGCCGTCCTGTTCTCGTTTGGGCAGGAAGCGGTTCTGGTGTTCTTCCTGCTGTCCGGATTTGTCATCTTCGCGAACGAGCACGAACGCGTAATGCGGCCGGGTGGATATTATCTGCGACGCTTACGGCGCATCTATCCGCCGATGCTTTTCGCCATGCTCGTATCGACTGCGCTATGGGCAACAGGATTGATTGAGGCGGAGTTCACATGGCAAAGCCTCGTCGGGACCTTGGTATCCGTTCAAGACATCGCCTTCTTGAAGCCCGGTGTGATCAGTGACCCGTACCTTGGGAACGACCCTCTGTGGTCTCTGTCGTACGAGGTGTTCTTCTACCTCATATTTCCTCTAGTAATGATCCTTTGGCGGCGCTCACGGAGCGCGACCCGACTTCTCGTCCCCGTCGTAGCTGTGGTCGCGTATGGGACATTCCTAGTCTGGCCGAATCACTTGTCGCTCGTCCTGGCGTACTTCGTTGTGTGGTGGGTCGGCGGCATGGCAGCACATCTTTACCTAGATGGACGACTCACGATCAAAGACGCTGCTCCCGAACTAGTGGGTATCGGCTCACTGGTTGTCACCACTGGGGTGGGTGTTGTCGCCTACGGATTCGCGGGCCTCGGGTACTTCCCGTTCCTCATACTGCGCCACTGCGTCGTGGTGTTCGCGCTGTTCCTTCTATTGCTCACGCCCGTGAGACACGGGTTAGCGGCGCTGAGCTATCGCGTTGCGCGGCCGGCCGCAGCTATCGCGGGGGTCTCGTACGGTCTGTATGTCGTGCACTTCCCGTTGATGGTTCAGACGGGCGCTATGGCCACGTGGTGGTATGTTCCCGCGCTCGTGATAACTGTCGGTGTCGCTTGGATTGCGGACAAGTGGGTTCCGTCACTAATGCCACGGGCGCCGCGGGACTGAAGATGCCGGTTTCGACACAGGCGCCCTGCAGCGGGAACGGACGACGTGCGCTTGGCTCCTCCCGTCCGGAGTCAGGCCGGGCATGAGTGGGCCAAGCCAAAGGCTTGCCCAGCTACGCCAGTTGAGACGCGTGGGTGCGTCAGCGAGGCTCGGCGCAGCGCCGCAATTGGCAGACCGGAAGCGCAAGCCCTGGGGCCTGACATTCTCCCTTATCGTTTCGCCGGAACTGCAGTCATTGGCCGGCGCATCGCTGTCCATCATCGCCGAGTGACAAAGCCGCTGTCGCGGAGTCGTGCGCACTACCCGAGCAGCAACACAACTCCAACGGCGTTGAATGAGGCATGTGCGATCAGTGCGGCGCCGAGCCGCCCAGTGATCGCGTTCAGGATCCCGCACCCGAGGCCGACGCCGAAGGTTCCGATCGCCAGCGACACCGCGATATTCGAGCCCCAAGGCACGAAATGCAATGACGCGAACGCGAAGGTCGAGACCACGATCGCGATCACCGAAGCTACCCCGGCGCCGCCGACGATTTGCGATGCGCGGCCCTGCGATAACCCGTCGACCAGCGCCCGCAGCACCAGCCCTCGGAAGAACCATTCCTCGGCGAACGGTGAGATCAGCACTGCGCCGACGACGACCACAACGGTCGTGGCCAGCGTGGGCTGGCCGAAGGGCCCGCCCAATGTCCCCGTGGTCGGCGCAACCAGCTCGACGATCGCGCGTATGACGAGCCCGACTCCCAGGCCGTACGCCAGGTCTATCCACCGCCACGACCGGATGCCGGTGGCACGAGCTATCCCGACCCTCGACGCCGCGATACCCCCACCTATCACCGCGATTGCCAGCGGCAGGTTGATGAGGACGAGATCGAGGACCGAGAGTAGCCATTCGGGGAGCGCGACCCATCGCGCACGGAGGTTGAGATAGACGGTGAGCAGCAGAAGAGTTCCGACGAACCCCAACCCGGCAAACATAAGAGCAAGGCCGGGCCGCGAATACGCCCGAATGGACGCACCCCCTGGTTCCGACGAACCGGCGTGCTCCGCTGGCGCTCCCGCGCTTATCGCCATGCCCATCTACCTCTCAGCTCGAAAACCCACAGCGAAGGCCCCAGACTTGCGCCCGGGGCCTTCGTTAGGTGCTGAAGTATCAGTTGCTGGTGTGCGCGCGACGACGTGCGACGCCAGCTGCGATGGCGATGCCACCGATACCGATGGCGCCAACACCGAGCCACAGGGCTGCAGCCGGCAGCTCGTTACCCGTAGCCGGAAGGCCACCCGAACCACCTGTTCCGCCACCGGTGCCACCAGTGCCACCGCCGGCGCCGCTACCGACCGCGGAAACGCTGATAGCGACCGAGCCGAGTTCGAATCCATCGGCGTCACGTGCGAAGACGGTGTAGTTGCCCGGCTCGGATGCCGTGAACGTGACCGAAGCACTGCCGTTGGTGACCGGCTTGATGACGGGTCCGACGGCCGCGAGCACGATCGAAGAGAGAGCGCCGCCGTTGGCAGTGAAGTACACGCTGTCGATGTCGTCGCCGAGGTTCGTCACGGTGACCGTGATCGGTTGGCCTACGGTAATCGTGGAGTCGGCGACGACAACAGCCGGCTCCTCGGAGCCCGAGTAGGCGGTAGCGGCAGAAGCGCCGCCGAGGACGAGAAGACCTGCGACAGCAGCCGCAGTGAAGACTTTTTTGAGCATGTGGAGAACCCCCGGGGGAATGGTTTCGCGACTGGACGGCTGGCGGAACCCTCTATGGGATTCCTATGTCTTGGGAAACCTTAGCAATACCTCAGGACTTCTGACGAGTCGAATTCGTTTCAGCGAGGTAACAAATTATGCGCCATTGTCCCCCATTCGGGGGACATGCCATGAACATATCGTGAATATTCCGCAGATCTACACCAGGAACGCGCCCGCCAAAGAAATGACAACAAAAGTCAAATTGAAGCCGACGTGCGCCAGAACGGCACCCCAGATTCGCCCGGTCAACACAACGAGCATGCCGCAGGCCAGGCCAAGTAGTGCAAGCGACACGACCTGATCGGTCGATTCTCCGCCCGCTAACCCGTGCAGCAGAACGAACAGACCCGTACTGATGACGACCGCAACCAGACCCGCAGCAACCTGCCCGAAAGGGCGCCGCAGCACGGTGTACAGGGCGACGAGTATCACCGCGCGAAAGTAGAACTCCTCGACGACTGGTGCGATCGTGATGACCGAGACCACATCGGTGAACCACCAGATACCCGACAGCTCACCGTTCACCAGCGGATAGGCCGGCAGAGCACCGGATCCTCCGGCTGCTACTTCAAGCCATCCCTGAATGACTCGCAGCGCTCCGGCCAACGCGACGCCGTACAGCAAGTCGAGCAGGCGGAAGCGCAGCAAGCCGGCCGGCCGCGACCGACTAAGAGCCCAGACCACAGGTACGAGCATCCCCATCCAAAGAACGGCAGTAGCGGATGCCGCACCCTCAGGTGTCGGCCATAACCACGACAGCAACGTCCCGGCCAGAATCGCAACACCCAAAGAAAAAAGCGCCGTCGCCAGCAGCCATTCGCGCCACCGGCTTACCGTGCGGCCGCCTAGCCGCCAGTCGGCGCGCGGGTGCGGGAGCCTGTGCGATGCCTCACGTCGCACGGCTCGATCAAGCATCGGCCCTGCGCCCCGCGTGGCCGCGCTGTTCGCGTGATCAGGCGTTGTTACGTCGATAGAGTGGTCGGGCACGCGCCCACGTTACCTCGCCTTGCGGAGGCCTCTTCGTGTTCGACATTCTCACGGTCTGCACGGGCAATATCGCCCGTTCACCCCTCGCCGAACAGCTTCTGCGCGCGCGCCTCGCCCCGCTCGAGGGCAAGGTTCACAGTGCGGGCACTAGCGGCCTCCGTGCAGTCTCAATGACGCCAGAAGCAGTCGAGATGGCCCGCCGGCTCGGAATCCCTGCGATGGACTCGGCGGCTCACCGTTCCCGATACTTGACTGAGGCAATGCTCGAATCCCCAGACCTCATTCTCACGATGACGCGCGAACACCGGCGCCTTGTCGCCGAATTGGCCCCCTCGCGACTGCGCAGCACGTTCACAGTCCGTGAGTTCGCCCGGCTCGCCACCACAGTGGCGGACGACGAACTGCGTGCGGCCGCTGATACGGTCGGCTCGGAACCGGCAGCCAGGGTTCGCGCAGCGGCGGCAGCGGTCGCATCCCAGCGCGGAATGCTCCCGCCACCAGTCGATCCGGCCGACGACGACGTGATCGACCCGTATAAGAGGCGCATGGACGTTTACGAGCGCTCTGCCAATGAACTGGATTCGGCAATTGACGAAGTCGTTCGCGTACTGCGAGTGGTGCTGGCGTAACGCCCCGGGCGCCACGCGCGCTGGGTTTTGGCTTGCGCCACGAACAAAGTCCTCTGCTGCCGCTGTGGCAGGATGAACGCAACTCGCGTTCCCCCACTCAGCGCGACCGAGAGGCACCATGGAGCTCACCGACTACATCCGCATCCTGCGCAAGAACTGGCTCATCATCGTGGTCGCGACACTCCTTGGAGTGGGAGTTGCTGCCGGTTGGTCACTGACTAGGACACCACAGTACGAGGCGTCGAGCACCGTATTCGTCTCGACGCAGGCCGGTGGCACCATCGGTGAACTGCAGCAAGGCCAGAGCTTCACCCAGTCCCGTGTGACGACGTACGCGAACCTGGTCGCAACACCGATCGTGATGAACCCAGTGATTGCGCAGCTCGGCCTCGGGGTCACCGCGGGCCAGCTTGCAAGGAACGTGACCGCGTCGAGCCCGGTCAATACGACGCTCATCACCATTACGGTTACCGACGATGACCCAGTCGCCGCCGCAGACATCGCCAACTCCCTTGGCGCGAGCCTCACCAGCGCGGTCGAGTCGATCGAGACGCCGAACGGAACGGAGACCAGTCCCGTGCGGCTGACGCGCGTGAAGGACGCGCTTCCGGCGCTCGCACCGTCGAGCCCGAACGTCCCGCTCAATTTGGCTGTGGGCGCATTGGTGGGACTGGCTCTCGGCGTCGGAGTGGCGGTCCTTCGATCCATGCTCGACACGCGCATCCGCACCCCGCGCGACGTGGAAGCGGTAACCGACCGGCCCCTGATCGGCGCGATCGCATTTGATCCCAAGGCCAAAGAACGTCCGCTCATCGTGCACGTCGACCCGCTGAGCCCTCGGGCCGAGTCGTTCCGCGCCCTACGCACGAACCTCCAGTTCCTCGATATGGGTGGCCGCTCAAGCTTCGTGATCACCTCGAGCGTTCCGAGCGAGGGCAAGTCGACTACCACCATCAACCTTGCCATCGCCCTTGCTGACGCCGGCAAGCGTGTCGCGCTGCTCGACACTGACTTGCGCAAACCGAAGGTCGCCGAGTACCTGGGGATCGAGGGCGGCGTCGGACTGACGGACGTGCTCATTGGTCGCGCCCGCATTGGAGACGTCATGCTGCCCTGGGGTGGGCGCACGCTTTACGTGCTACCTGCAGGCAAAATCCCTCCCAATCCGAGCGAACTGCTTGGATCGAAGCAGATGCATACCCTGCTGGAAGTACTCGAACGCGACTTCGACGTCGTTCTGTGCGACGCGCCACCGCTTCTGCCCGTGACCGATGGCGCGATCCTTGGGAAAGCGACTAGCGGCGCGATTGTTGTAGTGTCAGCCGGCCGCACGAGCAAGCACCAGTTGTCGGGCGCAGTCGATGCACTCGAAACGGTTGGCGCGAAGATTGCCGGCGTGGTGCTGTCGATGGTCCCCACCCGAGGCCCAGACGCCTACTACACATACGGGGCGGGCTACGGGTACGGGTACACCGCCGGTCGGGAGAACGGCCCGCGCGGTCCAAAAAAACGTCGCGCTAACCGTCGTCCAGGGGAGCGCCGGAGCGGCCCCGAACCGTTTGCCGGTCCTTCTAACTTGCTCCCACCCCAGAACGACCCACGGGCGGCGACGCGTCCGGAGTCACTCCCCCACGGTTCAGCCCCTCCGGCGTAGGAGCCCACTAATGACCAATCCGCCCGCCCCAAGGCGCGGATCGCGGCTGGTAAGTGTCGCCTCGCTGTCAGCGCTCGCCTCTGGGGTTTGCGTCCTCGCGGTCATGGCCCTGCTCCACGCGAACCCCTCCGTGCCGCAGGGTCCGCCCGCGACTACCCCCACTTTTGCCCTCGGGGTGCAAAGGCCGACTCCGACGCCAACTCCCACGCCGACACTCGCCGCCGAGAGGGACCAGGAGCGCTACCTTTCTAGCGTTTCTGGGAGTCTTTGGCGAGCAACTGCCGGGGCATGCGGCGGTGCGAGTCCGCATGTGGAGCGCTCGAGCGACGGCGGAGAAAACTGGGTAAACGTGACCCCTTTGTATACCGGGATCTCTCAAATTGCTTCCCTAGAGGGGATTACGGTTGACGCGGTAGCCGCCGTCGCGGCGGTTGGGCCGCTATGTGAAACGCAGGCCATGCGGAGCTTTACGAACGGTCAGTTCTGGGAGGCCTACCCGGATGCGTTGGGAGGATCGCATTACATCGATCCAGTTGACCCCGCTCTTATCCACATCGGGTCTTCGGACCTTGAAGCCCCATGCGCCGAACCGTACGGTTTGCGTGCAATTGGCGAAGTCGTGGGTCTCATCTGCACTAACGAGGCGCAGCTTTGGGTCGATGGGATATGGACGCGACTACCAAGTCCCGGAGCCGTGAGTCTTGCGGTCGCAGGTGGAGATGTGCTGGTAGCTCACATCGACGGCAACTGCCTCGGGATCGCTGTTACCCGGTTCATCGCCGCCGACCCCCGCCAGCCCGTTTCAGCTGGTTGTGCCCCCGAGGCCGACCCGGCCCAGCCTGTTGCGATTGCATCTGATCCGCGCGGCACGTTGATATGGTCGCGAGATCGTCTCTTCGCAGTGAAATGAGACTCGCCGCAAACGACTGGCACGCGAGCCCATCCGATGTCCACCTCAGCGCATAATGCGTCTCAAAGACGACACCCCGGCCGACGGCACAAGCGCGACACAACTGTCTGCCTGACGAAACATGGTCGTTACGCGCGGCTGTTAGTCTCGTCGGTGGGAGACTTAACTACGGGAGCATACCTTTGACGTCGAGTCTGCACATCGACGCGACAACGTCGCCGCCGGAACCCGACCAACAGGTCGCCGGCGTTCCCTCCGTGGGGTCGCGCCTCAGAATACCCAGTGGCTTCCTTCAACGTCGGAAACACCACCCACGTTGGCGGGAACGCTACGCGGGGCGACTGCGAGTCAGCGATCTGCTCGTGCTGGTGTGGGCGGTGTATGGAACCCAGCTGGTGTGGTTCGGGGCCGGCAGCGCCCAGGTTGCGATTCGCGCGGACAGCCGCCTGAGCGAGGTCTCATATTGGCTGTTTTCAGCTGTTCTTGTCCTGGCGTGGATGTGGTCTCTGAGCCTAATTGATTCGCGCAGTTACCGCGTCATCGGGACTGGTGCGACCGAGTACATCCGAGTCATTCATGCGAGCGTTGCGCTTTTTGGATTAATTGCGATTCTCGCTTTCCTTGCCAGAGTCGATGTTGCGCGCGGCTACTTGCTAATCGCCCTGCCCCTCGGGATATTTGTCCTTGTGCTCGAGCGCTGGCTCTGGCGCCAGTGGCTCAACGCCAAGCGATCAGCAGGCGAATACTCCGCAAGAGTGCTTTTGGTCGGCTCGCGGGAGTCAGTTGCACAAATCGCTCGCGAGTTGCAACGCTCGTCCAGCGCCGGGTACCGCGTAGTCGGCGCGTGCGTTCCGTCGGGCAAGGTCGCCGAGACGATCGCTGGCACCGACGTGCCGATCATGGGTAACGTCAACGCGATCGAACGCGCGATCGCTGCCACAGGCGCAGATACCGTGGCAGTTACAAGCACCGACGATCTGCCGCCGAATAAGGTCAAGCAGATCTCATGGAGCCTGGAAGCCGGTCGACAGCATCTCGTGTTGGCTCCGAGCATCACCGATATTGCCGGGCCGCGCATCCACACAAGACCTGTATCCGGGTTACCGCTGATCCACGTGGAGACGCCACGCTTCTCAAACGGCCAGCGGTTCGTGAAACGCACCGTCGATTTGGCTGCCGCCACGCTGGGCGTTGTCGTCATTAGTCCCGTACTTGCGTTCCTAGCGATCAGCGTCCGTCTTTCTGGACCGGGCCCGATCCTTTTCCGACAGACTCGCGTGGGGCTGGGCGGACATGAATTTCGAATGCTCAAATTCAGATCAATGGTGCCGAACGCCGAGCAACTCCTGGAGCAATTGATTCCACAAAACCGCGATTCCGGGAACGAGGTGTTATTCAAGATGAAGAATGACCCTCGCGTCACCCGCATAGGACAGTTCATGCGGAGGTACAGTCTCGACGAACTGCCTCAGTTGTTTAACGTTATAGGAGGTACGATGTCCCTGGTGGGGCCGCGGCCCTCACTGCCTACCGAAGTCGCTCAGTATGCGGACCACGTTCACCGTCGCTTCCTTGCGAAGCCTGGCATCACAGGCCTTTGGCAGGTCAGCGGTCGCTCGAGCCTGTCCTGGGAAGAGTCGGTTAGACTCGACCTTTCATACGTCGAGAATTGGTCACTGCTCGGCGACATCGTGATTCTCCTGAAGACGGGAAAAGCGGCCCTGCTACCTGGAGACACGGCACATTGACGGGTCATGCGGATGAGCGTCGAAGATTGAGCGAACCATACTTCCCGGCGGCAGTCTTCACCGCGCACCCAGCGCGCGATTCGCCGCCTCTTTGCCGCGGTCTCGCGCACGTGCTCGCCTGCCACTGAAGCAAAGCGTTCAACTCGTACCGAAAGAGGATTTCTTGCGTTCCGTCACAGCCATGCTTACGGTCTTCAACCGTCGGGAGGGAACTCTCCTCTGCCTACGTTCGCTGGCGCTCCAAAATGGCATGGGTGATCTTTTCGATCTTCGCGTGGTGCTCTTTGACGATGGGAGTTCTGACGGCACGGCCGCCGCGGTGAGAGCCGAGTTCGCGGATTTCGTGCACGTGATCGAAGGTAGCGGCGACCAGTTCTGGGCGCGTGGAATGGCCCTCGCGCACGTTACCGCGACGCAGGATGCACCGGACGCGGTGCTCTGGCTCAACGACGATGTGGAGCTTGATAGAGACTCTGTGAGCCGGGCTGTCGCCGCGATGACGGAGACTTCGGACGGCGCGATTATTGTCGGCGCTACGACGGCGCGGGGGGGCGGGGCGATCACATATTCGGGAGCGAGGCTCCGCACATCAAGACCGGGCAGCTTGGCCCCCGTCTTGCCGACCGACGGGCTAGTGAGGATCGACGCCTTCAACGGCAATTTCGTGTGTATTCCCCGCGCCGTTTACGAAGCGCTCGGTCCTGTGGAATCCAGGTACGAACACGCCTATGGGGATATCGATTATGGGCTTCGGGCTAGGGCACGTGGCATCCCTTGCTACCTACTCCCGGGCACTATTGGAAGTTGTGAACGCAACGGTGCGGAAGGGACTTGGCGCGACCGAACGGTAAGCAGGGCGGCGCGCTTTTCTATGTTGCTTGGGCGGAAAGGCTACCCGCCACGGTCTCATTGGTTGTTCAACCGGCGACATGGAGGCGTCATGGCGCCGATCTACTTCGTGGCGACCTACGCGCGGGCAGTCGGGGCAATCCTCCTCCGAAGGGCCGCGTGATGCTAAGACTTGGGCGGCGGGCGCTTTACCGCATCACGGAAGCTTTCACGCTCCGCAACCTGCGCCGACGGGGGGTCACTCTGGGCCGCAACGTCCGATTGCATGGTGCGCCGATCTGTACGCTCGTCGGTGAAACGAACATCTCCCTGGGCGACAATGTGGTGCTTGCGTCTCGCGCTTCTTCAACCGCGCTCGGAGTCTCCCAACCTGTAATCCTGCGCACGCTGGTTGAGGGTGCGGCAATCACTATCGGGGAGAACACCGGGCTTAGCGGCGCTGTAATCTGCGCCGCTTCTCGGGTGTCAATCGGCGCACGGGTGCTCATCGGCTCGGGAGTAATGATTGTTGACACGGACTTTCATCCGCTGGATATGTTGCCTCGTCGATCTGCTCCGGCGCCGGTCCCCACCATCGCCGATTCTGTGATTGTCGAAGACGATGTATTCATCGGCGCACGGTCCATCATCCTGAAGGGCTCACACATCGGCCGTGGGTCAGTCATCGGTGCGGGAAGCATCGTATCGGGGATAATACCCGAGGGTGTAGTCGCTGCGGGCAATCCCGCGAAGATCATACGACCACTGAGGACCGGGGATTCAGTTGATGCGCGATCGAACTAACGCGATCCTCCGCCGAGCGCGCTTAGTCTACTCCGCGCTCAATGCGAGGCGTCGTCGCGGTGAACGCATTGGACACGGTGTTGCTTTCGGCGAACGTCTGACGATCGGCAACGGTTCATGGCTGTGGGCACCCAGGCGTTTGAGCATTGGCAACGACGTCTCCGTGGGCAGCGGAGTTCGGATCGAAGTCGATGGCACGATTGGCGATCATGTCCTCATCGCGAATGGTGCCGCCATTGTCGGCCGGCGGGACCATGATATGTCGGAGATAGGGACATCTATCCGATATGCCCGCCGAGTGCATGAGCACCCGGAAGACCTTAGTCTCGCGACTCACATTGGCTCCGATGTGTGGGTCGGGTACGGGGCCATCATTCTCAGCGGCGTCATGGTGGGTGACAGCTCAATTGTGGGGGCGGGAGCGATTGTCATCTCGGACGTGCCGCCCAACAGCATCGTCGTGGGGAGTCCGGCCAGAGTGGTCGGCCAGCGGTACAGTGCGCAAGACTTCGTGGAGCATTGGAGGCAGCTTTCCGCGAACGGTGTACGCCCAAGCCGGGCATTGCGCGGCGAAGAATGACCTGCGCATGCCGCGGAAGCGGTGGTTGGAAGCCAGGTCGCCGGCTGTGAGGGACTTTGCTCGCAGCGGCGGCTCGAGGGTCTTGACCCTATTGCTCTCGTTAGTCCTGGTGACTTACAGCACCCGTCTCATTATCAGCTATCTCGGTACCGAGTCCTACGGCTATATAGCCCTCGTCGCGTCGCTCGCAGCGCTACTAGCCTTCTCCGATCTCGGAATAGGCACGGCGGTTACCACGGAAATTGCCCGATTGGGATTCGAGTCTGCGCGTGTTCAGGGCTTAATCGCCAGAGTCGTGCGAGCCCTAACTGGCGTGTCGATAGTGATCGTCATCCTCGCAGTCGTCACCTGGATCTTCGACCTTTGGCCGATAATATTCGCTGACCCGCAGCTACCTACATATATCACGACAGCCGCTTCGGTTTCACTGGTGTTTTTTGCGGTTTCGGTGCGCGCGGGTATCGGCTACCGGGTGTTGATAGGCATAAATCGCTCACATCTGGCGATCTACTGCCAACTGCTGGGCCCGATTATCGCGACCATGGTCTGCTTTTCCGCAGTCGCCCTCGACGGCCCAGCCTTCTATCTAGCGATAGCGGTGCCGCTCGGTAGCATGGTAGCAGCGGTCGCGACGCTGATCGTGGCGATGCGTACGACAGGCCTGAACCTACTCGCTCCCCGCTACAAAGGTTATATAGCCCAAGAAGACCGGCTAAGCATCGCGAAGTACTCGGTGCCGGCCTTCGCGGTATTGGTCGCGTCGCCGCTCATCTTTCAGTCCGACCGTCTCCTACTCGCGTGGTTCAGCACCCCGGCCGCGCTGGCTCAGTATTCAGTCTTAGCGCAACTCTACGGACCCGCAGTCAGCGTGGCCAACGCCATAGCGCTGCCACTCTGGTCCAAGTACTCAGCCAGCGAGGGGGCCGCCGACTTGAGTAGTCGGTTCCCGCGGCACGTCCTCCTACTGGGTGGGGTGGGCGTCGTCCTGGGCGTTTCACTCGTTGCTGTCGCCCCGCTGTACGCGGTGGTGGTATCCGCCGGCGCGCTCGGCGACCTGACTCTGCTCGCTTCTTCGTTCGCTTTGCTGATTGTCGCGCAGTCACTGCAACTCCCGGCCGGCATGTATTTAACCAGCCCGAAGGGGTTTCGAGCGTTGTCACTTCTATTCGCGATCGCAGTGCTCTTAAAGTTGGCGCTCAGCGTACTCTTCGTGCCCGCACTGTCCGCAGCCGGTCCCGTGCTAGCTAGCGTTGCTGCGGTCCTGTTCGCGATTACCGTTCCCTCGCTTCTCATAGCGGGTCGGTGGATGAAACGGGGAGCCGTATAAGCGATGAAAGGAATCAAAGCGCAGGACGCGGCACGCGTCCGCACCAGGCGGTCTGACCAGTTAGGTATGGTGTCCACCACGTCAGGCCTCGACGCAGCCTCGATGCCCCGGTTCTCAGCTGTAGTCGTTGCCATCGTCGTCTATACAGGTCTCGTCTCGAACGAGGGTGCGACATCCGCGTTGGCGGCTGGCCAATCCCTGAGTACGCTTTCATCCGCAGCAGGGTTGGCAACGTATTGGCAGTTCATTCGCGAGGCACTCACCATCATTCTTATAATGACGCTTTGGGTGCGTTCCGCTAGTTTCCGACGCCGTCGCGGGCTACCTGTGCGCATTCCGTCATGGCTTGCGCTCGTGTGGGTGTACACAGGGCTACAGATTGGCCGAGTTCTCCTCGACCCTAGTCTCCCTGACTCGTACGCGCTCTTAGGGATCCGATTTATATATATAGCCTCTCTTGTTCCGCTTATAGCCTGGATGGGGCGACCTCAGCGAAGCGTATTCACGAGGTGGCTCATCGCACTGCTCGTGCCCTTTCTTCTCATCCAGATCGGAATCGCTCTGAGCCAGGCACTTTTTGGGCCCGCTACCCTCGGCACGACCTGGCTCGGTTCGCGCCCCTGGGGCACATACAGTTCGGCGAATAATCTTGGAATGGCCGCGCTCGGGATACTTCTAGTCGTCGCTGTGTCACGCTCACGCCTCCGGCCCCTGTGGATGGTGGCAGCCCTCTTCCTCTGTGTCGTATCCGGATCACGCAACGCCATTCTGGGAGCTTTCCTCGCCCTCACCGGCCTTCTGATTGCGAGGTGGCGGTTTAGAGCCCTTGCAGTCCCCGCCATCGCAGCCGCCGCAGCAGTAGTCCTCAGTTTCGCCTCATCAAGTTCTATAAGCGGGCGGGAGATCGAGGGCGAGGGACGATTCGCTGCGTGGACGCAGTCGCTATCGCGGCTAAACGACCCCTTCCTGTGGCTATTCGGTAAAGGCCCGGGGACCGGAACCAACGCCGCTGTTGTCCTCGCTGGCAAGGACTCCGTTGGCGGAAACGCGGTGTCGGACTCTGGCGTCGTTATGGTCACGCTTGGGTTCGGAGTCTTGGGTGTCGTGATGCTCGTTGCTTGTCTGTTTACGGCGGTGAAGCGACTGCATCCGGAGATCACGCTGACGCTAATCCCGCCGATTGTGGTCTGCACAATTGTGTTCAATTCGCCGGAGGTGTCACCCTTCAACATCCTTGCAGCGGCTGCGCTCGGGATTAGTTGGGCTCACCCGCTGCAACGAACTGATCCAGCGGACTACCTACGGTTGTCGGATAGTGCGCCGGAAGTCCCAGTTAAGAGGCATGTGACATCGAAGGGTGTGCGAATATGAAATCCGCAGTTCGAGCGGCGCGCGTTGTCATACGTCGGATGGACCGTGTGCGCCACGCATTCGCGCGGTGGAAACTCATCGCCCAAGGTGCGGATGTCGGCCGCCGCGCACGTGTTTCACCGAGCGCCGTCGTTCGTGGCCCGCAAGGTCTCGTTGTCGGAGACGATGTCGCGATCGGTGATTTCGTTCATATTTGGGCCGGTGGTGGTATCGCCATCGGCGCCGACTCGTTGATTGCGGCACATTGCTCACTCGCGTCGCAGTCGCACGCTGTGGATGCTGTGCGGTCGGGCCTGCTATTCCGCAACTCCGAGGTCACAGCACCAATCACCATTGGAAGAAATGTCTGGATCGCTTCTAGCGTAACCATTAGCGCTGGCGTCACAATTGGCGACAATTGTATCGTCGGTGCCGGGTCCGTTGTCCTCAGTGATATCCCGCCGAACTGCCTCGCCGTTGGGGCGCCCGCTCGTGTCATTCGTAAACTGACGGCCTAGGCCGTGAACTCCGCAGGTCAACTTGACACCGCGACTCGCCCCGCGGAAATTCGGGCCCAGCCGTGGTTCTAATGCAACGCGATTCGGACCGGCTGTAAATCGAGGACTACGCCGCGGACCCAGACGCATCGACGCTCATTACGCGCGCCCATCGAGCAGCGACCGATCGCCACGAAAACTGTTGACTGGCGTACTCCACGGCGCTCGTACGGGCGGCCACGTAGTCTTGCACGACGTCCAATATCTCGTCCGCGACATGCTCCGGCGCTACGTCGGTCAGACGACGCCCCGCGGATGCTGGCATCGACACTACCGACGCAACTGCGTCCGTAGTGATGACCGGTAGACCACGCGCCAGAGCCTCAGCGACGCCAATCCCGAAGTTCTCGTCTTCGCTCAACAATAGGAATACATCGTTATCCCTGAACAGCGCTTCCTTTCTGGCACCCTCGACTTGACCCACGAAGCGCACCGCATGCTCCGCCTGCAAGCTCTTGCTCAACATGCGTAGCTCATCCGTTGCAGCGTCCGTGCCGACGCCGGCAATGGACAGCTGAGCCTCCACACCGCGAGCCAGAAGTTCGGCAAGCGCACGTATTGACAAGTCAATCCGCTTCTTGGGTGCGATCCGAGAGACCGAAAGGAGGCGAAGCGGTAGGTGAGGCCCCCTCGATGCGGGTGCCTCTGGGGGTTCTCCCGCGCCCGCTCCCACCACGAAGAGTCGATCCGTCCGTGCAAGCGCTGAGAGTTCCTGCGCCTCTTGGCCGGTTGCGACGACAAAATCAACGGAGCGATTAAGCCACCAACCAACCACGACCCCGAAGGCAAGTTTCTTGAGCCTGTGTCGCTGACGATCGTACTTGGTAAGAGCTCCGTGCGGCATAATCAAGATCTGTTTCCCTGATAGCAGACCAAGCACCGCAACCAGGGGCACCCACCCGAGGAAGTATCCGTGAATAATCCAGGACCTCGCCTGAAATGCGTCACGGATAGCGCGGTAGGTGTGTGCACGCGCCCGCCGTCCCCGCAGAGTGAGCGTCCGGGGATCGAGAGCAGGGTAGTCAACACGAGACACGTAGTGTTCCAGAAGGCTGTGCTCGGATCCATGAATAGTGATGAGTCGCGTCGGGACACCGATGGCATTCAGTGCGAAATTCACCTCAAGGGCATGCCGAGCCGGGCCCCCGTCAAGAGCCGAAAGAGTGTTGTTGAACTGGACGACGGCTGTCATGCGCGCAACCGCTCGCGAGTCTTCACACCGATTTGCCAATAGTACGCGGCGAGGGCGACCGCATAGTCGAATCCCGCACGACCGTCCAGAAAGCCGGCGCGAAGAATGTACGCGTATGCGAAAAATAGCAGTGGCTTAAAAGGTAACACGTCGAACAGTCGGCCCTTCGAGGTGCGCTTGCTGGCGACGTGCTCGCGAAGTGTGGAGTTGGTACGCAGATGAGCCTCCCAATCGGAATACCGATTGTGACGAGCAAACCAACTCGAAACTGGGTCCCGATCGTCATGGACGATCCGGCTTCGCAGCCTGCCAATCGACCATGACGTCTCCGGCTGATAGTGCCCTTCTACTTCGCGGATGCCGGGAGCGCTTAGATCATCAACAACGGGGAAGTGCGCCCGATCAACGTGGAGAAGCGAACGCTTTGTTACGACGTGGCCGAAGCGCAGATACCTGCCGGCGAACCGGTACAGCAAATTGATGTCATAGGCGCCGTGGTTGCTCTCGGCAAGATGGTCGTCCAGGATAGCTAGCTCGCGCACGAGCGAAAGCGAGGGGAATTCGTCCGCGTCGAGCAGTAGAACCCATTCGTTTACGGCCCCCGCGTTCTGGAGGCTCCATTGCTTCTTCTTGGGGTACTTCCCATCCCACGCGAAGTCAACTGTGCGCGCGCCGTGGCGCTCAGCGATCTCCACCGTATTGTCTTCGCTTTGCGAATCAACGACAATGACGTCTTCGAAGGCAGAGAGTTGTCCGAGCGTATTACCCAGTCCGGCCTCCTCGTTCTTGGCGAGGATGATCACCGAAATATTCCTGATGCGGATCAAGGAGTTCTCGCCTTCGTAAATCTCATAGAAACGAACATAATGGGATTTCCTCCCCAAATTTCGCCTTCGGGGATCTCGTTGCCTTCGAGCAGACTCAGTGGTTTTATAAGAGCGGCTCGTCCGACTCGGGTGCCCCCCAGCACCACGCACCGGGACGTAATCCACGCACCGTCGTCGACATAGACCGGGGAGGTAATCAGCGCCATGTCTTTGCGGTGGGCGTGGCTCCCGGTGGTCAAGAACGTCTCCTGCGAGATGACGACGTCGTTGGCGACGTAAATGTGGTCCTGATTATGGAACCACACGCCCTCGCCGATCCACGATCGCGCGCCGATGTGCAGTTTCCAAGGGAACTTGACGCGAGTACGCGGTCGGAATACGACTCCCTCGCCGATTTCTGCGCCGAACGCGCGCAGCACCCTGATGCGGAGCGACGAACTGATCTGCCATGCGTTCGTCACGAACAGCAACTCGCAAACTGCCCAGAGGTACACAACCCAGATCGGCCGATCCCAGCTCGCTCGCTCGCCAGGGGCCTTCGAGAGGTCGATCACCGGAATTGCGGTCATTTGCTTTCCCTTTCCAGTAACACGAGCGAAATCGCGACTCGACTATCCTTGAAGCATGGCGTCGCCCCCACGTGTTCTGGTCCTCGGGCTGAACTATCCCCCTGAGAGGACTGGCATCGCTCCGTACACCGGGTCGATGGCTCGCGGACTAGCTCGCCGAGGTTTCGATACCCGTGTTTTGACGACTCACCCCCATTATCCCGCGTGGAAGGTCATGCCAGGTTACGGGGATTGGTCACGGAGCGAACAAATCGATGGGGTCGCCGTTACGCGGCTGAGGCACTACGTTCCCGCTCTTCCGAAGGGTCTGCGGCGCGTTCTCTCCGAAATCAGCTTCGGAGCACGAGCGTCCCTGCGTCGATGGGGTCACGCCGATGCACTTGTCGTCGTCTCGCCCGGGCTGATCTCCTCCTTGATCTGCACCGTGCACGTACGGCTTACCCACCGCACAAAACCGCTCATCGTGTGGGTGCAGGATCTTTACACGCTGGGCATGACGGAGACGGGCGAGACGAACGGCTTCGCCGTGCGCGTCATGAGAGCGATGGAAGGCCGACTTCTTCGAAGCGCTGACCGGATCGTGGTGATCCACGACCGCTTCGCCACAAGGGTTGCCGATGACTTCGGCGTCCGCCCGGAGCGGATCGAGGTGATTCGTAACTGGACACACCTACCACCCAGCCCGGAGGTGGATGTGGCGGCCTCAAGAAGGAAGTTCGGCTGGGCTCCGGATGAGACCATCGTGCTCCATGCCGGAAATATGGGTGTCAAGCAGGGCCTGGAGAACGTCGTTCGGGCCGCCCGCATCGCCTCCGAACGCGGTTTGCCCGTCCGGTTCGTCCTGCTCGGCCATGGTGCGCAACTCGACCACCTGAAGACGCTGGGATCCGGCCTCAAGACCCTGGAATTCACAGCCCCACTGAATGACGCTGATTTCGCAGCCGCACTAGCGAGCGCTGACAGCCTGCTCGTCAATGAGTTGCCCGGCATCTCTGAGATGGCCGTCCCCAGCAAACTCACGTCTTACTTCTCCGCCGGCCGACCAGTTGTTGCAGCCACAGACCTGGCGGGGATCACCGCCGAAGAGATTCACAACGCAGGCGCCGGGGTCGTCGTCCGTGCCGGGGACCCCGAGTCCCTACTCAATGCGGTGCTGGCGCTCGCGGCCGATCCGAGCCGTGCAGCCACTCTCGGGCAGAATGGACGACAGTACAGAAAGACCGTGCTCGATGAAGAGTCGGCGATCGACCGCTTCACGGAAATGTTGGCTCAGCTCGTCTCCCCGGATGACGGCGTCACGAACAGTGTCCCCCCCACACTGGATACAACTAGCACCATATGAAGGAGCAGGCCTTGGCCAAGCGCGCACTCATCACCGGCATCACTGGGCAAGACGGGTCTTACCTTGCAGAACTTCTGTTGTCGAAGGGATACGAGGTGCACGGGCTCATCCGTCGTGCGTCGACCTTCAATACCTCTCGCATCGACCACCTGTACGTAGACCCGCATGATCCGAACGCCAAGCTATTCCTTCACTACGGCGATCTGAGTGATGGCGCGCGTCTCGTGACCCTCCTCGCCGAGATCAATCCCGACGAGGTCTACAACCTCGCCGCGCAGTCGCACGTGCGTGTCTCGTTCGACGAGCCAGAACACACGGCGGACACCACGGGCACCGGGACCATTCGGCTTCTCGAGGCCGTGCGTATGTCGGGTGTTCAGCCCCGCTTCTACCAGGCGTCATCGTCCGAGCTGTACGGCGCCACCCCGCCGCCGCAGAGCGAGACGACACCCTTCTACCCCCGCTCGCCTTACGCTGCCGCGAAGCTCTACAGCTACTGGATCACCAAGAACTACCGCGAGGCATACGACATGTTCGCGGTGAACGGCATCCTGTTCAACCATGAGTCGCCCCGACGCGGCGAGACGTTTGTGACGCGCAAGATCACGCGCGCTGTCGCTGCGATCAAGGCGGGCACGCAGGACTACGTGTACATGGGAAACCTCGACTCGGTTCGCGATTGGGGCTACGCGGCCGAATACGTCGAAGGCATGTGGCGGATGCTGCAGGTCGACACCCCGGACGACTACGTGCTCGCCACTGGCGTCGGCATCACGGTGCGGGAGTTCCTCGAGATTTCCTTCAGCCACGCTGGGCTCGACTGGGAGAAGCACGTCCGATTCGACGAGCGCTACCTGCGACCGACCGAGGTTGATGCCCTGATCGGCGACCCCAGCAAGGCGCATGAAGAACTCGGCTGGAAGGCGACCGTCGACGGCCGTCAGCTGGCGAAGCTCATGGTGGACGCGGACCTGGAGGCCATCGGCCACGCCGGCACGCCGTGGATCGATGCCGTCAACCTGGACTCGTGGAAGATGGCGACGGCATGACAGCCGTCGATGGTGTCGAGTACACGCCGAGCGAACTGGATCGTGGCGCGACGTTCTACGTCGCCGGGCACCGAGGCCTCGTCGGATCCGCGATCGTCCGCAAGCTCGAGGCATCCGGGTTCGAGAAGATCGTTGGCAAGTCGTCGGCCGAGCTCGACCTCAAGGACCGCGATGCGGTCTTCGCGTACATGTCCGAGATCAAGCCGAAATACGTGGTTCTCGCTGCAGCGAAGGTGGGTGGCATACTCGCGAACTCGACGTATCCGGTGGACTTCCTCAGCGACAATATGCGCATCCAGGTGAACGTGCTGGACGCGGCCCTCGCCAACGATGTTGAGCGGGTCGCGTTTCTCGGGTCGTCGTGCATCTATCCGAAGTTCGCTGAGCAGCCCATTCGCGAAGACTCGTTGCTCACCGGGCACCTGGAGCCCACCAACGATGCCTACGCGATCGCGAAGATCGCCGGCATCCTGCAGACGCAGGCTGTGCGGCGGCAGTACGGACTCCCCTGGATCTCGGCAATGCCGACGAACCTCTACGGCCCGAACGACAACTTCTCGCCGCAGGGGTCGCATGTCCTTCCTGCCCTGATCCGCCGCTATGACGAAGCAGCCTCCGCCGGCGCTGAGGTTGTGACGAACTGGGGCACGGGCACGCCTCGCCGTGAGTTCTTGCACTCCGATGACATGGCCGACGCGGTCCTGCACCTGCTGGAGCACTACGACGGACCTGAGCAGGTCAACGTCGGTACCGGTTCGGACGTCACGATTCGAGAGATCGCCGAGACCATCGCCGGCGTCGTCGGGTTCTCCGGTGAGACGGAATGGGACACCTCCAAGCCGGACGGGACGCCGCAGAAGCTGCTCGACGTGTCGAAGCTGGCGGAAGCGGGCTGGCGGTCGAAGATCGGTCTGCAAGAGGGACTCGAACGCACCGTCGGCTGGTATCGAGATCACGTCGGAGCCTTGCGCGAGTAACGGCCGAGGCTGACACACCCTCGACTTTCCCCACACCAGTTCTTGTCCCCCTTTCGGGGGACAAGAACTGGTGATAACGTACATCCCATGCGGCAGCGTGCAGAGGCACGGCCGCCTTGCTGGGGAGCATCATGGGGAACCGAATTTTACAGTTTGTCGACCGTGTTTTCTGGGGGAAAGCGGTCGTCCAGTGCGAAGAATGCGCGCGAGAATTGCCCGCGCATCTAGCCTTCTGGCGGGGTCTGCACACCTTCTGCTCGATTGAGCACGAGGCCGCAGAAGCCCAGGCTCTGGGGGCTATGGGAGTCGCTGCCCCTCAATCGATGATTGTTGCGACGCCAGTGGCCGTGACTCACGTCACGCGGGATCGTCGGCGTTCCCTCACTACTGTCCTGCACTGAACAGGCGCCTGAGCAGGCGACCGCAGCCCGGCCACAGAGGCTCGGGAGGGTCGTCCAGCGGGAAGTAGGCGAAGTCCAGCGCCTCGCCCTGAGGTGTGGCCGCTCCCTCGTGCTCGACGATGAATGACAGTCCGATCGCATGCTTGCGGGCATCGTCACCATACGGTGTGCCGTCAGCGGGCGCGATGTCGGCCGGAAACCACTGGAACACGTCGACGGGCTGCGGCTCGAGCGGCAGAACGATGTCGATCTGCAGGGTTTCTCGAGCGTGGCGCCTCAGCGCGTCGGCAAGGGTCTCGCCGCGCTGGATGCGACCCCCGAGGTGACACCACACCTCGCCGTACGGTGAATGCCGCAGGATCAGCCCCACCTGCTGTTCTGCACCTGCTTTACGTGTTGGTGGGACGAGAACGAAGTCGACGCAGGCGATCGGCATCGAATGCTCGATCTCGGTGTACAAAGCCTCTGGCAGGAACGTCATTCCCCCATTGTGGCCACGCGCCCGGGGCATGACGGGATCGGCAGAAAGACTGAGAGGATGGGAATTCCGGCCAGGACGCTTTCGGAAACATCCGCCTGGTAAGAAGAGATCGAATCATCGCCGCCAATGGTCGCCGGCATCCCCCCAGCACATCGAGGAGTTTCCATGCGCCTGTCCGTTATCGGATGCGGTTACCTCGGCGCGGTTCACGCCGCTGCCATGGCATCGATCGGTCACGAGGTCGTCGGCATCGACGTCGACGAGCAGAAGGTCGCCACCCTGTCCCGCGGTGAGGCTCCCTTCTTCGAACCCGGTCTGGCGGAGATCCTCACCGAAGGCATCGCGTCCGGCCGCCTGCGGTTCACGACCGACATGGCCGAAGCGCACGGCGCCGACGTGCACTTCGTCGGCGTCGGCACACCTCAGCAGAAGGACAGCCACGCGGCCGACCTCTCGTATGTGAACCGCGCCTTCGATGCGCTGATCCCCTACCTGCGGCCCGGTGACATCGTCGCGGGCAAGTCGACCGTGCCGGTCGGCACGGCCGCCGACCTGGCCGAACGCGTGCACCCGACCGGTGCGACCCTGGTGTGGAACCCGGAGTTCCTCCGCGAGGGCTGGGCCGTGCAGGACACCATCGACCCCGACCGGCTGGTGGCGGGTGTCCCCAGCACGAGCTCCGGCGTGCCCACCGAAGACGGTGACCGGGCAGCCGGCATCCTGCGCGAGGTGTACCACCCCGCGATCGCCAAGCAGACGCCTTTCATCGTCACCGACTACGCCACCGCAGAGCTCGTGAAGGTCGCCGCGAACGCGTTCCTGGCCACCAAAATCTCGTTCATCAACGCGATGGCCGAGATCGCCGAGGTCACCGGAGCCGACGTGACGCAGCTCGCCGACGCGATCGGGCACGACGCCCGCATCGGCCGGCGCTTCCTCGGCGCCGGCATCGGCTTCGGCGGCGGCTGCCTGCCGAAGGACATCCGCGCCTTCGCGGCGCGCGCAGAGGAGCTTGGCCGCGGAGAATCGATCAGCTTCCTGCGCGAGATCGATGCGATCAACCTGCGCCGCCGCGATCGCGCCGTTCAGCTCGTCGTCGAAGCCCTGGGCGGGTCGGTGTTCGAGAAGAAGATCACCGTGCTCGGCGCGGCCTTCAAGCCGCACAGCGACGACATCCGCGACTCCCCCGCCCTCGACGTCGCCGTCCAGCTGCGGGGGCTCGGAGCATCGGTGACGGTCACCGACCCGGCCGCGATCCCCAACGCCCAGCGCGTGCACCCGCAGCTGTCGTACATCGAGGACCGCGACGAGGCCCTGCGCGGTGCGGATGCCGTCATCGTCGTCACCGAGTGGGACGAGTACCGCCGGCAGCTCGCCCCCGAGCACGCCGCGACGCTGGTCGAAGGTCGCATCATCGTCGACGGGCGCAACTGCCTGGACTCGGCAGCGTGGCGCGCCGCCGGCTGGACGTACTACGGGATGGGCCGACCCTAGCCACTGCTCCGCCCTCGACGGGGTTCCCGCCGGTTCGCGGTCATGTTTCGCGATTGTGTCGGACGCGGGCCCAGTGTTACGAGTGTGCGAACAACGCCCGGTGAGTACGGTCGCGTCGGGCGCGGACTTCTACGCTGGAATCAAGCCCGCCCCTCGCCGCAGCAGCGCCCCCGCACTTCGAGCAGCACGGACCGGCGGACCCAGGCTCCCCGACCCCTCGACCGTGCTCCCCCCAGGGCGCGGTTCGGGGAGCCGCTTTTCGCCAGGCGCCGCTCGAGTCACCGGCCGCTGCTGATCGCCGTCGTCGGGTTCGAGCCGTCGCGTTCGGCTCTGCGCCTGCCGCAGCGGTCCGCTACGTTGACAACGAGTCACACCTCCTGCCAACGCTGTCCTTCCCCCCGGAGCCCCCCATGACCCAACCCATCGATCGACGGTCCGTGCTCGCCGGTTCCGTCGCCCTCGCCTCGATCGGCCTCGCGTCGCTCGTGACCACTCCGGCCGCGTACGCGGTGACGACGACCGCGAGCCCGCGCGTCGGCGCGGCGCGACCAAGCAGCATCACCTCGTACGGGCCGAACGGCACCCACTACCCCACCGACCTGCCGTGGGTGGGCGAAACCGCAGCGCACGAACTGGTCGTCAACTGCGACTGGACCTCCATCGCGAACGCGATCAAGAGCCTCACCCCCGCACGCGTGGCGCAGGGCGTCGCGATCCGCGTGCGCCCCGGCATCCTGCCCGGCAACGGCTCTGGCTCGTCCGCCAAGGCCGTGCTGTCCGGCGTCGGTTCGATGTCGTGGACGCGCAACGTGCTGATCTGCCCGCTCGAGGGATTCGGCAGCGTCACCGTCGCCGACAAGGGCATCCGCATCGACCAGTGCGCGCGCCTGTCGTTCTTCGGGCTGCAGAGCCAGGGACAGATCTGCATGACGCTCTGCGGCGACATGCAGATGGGCTGGAGCCGCTGGTCGGGCATGAACCTCACCCGCGGCGGGGCGAACATCGCACTCTACGAAGTGGTGCTCGGATTCCGCCGCAACCCCGAGGACACCTCGGGCGTGCGTCCCACCGAGACCTACCCGATGACGAACATCTCCCGCTACGGCTGCGTATTCGGGCCGTCGGTCAAGCCGGCCGGCAGCAGCGCGCACTGCGACACCATCCAGCTCGAAGGGACCGGCACCGGCACGTTCGGGTCCTTCACCAGCGTGGACTGCGTCGACTACGGGTCATCGAACGCGGTCGTGATGATGCACCAGCGGCTCAGCCTCGCCGAGTTCCGGCACTGCCTGATCCTGGGTGATGTGCTGCCCTGGCAGGTCTACCCGTTGCAGGCCGGCGACTACGCCGGACGGCCCAATGCCTTCTCGGGCTGGTGCGCCGACGTGCGCCTGTACGACAGCGTCGTGGCCGGCGCGGTGGGCTCCACCGACTTCACCCGGATCGAGCGCACGACGCTCAGCTACGCGCCGCAGGCCTCGCAGCAGCCCACGGTGTCGGGCACCTGGACGGTGGACACCGGCATCGCCGGCTGGAACGCGGCGGCGATCATGGCGCAGCAGCACGTCCCCGACTACGAGGACGCGACCCTGGCCGGGATCTGGAGCTGGTGAGCCCGGCGCTCAGCGCGCCGAGCCGATCACGGCGTCGAACGCGGCGATCGTGAGCTGAACCGACTCGTCGCGCCGCGGCTTCAGCGCGTGGTCGGCGCCCTCGAGGATGACGACCTCGGCCTCCCCGCCGGCCTCGCGCCACGCGGCGGCGGTGTCTTCGGACCACTGTGCGGGGGCGACGTCGTCGTCCTCGCCGTGGATCAGCAGCAGCGGCTCGGTGGCGCGGTCGAAGAACGTGCGCGCGGCGACGTCGGCCCAGTACTCGGGGTTCTCGGAGGGCATCCCGACGGACTCGGTGACCTCTTCGAGGATCTCGCTGTCCCGCTCGGCGTACTGCTCGATGACATCCCCGAACGACGTCGTGGCCGCCGACAGCGCCACGACCAGATCCGACGAACCGGGTGCGATCACCGCGGCATCCACCGCCAGCAGCCCGCCGAGGCTGTGACCGAGCAGCCCGATCCGCTCCGGATCGACCTGGTCGAGCTGTCCCGACCGCAGCACCGCGAGGGCGTTGACGACATCCAGCGCCATCCCCCAGTCCAGCACGGTGGGCCAGCCGAAGCCGTGGTCGAACGAGAGGCTGGCCGGGTCGGCCGGGTCGGACTCGGCGTACCCGCGCAGGTCGGTCGCCAGGACGACGTAGCCGCTCTCGATCAGCGCCCGCTGCTCGGCCTCCAGGTCGCTGCCGCTCTGGTACAGCTCCGGATCCACGCTGCCGTGCACCACGACCACGGCCGGGAACGGACCCTCACCGTCGGGGGTGCGCAGGATGCCGGAGATGGTCAGCCCGCCGCTGTCGTACGTCACCGCGTGCGAGGTGACCCCATCGGTCTCGTCGACGAGTTCGCCGACGACCAGAGCCGGCTGTTCGCGCGGCGAGTCGATGATCGTGCGCAGCGTGGACGTGTCGATCACGGGTGCCTCCGCGGTAGCCGACGGCGCCGGCGTCGAGGGCGGTGCCGGAGCACTCGCGCAGCCCCCGATCAGCACGGTCATGCTCGCCAGCCCGGCCAGCAGCAGATGACGGCGGGGACGACGCGGATGCTGTGAGATGACCGCCATGGCCTCAAGCGTAGCCATCTTCAAAAGGACGACGCGCCCACCGGATTCGCCGTTTTGTCCAATCGGATATCGACATGTCAGGATCGAAACGACTTTGGGGTAAGACAGTTTCCTTTGTGGATCCCTGGGAGTGAGAACCGGGGATGCGTGCATTCCCGGGCGACCGAATCAGGACGGGACAATACATGCGCAATCGGACCAACAAGACAGGCAATCGGGGAATGTGGGGGCGCGCCGCGGGGATAATCGGCGCATCCGTGCTGGCAGCGTCGGCGATCATCGCCGTGCCGAGCATGGCCACCGCCGACGTGACCGGTGACATCGAGCCTTTGGCCACGGCGACCACGACGGACATCGTGGTGGAGGCGCGCATCGCGTACCAGCGCGCGCCGATCGCCGACCTGGACAACACCGAGTACCTCGAAGGCGTCACCTTCGAGCTGTACTCCCCCGCCGGCGACGCGCCCGGCGCGGCCACCGGCCTGACCTGTGTCGTTCCGGCGGGAGCCGGAAGCTGCACGATCACGGTGCCCGAGACCGGCCCGGGCGGAGCGAACGAAGGCGACCGGTTCTTCGTCGTCATGACCAGCGCGGGCGATTCGGCGAACCCGATCGACTCGTTCATGACCGGCACCTCGTCGGAGCCGAACCAGCTGCGCCACTACGCCGGCCTCACCCCGGCGATGACCGCCGACACCACCATCGCCTTCCCGACCCAGGGCGAGGGCCAGCTCCTGAACTCCGGAGTGGTCGCCGCGTCGCTGGTCAACCCGACCCTGGCGCCCAGCTGCACGAACGACGGTCTGTCGCTCGCGGTGCAGATGGACATCTCCGGCTCGGTGGACGCCACGCAGCGTGCCGCCTACCGGAACGCGTTCAACGAGCTCCTCGCAGAGCTGGCCGGCACGCCGGTCGAGCTGAGCCTGTCCACGTTCGGCTCCTCCTCGCCGGTCGCCGGTCGCGCCAGCGGCCCGTACTCGCTGGATGACCCGGCGGATGTCGCGGCCGCGGTCGCGGATGTCGCGGCGTTCACGCAGCCCGTAACCGGCCCGACCCAGCAGACCAACTGGGACCTCGCGCTGCGCACCATCGCGGACGCGCCGACCACCTACGACGCCCTGCTGGTCCTGACCGACGGTGCGCCGAACTACGTCAGCAACGCCGCCGGCACCGGCGGCCAGGAAGTCTCCGGCTCCGCCGTCACGATCGCCGCGCTCGAGCAGGCCGTCTTCTCGGCCAACGCCGTCAAGGCCGAGGGAACGCGGATCCTGGTCATGGGCATCGGCAACGGCACCGCCGGAGAGGTCTACCGCAACCTCGCGGCGATCTCGGGTCCGAACGCCGGAAGCGACTACTTCCAGGGCGGGTGGGACACCCTCACCGAGGACCTGCGCAACGCCGTCAACCCGCTGGTCTGCCGCGTTGCGGTGACCCTGGACAAGCTGGTCGTCGACGCCGCCGGGCAGAACCCGACACCGGCCGACGGCTGGAGCTTCTCCGCGGACGTCGCCGACGTCACGGCCGGCACCACCACCCTCGAGGGCGACTCGCCGCAGGCGACCGGCTCGGGCCAGAACGCTCCGGGCGAGGCGAACTGGGTGGTCGTGTTCGATGACCGCACCGCCTCCGCCTCGCTCACCCTGACCGAGGCGCCGCAGGCCGGGTACTCGCTGGTGGACGCGACCTACACGGTCATCCACGCCGACAGCACCACGGACACCGGAACCGGCACCTCCGCGGCGCTGACCATCCCGGCGATCACACCCACCGACCGCGTCGAGGTCGTCTTCACGAACGGTCAGGCTGCGGCCCCCGCCGCGGCGACGTTCCAGGCGCGCAAGGTGATCACCGGCACCGGCGCGGCACTCGTGCCCGCCGACACCGCCTTCCAGGTGGCGTACACGGTCAACGGCACACCCGCCGCTGAGCCGCTGGTGCTCCTGGCCGACGGCACCCCCGTCTCCAGCCCCGCGCTGGCCGTGGGCGATGAGATCACCCTGACCGAACTGACTCCGCCCGCAGTGGCCGGCGTCACGTGGGGTGCGGCGCCCGTCCTGGAGCCGATCGTGCTGACCGAGGCATCCGTCGTTCTGGAGATCGCCAACGTCGCCACGGCGGCCGTGACACCCGCGCCGACGCAGCCGCCGGCACCGAACCCGGCAGGGTCGCTGCCGGTGACCGGCCTGGACAGCAGCCTCGTGCCGCTGTGGCTCGGCGGCGGTGCCCTGATGATCGCCCTGGGAGCCATGGCTCTGCAGGCTGCGCGTCGACGGGCAACGGGCACGAAGTAATCGAGTAGGTTGGTGCGGGCGCCTTGGGGGGTGCCCGCACCGACCGAAAACTGACCCTAACGGGCGAGACACACTCTCGACACATAGGGCTGTTAGCGTCGCAACCTGGGGGAAGCGCATGGGCACCGATCAGCGTGTGGCTATCATCGTGCGATTCGGACTGAATCCGCAGCACTGGGCCGAAAGACATGCACGCGGTGACGTCGTGGACGAAACGCCCTATGCGTATCACCTCGCCGAGCAATGGTTCACCGTGGAATGGTCCGACGACCGACCGGAAAACCAAATTGCGCGATGGTGGCGGATGTCGGTGCGACACTTCCTGGGATTCGATTTCGTGCACGTGTGGCGGAACCGCCGCGTGATCCGGCGCGCCGATGCGGTGTGGACGCACACCGAGCGCGAGCACCTCGCCGTCGCGCTGCTGAAGACCCTGTCACCGCGCCGCTACCGGGCCGTCAGCATCGCGCAGTCGGTGTGGCTGTGGGACCTGTGGCCGAACGTCTCGCGCGTGCGAGCGGCGTTCTTCCACCGACTGGTCAAGCGCCATGCGGTCGAGGTCGTGCTCAGCCGAGTGAACCGCGACGCCTCTCGCGAGGCGGTCCCCGGGCGCACCGTGGTCCGGGTGCCGTTCGGCACCCACTTCGCCTCGCCGAACCCCGGCGCCGCGCCCGCCGGCACGCCACGGATCCTCGTGGTCGGCAACGACCGGCACCGTGACTGGGACCTGCTCGCCGCGGTCACCGAACTGGTCCCCGAGGCCGAGTTCGATCTGATCTCGCTGTCCGAGGACGTGCACGCGCGCCAGTGGCCGGCGCACGTCCACGTCCGCTCCGCCACGCAGCCCGAGGTCCTCGCCGCGTACGCGACCTCGACCGTGGTGGCTCTGCCGCTGCTGCCGAACAGCCACGCGTCCGGCTGCACGGTGGCCATCGAAGCCATCTCGGCCGGCATCCCGATCGTCGTGAGCGACGCCGGCGGCATCGACGAGTACGTCACCGGCGCGGACGCGGACCTCGTCCCGGTCGGCGATGCCGCAGCCTTCGCCGCGGCGATCCGCCGGCGCCTGGCCGGCCCGGCCGGCGCCGCCGCCGGATCCACCGCCGCCGATCGCGGACTGAGCGAGCGGGACTACGTCGCCCGGCTGGCGCTGCTGACGCAGGCCGCACTGTCCGGCGCGGCGTTCGACCCGGCCGTCGAAGCCTTCCAGCGCGTCGCCGACGCCCCCCGCGTCCGGAGCGGGGTGACCGCGTGAACACCCTCGATCTGCTCCTGCTCGCGCAGCGGACGCGCGACCTGGCCTTCAGCAAGCTCGCCGCGCCCGGCTTCGCGGCGTTCGGCAAGAACTCGCGCATCCTGCTGCCCACCCGCCTCAGCGGCGCCGAGCACATCAGCGTCGGCGATCGGGTCCTGATCGGCGCGGGGTCGTGGCTGATCGTGCCCGCCCAGCACGCGCCGGGGCCCAACATCGTGCTGCACGACCGGGTGCGGATGAACACCACGTCCATCTCCGCCGTCTCGCGCGTGGAGATCGAGGAGGGGGTCGCCATCGCCCGGGGCTGCTACATCTCCGATCACTCGCACGGATTCGACGATCCGGACGCGCACATCCGCGACCAGCCGATCGACCGCGTGGCTCCGGTGCTGATCCGCCGCGGCGCGTGGCTGGGCCAGAACTGCGTCGTCCTGCCCGGCGTCACGATCGGCCGCGGCAGCGTGATCGGCGCGAACAGCGTCGTGCGCGAAGACGTCCCCGACCGCACCGTGGTCGCGGGTGTGCCCGCTCGAGTTCTCCGGGAGCTGCCATGACCGCGACCGCCCCGAGCCCCGTGAGCTCCCCCGGATCGACGCCGCCGGGCCAGGACTTCGTCTTCACGTTCTCGTACGAGTCCTACGCCGACGCCCGCAAGCGCGGCATGATGCGGCCACCGGACCGGCTGGTGTCCACCCTCATCGACAGCCCCGAGGTGCGCCGGCTGCTGATCGCAGACCCGTACCGGTCGTGGCTGACCAACTGGGGTCGCTCGGTCATCGATTTCCGCCACCGGGCCCGCGAGACCGAGAAGGTGCGCCACGTCAGTCCGCTGCGGACGGCGCGCGCAGACCCGACCCAGATCGACGAGATCGCGGACGTGTACCTCGGCTACGAGCGCGCGGTCCTTCGTGCCGCGGCGGCAGCCGCCCTGGTGGAGCCGTCCTTCGTCACCGCCAATCCTCTGGTCGCCGGCTTCAGCCGGCTCGAGTGGACCGGCGGTGCGCTGTACTACGCCCGCGACGACTGGCTGAGCTCTCCGGGTCGTCGCCGGTACTGGCCGGCCTACCAGGAGGCCTACCGGCGCATCGCCGAGAGCGGCCGCGCCGTCGCCGCCGTCTCGCAGGAGATCATCGACCGGATCGGCCCGCGCGGCCCGCACGCGGTGGTGCCCAACGGCATCGAACCGCGCGAGTGGTCCGGTCCGGTGCCGTCCGCGCCGGCGTGGTTCGCGCGCATCCCCGGCCCACGCGCGGTGTACGTCGGCACGCTCGACTCGCGACTGGACATCGCCGGGCTCACGCTGCTCGCGCGCGCACGCCCCGATCTGCACATCGTGCTGATCGGACCGGCGCCCAGCCCGAGCTACATCGCGAGCCTGAAAGGGCTGCCGAACGTGCACATCCGCGGGGAGGTCGGCCGCCGCGAGGTGATCGGGGTCCTGCGCAACAGCGAGCTGACACTTCTCGCGCACCGTCGCACACCGCTGACCGAGGCGATGAGCCCGCTCAAGGTGTACGAGTACCTCGCGGCCGGCAAGCCGGTCCTGGCGACCGATCTGCGCCCCGTGCGCGGCTTCGGCGAGCGGGTGCACCTGACCGATACGGTCTCAGATTTCATCGACGTGATCGACTCGGCACTGGCGCAGGGAACGCTGGCCGAGACGGAACGACGGGCATTCGTCACCGAGAATGCCTGGTCGTCGCGTCACAAGGAGATACTCACACTGCTGACCGGGGGGTAGCGGCCCGCACCGAGCGGGGCGCTGCATGAATATGGGGGATGGAATGACGTCACAGGGGGACGTTCTACTGGTGTGCTCAGGTGGGGGACACCTGCGGCAACTGGCGAGCTTCGTGGAACGGATGGGGTACGCGCCGGAACGACAGGTCTGGGTCACGTTCCGCAACGGGCTCAGCGAGTCGCTGCTGAGCGGCCGTGAGGTGATCTACGCGCCGTTCACCGGACCGCGGGATCTGAAGAACTTCGCGAAGCTGGTCGTGCTCGCCCGTCGCGTGCTGAAGGAGAGGACCTTCACCGAGGCGATCAGCACGGGCTCCAGCCCGGCGGTCGCCTTCCTGCCGGGGGCCGCCGCACGCGGTGCCACGGCGCACTACATCGAAAGCGCCACCCGCGCGGACGGACCGTCGATGACCGGCAAGATCCTCGCCCGGTTCCCGAACGTGCACACCTACACGCAGTACCCGGGGTGGGCCGATGAACGGTGGGAGTACCGCGGCTCGGTCTTCGACGACTTCGAGCCCGGGCCCGATCTGACCCGATCGGCCGCGCCCCGCAGCGCGGTCATCTCGGTCGGCACTCAGGAGGGTTACCCGTTCACCCGGATGCTGGATGCCGTCGTCCCGCTGCTCGGCAGCTTCGACGAGGTGCTGTACCAGACTGGTGATCTGGACCCGGCGGCGTGGTCCATCGAGGGGCGCACCAGCGTTCCGTACGAGGAGCTCAGCCGCGCCAGCGCGGACGCCGAAGTCGTGATCAGCCACGCGGGCGTCGGCTCGGCCCTGACCGCGCTGCGCGCGGGCAAGCACCCCATTCTGATCCCGCGCATGTCCGCCCATGGCGAGCACGTCGATGACCATCAGGTGCAGCTGGCCCGCGAATTGGAGCGGCGCGGACTGGCGACCGTCCGAACGCCCGATACGCTCGGTTATGAGGACATTCTGAGCGCGAGCCGCCGCACCGTTCGGATCATCCCCTCTCCCCCGTTCTCGCTCAGGTCACCCACGGAGCTGCATGCCGCCCGACATAAATAGGCGCTCGCTGTTTCGTGGATCCCTGATCCTGGCGACGGCGGGTGTGCTGGCATCGTGCAGCGCGCTCCCGGCACCCAGGCCGACGCCCTCGCACACCGCCGCCCCCACACCGGCGCCGGTTCCCAGCGCATCGCGGCGACCGGCCACGACCCGGTCCTACGGCCCCAACGGCACCCACTACCCGGAGGATCTGCCGTGGCTGGGCGACACCGCGGCCCTCGAACTGGTCGCCGAGTGCGACTGGATCGACATCGCCCGCAAGGTCGAGGCGCTGGACGCGCCGACGGTCGCGGCGGGCGTGATCATCCGGGTCAAGCCGGGCACGCTTCCCGGTGGCGGGGCGGGCTCCTCCGCGCGCCCGGTGCTGGCCGGGGTGGGCAACGCCGGCTGGGCACGGAACGTGCTGATCTGCCCGCTCGAGGGCTTCGGCAGCGTCACCACAGCGGCGGGCGGCATCCGCTTCGACCAGTGCGCGCGGCTGTCGTTCTTCGGGTTCCAGAGCGCGGGGACCGTCACGATGACCCGCTGCGTCGGTCTGCAGCTCGGCTGGAGCCGGTTCGACGGGATGAACATCACCCGCGGTGCCCGCGACATCGCTCTGTACGAGCTGGTCCTCGGATTCCGCCAGAGCGCCGATGACACCGCCGGCATCCGCCCCACCGAGGCGTTCGAGATGACGAACTTCACCCGTCATGGGTGCGTGTTCGGTCCGTCGGTCAAACCCGACGGCAGCGACGCGCACTGCGACACGATCCAGCTGGAGGGAACCGGGACCGGCCCGTTCGGCCCGTTCCTGAGCGTCGACTGCGTCGACTACGGGTCATCCAACGCGGCGGAGCTGCTGCATACCCGACTCGTCCTGGCCGACTACCAGCACTGCATGATCCTCGGCGGTCAGCTGCCCTGGCGCGTGTTTCCCCTCCGCAGCGGCGACTACGAGGGCGACCCGAACGCGTTCGCCGGCGGCTGCCAGGACGTCCGGCTCACCGACTGCGTCGTGGTCGGCGCCATCGGCCGGATGGGCTTCACGCAGGTGCACAGCTCGACGCTGAGCTACAACCCGGTCTCCGAACAGCAGCCGCGCGACTCCGGCTCGTGGGACGTGGACGGCGATTCGCGGGACTGGAACCGGGACGAGATCATGGCGCGCCAGTCGATCCCCGACTACGAGATCGACACGCTGCGGAGCATCTGGGCCTGGTAGGCCGCGTCGGCGATAGCGGTCAGCGCTGCGCGTTGCGCCGTTCGCGACGCGTCATCGGCACAGCCGGCGCCGTCGGCTCTGCGGCCGGCGCCGGTGCCTCCGCAACGGCGGCGTGCTCCTCGCGCACGAACCCCTCATCCATCGCCGCCTCCGCGAAGGTCTCCGGCTCCGGCGGTGCGGTCAGCGGCGTCCCGTCCGCGCCGTCGATGCCCGCTTCGGCGGCGGCGGCCTTGGGGCCGCGCATCCGCTTGACGAAGTCCATCAGCTGAGCGATGTCGCGGCGATATCCGCGGAACAGCAACAGCGGCGCGATCAGGCACAGGGCCGCCACGCCGCCGACCAGGATCTCCAGGATCGCCAGACCGGTCGGCACCAGGCGCGAGATGAAGTACGACCCGCTGAAGGCCAGGATGGCCATCAGCGCGGGGCGCAGCAGCGGTCCGTAGATGTCGTGGCCCTTCACGAAGGTGCCGTGGATGGCCCACGCGAATCCGGGGACGAGCAGCAGCAGGGTCAGGGCGCCGTAGGTGATGACGAGACCGTTGATGCCGCCCCACCAGATGCCGAAGAAATAGCCGGCGATGATGATGGGCCGCGCCACCAGGTCGTACGCGAACTGCCGGTGCGAACGGCCGAGCGAGATGTACAGCCACGTGCGCAGGCGACCGATCGCCTGACCGAACCCGGCGATGGCCAGCAGGCTGAACAGCGTGGCCGCGATCGACCAGTTCGGCCCCAGCAGCAGCAGCACCAGCGGCTGGGCGATTCCGGCGGCGACGGCGTAGGTGGGCAGCGTCAGGTAGCCCACCACGAGCGCCGCGCTGCGGATGTAGCGGCGGTACCGCTCCCCCTGATCGCGGAGCGCACTGAGCACCGGCAGCGCGACCCGGCCCAGCGGTCCGTTCATCTGCTGCAGGGGCAGCAGGAACAGCGCGTACGCGCGGGAGTACTGGCCGAGGGCCGCCGGGCCCAGCTGGGCGCCGATGATCACGTTGTCGAGGTTCTTCTCCGCATAGCCGAGCAGCTCCGCGCCGAAGATGCTGCCGCCGGTGCCCACCAGAGACCAGGTCTCGCGCACGATCCGCGGCGGACCGAAGCGGGGTCGCACGATCGACCAGAGCACGACCAGGCGCACCACGAACTGGGCGCCGGCCATCGCGACCAGCGACCAGTAGCCCCAGCCCAGGAGCGCCGTGACCACCCCGGCCACGACGCCGAGGGCCATGGTGGACACATCCAGCGTGGCCAGGGTGCCGAAGCGCAGGTCCTTGGTCGCGCGTGCCTGCAGCGGCATCACCAGGCCGCTCAAGAACACGCCGGGCGCCATCAGCAGCGTCACGGCCACCAGCCGGGGTTCGTTGAACAGCAGGGCGATCAGCGGTGCGCACAGCGCCACGACGATCGAGAGCAGGATGCCGATGAACGCCGACAGCCACAGCAGGCTCTGCCACACCCGCTCGCTGAGGTCCTTGGCCTGGATGATGGCGCCGGTCATGCCGAAGTCGCGGACCAGCTCGGCGATGCCCATCACCGCGCCCACCATGGCGATCAGGCCGAAGTCGGCGGGGGTGAGCAGCCGCGCCAGGATGATGGTGGAGCCCATCTGCAGCAGCGCGCGGCCCCACAGGCCGCCCATCGTCACCATGACGCCGCGCGCGGCCTTCTGCGCGAGGTTCGGGTGACTCATGGCATCGCCTGCCGTGAGGTCTCGTCGCGATTCCAGGCGATCTCGCGCTCGGCGCGCAGCAGCCGCGCGGCGCGCCGGCGCGTGATGGTGTGCACCGCGGTGTATCCCGCGAAACCCAGCCAGAGCTGCGGGCGTCGCCAGACGCGACGGGCGAGCGTGCGCGCACCGACGCGGGCGACCGGCGGCGCCATCTCGGGATAATGCAGGGCGAGCTGCTTGTTGCCGGCGGCGATGCGCGTGTTGCGCTTGACCAGCGCCGAGAGCGAGCCGGGGCTCGCCACGGAGAAGAAGACGTCGTCGGGCGTGTACCGCTCCGGCGGGGTGAACAGGCGCTGCACGAACAGGTCGTCGGCGATCACCGGCGGAAAATCCGCGAACCGGGCGCGGCCGTCACTGCTGAGCATGTAGATGCCCGAGCCGATGTGTCCGGTGGCGCGGTAGTCGGTCAGCTCCCAGACCGCGTAGTGCTGCCGCACCCACCAGGAGGACGACGGCTGCACGGTCATCCGCGGAGCCGCCACCAGCGCGTTCTGCGCGTGCAGCCCGTCCGCCAGGGAAAGCAGATCCGAGCCGGTCACTGAGACGTCGGCGTCGACGTAGACGACCGGATAGACCCGGATCAGGTCGTGTGCGGCGTTGAGGGCGGCGATCTTGGACGCTTCGGGGATCTCCAGCACCCGGATCGGACCGCCGACCTCGCGGGCGCGCTGAGCGGTGCGATCCGTGCAGCCGTTGGCGACGACGATCACGTCGAGCGCGTCCGCGGCATCCAGCAGCCGACGCAGCGTTGCGGCGATCAGGGCCTCTTCGTTGTGTGCGGGAATCACCACCGTCAGCTGGGTCATCGGGTTGCCACCGCCGCGGGTGCGTCGCGTTCTGCCGTCACCGGATCGGATTCCGGTTCCGGCCACCTGTCGGCGCCGTCGGTCATCGCCCACGCCCCGATGCCGAGCAGCACGCTGAGCATCAGGAGCGTCTGCATGAAGGCGAACGCGTCGTAGAAGAACATGGCCGTGGCGTACCCGACCGCGGAGGTGGCGATCGCCAGCGCCAGGTAGGCACGGGAGGCCGGCACGCCGCGGCGGAACGCGAAGCGGGTGAGCACGAAGATCGGCCACACCAGCAGCACGACCAGCCCGAGAACCCCCAGCACGCCGGATTCCAGCAGCGAACCCAGCCACTGGTTGTCCAGGATGTCGGCGTTGGCGTCATCGCCGACCACCACGCGGCTGCCCAGGCCGGTGCCGGCCAGGGGCGAGTAGCTGAACTCGGCGAACGCCTGCGGCAGGTCCGCCAGCCGGCCCTGACCGGGCAGTCCCACCGCGGCCATCTGCGAGGCGATCAGCCCCTGTACGTCCAGCAGCGACAGCACCATCGATTCGAACAGCGCCGGCAGCACCATGGCGACCAGCACCACCATGGGCACCGCGATCAGGGCGAGCAGACCCGCCAACTTCGGACGCACCAGCAGGATGAACAGGTACATCGCGCCCAGGGTGACCACGCCCGTGCGCGACACCGCCGACAGCATCCCGAGGATCATGACGCCGATCGCGGCCGCGTAGAACAGCTTGCGCGTGAACGCGAACCGCGGCCACGGGCTGAACTTCATCAGGTAGATCGCCAGCGGGATGATCATGCAGAACAGCACCGCCAGGGCGATCGGATGCTGGGACGACGCATACGCGCGCGCCCCGCCGGCGCGCAGGGACTCGCCCTCGTCGCGCAGCAGGATCAGCGGCAGGAACGTGTTCAGCTCCAGGAAGATGTTGCGCCGGGTCAGCCGCTCGAAGAACGCGAAGAACCCGACGACCGCGCCGCCCAGGACGATCACATTGAGCAGGATCATCGTGATCTGCTCGGTGGAGAGCATCTGGCGCACCAGCACGATCGTGGACAGCAGGAACGCCAGCTGGAAGACGTTGGCGAAACCACCCCCGATCAACCCGGTCTCGGTCAGGGTCACCGCGTTGACCATCAGCGACGCGAACGCCGTCCACAACGCGATCGCGATCGGCCAGCCCCATACCACCGGCTTCCAGTCGCGGGTGCCGCGCAGGAACACGGTCACCGCGAGCGCGATCAGCAGTGCGGCGATCACCACGCGATACGGCTCCAGGGCGAATCCGACCTGGATCGGCAGCGCGTAGCGGCGGATCGGGACGAACAGGATGACCGCGGTCAGCACGAACAGCATGGTCGTCCAGTTGAAGACGACGCGGCGGAAGACGTACAGGCCTCCGGCCACCAGCAGCACGCCGCCGACGAGCAACGGCTCGAGGAACAGCACCGCCAGCAGCACCACGACCCCCGCGACCACGGCGATCACGATCGACAAGGGCGCGCGCGGCAGGCGGGACGCCCGCACGGTGCGGGTCGGCGCCGTGCCCCGAGGTGGCTCTGCGGTCTTCACATCGACCATGGGAGGCCTACGCGTGCGTGGGCTGGGGCGATCCGGAGTCGGTGCCGTGCTCGGGAGCGTTCGGGTCGGTGACGACGGCGATCCCCTCCGTCCGCATCCGGCGGCGCATGGGCTGGGGCGCATCCGACGCACCGGCCTCCGCTGTGGCCTCGTCTGTGCCGGCAGCGCCGGACATCACCGGCACGGCCTCGTCGTCGCGCGTCTGGGCATCGGCGGTGGACTCGTCCAGGTCGTCGGGGGCGTCGTCCTCGTCCTCGCCATCGGTTCGGTCGTCGCCGGCGACCTCGCGGCGGCGGCGGCGGTCGCGGACGGCCTCGACGATCAGCGCGAGGGCGATGAAGAAGATCATCACGCCGACGGCGACCACGATCACCGGGATGGCCGGGTTGCTGCCCTCGCCGGAGTCGGCGACCGGAGCGTTGAGCACGTCCAGCGTCAGGCGGATCTCCTCGGAGACGCCCCACTCGCGCTGCTGTGCGCGGATCAGATCGGCGAAGACCTCGGTGGCCTCGTTGGCGATGAGCTCCGCGCGGGCGGCCGAGGTGGAGGTGCCCACGATGTCGATCAGGGGCAGCGAGAGGCGTCCGCCGAATCGCTCATCGCCGGCCGGCTGGGTCGTGCGGCGCGCCGCGGTGATCCCATCGCCGTCCTCGAAATCGCCGACGCGGTCCGCCACCGCCTGGGCGACCTCGTCGGACGAGGCGATGTACGCCAGGATGATGGCCGAGTCGGCAAGGTCCAGCGGAGTGGCGTCCTCGACGATCAGCTCCTGCGTCGGAGTGGTCCCGTCCGCGTTCGGCTGCGGCAGCGCCTGCGCGGTCCCCGGGATCTCGACCTGGAAGAAGTTCGGCTGCGGCGAGGCCAGCAGCACGGTCGACGACGCGGTATAGGTCTTCTGCACGCGCGTCGTGATGGCGCCGTCGTGAATCGTCAACCCCGCGAGGAGTCCGGCGATGATCGCCACCACGAACCCGACGATCAGCAGAACCTTCTGCCGCAGCAGGCGCTCCAAATACTTCGGCTTCTCCATACAGCACTCTCCCCCAGCTATTTCTCGGGACAGAGCGCACCCCGCGCGCCGTCACCGGTGCGACGCAATGGCGGGCCGCCACCCAACACTTCCATTGACATGTTTCGTCCGTGTGAACGGACGTGAACAGCATGTCCCGGATCGTGCCCCAGACTTGCATGAGCGACGGCAATTGGCAATTCTGGGGGAGCCGAGCACACCCGCCGCAGGGCGATCTACTGGGAGATCGCGATCTGCGGGGCAATGGGGAGGGGGAAGTGACGGTGACTGACGCATGCCTGGAAACGGGCGCAGAAGCACGGGGCGACGTTTCGCATGCCCCGGCTGCACCGGCCACCGCGACCGTTGCGGTGTGCACGCGGGACCGGCCTGACCTGCTGACCGCCGCGCTGACGGCGCTTCAGGCGGCGCTGCCCACCGACACCCGCATCCTGGTGGTGGACTCCGGCTCCCGCTCCCCCGACACCTCGCGCGTGGCGCGCAGCGCGAACGTCGACTACGTCAGATCCGACGTCCCGGGGCTGTCGATCGCGCGCAACCTCGCCCTGGCCTCCAGCCTCAGCGACTGCGTCGTCTTCACCGACGATGACTGCATCGTCGAGCCGGGATTCCTCGCACCCCTGCTGGCGCCTTTCGCCTCGGCGGCGGTCGGCGCCACGACCGGCACCCTGCGCGATGCCACGGCCCGCGGGCGTGCGCCGGTGGGCGTGCCGCCGCAGACCCTGCGGCGCACGCGGGACGGATTGGACGCCGGACACGGCGCGCTGATGGCCTTCCGCCGCGAGACGCTGCAGGGCCTGGGCGGCTTCGATCCGCTCCTGGGCGCGGGGCGGCGGTTCGGCGGCGCCGAGGACATGGACGCGTTGTGCCGTGTGCTGCACGCCGGGTTCGAGGTCGTGCGCGTGCCGGACGCCGTCGTCACCCACGTCTACACCCGCTCAGACGAGGATTACCTGCGCCTGAACGACAGCTACGGTCTGGGCATCGGCGCCATGTGCGCCAAGTGGCTGCGCACGCACCGCACCGCCGGCGCGACGCTGACCGGGCTGGTGCTCCGCCGCGGCCTCAGCCGGTACGTGCGCCGCTTCGGCAGCGCGCGCACGCGCCGCGGGCAGAGCCGCTACCTCCGGGCCGTCGCGCGCGGACTGATCGAGGCACGCCGCATCCCGCTGCAGGGCCGGGTCTTCGCGGACCTCACCCCACCGCAGAGCGTGCCGGCGGCGCAGGACGCTTCCGACGGCGCCACGACGGAACGGGCCACCGGATGAGCGGCAAGCTTCAGGGGATCGTGCGCTCACTCGTGGACCCCCGCACCTACGCGCAGGCGTTCCGGCTGCTGCACTTCGCCTCGTACTCGCACGTCCAGCCGGTCCGGCGGCTCACGCGGGGCGCGAACGTGAGCTTCGCCCCGAACGTGTCGTTCCGAAACGGCGAGCGCATCACGATCGGCGCCGGCACCCACATCGGCGAGCACAGCATCGTCTGGGCCGGCAATTCCACCGGCCGCATCACCTTCGGCGAGAAATGCCTGCTCGCCCCGCACGTCACGATCACCGCATCCAACTACGGCACCGCGCCCGGCGAATTCATCATGGACCAGCCCAAGATCGAAGCGGACATCACCATCGGCCGCGACGTGTGGCTGGGCGCGAACACCGTCGTCCTGGCCGGCGTGACCATCGGCGACGGCGCGGTCGTCGCGGCCGGCGCCGTGGTCACCAAGGACGTGGAGGCCGGAGCGATCGTCGGCGGGGTCCCGGCCAGACGCATCGGCTGGCGCGGCGGCATCGCGCCCGAAACGGCGGGTGCCTGACGTGACCCACGCCTACGACCTCTCCACGGTCATCGTGAACTACAACACGCCCGCCGACACCGCCGAGTCCGTCCGCTCCCTGCTGGCCACGACCGAGGCGCGCGTGCAGGTCATCCTCGTGGACAACGGCTCTTCGGACGGCAGCGCCGAGACGCTGCGCGAGCAGTTCCCGGAGATCACCGTGATCGACGCCGGTGCGAACCTCGGCTTCGCCGCCGGGGTCAACCTCGGCGCCCGCAGTGCGCAGTCCCCCTGGGTGCTGCTGCTGAACCCCGACGTGGTCGTCCTGCCCGGCGCCATCGACGCGCTGCTCGCGTTCGCGACCGCGCATCCCGAGCACGGCCTCTACGGCGGCCGCACGCTGCGGCCCGACGGGACGACCGATCCCAGCTCCTGCTGGGGAGCGATGTCGCTGTGGTCGCTGACCTGCTTCGCCACCGGCCTGAGCACGCTGCTGCGCCGCTCGGTGCTGTTCGATCCGGAATCGCTGGGACGCTGGGAGCGTGACACGGTCCGCGAGGTGCCCGTCATCACCGGGTGCCTGCTGCTGATCTCTCTGGCGAACTGGAAACGGCTCGGCGGCATGGACGAGCGCTTCTTCCTCTACGGCGAGGACGCCGATTTCTCGGCCCGCGCGCGCGCCGAGGGACTGCGCCCGGTCATCGTCCCGGACGCGGCGATCATCCACGCGGTCGGCGGGTCGACCGCCTCCAGCGGACGCAAGATGAGCATGGTGATGGCCGGCAAGGCCACCGTGCTGCGCACCACGTGGCACCCCGCCGCTGCCCGGGTCGGCATCGCGCTCCTGCAGGCGGGCACCGCCCTGCGAGCGCTGCCCGGACTGCTGCGCCGTCGCGAGGGCATGTGGACCGGGGTGTGGCGTTCGCGACGAGACTGGCGCGCCGGCTACCCCGCCGCCAAGACCACCCTGTTCGGCTTCGCTCCAGATCCGCACGACCCGCACCCTGGCACCCACCATCTGCACGCCGAAGGAGCACACCGATGAACACCGTCCCCACCACCGCCGTCGACGGGCTGCGCATCAGCGCGCGCGACCTCGGCAACGAGCACGGCATCCTGTACTACAGCACGCCGGAAACGACCTCCTACCGCGGCTACGCCGACCTGGATGAGCGGGCGCGCCGCCTCGGGCACGCTCTGGTGCAGCGCGGGCACGGGATCGGCGACACCGTCGTCCTCGGCGTCAGCGACGCGCTCACCGTGGCGGACACCGCATTCGGCGCGATGTACGCCGGCCTCGCGTTCGTCCCGGCCCCCGTCTCCGGCCCTGCCGTCGCCGCCGGTCTGGTCCCCACCCTGGCGCGCATCTCGGCAGCGGCCGAAGCATCCCTGTTGCTGGTCGACGCGGCCGTTCGCGACCGTTTGGGTGATGACATCGCCCAGTTCGGGATGCCGGTGCTCGTGCTCGAGGAACTCCTCGGCGAGGGCGACCCGGACGCCTGGACGCCGCCGCCGATCGACGGCGACACGATCGCCTACCTGCTGTTCACCTCGGGCTCGACCGGAGACCCCAAGGGGGTCATCACCACCCACCGCGGCGTCGTGGAGACCTCACGCGCGTGCGTGCCTCTGTTCGGGCTGGACCGGGACGCGACCTTGGTCGGCTGGGCGCCCATGCACCACATCATGGGGCTGGCCACGCAGGCGCTGTTCCCCGCGATCAACGGCGCGAAGGCCGTCGCCTGCGCGACGGAACTGTTCCAGCGCCGCCCGATCTTCTGGCTGCAGCTGATCAGCAAGCACCGCGGCACCAGCAGCGCCGCGGGCAACTTCGCCTTCGCCCTGTGCACGCAGCTGGCCACCGACGAGCAGATCGCCGAGCTGGACCTGCGCAGCCTGAGGACGCTGTTCACGGCGAGCGAGCCGGTGCGGCCCGAGACCGTCCGCGCCTTCGTGGAGCGCTTCGGCCCCACCGGGATCACCGAGGACGCGATCGCGCCGCTGATGGGCATGACCGAGGCGATGCTCATCTCCGGAAAGTCCGTCACCGACGCCCTCACCATCCGACGTTTCGACGCCGCCGCACTCGAATCCGGCCGACTGGTGCCCTCCGCGGGCGCAGGGTCCGTCGAGTGGGTCTCCTGCGGGCGCTGGACCGACCGCACCAGCGTCGTCATCGTCGATCCCGACACCCTGATGCCTGTGGCAGAGGGCGTCGTAGGGGAGATCTGGGTGTCCTCGCCCATGGTCTCGCCCGGCTACTTCCGCCGCCCGGACGCGACCGCAGAGACCTTCGGACGCACCCTGCCCGGCGATGACCGGTCCTACATGCGCACCGGCGACCTGGCCGCGATCGTCGACGGCGAGCTGTACGTCACCGGTCGCCTCAAGGAGATGCTCATCATCCGCGGCCGCAACCTGTATCCGCAGGACATCGAGGCCGCCGCACGGGCACTCTCGCCGGCGGTCGGCATCGGCGCCGTCTTCGAACTCGCCGGTCACCCCTCCGCGGTCGGGTTGGCGTTCGAGGCGTCCGCCGAAGCGCTCGCCGAGGCGGGAGAGACGGCGGACTCCCTGGCCGAACTGGTCCGACAGCGGCTCGTCCCCGGCGTCTCGCTCCCCTCACTGGCCGTGGCGGTGGTCGCCGAGGGCACCCTCCCCCGCACCCCCACCGGCAAAGTGCGCCGTCAGCCGACCCGCGCACAACTCGAATCGGGCGCCCTCGCGACATTGCATGCGAGCGGCTTCAAGCCGATCGCCACCCCCACGCTCTGAGAGAGACGGATATCCTTCCCATGCCCCAGCCCACCACCCTCGTCGAGAGCCTGCAGGCCACCGCCGACATGCACGGCAACGAACGCGGACTCCGCTTCTACGACGCGCCGGAGTCCTCCGCTGTGCGCGGCTGGGGCGACCTGGACGTACGGGCTCGCACCATCGCGGCGGCGCTGTCGGCCGAGGGTTTCGGAGCGGACGACACCGCCGTCATCGCCCTGGAACCGGGCCTGCTGTGGGCGGATGCCGCATACGGCGTCCTCTACGCCGGGCTCGGCTTCGCACCCATGCCGGTCGCCGGCCCCGCTCTGGCCGCCCGGATCGCCGCCCTCGCGCAGGCGGCGGCCGCCACCGTGCTGGTCGCCGACCAGTCCGTGGTCGACCTGCTCGGCGAAGAAGTCCACACGCTCGGCATCCGGGTGCTCACGGTCGAGGAGCTCGTCGAAGCCGGCGACCCGCAGTCGTGGATCGCTCCGGCCGTCACCGCGGACTCGACCGCGATCCTGATGTTCACGTCCGGTTCCACCGGCGACCCCAAGGGCGTCATCGCCACGCACGGCAGCCTGCTGGCCACGGCGCGCGCGTGCGCGGAATCGCTGAGCATGGGCTCCGAGTCGACCGCGGTGGGCTGGTCTCCGCTGCACCACGCGATGGGCCTGCTGCTGCAGGTGATCACACCGGCCAGCACCGGCGGGCAGTCCGTGGTCACCGCGACCGCACAGTTCCAGAAGCGTCCGATGCTCTGGCTGCAGCTGATGAGCACGCACCGCGCGACGGTCAGCTTCGCCGGTAACTTCGCCTTCGCCCTGTGCACGCAGCTGGCCACCGACGAGCAGATCGCCCAGCTGGACCTCTCCAGCCTCGAGGTGCTGCTGTCCGGGAGCGAGCCGGTCCGCATCGACACGGTCAACGCGTTCCTGGAGCGCTTCGCCGCCACCGGGCTCTCCGCCACCACGGTCGCCCCCGCGATGGGGATGACCGAGGCGATGCTGATCTCGGTCAAGCCCGCGGGCGAACCCTTCGTCGCCCTCGAGGTCGACGCCGAGCAGTTCGAATCCGGCACCCTGGTGCCGGCCCTCGAGGGCCGCACCGTGCAGATCGTCTCCTGCGGCCGGGCGATCCCGAGCACCGATCTGGCCATCGTCGACCCGGAGACCCTCTGCGCGGCCCCGGAGGGGACGATCGGCGAGCTGTGGATCTCTTCTCCTTCGGTCTCGCCCGGATACTTCCGCCGACCCGACGCGACGGCCGAGACCTTCGGGCATCGCCTCGCCGGCGACGAGCGGGACTACCTGCGCTCGGGCGACCTGGCCGCGGTTCTGGACGGCGAGCTGTTCGTCACCGGCCGGCTCAAAGAGGTCATCATCCTGCGCGGACGCAACATCTACCCCCAGGACATCGAAGCCGCCGTCGCCGCACTGTCGCCGTCGCTGGGGATCGCCGCGGCCTTCGAACTGGACGGCGCCCGCGCCGGGGTCGGCGTGGTGATCGAAGTGGACGAGGAGACGATGGCGGAGGCGGGCGAGACCCTGCAGGGCCTCGGCATCCTGGCCCATGAGAAGGTCACCTCGCACTTCTCGGTACCGGCGGTCTCGGTGACGCTCACCACCGTGGGCAGCCTGCCCCGCACCGCCACCGGCAAGGTGCGCCGCAAGCCCACGCGCACGCTCCTGGAAAGCGGCGGGCTCCCGATCCGTCACTGCGCCGGATCCCCCGTTCCCACCCGCTGACCCGAGACCGACGCACACCGACATCGACGCACACCGATATCGACGCACACCGATACCGACGCACACAAGGAGAGCCGACGCCCATGTCAGAACACCTCACTCCCGCCCAGACCGCCCAGGCACCGCAGTCGGATGTGGCCGCGTGGCTCATCGACCGCATCCGCTTCTACGACCAGGTGGATGCCGCGGAGGTCACCCTCGAGGCGCCCGTGGCCGAGCTCGGGCTGGACTCGATCTACGTGATGACCCTCTGCGGTGACATCGAGGACACGTACGACATCGCGATCGATCCGACCTTCTTCGCGGAGTTCGGCACGCTGGGCGAGGTCGCCGACGCGCTCACCGCTCGTGTCGCAGCAGCGTGAGAAGACCCGCATGAGCACCTTGACGCACACCGGCACGCGCCTGCCGAACGTCTCCGGCACGACCCGGATCGGCGACACCGACGTGGTGTGGCGCCTGGGATCCGCCGGCCAGGTGCGGCGCGCCTCCGTCTCGGGCGTCGCCCATGCCTGGGCGGAGGAACTGGTCAGCGACCACGGACTGTTCCCCTGGCGCGGCCTGGCCCAGGCTCATCAGTGGGCCAAACCGCGACCGGTCGGCGCTCCGGCGGCGGACGTGAGCATCTCCCACAGCGGCGGCATGATCCTCGTGGCCGCGTGCCTGGGCGCGTGCGTGGGCGCCGACATCGAAGCGGCGCCCTTCAACGCGTTCACCTCCGCGAGCCTGCTCCGGCGCATGTGCACCCCCGCCGAGGCCGCGTACGCGGCCGGATTGCCCGATGACGAGCGGCGCAGCTACCTCGCACGGGTCTGGACCGCGAAAGAGGCCATCGTCAAAGCCGACGGCGCGGGCCTGGCGCTGGATTTCCGCACGCTGACCGTCCAGGTGGATGCCGGCATCCCCCCTGCGCCCTTCGAAGCGCACATCGCCGTGCTGGCCGACCGCACGCCGCCCGCGATCGAACGACTGACCATCTAGGAACCCGATGACCGCGCTTCGCACGCCCACCGCCGCACCCGGCACCCCGCCGACGAGCACCCGGCGCCGCGCGGTGCACGCCGAGTTCATGCAGATCTGGGAGGAGGGCTACGTCTCCAACCACATCTCCTTCGAGAACATGCACGTCCCGGGGCTGTTCATCATCGACGGCGCCCCGCTGCGGCGCGACGACGGCACGCTGGACCGCGCGAAGATCCTCGCCTACATCGACGCCACCATGGCCAGTCACGCCGACTTCCGCATCCGGCTGCAGCGCTCCGCGCTCGGGCTCACGCCGCCGGCCTGGGTTCCGGACGAGGACTTCGACCTGGCCCGCCACGTGCTCTTCACCGAGGACACCGCCGACGCGGCGACCGCCGACCTGCGCCGGCTGTCCGGCGCGTACGACGGGCTGATGTCGCTGAAGCACCCGCTCTGGCGCACGCGCGTCACCGAGCTCAGCGACGGCACTGTCGCCCTCGGCACCGTCATGCACCACGCCAGCCTGGACGGGCTCTCGGGCATGAAGACCTTCTCGGCGATCTGCCAGAAGACCGCCGACCAGCCCCTGCCTGCCCCGGTCGACCCGTGGTCGGGAGTGCGTGCCGCGACGGCGTGGGAGCTGCCGCTGCTGGCACTGCGGCAGTGGTGGCAGCGCCAGCCGTCGGCCGCCGCCGCCTGGCGGTCGTACCGGTCCAAGCCGTTCCTGCGGCGGGTGCGTCGCGTCGCGGCGCGCGTCCTGCTGCCGGTGCGCTTCGGCAGAGGCGGTGAGGCCGCGCGCACGCGCCTGCTCCCCCCGATCCACTCCGCCTATCGCCGGATGGATGCCGGTCTCGTCGGTCGCCGAGCCCGCGAGCTGGGCGGCAGCCTGAGCGACCTGCAGGTCGCCGCGATCATCGGCGCGTGGCGCGGTCCGCAGCGCATCGTCCGGCTCCGCTTCCCGGTCTCGTACCACTCCACGGATGCGCCGAACGTGCGCAATCACGTGCGCGACATGGAGGTCGCCGGCGATGCGGATGCCCCGCTCACCGAGACGATCGTGCGGGTGAACGAGCAGGTCGCCGCGCGCGAGAGCGCGTTGGACGGAGCACTGGTGGAGGGCTATCCGATCGGATACAGCACCCTGCTGCCGTGGGTCTCGCGCCCGCGGTACTTCTGCGGCGGAGAGGTCCGCGCGCTGATCCCCTTCCCCGCCAGCCTCGGCACCGACCAGCTCGCCGCCGCCGGCATCATGTACAACGGCTCGCTGTTCATCGGCGCGAACATGCCGGCCGCGCACGACGTGGAGGCCACCGTGGGGCGGATGTTCGAGCTGATGACCGGCGCGCCCGACCCCGGTCGTCCGTGACCGCCCCGCCGGCGGCGCCCACGATCTCCGTCGTCATCCCCTCCTATCAGCGCCTGGAGCGGATCCCCGCGCTGGTCAGCGCCTACCTCCAGCAGGGCGCCGACGAGGTCGTGGTCGTGCTGGACGGACCGCACCCGCGGTGGGTGGAGCACCTGTCCGCGACCGCAGCAGACGAACGGGTCCTGGTCACGGAGCTGCCACAGAACGTCGGTCTCGCGCTGGCGCGGATCGCGGGCCTGCGGGTCGCCACCGGCGAGATCGTCCTGGCGGTCGATGACGATGTGGTGCCGCTCGAGGGCTTCGTCACCCGGCACCGGGAGTTCCACGGCTCCGGCGGCGACCGCGTGCTGATGGGCTACATGCCGGTCGCCGTGCCGCCGCGTCGCGGACGCGATGACGCGCCGACATTCGTCTACGCGCGCGACTACGAGAAGCAGGCCGCCGCGTGGCGCAGCGGAGACTCCGCCACGATCCTCGGCTCGCTGTGGGGCGGCACCCTGAGCATGCCACGTGGTCTCTACGCGCGTGCCGAGGAGCTGAAGCCGTCGGTGCGCATCGAATACAACGAGGACCTCGATCTCGGCCTGCGCCTGCAGCGACTCGGGGCGACGGCATCCTTCGATCAGCATGCGCAGGCGGCGCACCATCATCAGCGCGGGTGGGAGTCCTACCTGCGCGAGTGCACACTGCGCGGCGCGGCGATCGCCGACCTGGAGGCACGCTGGGGAACCCGCCCGGCGCAGCTGACTCCGATGATCGTGATCCCGCCCGGGTACAGCCGTCCGCTCGGCTGGGTGCAGCGGCGGATCGCCGGCCGCGACCGGGCCGGTCTGCTGGAGCACGCCCTCACCCTCGCCTACCGCGCCGCCGGCGCGGTCGGACGCTGGAGCATCCAGGACGGGATCACGCGGATGGTGCGCCGCGCGCTCGCGATGCGCGGCTACCGGCTCGCGAGTGAGCAGCGGGACGCCGAGGGTCGCTGAAGGACAGCGCCCGTGGGGTGCCGCATCATATCCGCGCGTCGGCAAAAGGGTCGGAACCGCTCATCGGGACGTAGGCTGGCGCTGAGGAAAAGTCCATCCAGGTGCGGAGGGGTACGGCCATGAGCGCTTCGCCCGCCGCGTCGAGCCCGCACGGCGATGACGCCGCGGGCATGCTGCACTCGCGGACCGCGAAGACGGCCGTCGTCATCGAGGACGATCCCATCGTCCGGGAGCTCCTGCTCGAGGTGTTCGAGTCCGCGGGTTTCGCCGCCATCGGCACCGACAACGGGGGCGACGGCGTTGCACTCGTGGCGGAGCACCGTCCCCAGGTCACCACCGTCGATGTCAGCATGCCCGGAATCGACGGGTTCGAGACGGTCCGACGGGTACGGGCTCTCAGCGACACGTTCATCCTGCTCGTCACGGCGAGCACCGACGAGTCCGACGTCGTCCTCGGCCTGAGCATCGGCGCGGACGACTACGTCACCAAGCCCTTCCGGCCGCGGGAATTCCGCGCGCGGGTGGAGGCGATGCTGCGCCGGCCTCGCCTGGTGGATCGCGGCGAGCAGACCGCGTCGTCTGTCAGCGCGGCAGAACTGCTCGCGCACGTCCTGAACCACCGCGATCTGTCCCTGGACACCAGCACGCGCGTGGTCTGCCGCGGAGACCGCGAACTCCTGCTGACGCGCACCGAGTTCGATCTGCTGCAGACGCTGCTGGAATCCGAGCGCCGGCCGCGCTCGAAGGAGGATCTCGCGCGCGTCGCCCGAGGCGACCACCTCGGCGCGGAGTACGTCACCGACCTCGACAAGCGCGCCATCGAGGTGCACATCACGAACCTGCGTCGCAAGCTGGGCGACTCGGTCACGCAGCCCAACTACATCGAGACCGTGCGCGGGATCGGCTACCGCCTCACCGAGCCCGCGCAGGTGTGACGCCTCGGACCGGTCGCGTCGCCGTCGGGGCGCGCTGACTTCGGCTCCTCCCTCGGTTGTATGCCATGATGCTGAACAAGCCGATCTCCGGGTCATCCGGTCTGCAGCATGTGGACCGGGGCGCGGCAGTGAACACTTGGCGGAGGACGCTTGTGGTTGACCAGATCGCGACACCCGCCACCGCGGTCGTCATCGAAGACGACCCGCAGGTGCAGACGCTGCTCGTCGAAGTATTCGAGTCGGCCGGATTCACCGTCGTGGCCGTCGACAACGGCGAAGACGGCGTGCTCGCCGTGCGCACGCATCACCCCATGATCACGACGGTCGATGTCAATCTCCCGGGGATCGACGGCTTCGAGACCGTGCGGCGCATCCGCGATCACAGCGACACCTTCGTGATGATCGCCTCGGCGCTCGCCGACGAAGCGGATGCGGTGCTGGGACTGTCCGCCGGCGCGGACGACTACATCACCAAGCCCTTCCGGGTGCGCGAGCTGCGCGCCCGGATCGAAGCGGTCATGCGTCGGGCGCGCAGCACTCAGGCCGGCTCCGGCGGTCTGGCCGGTGTCGGCAACCGGACCACGGCCGAGTCCCCGCAGCAGGCGAGCTGAGCGTGCGGGCGCCCGGCCTCCCGCGCTCCGACGCCCGCACGAGATCGATCTGGCTGTGGCAGGTCGCCCTCGCCGCCAGCGTCGTCCTGGTCACCATCGTCGTCGTGGCGGTGCCGTCGATCATGTTCGCCGACGCCGCCTACTGGGCGGGGGTGCTGCTGATCGTCGCCACCACGATCGCCGCGCTCTTCACGCCGTGGACCCGGATCGGCACGCGATGGGTCGTGCTGGTCCCGTTCATGGACATCGTCGGCATCGGCCTGTTGGCGCTGAACTCCGAGCTGCGCCTGGGCTACCTCTGGGTGTTCCCGATCGCGTGGATCGCGACCTTCTACCGGCTGAAATGGCTGATCGGCGCACTGGCGGCAGTGACCGCGCTGCTGATCCTGGACAGCGTGGCCACCGCCGGAGGTCCGCTCAACACTCTGCGCCTGGTCATCGTGCTGCTGTGCCTGTCGTTCATCGGGATGACCTTCCACGTCGCCGCGCAGCAGACCGGGGCCTTCCGCCGCCTGCTGAGTCGACAGGCATCCCGTCTGGGACTTGCGCTGGAGCGGGTGGAGATGCAGCGGCAACGCGCCACCGAGACCCTCGACGGGCTGGACATCGCGGTCGCCCGGATCAGCGACCAGGGCGAGATGGTCGCCGCGAACCGCGCCTACGCCGAGTTGTACGGCCTCGACCCCGACGACCTCACTCGGCCGGGCAGAGCGGTCGAATACGCCACGCTGCGGGGCGAGCCGCTCGACGCCGAGTCGCGACCGCTCGCGCGTGCGGCGCGCGGGGAGGGGATCGACGAGGAACGGGTGTGGCTGTTCGACGTGGAGGGACGCTGGCGTGCGCTGGATGTCAGCACGCGCGCCCTCTCCGGCGCGAACGACGAGGGCCCCAGCACCCTGCTCGTGCTGCGCGACATGACCGCGCTGCTCGAAGCCAAGCGAGAGCGGGAGAGTCTCGCCTTGACCGTCTCGCACGAGCTGCGCAATCCGATCACCGCGGTGCTCGGCCACACCGACCTGCTGCTGGAGCGCACCGACCTTCCGGCCGACGCCAGACGCAACCTCGCCGAGATCGAAGCGGCGAGCGAGCGGGTCCTGCGACTGGCCTCGACGGTGCTGCAGAAGCGGCCCGGCGCCCAGGAACGCGCAGATGCGCATGCGGAGTTCGACGCGGCGGCGGTGGTCGAAGCCTCCGTGACCTCGTTCCGGCCCACAGCGACCGCGCGCGGGGTCGAGCTGAGCGCACCGGACACGAACCCCCTGCCGCTTGTCGGCGACGCGTTCCGCCTGCGGCAGGCGATCGACAATGTCGTCGGCAATGCCGTCAAATACACGCCGGCATCCGGAACCGTACTGGTGCGCACCTCCCGCAGCGCGGACGCGGTCCGCATCGAAGTCGCCGACACCGGCGTCGGCATGTCCCGGGAGGATGTGGACACCATGTTCGAGCCCTACCACCGGTCGGCGACCGCCCGGGCCAGCAGCGTCCCCGGCACCGGCCTCGGCATGGGCATCGCCCGGCAGATCGTGGAAGCGCACAGCGGCACGATCTCCGTGCAGAGCGGCCTGGGCCGAGGGACGACGGTGGCGATCAGCATCCCGCTGCCGGGCAGGGCGGCGGAGCTGTGATCGGCATCACGCACGTCGCGCTGACGACCCTGTGCACACTGCTGATGGTCGGACTGGGCTTCCTGGCGCGCCCGGGCAAAGCCACGGCGCTGTGGTCGACCGCCTTCATCGCGGCGATGCTCACCGCCTACGGCACCGTCATCGCCGCCGAGCTGGGCTCGGAAATGCTCGGGCTCGCCGCGTTCGGGATGATGCTGTCGGCACCCGCGTTCATCTGGGCGGGGCTGCGCGCCGATCGCGGCGTCGGCTCCCGGTGGTGGACCGGCGTTCTGGTCGCCGTCTGCTCCACGCTCGCGCTCGGCATCAGCGCCGGGCAGCCGAGCTACCCGGCCGTGTTCTGCATCGCCTACGCGGCGGCTGCCGTGTTCGCCGCCCTGACGATCACCGAGCTCCTGCGTCGACCCGAGAAGGGGCGCGGGGTGACCGTGCCACTCCTGGTCATGTCGGTGGTCTACCTCGTGGTCGCCGCCCTGCGTCTGGCATCGATCACCGTGGCCCCCGGACTCGGCGACCTTGCGATCCTGCGCGAGGCCAACCTGCTCGGCATGCTCGTCTACCTCGTCTGCGCCATCGTCACACTCCTCTTCCTGGCGCGCGAGGACAGCATCCATTCCCAGACCGGCGTCTGGTTCACTTCCGCGGGATTCTCCGACATCGCATCGCAGCGACTCGAGCGCGCCGAACGCGCCCGGGAGGGCGAGTGGGTGCTCGTGGAAGCACGTCTGGACGATGCGGAAGACCTGCGTACCGCTGCCGGGACCACGACCTTCCGCGAGTTCGCGCGGTGGTTCGAAGAGCGGGTGCGCTCATCCTTCCCGGCCGACGCGGACGTGGCGGCCCTCGCCGACGATCGGGTGGTGGTCCTGATCGCACGCCCGACCGAGACCGTGCGACAGCTCATCCGGCGACTGCTCGAGGCGCGGGATGCCGCGGACATCGCGCAGGACCTCGCCGTGAACCTGTCCGCGAGCGTCGGGTGGGCGACGGTGAGCGACTTCGGCTACGACCTCGAGGTCTTGCAGCACGCCGCGAGCACTGCCGCCCAGCGCGCCGTCGCCACGGGAGGCGATCGCGCCGAGCGAGCCGTCCCGGCAGCCGCCGCCCTCGACGCTCCGGGCTAGCGACCGTCGCGGGCGCGCCGCGAGGGCCGCCTAGGCTGTATCGGGTGACCGCCTCCCCCACACCCCGCCTCCCGCGCGCCGCTCGCCTGGCGGTGCCGATCGCGCTCGGCGTGCTGCTGGTGGCAGCGGTGATCATGATGGGCTGGGTCGGCGTGCGGGGCGCACTGGCATACGGCCACCTCACCGACGCGCAGGGCACCGCCCGCGCGATCACCGCGCAGGCCGGTGACCCCACCGCCGCCGCCGCGCAGATCCCGGTGCTGGCCGAGGACACCGCGGCCGCGCATGCGCTCACCTCCGACCCGGTGTGGCGGGTCGCCGAAGGGCTGCCGTGGCTCGGACCGCAGCTGCGCGCGGTCTCGACTGTTGCGGCATCCGTCGACGACGTCGCCCAGAACGCCCTGACCCCCCTCACCGAGGTCGCCGGCACGTTCTCGGTCGACGCGCTCCGCCCCGCCGGCGGCGCCGTGGACCTGTCCAGTTTCGTGGCGATCCAGGATGCCGCGCAGACGGCGAACGACGGGCTCACGCGCGCCGCGGCATCCGTCGAGGAGATCGACCGCACACCGCTCGTCGCACCGCTGCGCGAGGCCGTCGACGAGGTCGCGGATCTGTTCGCCCGGACCCGTGTCGCCACCGACGCGGTCACCCGCGCTGCGACCCTCCTGCCGCCGATGCTGGGCGCGGACGGACCGCGCGACTACCTCGTGGTGTTCCAGAACAACGCGGAATGGCGCTCGCTCGGCGGAATCGTCGGGGCGATGGCGATGGTGCACACCGACGGCGGTGCCATGAGCCTGGCCGCGCAAGGCTCATCCGGCGACTTCCCCCGCTACCCCGAAACCGTCCTGCCCCTGGGTGATGAGGTGACCGCGATCTACGGCGCGCTGCCCGGACGGTTCATCCAGAACGTCACCCAGGTGCCGGAGTTCTCGATCACCGCGCAGCTTGCGCGCGAGATGTGGGCGCGCGAGTTCGGCACTCAGGTCGACGGGGTGATCTCGCTCGACCCGGTCGCGCTGTCCTACCTGCTGACCGCCACCGGGCCGGTGACACTGCCCACCGGCGATGTGCTCACCGCGGACAACGCGGTGCCGCTGCTGCTGAACGAGGTCTACCAGCGCTACCCGCGCCCCGCCGACCAGGACGCGTTCTTCGCGGCCGCCGCGGCGAGCGTCTTCGACGCGCTCGCCCACGGCAGTGCCGACCCGGCGGCGCTCGTCGGTGCGCTGGCGCAGGCCGGCGACGAGCGGCGGCTGCTGCTGTGGAGCGCGCACGAGGAGGAGCAGCGACTGATCGGCGACACCACCCTCGCCGGCGGCCTGCCCACCAGCGACCGTGAGGCCAGCCGCTTCGGCATGTTCCTCAACGACGGCACCGGCTCGAAGATGGACTACTACGTCACGGCCGACACGCAGCTGGCGTGGGACTCGTGCACCATCGCCGGCGGTGATCTCGCCACCGGCGAGGCCACCCTGGCTGTCACCGTCACCAACAACGCGCCCGCGGATGCCGCCACCTCCCTGCCCGCGTACATCACCGGTGGGGGTGGGTTCGGGGTCCCCCCCGGCATCGCCCGGACCATCGGCTACCTGTACCTGCCTACCGGTTTCGACCTGATCGAGTCGACCATCACCGGCGACGGCGGGTTCGGCGGCGGGTTCCACGACGGCCGCCGGGTGCTGAGGTTCGCCGTCGACCTGGCTCCGGGACAGACCGCGACCGCCACCGCGACGGTGCGCTCGGCCGAGCCGGGGGCGCCGGTCCTCGAGCTGATCTCCACGCCGCGTGTGCAGGCGCAGGGCGCAGACGTTGCCGCCCGGTGCGGGGATGCCTAGACTACCGAGAAGGGCATCGTCGCTGCGTCTCGCGAGCTGCGGGTGCCCCTTTTTCAGGTTGCCTGCGCCGCTCGCCGACCCCGCCCACCTCACTGACCCGTTCGAAGCGAGAACACTGTGACTGAAGAGCGCCAACAGACCGCGGTCATCATCGAGGATGATCCCGAGATCCGCGAGCTGGTCGTCGAGGTCTTCGAATCAGCCGGACTGCGCACCATCGCCGTGGACAACGGCATCGACGGCGTCGAGGCGGTGCGAACGCATGACCCCTCGGTGACGACGCTCGATATCAACATGAACGGAATCGACGGACTGGAGACGGCGCGCCGCATCCGCAGCATCAGCACCACCTTCATCATCATGCTCTCCGGCCTGGGCGAAGAGACCGACATCGTCCTGGGCCTGGGCGCCGGCGCCGACGAGTACGTCGTGAAGCCGTTCCGGCCGCGCGAACTGCGCGCGCGGATCGAGGCCGCCCTGCGCCGGCCCCGGATCGAGAGCGCCGCGCTGCGCCCACCGGCACCCGACGCGCACCTGAACCCGCCGCAGTCGGTCACGCCCGAGCCGTTGTCGCAGTCCCCTGCCACGAGCTCGTTCCCGGGCGAGGCCGACCTCTGGGTCGCCCACCGCGACCTCCGACTGAACGCCGCCACCCGCACCGCGCTCATCGCCGACGCCGAGGTCGAGCTGACCCGCACCGAGTTCGATCTGCTCGTCACCCTGATCGAATCGAAGCGGCGGGTGCGCAGCAAGTCCGATCTGACCCTCGTGCTGCGCGGCGAAGAGGCTGCCACGTCCTACTACGTCGGAGAAGCGGACAAGCGGGCGGTCGAAGCGCACATGGCCAATCTCCGCCGCAAGCTCGGCGACAACGCCGCCGACCCTCGCTACATCGAGACGGTGCGCGGCGTCGGGTACCGGCTGACGCCGTAATCGGACCTCCCCGGCCCGGTCACGGAATCACCTCGGTCTCGGCCTCGGCCTCGACCAGCTCCCAGGGGGAGCGGTCGTGGTCGGTGATCCCCAGCGACGGATCCTCGCCCTGCGTCCACCACTTCGCGACGAACGCCGTGCCCTTGTAGAGCACGCGGTCCCCGGCGACGTAGATCCCCGTCGCGGACCACTCCGGGTACGTGCCCGGGGCGGCGGTGGGCAGCGAGAACGGCTCGTCGTCGCGCAGCACCGGGCCCACCAGCGTCCACGCGGTCGCAGTGCCGTCCAAGGTGGGATCATCCGGTTCGGCACCGCCCCTGGTCCACCACTTCGCGGCGTAGACGTTGCCGTGCCACACGACGCGCACGGCGGTGGAGTAGGCGAGGTTCTTGGACCAGACCGGGTACGGGCTGGTGTCCGGATCGTCCTTGACGACCGGGGCCGGCCGCTGCGTCTGAGTCGGGGTGGATGTCGGGCGCCCGTCGAACCCGGCCGACAGCAGCGCGGCGAAGGTGCGGTCGTCTTGATCCACACCGCTGCAGGAGTCCGAGACGATCTCGGTGTTCGGGTAGTTCGCGCCACAGGTGCGGTCGCGGTTCACCGACCACATCGACATGCGGTCGAGGGAGTTCTCGGCGGCGAAGTCGTTCAGCTCCTCCGCGTCGTCGAGCGTGAAGACCTCCCCCGCGACATCGTTCTGTCCGATCATGGGCGTGGCCCCCAGCACCGACCACGCACCCGCGCGGGGCAGGCTGATCTCATGCCGGCGATAGAGCGCGCTGAGCTGCGTGTGGGTGGCCTTCAGAGCCGAGATCGCGGCATCCGCCATCGAGGCTCCCTCCAGATCGATGCCGTAGTCCATGGTCATGACGTTGACCCCGCCGAGCTCGACACCCGCCGTGAGCATCTGGTCCACCGATGCCAGCCCGGCGTCGGTGAGGCCGTGCGTGGCGACGGGCAGCGTGAGCCAGACGATGAGATCCTCGCCCTTCTTGCGGCGCTTCTCCTGCAGTTGGGCGACGGCCTCGGCACGCCGGACGCCGGCCACCGTGTCGGCCAGGTTCTCGCCCTCCACGTCCAGATCGATCATCTCGATGTCGTAGCGGTCGATGACCGCCTCGTAGGCGTCGGCCAGGGCGTCGACCGTGCGGCATGCGCCGGCGAGCTCGGTGTTCAATGCGCCCCCGAAGGACACCGCCACCTCGGCGTCCTTCTGGCGCATGCGCGCGACGCGGCGGTCCAGGTCCAGGGCCGTGGCGGCCTCCTCCAGCCCGTAGTAGGTGCCCCACGACGGCACGCACGAGTCCTCGGCCTCGGCCACGATGAAGGCGAGCACCACGTTCGAGGGCGCACCGTCTGCCGAGGTGGGCATCTCGGAGACCGGTGCCGCCGTCACGTCGAAGTAGCCGCCGAACCAGCGCGGCGCGGCCTTCACCGTCGATTCCGCGCTGGCCTGTCCGTTGGCGAACATCGGGACGGCGATGCCGGCGCCCACGACGGCCAGCACCGCGACCACCGCTGCGCTGACGCGCCACGGCGACAGTCTCTGACCCGCGTGACGACCTGTTGACCGCGTCATACCCGTACCTTCGTCTTCTTCGGCGTGGCTGATTGGCGACCGGGCGGCGTCGCGCCCGGCGCCGCATGTCCTTCGTGCAGTGCGGTGCGCCAGTCCAGCACCGCGTCGTCGTCGCCGGAGGCGTCCGCGCGACTGCGGTCGGCGTCGATCCACATCCAATCGGTGATCCCGATCCAGACGTCCACGATCGAGTTGCGGATGCCGATGTACGCCAGGATCGCCCAGGAGGCCAGCACCGCGTTGATCGTCGAGAACGCCAGCGTCCCCCACGCGCCGTCGAGGAAGCTGCGCCACGCGACCAGGACCGAGAAGCCGACGATCACGTAGGGGGCGACGACGTACAGCAGCTGCGTCGCGGTGCGCTCCTTCACCTTCGGCGTGCGCGCGAACGGGATCTTCATACCCGTCAGGCCCTGCTGGATCGACTTGAAGACGCCGGCCAGGTTGACCGGCAGCATGATCAGGTTGAACCCGTAGATGCGCAGCACGTCGGTGCGCTTGTAACCGGTGTAGTGCAGGTCGCTGGCCATCGCGAGGAAGTACGGCAGCGCACCCACCAGCACCAGTGGGCTCACGAGCCGGCTGTCGTACGGATAGGCGAGCAGGAAGAGCAGCCCGAAGCTGGCCCAGGCGATAGAGGCCATGTAGTTGACGCGCAGCATGACCTCGCCCAGCGCCAGCGGCTTGAGCATCTGGCGGCGCTCGCGCATCTGCTTCCACAGCTTGGGGAGGATGAGCAGGCCGCCGTTCGCCCACCGGCGCCGCTGCACGACGAGCGAGCCGAAGTCGGGGGGCGTGGCGCTGTAGCTGAGCCGCTCGGGGTAGTTGATCAGAGTCCAGCCGTGCTCACCGAGATCGACACTGGACTCGGTGTCCTCGATGACGGTGCGGTCCTGCACGTATCGGCGGACCTCGAACCCGTCGACCATGTCGATCTCGAGGATGTCATCGAGCGCTTCCATGCGGATGACCGCGTTCGCGCCGACCCAGAAGGTCGCGTTGTGCGCGGTCATGCCCTGATGCAGGATGTGCTGCACGTCGGTGGTGGCGCCCGCGAGCCGCTCGATGCGCGTCGGCGCCTCGCGGAACGACGAGTACGGGGTCTGCGTCACGGCCACGCGGGCGTTCTGCGGCTGCTCGAGGAAGTGCACGAGGCGCAGGCAGTAGTCGCGCAGCAGCACCGAGTCGGCATCCAGGGTCAGGACGAACTCCGAGTACGGCACGTCCAGATCCGCCGGCTGGGCACCGGTGACGGGGCGCAGCAGCAGCCCGTCCGGCGTCTGCTCCTCGTGGAAGCGCCCGCCGAGCAAGCCGATGTAGGAGTTCAGGTTCATCGCCTTGTTCGCCTCGTGCGACAGCGACACGTATCGCTTGCGCTCGAACCAGGCGACCTCGACGGTGAAGATCCAGACCAACCGGCGGAACAGCTCGTGCACGCGGGCGGGCGGGATCATCTCGGAGGCGTCGATCGCCGCGCCCACCGCGGTCGCGGTCGTCTCCAGGTCATCGGCCAGGCCGAGCAGCACCTGCTCGACGAAGAAGTCGTCGACGTGGTCTTCGCGCGGCTGCGCGGCGGCCATCTCGCGAAGCCACTCCACCGCCCACAGGTACTCCTCGAACAGGCGCACCATCGAGTGCTCGGTCAGACCCTCGGCGAGCAGCGACTCGTGTTCGCAGGCGATCAGGGCGAGGCTGAATCGCTCCGCCGGCGCGTCCATCGCCGCCATGATCTCCGCTGCGATCCCGCGGGTCTCGTTCAGCCGGTCGAGGTCGGCGGGGTCGCTCGGGTTGGGGTTGTCGTCGACCAGCAGCACGACACGCAGCGAGGGGTACTCCTGCAGGGCCGCGGACCAGAGCGTCTTGCGGACGATCGCGGGCTCTTCGGCATAGGACGGCACCAGTACGGTCAGGGTCTCGTGCGGGCTGGAGAAATGCCGGTCCAGCTCGGCGCGCGGCGCGCGCCGGTGCTCGCGGAACCGCTGGTAGGCGCCCTGGCGGGCGACCAGATACATCAGCGCCGAGAAGGTCAGGAACGTGACGACCAGAAGATACGACACCGCCTCGATGACGCGCCACGCCGTGTCGAACGCCCCGGCCATCAGGAGCGTGACGACGACGGTGAGGACGTAGAGCGCCCAGACGGCGATCGTCACCCAGATCGCGACACGGCCCCAGATCAGCTTCGCGTTGGACGGGCGGTCGTGGACGGCCGGCAGGGACGCCTGGGAACGCTCGGTTCCCCATTGCCTCTTGCGCCGCATGGACGGAGCCTCGCGCTCGGCTGCCTGCACCTCGATCATGGCGATCGGACTCACTTCCCCCGCTGAAACTGACCCGGCAGACCGTCTCGGCCGCTCGTTACCGACACTAGGGCGCCGCGGTCCCGCATCCGTATCGGCAGGGCGGATCTTCATGCGTTCGCGGAAATATTGAGGTGGGATGCCGAGATCTTCAGCCAACCTTGCGCCCGCCCGCCCGCGCGCGCGTTCGCCGACGTCGTGATGCGGTATCACGTGCGACTCCGCGATGCCAGCCACCACTCCCGGGACCGCCCCGGATAGACTCGCGAATGTGACCACCGGGGGTAGACGTCGGGCGCTCCCGATGGGGGCGCCCGACGTCCGCACGCGCTCGATCTGGATGACGCAGTTGGTCCTGGCCGCCAGTGTCGTCGTGATCGGTCTGCTCGTCCTCGCCGTGCAGCCGCAGCTGTTCGCGGTGTGGACGTTCACCGCCGGCCTCACCGCGATCATCCTGTTCACGCTGGCCACGTTGATCGTGCCCTGGTCGCGCCTGCCGAAGGTCGCTGTGCTGACCGTCCCCTTCTTGGACGCGCTCGCGATCGGATTCATCGGCATCACCACCGAACAGGCATTCAGCTTTCTGTGGGTGTTCCCGGTGATGTGGGTGTCGATGAACTTCCGCGCCGAGACGATCGGGGCGATGCTCGGCGTGATCGGCGCCATCCTGCTGATCGACGCGACGGCGCCATGGGGAACCGGACCGACGCTGACGATCTTCATCGTCATGCTGTCGCTGACCTTCATCGGCATCACCACCCACCTGGCGATCCGCCGGACGCGCTCACTGCGGCGGCTGCTGATCCGCCAGGCCGGGCGCCTGAACGCGACGGCCGACCGCCGCAAGGACCAGGAGCGCAGCGCCCGCGAGATCCTGAACGGCGTCGACACCGGGATCGCACGGATCTCCAAGGCCGGTGCCGTGCTCGCCGTGAACGACTCCTACACCCGGCTGTACGCGCTCGATCCGCTGGACCCCAGTCTTCCGGCGCGGTCGGTCGAGTACACCGGCCTTCGCGAGATGCCCATCCCCGCGATGGACCGTCCGTTCGCGCGGGCCGCGCGCGGTGAGACCTTCTCCGACGTCCGCGTCTGGCTGTTCACCCCGAAGGGCGAATGGCACGCGCTGTCGGTCAGCACCAAGCGAGTGCAGGCTTCCGCGCGCGAGGAGCCCAGCCACCTCCTCGTCGTCAACGACATCACGGACATCACCCATGCCGAACGCGAGCGCGCGAGGCTGGCGGCGATCGCGTCGCACGAGCTCAAGCATCCGCTGACCGTCCTGATCGGAAACGCCGAACTCGCCCTCGAGAGCGATGACCTGACCCCCAAGACGCGACAGCGCATCGAAACCATGCTGGGGGCGAGCAATCGGATGGTGGAGATGACGGCGAGCATGCTCACCTCTTCGCGGACCACAGGAAATTACACCCACGACGAGATCGACCTGTCCGAGATCGTCGCCGACTCCGTCGCCTCGTTCAGCCCGACCGCACGCGCACACAACGTCACGATCGACACTCCGGTCGCCAACCCGCTGCTCATCGTCGGCGATGCCTTCCGGCTTCGGCAGGTGATCGACAACCTGCTCAGCAACGCGATCAAGTACACGCCCTCGGGCGGACGCATCCAGATCCGGACCCGGCGCGACGGGACGACCGCGGAGTTCGTCGTGGCCGACACCGGCATCGGGGTGTCCGCGGAGGAGCTGCCGAAGCTGTTCGACCCGTACTACCGGGCGCCGGCCGCGAAGGAGACGGCGACCGGAACCGGCCTGGGGCTGGGCATCACGCACGAGATCGTCACCTCGCACAACGGGACGCTCTCGATCGAGAGCGAGACCGGCGTCGGCACGACCGTGACGGTGCGGCTGCCCACCTCCGCGGCGATCGCGTCCCGAGCCGGCGCAGGGGAGACAGCGTGATCGACATCGACGCCGCATCGGGGTGGTCCTTCCAGCTCGCGCACGCCGCGCTCGCCACACTGGCGACGCTGCTCACCGTCGGCGTCGCGTTCCTGAGCAGACCGGGCAAGGCGACGCTGTACTGGTCGTGCGCCTTCACTCTCGCCATGGTCGCCACCTTCGGTGTGGCCGCAAGCGAGGCCAACGGCTCCGAGCTCATCCGGCGCATCTGCCTGGGCGCGCTGATGGGGGGCTCGGCACTGCTGTGGTCGGGCTTCCGCGCCTATTGGGCGGTGCGCCCGTTCGTCTGGGTGGGACCCGTCGTCGGCGTGCTGTCGGCGATCGCACTCGTCGCCACCGGCGACGGCGGGGGATTCAGCGTCGCCTACCGCGTGGTGTTCCTGGTCGCGTCGGCCTTCGCGATCCTGCTGTTCGTGGATTGGCTGCGCTTCGGCGATCGCGGCAACCGCCTGCTGCAGCCCCTCATGGTGATCTCGGTCGCGTTCGGTGTGGTGGGGATCGGGAACGCGGTCGCCGGCCTGATCTATCCGCCGACCACCGGGGACGATCTCATCGTCGTGCGCTCGATCTCATCGATCGGCCTGCTCCTGTACGTGGCATCCGCGCTCGTGGCCATCCTCGGCCTGTCATGGCGAGAGAGAAGCCTGCGCAGCCCGGCCGCCGCACCGTGTGACTGGGAGGCGTTCGAGCTCGGGGCGAGCGATCGCCTCGCCAGCGCGCAGCGCACCGCCGAACAGTGCTCGATCGTGTACCTGCGGATGGACGACGCCGCTGAAATCCGCCAGGCGGCGGGCACCGTGGCGCAGCTGGAGAGTGCGAAAAGCCTCACCCGGCTGATCCGGTCCGCATTTCCGCCCGACTGCAGCGTGTGCCCGGACGCGACCGGCACCTTCGTGCTGATCCCCCACCCGGACGCCACCGTGCGCGCACTCCTGAGTTCGTGCCTCGAGCAGGTCGGTCAGCTCGAAGTACCCGGCCAGCTGCCCGTTCACCCCTCGGCGAGTGCGGGATGGGCGGCGACCTCGACGCTCGGGTACGACCTGAATACGCTGATCCTGATGAGCCGCGAGGCGGCGATCCTGGCCAGCCAGAACGGCGGCGACCGCTGGGAGCGGATGAGCGCGGCCGTGGTCCGGCGGCTGCTCATGGGCGAGGGCGTCGGGTAGCTTCGGCGCTCTGCGCTGGTCCGGCCGCCGGATCGACGCGCGATCAGCGACCACGATGCTTGCCGATACCTGCGGCGGCCCGTAGTCTGGAGAGACTGGCACCGCAGCTTCTGCTGGCGGTGCCTCCGTCTTGATGCCGACCCTCCGCACTCGATGCCGCCCCCCGCACCGCGAGAGAGATCCATGAAGCACCCCGTTCGCACACTTCTGACGGCCTCGGCCTTCGCCGCCTTGGTTGCCCTGGCACTGCCCTCCGCGGCATCCGCCAATGCGATCTACCCTCCGTCGGGGTCGTGCACCGTCTCGCCCGCCACGGCTTCTGCCGGTGAGACGCTGCGGTTCCAGTGCGCGGCCGAGACATTCTCGCCGGACGAGCCGGTCACGATCACGGTGACGGGTGAGAACGGCTCGGGAGCCTCGATCGGCATGATCAAGTTCGCGATCAGCACCGCCAGCGGTACCGCGCGGTCCACGGAGATCGGCTCGCTTCCCGCGGTGCCGATCACGCTGCCCTCGAACGCGAGCGGCACGTACATCATCGCCGCCGTCTCGCCGACCTCCGCCGGCAGCACGGCCGCCGCGACAGTCAGCAACGCCAGCGGCGGACTGCCCACCACCGGCATGGACAGCGCGTCGCTGACCGGTCTGTGGATCGGCGGAGGCGCGCTCGTGCTCGCCGGCGCCGCCCTCGGTGTGACGGCGATGGTACGCCGCTCACGCAACAACGCGGACTGAGCGACCTCGCGTCGGGCGGCGACCGGTTCGGTCGCTGCGCCGCGGTCCGGGTCAGGCGGCGTTCGCCGTCCGGGTCAGGCGGCGTTCGCGGTCCGGGTCAGGCGGCGTTCGCCGCGGACTGGCTGGTGATGTGCGCGGTCACCAGGATCGGCAGGTGGTCGCTGAGGCCCTGCGGCAGTGTCCGGACGCGGTCGATCGTGAACCCGACGGAGGTTGCGAAGTCATAGTGTCCGCGGAAGAACCGGTAGCGCGTGTATGTGCGCGCGTCGCTGAGGTTCAGCTCGTACCCGTGCTCGCGGATCTTCTGCCCCAGGTTCTCCTTGAACACCGGATAGTTGTAGTCTCCCACCATCAGCACCGGAATGCCTTCGCCCAACTGCTGCAGTTCGGTCAGCGCGGTGCGGATCTGGTGGCGACGGAGTGAGTTCAGCGCGGTGAGCGGCGCGGCGTGGAAGGATCCGACGATCACGTCGCGGTTCTGGTCGATGTCGTGCAGCCGGACGCCCAGCATCCGCTCTTCAGCGGGCTTGAGCACGCGGTCGTGCATGGACTTCTTCAGAGCCATGGAGCGGACATCCACGAGGCGGAACGTGTTCTCGCGATAGTAGACGGCCAGGCCGAGGCGGTTGCGCGAGGTGGCGTTGGCCAGGCGGAGCCCGCCGATCGTGTCGGGCATGCTCGTGGTGTCGCACTCCTGGAGGCAGAGCACGTCCGCGCTGTGACGGGAGACGAGTGCCGCGAGCTCGCCCGCGGCGCGATGCTTGCGCAAGTTGTAGGAGATCACCTTCATAGCGATCCCAGCCTATGACGCCCCGCTTTCCGGGGCATGCACCCTTGACAATGACATGCCGATTTCCCAGCCCTCGCCCGGGTTCCCGGGCGCCGGCCCCGCCCCGCCGCCAGTGCGCGTCGCCGCCCGCGAGGTGCACGTTGCTGCCCGTGAGAGTGCACGTCACCACTGCCCACAGTGCGCGTTACTGCCCGCGAGAGTACACGTCACCACTGCCCAGAGTGCGCGTTGCTGCCCGCGAGAGTGCGTGTCCCCGGCGCTCGCGGTGCGGCTTTCGGCCCCCGAGAGTGCACGCCTGCAGCAGGTGCGCCTCCGTGTGCAACCCGGTCAGGCGCTCTGCGTCCCCCAACACGCACCCTCGGCAGCAGGGGGACGCACCCTCCGCAACGACGACATGCACTCGCGCGGGCGGCGAGATGCACTCTCGGCAGCAGGGACGTGCACTCTCGGCAGCAGGGACGTGCACTCTCGACAGCAGGGACATGCACTCGCGCGGGCGGGGACATGCACCCCCGGCGGCGAGGATGGGCCCGCGATGTACGAAAACCTGCGCCCGGCCACTCCTGCACGGGGACAGGACCGAGGACAGGGACCCCGCATGACCACGAGAATGATGCACCCGAAGCGCGCCGCGCGCGTGCGCCCGCGGCGGCTCGATACCGCCAGCACCGCCAGCCCGGCATCCCCCGACGACTCCGGGGGCTCCCTCGCCGAGGCGGTCCGGATCGCCCGTCAGGCGCGGATCGCGGCCGAGCGCGCGCTGCGCCGAAGCGAGATCGAACGTGATCGCGCCGGACGCGCGCTCGAGCTGACCCTCCCGCCGCGGATCGATGAGACCGAACGTACCCGGCTGCGCGCCGTCCACTCGGATGCCGCCGCCGCCGTCCGCGAGGCACGAGCAGCGGTCGATCGGGCGCGCGCCGTCGAGGATGCCGCGACCGCGATCCGCGACAACGCCGACGACGACGGGAGCCGTCTGAGCCAGGACCTCGCACGGAGTCTGCTGCGGTTCCTCGAGTCCCGGCGCGCCGCAGGAGCCGGGGCCGACTCGACCTCCGCCCCGCTCAGCGCACGATCGACGTGATCGTCGCCAGCCGAGCCAGCACCTCTTCGCTGATCGAACCGAGCAGGAGGCGCGCGACGGCGCCACGACCGTGCGAGCCCAGCACCGCGAGTCGCGCGGATCCGGCCATTCGGTTCAGGATCTCGGACGGGTACCCTTCCTCGACGTGCTTGACGATCTCCAGATCCGGATAGTCCTGCCGCAGTCCGGCAACCGACAGCGCGAGCGCCTCCTCGGCCAGCGACTGCATGTTGCGCAGATACTCCTCGGGATACACGCCCGGGTTGTGCGGAGTGACGACCGGCGTCCACACGGTGACGACGGTGAGCGGCTCGCGCATCCGGTCGGCCTCAGCCGCGGCGAAGGCGATCGCCCGCTCCGACACATCCGACCCGTCCGCGCCGACCAGCACACCCGACCGCCCGGACACGTCCAGATCCGGAACCACGACCACCGGGCAGCGCGCTCCGGACACGATCCGCACACCATGGGCACCGCGCGCGGGCCCGGAGTCCGGACCGCGGTAGTCGCTGCCGATCACCAGAAGGGCGGCATCCGCTGCGGCATCGATCAGACGCTTGACCGGGTTGCCCCGCTCGACCCGCACGGTCGCGACGACGCCGCGCTCCTCGATCCGCCGCACCTCGTCCTCGAGGCGCTGACGGCTCGTTTCCATGGCCTCCTCGATGACCGCGCGCTCTCCCACCGCGCCGACCGCTCCGCCGACCACGGAGATGAGTTCGACGGTCTGCCGCCGATCGGCCGCCCGCTGCACGGCCCAGTCCAGGGCGCGGCGCGACACCGGCGCATCGGTGATTCCTACGACAATCCTGTTGGTCACGTTGTCCCCCTCTTCCTCCAACCTACGCCGGAAGGGCGCGCCGGCGGGCGGGGGCGACCGGCTCGGCGCGCTTCGGAGGACGATCGGATGCCACGGCCGCACTCGCCGGCCACCTCCGTCCGCCGCACCGGATCCCGCTCACTGCCGCTGCGAAACAGGCGGGCAAACGCTCGCGTTCACTCGAGGTCGCGCCGGGCTCGAGTCTGCTCGGCACGCCGGGCGAGGAGTTCATCGGAGGGATAGCCGACCTCGGTGAGGGTCAGTCCGCGCGCGGCGATCACGGTGAAGTCGCTCGTGCGCAGGCCTTCGTCTCGGATGTCCCGCACGTCATCGACATCCAGCCGGCCCTGACCCACCGCCACACACGCGCCGACGAGCGCGCGGACCATGCTGTGGCAGAACGCGTCCGCTTTCACGTTCGCGACCAGGACGCCCTCGGCATCCCGTCGCCAGTCGAACTCGAGCAGGGTTCTGATGGTCGTGGCCATCTCGCGGGGTTTGCAGTACGCCGCGAAGTCGTGCAGGCCGATCAGCGATCGCGCCGCGGCATCCATCGCCTGCTCGTCCAGCGCCGCCCGCACGGTGGTGGTGCGGTGACGCTCGAGGGGGTCGTAGCCGGTGACGGTGTCGGAGATCCGATAGGAGTAGCGCCGCCACACCGCCGAGAAACGGGCGTCGAAGCCTTCGGGCGCGACGGATGAGTGATGCACCGCGACGTCGGAGTACGACCCGACGACGCCGCGCACGCGCGCCGCGAGTCGGGCGGCCGCCGCGGCGAGGCCGGGATCGGGCGCGGAAGCGGGGACGGTCAGATCGGGCGGCGGGGTGGCAGCGGTCGGATCGGGCGCGGAAGCGGGGACCGTCCGGTCGGGCGGCAGGGTGGCAGCGGTCGGATCGGGCGCGGAAGCGGGGACGGTGGCATTGGGAGCTGCGGTGGGCGCCCCGGGATGGCGGTCGGCCGCCCCGGCGACGCCGACTCGGCTCCGCCGCAGCCGCGCCACCTGGTTCGCGGCGAGGTCGACGTGGGCGACCTGTCCCGTGGCGTGCACTCCGGCATCGGTCCGACCCGCGACGACGAGCGACGCGGTGCCGCCGAGGATGCGCTCCAGCGCGCCCTCGACCGTCCCCTGCACCGTGCGGAGGCCGGGCTGGCGCGCCCAGCCGCGAAAGTGCGTCCCGTCGTAGGCGATGTCGAGACGGATGCGCACCCGCTCAGTGTAGTTGCGGCCCGCGGTGGGTCCCCCCTGCGGCGCTGCCCGGGACGCATGACCTCCGCGGGGGCGCATGCCCTCTTTCCCGCGCCGATCCCCAGAGCCCGGCACCCGTGTCCCGATAAGGCAGAGCTCCCTCACCCGTGTCCCGAAAGGGGCCGGAGAGCTTCCTCACCCGTGTCCCGATAAGGCAGTGCCCCCTCACCCGTGTCCCGAAAGTTGTTGCCCAGCGGCCTTCCAAGCAACAACCAGTGGGACACGAAACGGGAGGGTGGGCATGGGAGGGAGGGCCGGAGTCGGGGAGGAGAGCGCCCCGGAATCGACGACCGGCTATCGCGGGACGTCGCTGGGCAGCGGCGGCTTCGGCGGAATGCCCACGGACGGGATGCCGACCCCCGCCGACTCCGATGCAGCAGCGCTCGTGCCGACGTCCGACGCCGACGCCGAGGCACCAGCGCTCGGCCCGACACCCCTCGCCGACTCCGATGCACCAGCGCTCGGCCCGACACCCCCCGCCGACTCCGACGCAGCAGCAGTCGCACCGACGCCCTCCCCCGACTCCAACGCCCCGGCCGCCGACGCACTAGCGGTCCCGACCGACCGGATGCCGTCGCCCTGGCCCCGCTGCGATGCGGCGAGCGCCGCGCTCCCCGACGGCCGCGGAGGCCGCGGGGGCACGAGCGGCAGCGGCGGGACGTGCGGGGGGACGAAGCCCACGGTGGCCCAGGCATCCGTCGCGCTGTCGGGTTGCGGCATCCGAGCGGCCGGACGACGCGGGGGAAGCGCTCGGCGGTATTCCACGAACGCCACGATCAGCATCCCGATGCACGCACCGGCGGTGTTGGCGATGATGTCGAGGGTGCTCGGCGTGCGCTTGTCCAGGAGCAGCCCCTGAGCGCACTCGATCGCGACGGTGACGACGATCGCGATCGGGAGGATCAGGTAGCGGCGGCGCAGGATGAGCATGAGGAGCACGCCGAGCGGGACGAACAGCAGGATGTTCGCGGAGAACTCGATGCGCGCGTAGGTCAGAGCCGGGAACACCCGGGTGATCGTGCGCAGCAGCGGACCGGCGCCGCCGTCGACCGGGACCGGCCAGAGCGCGATGAGCGCGAGGGTGACGGCGTACACCGCGAGCACGAGTCGCGCGCGGGCGCGGCGGGTGGCGGGCAGCTTCCGGGGGGATGATTCAGCGGTGGTCATGCGGGCCTTTCAGTCGGACGCCGCAACGCTGATGCGTGGGCCAGAGCTTACCGGACCCGGCTGGGCGCAGTGGAGCGGAGCTGACCACCGGTGCCTCCGGCATCGCCCGGCTGCCGAAGGCACCGGCATCGCCCGGCCTGCCGGAGGCACCGGCATCGCCCGGCTGCCGAAGGCACCGGCATCGCCCGGCTGCCGGAGGACAGCGCCTCCGCCGCAGGCCCCGGCCTGCCGAAGGCTCTGGCAACCCCCGGCCTGCCCGAGGACAGCAACTCCGCGGACGCGCCGACCGCAGCGCGCGGCGGCCCGGCGGTGTCGCACCCGCCTTTTAGACTGAGGGCTGCCATCCCTGGAAGTTGATGACCTCGCACACCCTCCCTCGCTCCCCCGCCCGATACGCAGGCCTCGACGGCATGCGCGCCATCGCGGTGACCCTCGTCGTCATCTACCATCTGTTCCCCGCGTCGGTGGTGCAGGGCGGCTTCATCGGCGTCGATGTGTTCTTCGTGATCAGCGGCTTCCTGATCACGACGCTCCTGCTGCGCGAGCAGACCGCCACCGGACGCATCGGATTGCGCGCGTTCTGGCAGCGCCGGGCGCGGCGCCTGATTCCGGCGCTGGCGGCCGTGGTCACGGTGTGCGCCACCGCGGCCTGGCTCGTCGGCGGCGATGTCCTGGTGCGCCTCGGCGAGCAGGTGCTGGGCGCGGCGACCTTCAGCTACAACTGGGTCTCCATCGCCGAGGGGACCGGATACTTCTCGGCCGCGACGCCCGAGCTGTTCCGCAACTTCTGGTCCCTCGCCGTCGAGGAGCAGTTCTACCTGCTGTGGCCGCTGCTGCTCCCGCTGTTCCTGCTGCTGCCCCGGGCGTGGGGGCGTGCGGCGGCCGTGCTGGCCCTGGCCGCGGCATCCGCTGTCTGGATGGGGGTCGTGGTGTCCTCGGGAACGGACGTGACCCGCGCGTACTTCGGCACCGACACACACGCGTTCGGCGTCCTGCTGGGCATCGCGCTGGCGTTCCTGCTCCAGCGGATGCTGGCACGGGCGCGCCAGGCCGACTCGACCCCCGCTGCGACCGGCTCCCGCCGAGTGCGGGTCGCGACCGGACTGACCGGCAGCGTAGCCCTGGCCGGACTCGTCGCCCTCGCGCTGCTGCCTCCGACGTTCACCGCCGTGACGTTTCCGGGCACGATCGCCGCTGCCAGCATCCTGAGCGGGATCGCCATCGTCGCGGGGGTGTGGCCGGGCTCGACCTTCGGGCCCGTGATCGACGGGCAGCCGCTGCGCTGGATCGGCGACCGTTCGTACGGCATCTACCTGTGGCACTGGCCGCTGCTCGTGCTGCTGGTCGCCGGCATCCAGCGCACCAGCCCGGACGCCGGCGTCCCGGAATGGATCGGCGGCGTCGCGCTCGGTCTGACCCTGGCCACCGCCGAGCTGTCGTACCGCGTTCTGGAGACGCCGGTGCGGCGGTACGGGTTCCGGGGGTCACTCGCGCGCAGGAGCGCCCGCCTGCTCGGATCGCCCACAGCGCGCGTACGCGCCATCGCGAGCGTCGCGGTGACCGTGCTGCTGGTCGGCGGGACCTCCGCCGCGATCGCCGCAGCGCCGGACGTGTCCTCCGCGCAGTCCGCGGTCCAGGCCGGTCGCGAGGCGCTCGATGCCGCCGTGAACCCGGCGCCTGCCGCGTCCGCTGTGCCTGCGCAGCCGCAGGCGCCGCCTGCCGCGACCTCCGGGCAACGCGTGCTGCCGACGCCCTCCCCCACCCCGGTCGCCGGCGACGAGATCACCGCGGTCGGCGACTCGGTGATGCTGGCCTCCGCCGCCGGGCTGCTCGAGCGGTTCGCGGGGATCACCGTGGACGCCGCGGTGTCGCGGTCCACGTGGGCGGGTCCCGGCATCCTGCAGGCGCTGTCCGACAGTGGTCAGCTGCGCTCGTACGTGGTCGTCGCACTCGGGACCAACGGACCGCTGAACGCGGAGGCGATGGAGCAGATGGCGCAGATCGTCGGTCCCGACCGCACGCTCGTGCTCGTGAACGCGTTCGCGCCGCGCGACTGGATCCCCGGCGTCAACGCGGACCTCGCCGCCTTCGCCGCCTCCCACCCCGGCGTGTTCGTCGCGGACTGGTCGGCCGCGATCGCCGGTCACACCGACCTGCTCGCCGGGGACGAGATCCACCCGGGGGATGCCGGCGCCCGGGTCTTCGCCGACACCGTCGCCACCGCGGTCGCCGAGGCTGAGCAGGCGCGCGCCGATGCCGCGTACCAGGTCGAGATGCGCGCATACCGGCGGCTGCATCACAGCGAGGTGCGGGTGCCGGAGTAGCCCGGATCCTCGCGCGGCCCGCGGTCCGCGCCGCGGCGGCCCGAGAGACCCGGCCCCCGCGCTAGAAGCGCCGGACCAGCGCCGCCTGCCGCTGCGTCGGCCGGAAGCCGAGGCGTTCGTACAGCCGGTGCGCGCCGGTCTTGCTCGCGGTGTCCACGTCCAGCACGGCCTGCTCGAGCCCGGCGGCCTTCGCCGCCTCGAGCGTCCGCGCGATCACCGCCGGCGCCAGCCCGCGGCCCCGGTAGTCCCGCACGACCCCGATGAGGTCGATGTAGGTGTTCGGGGCGCCGAGCGCCGCCCAGTCCTCCTCGTTCACCGACGCCAGGCAGAACGCCACCACCTGTCCCTCGGCGAGGGCGAGCGTGGACAGGTCCGGACGCAGGAACGGCCCGCCCACGAACTGCTCCCACCGCTCCGGCGTGCTGGGCAGGCTTCCCCAGTGGTCGCGGAAGGCATCGTTGCGAGCCGCGAGCACATCCGCGGAGCGATCGGCCGTGTACGGGACCAGCTCGATACCCTCAGCGGCAGCCGGCGCATCGACCTGCGCCGACAGGTCGCGCTGCATGGACGTGAACCACCGCTCGGTGCGCAGGCCGAGCCGCTCGCCCAGGGTCACAGCATCCGTGTTGCCCTCATCGACGTACTGGAAGATCGCCGCGTCCGCAGTGGGCCCCGTGCTGGCGAGGATCTCGCTCGCCCGCGCGTAGAGCCACCCGATGAGCTGCGTGCCGATCCCCCGCCTGCGCCAGTCCGGGTGCACCGTGCCCTGCAGGTACGCGTGCAGCTCGGCATCCTGCGTGGGATGCACCATCGCCCACCCCATGGCCACCACCGTGCCGTCGGGCGCGATGGCCAGCAGCGTGTCCCGGGCGACATCGACGTGCGATAGCTCGAAGATGTCGGCGATGTCCTCGCGCGGGGTCACCCACGTGGGGTGGTCCAGCCGATCGGATGCCACCACCGCCGCATGCACCGCATCGATGTCCTCGACGGTGGCGGGTCGGAACACGACGTCCGGATGCTGCGGCAGAGCGGGCGGTCCGGCATCCAACCGCTCGGACAGGGGTCGACGGGTCGCTGGCTCACTCACGCCCGCAAGCGTACTCGGCGGCGCGGGCGTCTTCGATCCGGCCGGAGGCGCGCGAGGGCCACAACTCCTGCAAATGTCGCTGCGCGTGTGCATCCCGCGCAGGCGCGCAAGCCCTGGCGCGCAGCGCGCCGCTGAGTCTGCAGGAGTTGTGCGCCGCCGATGGTCACACTGCCCGCCACGGGAGGCGGCTCAGCGGTATGACCAGGCCGATCGTGCGGCGAGAAGGCCGCGGATTGCGGATGCGACGCGGTCGGGGTGGTGCAGCAGGTCCTCGGCAAGTACGCGGAGTGTGACATAGCCCTGCTCCGCCGCGGCGAGATCCCGCCGCCGGTCGTCGCGCTGCTTCACCCATCCCTCGTGATGGGCCTTGCTGTCGCACTCGAGGATCAGGAAGCCGTCGACCACGAAGTCCACGCGCCCTACGCCGGGTATCCAGACCTGAGGCTCGAACGAGATCGGCAGCTCCCGGAGTATCAGCCGCTGCAAGGTCTCTGGACCGGATTCCGCCCTCCCGTCGACCTGTTCCAGAAGGGCGATGCAGCGCGCGGGCAGCCCGGAGAACGCCTCTCGCACCTGCGGCATGGTCATGACCTGCACGTGCAGCAGGCTGTCGATCGTCGCGATGACTTCGCGCGTGGGCAAGCATCGCGCCATCTCGCGCACGGCATCGTGCAGAGACACCATGTGCGCGGGCGAAGAAGGGTCGGTGGCGTCCGACCAGTGCAGCCGGATTTCCGACGCCTGCCCCCTCATCCAGCGCGTCCGACTGTCGTCAGGCATGCGCAATCGGGACATGGCACGAGGCACCTGCACGTGCGTGCGGTGCGCGGCGAACACGAAGACCTCGGGTGCGGCCAGCGCGATGGCGCTGATGCAGGTGAGCCGTCCCCCGATCCGCACGGCTCTCGCAACCGCGCGGTTCGCGTCGGCGACGACGTAGTGATCGCGTCGCAGTCTGATCAGCGTGCCGTCGCGAACCGCGCGGGTGATCTGCTTCGGCCGGTAGCCGAGCTGGAGCAGATCCAGGCGAGAGAACACCGTCGTCCGCAGGACGTCCATCGCAGCCGCTTCCACAGCAGCAGAATGGAGTCCGCCGCGGTCCCGCGGGGGTTCCGTGCCGACACCTGTGGTGAACTCCCGCTCAGGCGGGACTGGGGAGGCGTGGTTCGGCGCACACGCCACCGGGCCTCCGGGCTGCGCGGCGCACAGCTCCTGCACACCCCGCTGCGCCGCGGCGGCCGGGCCGGAACTTCCGCGTCCGCCGCCCCTCAGACAGCCAAAGTGCAGGAGTTATGCGTCGCCGGCCGCGACCTGCCGGCGGCGCCGCCCCACCGGGCTGCGGCGCATAGCTCCTGCATCCCCTGCTCCGCCGCGGCGCCCGTTCCGGAACTTCCGCGTCCGCCGCCCCACAGACACCCAAAGTGCAGGAGTTATGCGCCCACGCCCGCGACCTGCCGGCGCCAACCACACCCGCCCCCCGCAACGCAGCGAGACCCGCGTGCCGGCAGGCACGCGGGTCTCGCTGGCAGAGCTGAAGTGCTAGGCCTTCTCGGCAGCCTCGGCGGTGACCGCGGCTTCTTCGGCGGCTTCGTCGTCCGCGGCGATCTCGACCGCGGCTTCGGCGGCCTCGTCGGCCTCGGTGACGGTCTCGTCAGCCTCGACCTCGTCGGCGGGAGCCGATTCGGCAGCGGGCGCGGCAGCTGCGGCGGCAGCGGCCTTCTTCGCGCTCTTCGGCTTCGGGTTCACCGGCTCGAGGACGAGCTCGATGACGGCCATGGGGGCGTTGTCGCCCTTGCGGTTTCCGACCTTCGTGATACGGGTGTAGCCACCCTCACGGTCGGCGACCAGCGGCGCGATCTCGGTGAACAGGACGTGCACGACTTCCTTGTCACCGATGATCGACAGCACGCGACGACGCGCGTGCAGGTCGCCGCGCTTGGCGAACGTGACCAGTCGCTCGGCGAGGGGACGCAGGCGCTTGGCCTTGGTCTCGGTCGTCTTGATCGACTTGTGCGTGAACAGGGCCGCGGCGAGGTTCGCCAGCATGAGGCGCTCGTGTGCGGGTCCGCCTCCGAGGCGGGGTCCCTTCGTGGGCTTAGGCATTCTTCATTACTCCAGGATCAGAATTCGGGGGAACCGGGACTCAGACGGTTTCGTCGTCGTAGCCGCCGTAGAAGTGTGCACCGTCGAACCCGGGGACCGAGTCCTTCAGCGACAGACCGAGCGAGACGAGCTTGTCGCGCACCTCGTCGACCGACTTCTGACCGAAGTTGCGGATGTTCATCAGCTGCGTCTCCGACAGGGCGACCAGTTCGCTGACCGTGTTGATGCCTTCACGCTTGAGGCAGTTGTACGACCGGACGGACAGGTCGAGGTCCTCGATCGGCATCGACAGCTCGTTGGACAGGACGGTCTCGACCGGCGCGGGGCCGATCTCGATGCCCTCGGCCTCGACGTTCAGCTCGCGTGCCAGGCCGAACAGCTCGGTCAGGGTGCGACCGGCCGAAGCGACGGCGTCACGCGGTGCCATCGAGTTCTTCGTCTCGACGTCCAGCACGAGCTTGTCGAAGTCGGTGCGCTCGCCGGCACGGGTGGCCTCGACGCGGTAGCTGACCTTGAGCACGGGCGAGTAGATCGAGTCGATGGGGATCTGGCCCGACTCGGCGTACTCGTTGCGGTTCTGGGTGGCCGAGACGTAGCCGCGGCCACGCTCGATCGTCAGCTCGAGCTCGAACTTCGCCGTGTCGTTCAGGGTGGCGATGACCAGCTCGGGGTTGTGCACCTCGACGCCGGCCGGAGCCGAGATGTCAGCGGCAGTGACCTCGCCGGCACCCGTCTTGCGCAGGTACGCGGTGATGGGCTCGTCGCGCTCGCTCGAGACGACGAGCTGCTTGATGTTCAGGATGATCTCGGTGACGTCTTCCTTCACGCCGGGGATCGTGCTGAACTCGTGCTGGACGCCGTCCAGACGGATGCTGGTGACAGCTGCGCCGGGGATCGAAGAGAGCAGGCTGCGACGCAGCGCGTTGCCGATCGTGTAACCGAAACCGGGTTCCAGGGGTTCGATGATGAACCGGCTGCGGAACTCCCCGATCTTCTCCTCGGTCAGTGTCGGACGCTGTGCAATAAGCACTATGTGTTCCTTTCGGCTAAGTGCCCGCTATTTGACACTTGCAGTGATGAGTTGTGTTGAGTTTTTCTCGAGGATGCCGTGAACCACGTGCCGCGGCATCCGTGACCTGATACGGCCGCTGCGCGGCCTGCTCGACAACCGTCTGGGGCTGTGGAGCAGACCGCGCGCGGCGCGAAGGGGTCTCAGACGCGGCGGCGCTTGGGCGGGCGGCAGCCGTTGTGCGCCTGCGGCGTCACATCGTTGATCGAACCCACCTCGAGGCCGGCGGCCTGAAGCGAACGGATGGCGGTCTCGCGGCCGGAGCCGGGACCCTTCACGAAGACGTCGACCTTCTTGACGCCGTGCTCCTGCGCCTGGCGGGCGGCCGATTCGGCGGCCATGCCAGCGGCATACGGAGTCGACTTGCGCGAGCCCTTGAAGCCCACGCCGCCCGAGGACGCCCAGCTGATGACAGCGCCGGACGGGTCGGTGATCGAGACGATCGTGTTGTTGAACGTCGACTTGATGTGGGCGTGGCCCAGTGCGATGTTCTTCTTTTCCTTGCGACGCGGCTTGCGCGCGGCGGTCTTAGGTGCAGCCATGTGCGATTCTCCTGAATCCTGATGCGCAGGCGGCGGCCTAGCGCGCCTTCTTCTTGCCGGCGACGGTGCGCTTGGGGCCCTTGCGGGTACGTGCGTTGGTCTTGGTCCGCTGACCGTGGACGGGCAGGCCGCGACGGTGGCGGATGCCCTGGTACGAGCCGATCTCGACCTTGCGGCGGATGTCGGCGGCGACCTCGCGACGGAGGTCACCCTCCACCTTGTAGTTGCCCTCGATGTGGTCGCGCAGCTGGATCAGCTGCTCGTCCGTGAGGTCCTTGACGCGGACGTCAGGGCTGATCCCGGTCGCTGCGAGGATGTCCTTCGAGCGGTTGGGGCCTACGCCGTAGATGTAGGTGAGGGCGATCACCACGCGCTTGTCGCGCGGGATGTCAACGCCGGCAAGACGTGCCATGCGGTTCTCCTGGAGTGTGATGGAGGTGTGGAGCAGAATCGGTGCCCGGGCCTCCAGCCCGAGGTGTCCCCTCCGAGGAGGTTCTGAATCTGCTTGTGGTCCTCCCCCGGTCATCGGGCAGCGGCGCGGCCGCGTAGCGAGACGGAGGAGAAGTCTTTATGGAGTTGTGTCTGTGGCCGAGATCTCGATACGCGCGCTGCGCGCGCTACTGGATCTTGACCCGAGTCGCATCAACGCCGTTTCACGGCGGTGATCCGACTCGACTCAACCCTGGCGCTGCTTGTGGCGCGGGTTGGACTTGCAGATGACCATGACGACGCCGTGACGGCGGATCACCTTGCAGTGATCGCAGATGGGCTTGACGCTGGGATTGACCTTCATGTTTTTTCCTGTTCGCTGTCTTCGTACCGTCGCGCGCGGCGCGGAGCGCCGGCGTTCGGGCCGTTACTTCTCGACCGGTCTAGCGGTAGCGGTAGACAATACGGCCGCGGGTCAGGTCGTAGGGGCTGAGCTCCACGACCACGCGGTCCTCCGGAATGATGCGGATGTAGTTCTGCCGCATCTTGCCCGAAATCGTGGCGAGCACCTTGTGTCCGTTGCTCAACTCAACGCGGAACATCGCATTGGGAAGCGCCTCGGAGATCACGCCCTCGATCTCGATGACACCGTCTTTCTTCGCCATACACTCGCTAACGCCTGGCAGACTGGTCGGTCTGCGTTTGGGTGGGATTTGGTGTCGAGACACGCCGATGAAGGCGCAACGCACCAAGGGTCAATCATACGTGATAAAAGGACCTATCGGCAACTTGGGGCACCGGATGCCGCGGGGCTCACTCGAACAGCGTGCCCAGCTGAGCCGGGTCGGGCAGGGTCGAGTTCGCGATGACCGCGCCGTTGATCGCGATGGTGGGCGTGCCGACGCCGGCCGCGCCCGGGGCGACCGGGGTCTTCTCGGTCATCGCCGCGACGTAGGTCGCGAACTCGCCCTCGGTCACGCAGGCGTCGATCCCGGATGCGCCCACCCCGGAGGCGACCTCCAGGATCTGCGCGTCGGTGAGCCCGGGCGTCCCCTCGGCCGGCTGGTTCGCGAACATCGCCTGCATGAACGGCACCGACAGCTCCGGCTGGGTCAGCGCGACGCAGTACATCGCGTTCGCCGCCCGCGTCGAGTACTGGGTGCCCTGCGACTGGCGGTCCAGGATGGAGATCGGGTGGATGTTGAGGGTGATCGTGCCGTCCGCGACCAGTCCCTGGATCGCCTCACCGTAGAGCTGCTCGAACTGGTTGCAGACCGGGCACATGAAGTCGATGTAGGTGTCCATCGTCTGCTCTCCGCTGCCGACGGCGATGGCGCCGGTCTCGGCGTCCACGCTGGGCGCCTGCGGGGTGACGGTGGGGCCGGCATCCGGGGCGGAGCTGTTGTTCAGCTGGACGACGATCACCGCGACGACGACCAGGACCACCACGACGACCGCGGTCACCCCGATTGCGAACCAGTTCATCTTGCGCGCGGGAGCAGCCATTTGCGTGTCCTATCCGATCTCGCGGGGAGTCACCCCGAACGGCGCCAGCCCGGCGGCACCGCCGTCGGGTGCCGTCAGCACCCAGATGCCTCCATCATGCACTGCGACGCTATGTTCCCAGTGGGAACCGGCTGTGCCGTCCAGAGTCGAGACGGTCCAGTCGTCGTCCTCGACGAAGGTCGCCTGATCGCCGATGACGACCATCGGCTCGATCGCGACCGCCAGGCCGGGTCTCACCTCGGGGCCGGGGTCGGCGACACGGTAGTTGAACACGGACGGCGCCTCATGCATCTTGCGGCCGATCCCGTGCCCGACGTACTCGCGCAGGATGCCGTAGCCGTGGCCGGACGCGTCGATGTAATCCTGCACCGCGCCGCCGACCTCGCCGAGGTGGCGTGCGGTGGCCAGCGCGGCGATGCCGGCCCACAGGGAGCCCTCGGTCACGCGGGAGAGCTCTTCGCGCTCCGCGACCAGCTCCGGACGTGTCGGGTCCGGCACGACGAACGTGATGGCCGAGTCGCCGTTCCAGCCCCGGTACTCGGCACCCGCGTCGATCGAGACGATGTCACCGGGCTCGAGGGCGCGCGCGGACGGGATGCCGTGCACCACCTGCTCGTTGATCGACGCGCAGATCGTGTGCCGATAGCCGCGCACCATCTGGAAGTTGGATTTCGCACCGCGCGCGGTGATGACCGCGGATGCCGCGGCATCCAGTTCCAGCGTGGTCACCCCGGGGGCCACCAGCGCCCGGATGGCCTCCAGCGCGGCCGCGGTGATCAGGCCGGGCTCGATCATCGCCTGCAGCTGAGCGGTCGATTTGTAGATCGAGCGGCGGCCGGGCAGAGACGGGGTCACGGGAGACGCACGTCAGGCCGCGGCGGTCCGGATCAGTCCGCGCTGCTCGAGCGCGGCGATGATCCGGGCGCTGATCTCATCGAGCGAGCCGACGCCGTCGATCCGGTCGACGATGCCCCGCTCGCGGTAGACCTCGAGGATGGGTGCGGTCTCGCGCTCGTAGATGGCCAGGCGGTTGGCGATCACCTGCTCGGTGTCGTCGTCGCGTCCCTGCTCCTGCGCGCGCAGGGTGAGCCGCTCGATGCTCTCCGCGCGGGGCACGGCGAGCTCGATGACGGCGTCGAGCTCTTCACCGCGACCGCCGAGGAACTCGTCCAGGTCGCCGACCTGGCCGATGTTGCGCGGGTAGCCGTCCAACAGGAACCCGTGCGCCGCGTCGGCCTGGGAGAGCCGGTCGCGCACCACGGCGGTGGTCAGCTCGTCCGGCACGAGGTTTCCCGCCTGGATGATCTCGGTGACCTGCGTGCCCAGCTCCGACCCGCTCGCGATCGCGGCGCGGAACATGTCGCCGGTCGAGATGGCCGGGATGCCGAACGCCTGCGCGATGCGCACACCCTGGGTCCCCTTGCCGGAGCCCTGGGGTCCGACGATCAGGAGGCGTGCGCCTCCGGGCTGCTGAGCCGATCCGGCCGCGGTCATCGGAGGAGCCCTTCGTAGTGGCGCTGCTGCAGCTGGGCGTCGATCTGCTTGACCGTCTCCAGGCCCACGCCGACGATGATCAGGATCGAGGCGCCGCCGAACGGGAAGTTCTGGTTGGCGCCGACCGCCGCGAGGGCGATCAGGGGCAGCAGGGCGATGAAGCCGAGGTACAGCGAGCCGGGGAGCGTGATGCGGGTCAGCACGTAGTCCAGGTACTCGGCGGTCGGACGACCGGCACGGATGCCGGGGATGAAGCCGCCGTACTTCTTCATGTTGTCGGCGACCTCGACCGGGTTGAACGTGATCGCGACGTAGAAGTAGGTGAAGCCGACGATGAGCAGGAAGTACACGAGCATGTACAGCGGGCTGTCACCGGTGGTGAGGTACTGCGCGATCCACGCCACCCACGCGGGGGCCTCCTGGCCCGCCTGCGGCTGGTTGAACTGCGCGATCAGCGCAGGAATGTACAGCAGCGACGAGGCGAAGATGACGGGCACGACGCCGGCCATGTTCACCTTGATCGGGATGTACGTGTTCGTTCCGCCGTAGGTGCGCCGGCCCACCATGCGCTTGGCGTACTGCACCGGGATGCGGCGCTGGGATTGTTCGACGAACACCACCAGCGCGACGACCAGGATGCCGACGGCCAGGACGAGCAGGAACACCTCGAAGCCGCGCGACTGGGCGATGCCCCACATCGACGCGGGGAAGGCCGCGGCGATCGAGACGAAGATCAGCAGCGACATGCCGTTGCCGATGCCCCGCTCGGTGACGAGCTCGGCGAACCACATGATCAGGCCGGTGCCGGCGGTCATCGTGATGATCATCAGCAGCTGCGCCCACCACACGTCGTTGGTGAGGAGCTGCTCGCACTCGGGAACGCCGGTGGAGCCGAACAGCTGCCCGCTGCGGGCGACCGTGACCAGCGTCGTGGACTGCAGCAGCGCCAGGGCGATGGTCAGGTAGCGCGTGTACTGGGTCAGACGGGACTGACCGGCCGCGCCCTCCTTGTAGAGGGTCTCGAAGTGCGGGATCACCACGCGCAGCAGCTGCACGATGATCGTCGCCGTGATGTACGGCATGACGCCGAGAGCGAAGATCGACAGCTGCAGCAGCGCGCCACCCGAGAACAGGTTGACCAGCGAGAGCAGGCCCTCGGTGCCCGCACTCTGGCGGAGGCAGGACTGCACGTTCGGGAAGTCCACGAACGGCGCCGGGATGTGCGCGCCGAAGCGATAGATGGCGATGATCGCCAGGGTGAATGCGATCTTCCGACGAAGGTCGGGTGTACGGAAGACCCGCGCTATGGCGCTGAACAAGAGGATGCCTCCAGAGGGGATGCCGACACGCGACAGGGCGCATCAACTCCCAGGGTAACGCAGTGGGGGTCGGAGCTCGCTCCGACCCCCACCGGGTATGACTACTTGACGGATCCGCCCGCCGCGACGATCTTCTGCTCCGCAGAGCCGGAGACCTTGTCGACGGAAACGTTCAGCTTCACGTCGATGTCGCCGGCGCCGAGCACCTTGACCTTCTCGTTCTTGCGAACCGCGCCCTTGGCGACGAGGTCGCTGATGGTGACGTCGCCACCCGAGGGGTAGAGCTCGGCCAGCTTCTCGAGGTTGACCACCTGGTACTCCACGCGGAACGGGTTCTTGAACCCGCGCAGCTTGGGAGTGCGCATGTGGAGGGGCATCTGCCCACCCTCGAAGCCGACCCGGACGCTGTTGCGCGCCCTGGTGCCCTTGGTGCCGCGACCGGCGGTCTTGCCCTTGGAGCCCTCACCGCGACCCACGCGGGTCTTGGCGGTGTTGGCTCCGGGGACCGGACGCAGGTGGTGCACCTTGAGCACACCGGGGCGGGATGCCGCAGCATCCGCCTTCGGCGTGCTCTTGGGCGCGGCCTTCGCCTTGGGCGCGGCCTTCTCAGCCGTGTCCGCCTTGTCGGAGGCGGCCGACTTCGCGGGCGCCTTCTTCTCGGCAGCGGGCTTGTCGGCCTTGGCTGCCGCAGCCTTCTTGGGAGCAGTCGCCTTGGTGGCTTTCGCCTCCGCCTCGACGGCGTCCTTCTTCTCAGCCTTGTCAGCCATTAATCGATCTCCTCAACCTTCACGAGGTGAGCGACGGTCTTGACGTAACCGCGCGTCTGCGCGTCGTCGGGACGGACGACGGAGTCGCCGATCCGCTTCAGACCGAGGCTGCGCAGCGTGTCACGCTGGTTCTGCTTCTCGCTCACCTTGGACTTTGTCTGCGTGACCTTCAGCCGGGCGGCCATCATGCACCTACCTTCGCTGCGGCGGCGGCGTCTGCCTCCGCGCGGACGAGACGGGCGGGGGCGACCTGGTCGAACTCGAGTCCGCGACGCGCGGCGACCGCGCGGGGCTCTTCGAGCATCTTCAGGGCCGCGACGGTCGCGTGCACGATGTTGATCGTGTTCGACGAACCGAGCGACTTCGACAGGACGTCGTGGATGCCGGCGCACTCGAGCACGGCACGCACGGGACCACCGGCGATGACACCGGTACCGGCCGCGGCGGGACGCAGCAGCACCACACCGGCGGCAGCCTCACCCTGGACGGGGTGCGGGATGGTCAGGCCGACGCGGGGAACGCGGAAGAAGTTGCGCTTGGCCTCTTCGACACCCTTCGAGATCGCGAGGGGAACCTCGCGAGCCTTCCCGTAGCCGACGCCGACGACGCCGTTTCCGTCGCCCACGACCACCAGAGCCGTGAAGCTGAACCGACGACCGCCCTTGACGACCTTCGAGACGCGGTTGATGGTGACGACGCGCTCCAGGAACTGGCTCTTGTCGGCATCCCGCGACCCGCGGTCACGCTGGTTGGCGTTGCGCTCGCGGCCGCCACGGCGGGGCTCGCGCTCACGCTCGGGGGCAGCAGCGACAGCCTCGGCCGCCGCAGGTGCGTCGGTCGCGGCGGCAGCAGGCGCCGTCTGATCGGCAGAAACTGCCACTTCGGTCTCCTTGTTATCACTCACAGGTTCAGTCCCCCTTCACGGGCGCCATCGGCGATCGCCGCGACACGGCCCGCGTAGCGGTTGCCACCGCGGTCGAACACGACATCCTCGACGCCGGCGGCCTTCGCGCGCTCGGCGAGGAGCTCGCCGACCTTGCGAGCCTTGGCGGTCTTGTCACCATCGAACGCACGCAGGTCCGCTTCGAGGGTGGATGCCGAGGCCACGGTGTGACCCTTGGCATCGTCGACGACCTGCACGAACACGTGGCGTGCCGAACGGGTCACGACCATGCGCGGGCGCGCCTCGGTGCCGACGACCTTCTTGCGAAGGCGGGCGTGACGACGCGCGCGCGCGTCGGACTTCGTCTTAACAGCCATGGTTACTTACCACTCTTTCCGGCCTTGCGCCGCACAACTTCGCCGGCGTAGCGCACACCCTTGCCCTTGTAGGGCTCAGGCTTGCGGATCTTGCGGATGTTCGCAGCCGCCTCGCCGACGGCCTGCTTGTCGATGCCGCTCACGGTGACCTTGTTGTTGCCCTCGACCGTGAACGTGATCCCGGCGGGGGGTTCCACGAGCACGGGGTGCGAGAAGCCGAGCGCGAACTCGATCGAGCCGCCCTTCTGCGCAACGCGGTAACCGGTGCCGACCACCTCGAGGCCCTTGGTGTAGCCCTGGGTCACCCCGATGATGTTGTTGTTGATCAGCGTGCGGGTCAGGCCGTGCAGCGAACGCGACTCGCGCTCGTCGTCGGGACGGGTGACCAGCACCTGACCCTCCTCGACCTTGACCTCGATGGGGGACGCGACGGCAAGCGCCAGCTCGCCCTTCGGCCCCTTGACTGCGACATTCCGACCGTCGACCGTGATGGTCACTTCGGCGGGGATGTCGATCGGCAGACGTCCAATACGCGACATGTCAGATCACCACACGTAGGCGAGGACTTCCCCACCCACGCCCTTCTGCTCGGCCTGACGGTCGGTGAGAAGACCGGAGGAGGTGGACAGGATCGCGACGCCGAGGCCACCGAGAACCGTGGGGATCTCGGTCGAGCGCGCGTAGACACGCAGGCCGGGCTTGGAGACGCGCTTGATGCCGGCGATCGACCGCTCGCGGTTCGGGCCGTACTTGAGCGTCAGCGTGAGGGTCTGTCCGACGCGAGCGTCTTCGACGCTCCACTCGGCGATGTAGCCCTCGCGCTTGAGGATCTCCGCGATGTGGGTCTTGAGCTTGGAGCTCGGCAGCGACACGGAGTCGTGGTGCGCCGAGTTCGCGTTGCGCAGACGGGTCAGCATGTCTGCGACCGGGTCTGTCATTGTCATGTGTGTGTTTCCTTCGTTCACCAGGTTTCGTACGCCGTTACGCGGCGGCCGACCTGTGGTGTCTCGACGCGCCCGCTGTGCGGGCTACTCCACGACCGGGGCCGTCGAGCTCGAGGTGGATGGGTTATGCCTGTGCGTCCTCGGTGCGGAACGGGAAGCCCAGTCCGCGCAGAAGCTCGCGACCCTCGGCATCCGATTTCGCGGTGGTGACGACGGTGATGTCGAAGCCCCGCACGCGATCGATCTTGTCCTGGTCGATCTCGTGGAAGACCGACTGCTCCTGCAGACCGAACGTGTAGTTGCCGGTGCCGTCGAACTGCTTCGGCGACAGGCCGCGGAAGTCGCGGATGCGGGGCAGCGCGAGCGACACGAGACGGTCCAGGAACTCCCAGGCGCGGTCTCCGCGCAGGGTGACGTGAGCGCCGATGGCCTGACCCTCGCGCAGCTTGAACTGTGCGATGGACTTGCGGGCCTTGGTCACCACGGGCTTCTGACCGGTGATCTTGGTCAGATCGTCGACGGCGCCATCGATCACCTTGCTGTCGCGAGCTGCCTCGCCGACACCGGTGTTCACGACGACCTTGACGATCCGGGGGATCTGGTTGACGTTGACGTAGCCGAATTCCTTCTGCAGGGAAGGCGCGATCTCGCTGCGGTACTTCTGCTTCAGGCGCGGCTGGATCTTGCCAGCCGGCGCGGCAGTGTTGGTGCTCATCAGAGGTCCTTGCCTGACTTCTTCGCGTAGCGCACCCGGACGGTGCGCTTCACGCCATCCTTCGTCTGCTCCTCGACACGGTGGCCGACACGGGTCGGCTTCTTGGTCGAGGGGTCGACGACGGCGACGTTGGAGATGTGGATGGGCGCCTCGAAGGTCTCGATGCCGCCCGTCTTGGTCCCGCGCTGGGTCTGGCCCACGCGGGTGTGCTTGGTGACGTAGTTCACGCCCTGGACGATGATGCGGTTCTGCTCGGCCAGGACCTCGAGGACCTTGCCCTGCTTGCCGCGGTCTCCGCCACGCTCGGGCTTGGCGCCCGTGATGACCTGAACCAGGTCACCCTTCTTGATCTTCGCCATGACTAAATGACCTCCGGGGCCAGCGAGACGATCTTCATGAACTTCTTGTCACGAAGTTCGCGGCCGACCGGTCCGAAGATGCGGGTGCCGCGGGGCTCCCCGTCGTTCTTCAGGATGACGGCGGCGTTCTCGTCGAACTTGATGTACGAGCCGTCGGGACGGCGCGTTTCCTTCTTGGTGCGGACGATGACGGCCTTGACCACATCGCCCTTCTTGACGTTGCCGCCGGGGATCGCGTCCTTGACCGTTGCGACGATGGTGTCACCCAGTCCGGCGTAGCGGCGCTTCGAGCCGCCGAGCACACGGATGGTGAGCAGCTCTTTCGCGCCGGTGTTGTCGGCGACCTTGATGCGGGATTCCTGCTGAATCACTTGTTACTCCTTGGGTTCCAAGCAGGCCGAGGCCTACTTGGCCTTCTCGAGGATCTCGACCAGGCGCCAGCGCTTCGTGGCGCTCAGCGGACGGGTCTCGTTGATGACGACCAAGTCGCCGATTCCGGCGGCGTTCGCCTCGTCGTGGGCCTTGACCTTCGAGGTGCGACGGATGATCTTGCCGTAGAGCGGGTGCTTGACGCGGTCCTCGACCTCTACGACGATCGTCTTGTCCATCTTGTCGCTGACGACGTAACCGCGGCGGGCCTTGCGGTAGCCACGGGCTTCGGAGTCGCGAACGTCACGCTCGGAGGACTCGTGACCCTTGACCTGCGCTTCGGCAGGCTCCACGGGCGCCGCGACCTCTGCCGCGGCAGCGGTCTTCTTGGGCGCGGCCTTCTTGGGGGCCGCGGGGGTTTTCGTGGGCTCAGCCATTACTCGGCCTCTTCCTTCACGGCCGCGTCGGCGGAGTCCGCCTTCTTGGCCTTCGTCTTCTTAGCCTTCGTCGCCGCCTCCACGGGAGCGGGAGTGGCACGGATGCCGAGCTCGCGCTCACGGATGACGGTGTAAAGCCGCGCAATGTCGCGCTTGACCGCACGGATGCGGCCGTGGCTGTCGAGCTGGCCGGTGGCCGACTGGAAGCGCAGGTTGAACAGCTCTTCCTTGGCCTTGCGCAGCTCCTCGACGAGGCGCTGGTCTTCGTACGTGTCGAGCTCGCTCGGAGCGAGCTGCTTGGTGCCGATCGCCATTACGCGTCGCCCTCCTCGCGCTTGATGATGCGTGCCTTCAGGGGCAGCTTGTGAATGGCACGGGTCAGTGCCTCGCGAGCGAGTTCCTCGCTCACACCGGCGACCTCGAAGAGGACGCGACCCGGCTTGACGTTCGCGACCCACCACTCGGGCGAACCCTTACCGGAACCCATGCGGGTTTCGGCCGGCTTCTTGGTGAGCGGACGGTCGGGGTAGATGTTGATCCACACCTTTCCGCCGCGCTTGATGTGACGCGTCATGGCGATACGAGCGGACTCGATCTGACGGTTGGTCACGTAAGCGGGCGTGATGGCCTGGATGCCGTACTCACCGAAGGACACCTTGGTGCCACCGGTCGCCTGACCGGAGCGGCCCGGGTGGTGCTGCTTGCGGAACTTGACCTTGCGGGGGATAAGCATCAGGCTGACGCTCCTTCTGCGACGGGGGCATCGTTGCGCGGGGCACGCCGACGGTCGCCGCCACGGTCGTCCCGACCACGGGGCGCCTTGGGTGCGTTGGCCTGCTCGCGAGCGAGTTCCTTGTTGGTGAGGTCGCCCTTGTAGATCCAGACCTTCACGCCGATGCGGCCGAAGGTGGTCTTGGCCTCGTAGAAGCCGTAGTCGATGTTCGCGCGCAGCGTGTGCAGGGGCACACGACCCTCGCGGTAGAACTCCGAACGGCTCATCTCGGCGCCGCCGAGGCGGCCGGAGACCTGGATGCGGACACCCTTGGCACCGGCACGCTGAGCACCCTGCAGGCCCTTGCGCATCGCGCGGCGGAACGCCACGCGAGCGGAGAGCTGCTCGGCGATGCCCTGCGCGACCAGCTGAGCGTCAGCCTCGGGGTTCTTGACCTCGAGGATGTTCAGCTGGATCTGCTTGCCGGTGAGCTTCTCGAGGTCGGTGCGGATGCGCTCGGCCTCGGCGCCGCGGCGGCCGATCACGATGCCCGGGCGGGCGGTGTGGATGTCGACGCGAACGCGATCACGCGTGCGCTCGATCTCGATGCTGCTGACGCCGGCCCGATCGAGGTTCGACTGCAGCAGCTTGCGGATCTTGATGTCCTCGGCCACGTAGTCGGCGTAGCGCTGTCCAGGCTTCGTCGAGTCGGAGAACCAGCGCGACACGTGGTCGGTGGTGATGCCGAGGCGGAAGCCGTACGGGTTTACCTTCTGGCCCATTACTTGCTCGCCTTCTTGGTCTTAGCCGGAGCAGCAGCCGTGTCGGCGACCTCCGGGGTAGAGAGCACGACCGTGATGTGGCTCGTGCGCTTCTTGATCTGGAACGCGCGACCCTGGGCGCGGGGCCGGAAACGCTTGAGCGTCGTCCCCTCGTCCACGTACGCGTTGGCCACGTACAGGTCCTGCTCGTCCAGGTATTCGGCATCCTTGTCGGCCTTGACCCGAGCGTTCGCGATCGCGGCTGCTACCAGCTTGGCGATCGGCTCGCTCGCGCTCTGCGGCGCGAACTTCAGGATGGCAAGTGCCTCCTGGGCCTGCTTGCCCTTGATGAGGGCGACGACACGACGAGCCTTCTGAGGGGTCACGCGGATGTGTCGCACACGTGCGATTGACTCCACCATTTCTCTACCTCCTCAGTCGCCTAGCGGCGACGGCCTTTCTTGTCGTCCTTCTCGTGCCCGCGGAAGGTGCGGGTGGGCGCGAATTCGCCCAGCTTGTGGCCGACCATGGTCTCGGTCACGAACACAGGGATGTGCTTGCGACCGTCGTGGACGGCAATCGTGTGGCCGAGCATGGCCGGCACGATCATCGACCGGCGTGACCAGGTCTTGATGACGTTCTTGGTTCCCGCTTCGTTCTGGACGACGACCTTGCGAAGCAGGTGCTCGTCGACGAAGGGGCCCTTCTTAAGACTGCGTGGCATCTTCCTCTACTCCTACTTGCGCTTCTTGCCGGCGTTGCGACGACGGACGATGTACTTGTCGCTTTCCTTGTTGGCGTGACGTGTGCGGCCCTCTTTCTGGCCCCACGGAGTCACGGGGTGACGTCCACCGGACGTCTTACCCTCACCACCACCATGCGGGTGGTCGACCGGGTTCATTGCCACACCGCGGACGGTCGGGCGGATGCCCTTCCAGCGGTTGCGGCCGGCCTTGCCCCAGTTGATGTTCGACTGCTCGGCGTTGCCGACCTCGCCGATGGTCGCGCGGCAGCGCGCATCGACGTTGCGGATCTCGCCGGAGGGCAGGCGCAGCTGGGCGTACGGGCCGTCCTTGGCGACCAGACGCACTCCGACGCCGGCCGAGCGTGCCATCTTCGCGCCGCCGCCGGGGCGGAGCTCGATGGCGTGGATGACCGTACCGGTCGGGATGTTGCGCAGCGGCAGGTTGTTGCCGGGCTTGATGTCCGCGGACGGACCCGACTCGACCACGTCGCCCTGCGACAGCTTGTTCGGCGCGATGATGTACCGCTTCTCGCCGTCCGCGTAGTGCAGCAGCGCGATGCGGGCGGTGCGGTTCGGGTCGTACTCGATGTGAGCGACCTTCGCGTCGATGCCGTCCTTGTCGTTGCGACGGAAGTCGATCACGCGGTACTGGCGCTTGTGGCCACCGCCGATGTGGCGGGTGGTGATGCGGCCCTGGTTGTTGCGGCCACCGGTCTTGGACAGCGGGCGGAGGAGGGACTTCTCGGGCGTCGATCGGGTGATCTCAGCGAAGTCCGCCACCGACGAGCCGCGGCGACCGGGGGTCGTGGGCTTGTACTTGCGAATTGCCATGGTTATGTGTCCTTCGTCCCGACCGTCAGCCGACTGCCGTGAAGATGTCGATGGTTCCCGACTTGAGCGTGACGATCGCGCGCTTGGTGTCCTTGCGCTTGCCGGCGCCGAAGCGGGTGCGGCGGACCTTGCCGACGCGGTTGATCGTGTTCACCGCGGCGACCTTGACGCCGAAGATCTTCTCGATGGCGAGCTTGATCTCCGTCTTGGTCGCACGGGGGTCCACGAGGAACGTGTACTTGCCCTCGTCGATGAGCCCGTAGCTCTTCTCCGACACGACCGGCTTGAGGATGATGTCGCGCGGGTCCTTGTTCAGGGACGTCTGCAGGTCGGTCATGCCGAGACCTCCTCGGTCGCGGGAGCCTTCGCCGCGATGAACGCGTCGTAGGCAGCCTTGGTGAAGACGATGTCGTCGGAGACGAGCACGTCGTAGGCGTTGAGCTGGTCGACCGGCAGCACGTGGACGTACGCGAGGTTGCGGACGCTCTTGACGGTGATCTCATCGTTGCGGTCGATCACGACGAGGACGCGCTTGGTCTGCGCGACGTCGGCCAGGTACGCGGCAGCGGCCTTGGTCGAGGGCGCGCCCTCGATGCCGAAGGACTCGATGACGTGCAGACGCTCCCCGCGGGCACGATCGCTGAGCGCACCCAGGAGGGCGGCGGCGATCATCTTCTTGGGGGTGCGCTGCGAGTAGTCGCGCGGCTTGGGTCCGTGGACGACGCCACCACCGGTCATGTGCGGCGCGCGGATCGAGCCCTGACGGGCGTTACCGGTGCCCTTCTGCTTGAACGGCTTGCGACCGGCACCGGAGACCTCACCGCGACGCTTGGTCGAGTGGGTGCCCTGGCGAGCCGCCGCACGCTGTGCGACGACGACCTGGTGGATCAGCGGGATGTTGGTCTTGACGTCGAAGAGCGCGGCGGGCAGCTCGACCGAGCCGGCCTTCTTGCCGTCGGCGCTTCGCACGTCGAGCGCGAGATTCTGGTCAGCCATGGTCTCAGCCCTTCACTGCGTTGCGGACGTAGACGATGCGGCCGCGCGCGCCGGGGACGGCGCCCTTGACGAGCAGCAGACCCTTCTCGGCGTCGACGGCGTGCACCGTGAGGTTCAGGACGGTCACGCGCTCGCCACCCATACGGCCGGCCATGCGCATGCCCTTGAAGACGCGGCTCGGGGTCGACGATGCGCCGATCGAGCCGGGCTTGCGGTGGTTGCGGTGCGAACCGTGCGATGCCGAGACGCCCTTGAAGTTGTGACGCTTCATGACACCGGCGAAGCCTTTGCCCTTGCTGGTGCCGACGACGTCGACCAGCTGGCCGGCCTCGAACGTGCCGTCAGCGGTGATCTCCTGGCCGAGCGTGTAGTCGCCGGCGTCGGCGGTGCGCACCTCGGTCAGGTGACGGCGCGGCGTGACGCCGGCAGCCTCGAAGTGGGCGGTCTGCGGCTGGTTGACCTTGCGCGGGTCGATCTGGCCGTAGGCGATCTGGATCGCGTTGTAGCCGTCACGCTCGGGGGTGCGAACCTGGGTGACCACGTTCGGGGCGAGCTCGATGACGGTGACGGGAATGAGCTTGCCATTCTCGTTCCACACCTGGGTCATGCCGAGCTTGGTGCCCAGCATCCCCTTGGAAATCTTTGAGTTGATGTCTGCCATGGCGAGTCCTAGAGCTTGATCTCGATGTTGACGTCAGCCGGCAGGTCAAGGCGCATCAGCGAGTCGACGGCCTTGGGCGTCGGGTCGATGATGTCGATCAGACGCTTGTGGGTGCGCATCTCGAAGTGCTCGCGGCTGTCCTTGTACTTGTGCGGCGACCGGATGACCGCGATGACGTTCTTCTCGGTCGGAAGGGGCACGGGGCCCACGACGGTCGCGCCAGCACGGGTCACGGTGTCGACGATCTTGCGGGCCGACGAATCGAGGCCGGCGTGGTCGTACGACTTCAGGCGAATGCGGATCTTCTGTCCCGCCATTGTCTGCTCTCTCTCTTTCCGCGTCTTACGTTCCCGGGATCCGGGCCGCATTGGACGCACGGGGACGTGGGATGGGTCATCCCTCGTCCTTGGCACTTCGCTCACCGCGTTTCCGCGGTAAGGCTGCACCACTGTTCTGCTGTCAAACCGGAGGCTTTCGTCCCCGGCTCCCCCACCGGCGCTGCGCACGCGAGGCACGCCCCGTTGCCGGGATGCTGGTGTTGGAAGTGTTGCTCTGCTGCCTGCGGCCTAGGACCCTGCGCGTGTGCGCCGCCTATGCACTGCCCTGGCAGTGATCCGGGGCACGCGAACGGCCGCCGGAATGTGGAACCTCACTATTCTACGTGCAGCCCGGGCGTGTCGCAAACTCGGGCGTGTCGCGCGGTGTGTCGCGCTCCCGCGCGCCGCCGAGAGTGCCTGTTGCGGCTGCCGAGAGTGCCTGTTGCGGCTGCCGAGAGTGCCTGTTGCGGCTGCCGAGAGTGCCTGCCCAGGCTACCGCCGGTGCATGTCCGCCGGCCGAGAGTGCATGCCCCCGCTCGCGAGAGTGCACCTCCCCGCTACGGACGGTACCCGCGTGGCCAGCCCTGTTCGGTGAGGGCGGATAGGAACGCCGCGCAATCGTCGAGCTGCGGCATCCCCCAGTTCATGCCGGTCCACCCGGTCGCGTTCTCGATCGCCGCGCGTCGCGCAAGCTGGTCGCGCACGACCTGCGCGGGAGTGCGACCGCGGGTGAACTCCGGGTTCACCAGCTTGACCGCGCCGTCGAACTCCCCGAACCGGCGCAGACGCGGCCACGCGAAGTCGAGGTACGCCCAGCCGAGGTCGGTCATGACCTGGCGCTGCAAGTCGGGCGCCGGCATCCCGAGCTCCCACATGCGGTAGCGGCTGACGCTCTCGCCCGGCAGCTGCGCCCGTCCGTCGGCAAGTTCGGCCAGCAGCCGCGCGCGCCGGATGCCGCGCGCTCCGGGATTCGCGAAGATGCGGCGCCACACCAGGGCGCGGAAGCCATCGCTCGCAGCCGCATCGATCGTGTGCGCAGCGTCGTCCCAGGCGACGCGACGCAGCGCCGCATCGAACGCGGCGAGCCCGCCCTCGGGAGGGAGCGTGCGGATGACGTCGTACACGGTGCGGTCCAGGACCGTGACCAGGAGGCCGTCGAGCATCACGACGTCATCGTCGGGCAGCGGGATGCTGTGACGCACGACGTCCCCGCGGGACTTGGGCGGGTTCTCGCCGGGCTCGATGACGTGCGCGCGGGTGTCGCGGCTGCCGAAGACGGGGACGTGCCAGAGCGCCGCGGCCGTGAGGTGCGAGTACACCGGTGGCCGCCGCGCACTGGCCGCCACCGCGTGCGCGCGCAGCCGCTGGCGGCCGTCCACGTGCTGCGCCGCCCATTCCTCGGCGTTCACATGGATGCCGCGGCGCAGCCGCGTGAATCCCAGAGTGGGCGCGGGGTCGCGCTGCGTCGACCTGACGAGAGCGTCGTCGAAGGATTCCATCCGTCCAGGGTGAATGCGACGGTCTCCGAACGATGTCGGCGCGGGGCAATCGCGGCATAGCCTGCGGATCGCGGCGGCTGGGGAGGAATGGACGCCCGGCTGGGGTTCACGCACCCTCGCCAGCGGGGACACGCACCCTCGGCAGCGGGGTCATGCACCCTCGCCAGCGCGGTCATGCACCCTCGCCAGCGGGGTCACGCACCCTCGGCAGCGGGGACATGCACCCTCGGCGGCGCGGCCCTCAGAGCCGCTACGTGTCGTTGCCGACGGGTTTGTCGACGTTCTCGCGGACGCTGTCGACGTGCGTGTCGACGCTGTCCGGGGCGACCTTCTTGACGAAGCCCGCCGCGGCGTTCAGCGCGTTGTCGCTGATCTCCTCCGACTTGTCGGACTTGAGCGCCGCTTCGATCTTGTCCTTGTTCCCCTCGAGGAACTTCTTGCCCTGGTTCACCACGTCGTCGATACCCACGTGCCACTCCGTCGCCGCCCGGCCGGGCGCTCTTGCACCATCCACAAGTCCACGTGCTCAGGCCCGCGAGCGACGCCGCCTGACCAGCAGGATCAGCAGCCCGCTCAGCAGCGCCGCGGCACCGAGCCCGGCCAGTTCGGTCGGCAGGGCTGCCCCAGTGGCCGGCAGCCCGGGTCGGTGCGCGGGAGCCGGGGGCGGTGTCACGGGCGGCACGGCGCAGCCGGTGTCGGACGAGACGCCGCCCGGGTGCGTGACGGTCGCCGTGTTGAAGAACCCGCCGCCCTCATCGGTGCACACGAGCGCGCTGGGCGGCAGCGGACTCTGCGCGGACGCGGCGTCCACCCGATAGGTGTACGTGTCCACGGCCCCGGCCCCGATCTCCACGTCGGCGACGTTCGGGGATCCGACCCAGCCCTGCGCGATGATCGTGAACGCGGTGTCGAACTCCGGTGCGTCCGTGAGGGTGTAGGTCGTCGGCACCAGCCCGGTGTTGGTGACGGTCACCACGTACTCGATGCGCCACCGCCCCGCGCCGAGCTCGGTCACCGTGCCGTCGGACTTCTCGATCTCCACCGGCGCCACGACCAGTTCGCTGCACTCCTCATCGGTCGCCTCGAACGCCCCGTTGTCGACGCGCACCAGGTTCCACACGCCACCGCCCTCTTCGGGCGAGTCGCTGCAGATCAGGTCGTCCGGGTCGGCGCCGGCGACGCTGACCTGGCCGGTGACGATGTACGTGTGGGTGGCTCCGTCGGGCAGCAGGCCGGTCGCCGCCTCGGGCTGCTCCGCGCCGTCCCAGCCCGCCGTGAGAGTGCCGGTGCCGGCGCCGGCGGGTTCCACCGCGGGGCCTTCCACGCTCCACGGCGCCAGCAGCGTCACGCCGGTCGGCAACGGCTGGGGCCGGTCCTCCAGGGTGTAGGCGACCGTGACACCGCTACTGTTGGACACCGCGACCTCGTACGACACGATCCAGACACCGCCGCCGAGCGGGGTCGGCGACTGCGCCGTCTTGGTCACCGAGGGTCCGCCGGGCTCGGCGCAGCCGTCGTCGGCGTCGCTGCCGCCGGGGAAGACCACTTCCACGGTGTTGAAGAAGGCGCCGCCTTCGCCGGGCTCGCACACCAGCGACGGATCGCCGGCCTCCGGGTCGATGGATGCGACGATGCGGTAGGTGTACTCGGCCGTGCCGCCTGCCGCCAGAGGACTGTTCGGCACGGGCGCCGCACCGACCCACGTTCCGGAGACGAGGTCGATGCCGCTGCCCAAGTCGGGGACGTCGGTGAGGGTGTACACGGTCGCCACGGTCGCACTGGTGTTGGTCACGGTCACGACGTAGTCGATCTGCCAGTCGCCGTCGGGAAGCTGCTGCGCGGACCCGTCTGTCTTGTCCACCGTGACGCCGGCGAGCTGCACCGTCACGCAGCCCTCGGCATCCACCACGATGTCGCCGGAGGTGACGCCCGCCGTATTGATGATGCCGCCGCCCGCCGCGCACTCACCGGGTGCCACGGCCTCGACGGTCGGGATCAGCACCCCGCTCACGGTGTATGACAGGGATGCCGCGGGCTGCAGCGCCCCCGTCCAGATGTCCGCGGTCTCGCCCGGCTCTGCGGTGGTCGCGGTCGGGGCGGGCGCGTCCCCGACGGCCGCGATCGTCCACGCTCCTCCGTCGAGCACCCAGCCCTCGGGCACGTCCGGCAGGGTGTCGGTCAGCGCCGCCTGCAGCGCCACGGTGCCCGGGTTGCTCACGGTCAGTGTGTAGGACACGTTCCACGAGGCATCGGGGTTCTGCGTTGCCGGGTCCGCACCGGTCTTCACCAGCGCGGGGAAGGCCGGTTCGGCGCAGTCGAACACGGTCTGGTCGTCCTCATCGGTCGCCGACAGCGTCGCGCCGTTGAGGAACCCGCCCGCGGTGGGCACGCCCGGTGCGGTGTCGCACCGCCACGTCTCGCCGTCCTGCGAGCCGTCGGCGATGGAGGCCGTCACGGTCACGGTGTAGGTGTGCGTCGCGGGCGCCGCCGGATCACCTGATGTCGGCAGGGACGCCCCGGTGGCCAACGTGGCAGTGCCGGCGGGGAGGGTGAAGGTACCGGATGTGCCGTCCGGGCCCGTCCAGCTCGCCGCGGTCGGGGTGATCCCGTCGCCATACTGCAGAAGGTCGGAGAGGCTGTAGATGAATGTCGAGGTGTCGGAGTTGTTCGTCACCACGATGTCGTACGCAATGCTCCACGTGCCGTCGGCGTTCTGCACCGGCGAGCCCGCCGAGACCTGCTTGTCGATGGTGCCTTCGGCACGAATCGCCGTGTTCGTGATCTCGCAGGTGACATCGCCGCCGAGCTCGAGCCGGACCACGCCCTCCGCGACGAGCGGGTAGGTGGTGCCGGTGGCGGTGTCCGCGCAGGCCCAGTCGCCGGCTGTGTAGCCGGACGGACCGAAGGTCTCGGACAGGGTGTAGTCGACGTCTGCGGCGGCCGGCCCGAACAGCACGGCCCTGGTCGCACTCGTCCGCGTCCCGGTTCCGGACAGTCGCGGATCGGTCTCACCCGCCACAGCATTGAGCGTCCACAGGTCCGCGGTGGCGGTGCCGACGCCGTCCCGATTGTCGACGTTCTTCACGAGCCGCAGGATGGGGGCGATCGACGCGTTGGTGAACGTGCAGGTGACGGCTTGACCGTTGGCGACCGTCACCGTGGGCGCCTCGAGCGTTGCTTCGCCGGTGCTGCAGGACAGGTCCGTCCATTCGTAGTTCGCCAGCTGGTCCACCTCGGCCAGCGTGTAGCTGCCGGCCGGGACGTCCTGGGTCTGCGCGTGGTCGAAGACGATGGCGTCGCCGGTCTGCGGCTGAGCGGTGAGGCGCTGGTTCCAGTCGGTGGGCACGGCGCTGCCACCCAGCGAGTTGTCGACCTCCTTCACCAGGGTGAGGCTGCCGGGCAGGTCGGTGTTGCCGAACGTGCAGGTGACGTCCTCGGCGAGTTCGAGGGTGAGCGTGGGCGCGTCGGGCGAGACGGTGGCGCCGTTGTCGCAGGTGAGCGTGGTCCACTCGTAGCCGCCGGGGCCGCCGGATTCGGCGAGCGTGTACTCGACGCCCGCGGGGACGGTCACCCCGGTGACGGCGGGGGTTCCGGTGACGCCGCTGAGGTCGGGACCGCCCGGGGTGGTCGCGGACAGGGTCCAGTCGGTCGGCTCCGCGGTGCCGCCGCTGGCGTTGGCGACGGTCTTGACCAGGGTCAGCGTGGGCGCGACGTCCTCGTTGGTGAAGGTGCAGACCACCGCGCCGCCGTTGGGCACCGTGACGGTGGGTACAGACAGGGTGGTGTCGCCGGTGCTGCACGACAGCGCCGTCCACTCGTAGCCCTCCGGCCCCCCGGTTTCGCCGAGCGTGTATTCGCCGGCGGAGACCTGCTGCGAGACGTCGTGGTCGAACGGGATCGCCGCGCCGCCGGCGGGCTGGGCGGTCAGAGCCTGGTTCCAGTCTGCCGGCACGGCCGTGCCGCCCGCGTCGTTGACGACCTGCTTGAGCAGGGTGAGGGTGCCGGGCACATCGCCGTTGACGAAGGTGCAGGTGACATCCTCGTCCAGGGCCAGGGTGAGCGTCGGGTCCGCCACTGAAGCTGCCGAGCCGTTGTCGCACGAGAGGGACTCCCAGTCGTATCCGGCCGGACCGTCGCCCTCGCTGAGGGTGTATTCGGTGTTCGCCGGGACGGTGACCGAGGTGACGGCATCCGACCCCGTCGCACCGGACAGGTCCGGGCCTCCGGGAGTGGTCGCCGAGAGCGTCCAGTCGGTCGGAGCCGCGGCGCCGCCGGCGTCATTGACGACGGACTTCACGAGCGTGAGCGTGGGGGCGGTGTCGTCGTTGACGAAGGTGCAGGTGACGTTCTCGCCGTTGGGCACCGTCACCGTCGGCTCGTCCAGAGACGTCTCGTCCGTCGTGCAGGAGAGGTCCGTCCCGGTGTAGCCGGGGACCTGGTCGATCTCGGCGAGCGTGTAGGTGCCCCCGGGCACCGCGATGGTCTCGTTGTGGTCGAAGGCCAGGGTCTCGCCGGCGCTCGGCTCGGCCGTGAGGCCCTGGTCCCAGTCCTCGGAAGCGGCGGTACCGCCGTCGTCGTTGACCACCTGCTTGACCATGGTCAGACTGCCGGCCAGATCGGTGTTGCCGAAGGTGCAGGTGACGTCCTCAGCCAGGCCCAGGGTCAGGCTCGGATTCTCCGGCGAGATGTCCGCGCCGTTGTCGCAGGACAGCAGGACCCAGTCGTACCCGGAGGGTCCGCCCGTCTCGGCGAGGGTGTAGGTCGCTCCCGCCGTCACGGCGACGCCCGTGACGGCGGGCGTGCCGGTGACTCCGGAGAGGTTCGGTCCGACGGCCGAGGTGGCAGAGAGCGTCCAGTCCGTTGGCTCTGCGGTGCCGCCCCGCTCGTTGGTGACGGTCTTGACCAGGGTCAGCGTCGGGGCGACGTCGTTGTTGACGAACGTGCACGTGACGACCTCCCCCACCGCGAGCGTGAGTGTGGGGCTCGAGGGAGATGCGCTCGCGCCGTTGTCGCACGTGAGCGACTCCCAGGTGTACCCGCCGGGTCCGGTCTCGGCGAGCGTGTATGCGACGCCGCCGGTCACGGCCACGTCGGTCACCTCGGGAGTGCCGGTGACGCCGGACAGGCCAGGCTCACCGGGGCTCGTCGCCGAGAGGGTCCACTCCCCGGCATCGGCGGTGCCGCCGTTATCCCTGGTCACCGTCTTGACGAGCGTCAACCGGGGTGCCACGTCGACGTTGACGAAGCGGTACGTACTGGTCCCCAACGCAGGCACACTGACAGCAGGATCCACCGACACCCACGCGCCGTCCACCAGTTGTTCGAGCGCGAACGGGCGGTATCCCGGCCCACCGCCGGCTTCGGTGAGGGTGTAGGTCTGATCTGGCCTCACCGAGAATGTGTTGGCGGTGGTCGCACTCGGCGCCCCCGTGACGGTGGTCGGGATGAGCCCGAACTCGGTTTGCCCGGGATCGGCGGTCAGTTCCCACGCGTCGGCGTCGAGGGTTCCGCCCTCATCGTTGACCACTTGCTTGAGCAGCGCGATCGTGGCCGTCTGGTTGGTCGCCGTACAGGTGACCTGCTGACCCAGCGACAGTGTCACCCCGCCGTCGCTGCCGTCGTAATCGCTTCCCGCCGCAACGCAGTCCCAGCTGCCGGTGGCCCCCTCGATCAGCGTTGCGCCCTCCTCGACGGTCTGCACGTAGGTGCCGGGGCCGGTCTCGGTGAGCAGGTACCGCACGCCGGGTGTCACCGGGGCGGACGTCCCGCTGACACCGGTCGGGCCGGGCAGACCCGTGCCCCCGATCGGTGATGCGGTGAGTGTGAACTCGTCGGGAGTCGCGTCGCCGTTGGCGACCGACTTGACCAGGGTCAGGGTGCTCACGCAGGTGACGGTGTTGGTGACGGTCACGACGTTGGGGTCATCGGCGGTGATCTCGTACTCACCCGCACCGGTGGAGGTGTTTGCGCAGCCGGATGGAAGGTCGGTCACCTCTTCGGTGATCGCGACGGTGTCGCCGACGGTGTACTGCGGGTAGGTGGTGCCGAAGTTTCTGGGATCCCCGTCGAGGAACAGATCAGCGGTGCCCACCGGCTGCGCCCCGTCGTCGTAGGGCACGCCGTCGACGATCCACTGCTTGTCCACACGCAGCGAGACCGTCGGATCCGGCGCCTGGTTGTAGACGGTGCACGTGACGACACCGCCCTGTTGCGCGGTGGTCGTGAAGCCGAGCGCTCCGCTGTCGGTGACCGGCACCGCGGCGCCGGTGTTGTCCTGACACGAGGCGTTGGCATCCCCCTGAGGAACCAGCTCGTATCCTTCCTGCAGCGTCTCAGTGACGGTCACGGGCGCAGTGCCGCCCACCTCGATCCCCCGGGCAGCGAAGCTGACCGCGCCGGTGTCGTTCGTCTGAGCGGATGCCGGGTCGATGGTGACGCCCGGTGCGTCGGTGGTCGCGTCGAAGTTCCACCCGGCGGACGGGGCCGCGTCGGCGATCTCGCCCTCGGCCGGAATCACCAGCTTGGTGACGTTGACCGTTCCGGCGCATTCGCCGAGTGCGCGCTGGACCAGGAATTCCTGGAGTTGCTGATAATCCTCGACCAGGAAGTAGTCCTGGCCGGAAGTTGGACCGGAGATCGCCTGAAGATTCTGCACTTCTCCGGCTGAGGCAGGCCCGATGCCAACCCCGACCACGGTCGTGCCCCGTTCGATCTTGAGCGTGTTGGCCGAGAAGACGGCGTTCTCCATCTCGACGAAGCGCGTGCGATTGCCGGGTCCGGCGGGAGCGTCTCCGCTGCCGGTTCCGGGAGGACCGTAGTAGGTCGGGCTGCCGTCGGTGAGCACCAGCAGTACGTCGAGCGTGTCAGCGCCGCTGGCCTGTGAGACCTGCCACAGCCCTTGATCCCAGTTCGTGCCCTGCTCCCACCCGCCGGTGTTGACCACCGTCAGCGCGGTCACCTTGTCGCGCACGGTCGCGGCGCCGGCGGGGGTGGACACAGGGGTGAGGGCCAGGTTGGTGTTCGCGGCACCGACCGCCGGCGCGCTGCCCGCGAATGTCCATACGCCGATGGAGGACGGCGTCCCCTCCAGGACGTCGACGAACCCGGCGGCCGCATTGCGCAGGTCCTGCTGCGAACTCGCCAGGGAGTTGGACAGGTCCACCAGCAGCCCCACGCGCAATCCGCACGTCTGCGCCAGCGACGGGTTGATCGCGGCGTTCGCCCACTGGCTGCCGCGCGCCTGGAGGTTCGTGCTGCCGCCTGTCTGCTGCGGGTAGTTCACCGTCTCGCCCGCGGGGACCACGGCCGTGCGCAGGCGATAGGGCTGCGCAGACACATTGGTTGACGTTCCCACGTCGAAGCTCTCGATGATGCGGTACCCCGGCGCCGGGGCCGTCTCGATGACCCAGTACTGCGCGCCGGAGGGCACCGGGACATCGCACTGGCCGCTCGCTTCGGTCACGCAGGTGCCGACGAGGTTCGCCGGCGCTGTGTCGGGCGCCGTGTCGGTGCCGCCGCTGTACACGGAGAACGTCGCCCCGGCGAGGGGACCGACGCTCTGCGGGCCGGTGCGCTCGCCGCCCTTGCTCAGGGTGAGGGTGCCGGGGGCCGTATATGTGTGCGTGAAGGTGCACGAGGCCACCAGGGAGGAGTTCGTGGTGCCGATGTACCGCAGAAGCGCCGTTGCGGCGGTGAACTCCAGACGCGTCCCCCCGCTGGTGTCGTTGAGGACGCAGCTGACGGTCGTGGTGTAGTCATCGGTGACTCCGGGCGTGCCGGTCGCTTCGAGCGTGTAGGTGCCGGGCTTGGGAACGCGGCGCGACTGACCGCTGGCGAAGTCGTACCAGTCGTCGGAACCGACGACGGTGGCTCGCAGCGCCCAGTCGCTGGGCGTCGCCGGTCCGCCCTGCACCACGCTGGTGATGCTCAGGGTGCCGCAGGGTCCGTTTCCGCCCACGCAGTCCTGGACGTTCGCGAAGGGCGTGATGATGCCGGGATCCTCAGTGGCGGCATCGGTGTCGTCCGTGGGCGCCTCGGGATCGACCGGGGCTTCGGGTGTGACCGGCTCGGCGGGATCGACCGAGGCGGTGGGTTCCGGAACCGGATCCTGCGGCTGCGGTGTGTCCACCGCAGGATCCGGCGGTGCGGGGGGATCGGTCGGCGGTGCGGCCGGATCGGTGGTCGGCGCCACGTCGGGGGCCGACGCGTCGGGCTCAGCGGCGGCGTCGCTGGGCGGCGCGGCGGTCGCCGTGGCCCCAGCCGCCGGCGGAAGGGGTGCGGCACCGGCGGTGGCGGTTCCCGAGAACATCAGCCCCACGACCAGCAGCGCGGTGAGTCCCGCGGACGATCCCCGCCGGGCTGCCTCCAAGCGCCCGGCGGGAAACCTGCCCGGCCGTGTCATGACGTCACTTCACTTGCGCGTGCGCAGCTCATATCCACACCTTCGTCACGTACGGTCCACGTCCGGACACCGCCCGAACCGTGCGTTCGTCCGCAGGTGTGGTCCCTCCCCGGACCCTGCAGCGTGCGCTGTGCACAAGCTATTTCGCGGTGCGGGCAGCGAGAAGGGCCCTAGGTCCCGTGAGTCGGGGTCACCGTCGCGCTCTCTCGCGCTCCGTCTGCACCACCGTGGAGACGCACGAAACCCCCCGGATTGCTCCGGGGGGTTTCGTGACGTGCGACGAAGGTTACTTCAGGATCTTCGTGACCGTGCCGGCGCCGACGGTGCGGCCACCCTCACGGATCGCGTAGCCGAGGCCCTCTTCCATGGCGATGGGCTGGATCAGCTCGACCGTCATGTCGGTGGTGTCGCCGGGCATGACCATCTCGGTGCCCTCGGGCAGCGTGATGACGCCGGTGACGTCGGTGGTGCGGAAGTAGAACTGCGGGCGGTAGTTCGTGAAGAACGGGTTGTGACGGCCGCCCTCCTCCTTGGACAGGATGTACGCCGTGCCCTCGAAGTTGGTGTGCGGGGTGACCGAACCGGGCTTGACGACGACCTGGCCGCGCTCGACATCGTCGCGCTTGGTGCCACGAAGAAGCAGACCACAGTTCTCGCCGGCCCACGCCTCGTCGAGCTGCTTGTGGAACATCTCGATACCGGTGACGATCGTCTTCTGCGTCGGGCGCAGACCCACGATCTCGACCTCGGAGTTGATCGCGAGCGTGCCGCGCTCGGCGCGACCCGTCACAACCGTGCCACGGCCGGTGATGGTGAAGACGTCCTCGATGGGCATCAGGAACGGCTTGTCCTTGTCACGCACCGGGTCGGGGATGGAGGCGTCGACGGCTTCCATGAGCTCGACGATCTTCTCGGTCCACTCGGGGTCACCCTCGAGGGCCTTCAGACCCGAAACGCGGACCACGGGGGCGTTGTCGCCGTCGAAGTCCTGGCTCGAGAGCAGCTCGCGGACCTCGAGCTCGACGAGCTCAAGGATCTCTTCGTCATCGACCATGTCGGACTTGTTCAGAGCGACGAGCAGGTACGGCACGCCGACCTGCTTGGCCAGCAGCACGTGCTCGCGGGTCTGCGCCATCGGGCCGTCGGTCGCCGCGACCACGAGGATCGCGCCGTCCATCTGAGCGGCACCGGTGATCATGTTCTTGATGTAGTCAGCGTGACCCGGGGCGTCGACGTGCGCGTAGTGGCGCTTCGGCGTCTCGTACTCGACGTGCGAGATGTTGATCGTGATGCCGCGCTGACGCTCCTCGGGAGCAGAGTCAATGGACGCGAAGTCACGCTGCACGTTGGTGGCCGACGGGTACTTGTCGGCGAGCACCTTCGAGATCGCTGCGGTGAGCGTGGTCTTGCCGTGGTCGACGTGACCGATCGTTCCGATGTTCACGTGCGGCTTGGTCCGCTCGAACTTGGCCTTAGCCACTAGGTCCTCCTCAGGACGGTCATGTAGAGGGTCCGGGCGCTGGTTTGCGACCGGTGCTCTACGGGGATTGCTTCCTACATTAGTAGAGACGTAGGGGGTGAAACTGTGTATCTCGCTACAGCGGCGACGCCGCGAATCGAGACACGTTGATCGATATGCAGTTGTGGTGCGGATGCCGGGAACGTGCGTCCCCGGCATCCTGAGGGCTATTCGCCCTTGTTCTTCTGGACGATCTCTTCGGCGACGGCCTTGGGGACCTCGGCGTAGCTGTCGAACTCCATCGAGTAGACCGCGCGACCCGAGGTCTTCGAGCGCAGGTCACCGATGTAGCCGAACATCTCGGACAGCGGCACCAGAGCGCGGACGACCTTGACGCCCTGAGCGTCCTCCATCGACTGGATCTGACCGCGACGCGAGTTCAGGTCGCCGATGACGTCGCCCATGTACTCCTCGGGGGTTCGCACCTCGACACCCATGATGGGCTCGAGGATCACGGGGTGCGCCTTGCGGGCAGCCTCCTTGAAGCCCATCGATCCGGCGATCTTGAACGCCATCTCGGACGAGTCGACGTCGTGCGCCGCGCCGTCGAGCAGGATCGCCTTGACACCGACCATCGGGTAGCCCGCGAGGACTCCGACGTTCATGGCGTCCTGGAAGCCCTGGTTGATCGAGGGGATGTACTCGCGCGGGATGCGCCCACCGGTGACCTTGTTGTCGAACTCGTAGGTCTCCTCGGCAGCCAGATCGAGCGGCTCGAGCGCGAACTGGATCTTCGCGAACTGGCCGGATCCACCGGTCTGCTTCTTGTGGGTGTAGTCGTGACGCTCGACGGCCTTCTTGATCGTCTCGCGGTATGCGACCTGGGGCTTGCCGACGTTCGCCTCGACGCGGAATTCGCGCTTCATGCGGTCGACCAGGATGTCCAGGTGCAGCTCGCCCATGCCCTTGATGACGGTCTGACCGGTGTCGGAGTTCTGCTCGACGCGGAACGTCGGGTCCTCCTCCGCGAGCTTCTGGATCGCGAGACCCAGCTTCTCCTGGTCGGCCTTGGTCTTGGGCTCGATCGCGACCTCGATGACCGGCTCGGGGAACGTCATCGACTCCAGCACGACCTGGTGCTGCGAATCGGAGAGCGTGTCGCCCGTGGTGGTGTCCTTCAGACCGATGACGGCGTAGATGTGCCCGGCGGTGACGGAGTCGACCGGGTTCTCCTTGTTCGCGTACATCTGGAAGATCTTCCCGATGCGCTCCTTCTTGGACTTCGTCGAGTTGACGATCTGTCCACCCGAGTCCAGGTGACCGGAGTACACGCGGATGTAGGTCAGACGCCCGAAGAAGGGGTGCGTCACGATCTTGAACGCGAGAGCCGTGAAGGGCTCGTCGCGGTCGGCGTGGCGCTCGATGACGATCTCTTCGTTCTTGGGGTCGTGCGCCTCGATGGCGGGCACGTCCAGCGGCGACGGGAGGTAGTCCACGACCGCGTCGAGCATCGGCTGCACGCCGCGGTTCTTGAACGCCGAGCCGCAGAGCACGGGGTAGATCTCGGAGTTGACGGTCAGCTTGCGGATTGCAGCCTTGATCTCGGGAACCGTGAGCGGTTCGCCACCGAAGTGCTTCTCGAGAAGCTCTTCGTCGGTCTCGGCGACCGTCTCGAGCAGCTCTTCGCGATACTTGGCGACGATCTCGGCCATGTCGGCCGGGATCTCGCGGACGTCGTACTTGGCACCCATGGTGACGTCGCCCTTGGCGTCGCCTGCCCAGACCAGGGCACGCATCTCGACCAGGTCCACGACGCCGATGAAGTCGTTCTCAGCGCCGATCGGCAGCTGGATGACCAGCGGGCGGGCCTTGAGCTTGTTGACGATGGTGTCGACCGTGAAGTAGAAGTCGGCGCCCAGCTTGTCCATCTTGTTGACGAAGCAGATGCGCGGCACGTCGTACTTGTCGGCCTGACGCCACACCGTCTCGGACTGGGGCTCGACGCCCTCCTTGCCGTCGAAGACGGCGACGGCGCCGTCGAGGACGCGGAGCGAGCGCTCCACCTCGACGGTGAAGTCGACGTGACCGGGCGTGTCGATGATGTTGATCTGGTTCTTGTCCCAGAAGCAGGTGACGGCGGCGGAGGTGATCGTGATGCCACGCTCCTGCTCCTGCTCCATCCAGTCGGTCGTCGAGGCGCCGTCGTGGGTCTCGCCGATCTTGTGGTTGGTTCCCGTGTAGAACAGGATGCGCTCGGTCGTCGTCGTCTTGCCGGCATCGATGTGCGCCATGATGCCGATGTTGCGGACCTTCGTCAGGTCGGTGAGCACGTCTTGTGCCACGGGTGATTCCTTACTTGTGGTGTGTGAATGTCGCGAGGTGTCGGGCGAGGCGGGTTCCGCCTCGCCCGACTCCAGCTGGTGCTTACCAGCGGTAGTGCGCGAAGGCGCGGTTCGACTCGGCCATCTTGTGGGTGTCTTCGCGGCGCTTGACCGCGGCACCCAGGCCGTTCGAGGCGTCCAGGATCTCGTTCTGGAGACGCTCGGTCATCGTCTTCTCACGACGACCCTTGGCGTAGCTGACGAGCCAGCGCAGCGCGAGCGTGTTGGCGCGGTGAGGCTTGACCTCGACCGGCACCTGGTACGTGGAGCCACCGACGCGGCGGCTCTTGACCTCGAGGGTCGGGCGGACGTTGTCCAGCGCCTTCTTGAGCGTGGCGACGGCGTCCTGGCCGTTCTTGTCCTCGACGCCCTTCAGGGCGGTGTAGACGATCGACTCGGCGAGTGACTTCTTGCCGTCAACGAGGATCTTGTTGACGAGCTGGCTGACGATGGGTGCGCCGTATACCGGGTCGTTGACGACGGGGCGCTTCTGGGCTGGTCCCTTGCGAGGCATGGTGCTTAACCCTTCTTCGCGCCGTAGCGGCTGCGAGCCTGCTTACGGTTCTTGACGGCCTGGGTGTCCAGGGCGCCGCGGACGATCTTGTAGCGGACACCGGGCAGGTCCTTGACGCGACCGCCGCGCACGAGAACGAGCGAGTGCTCCTGCAGGTTGTGGCCTTCGCCGGGGATGTAGGCGGTGACCTCGGTGCCGTTGCGGAGCTTGACACGGGCGACCTTGCGCATCGCCGAGTTCGGCTTCTTGGGCGTGGTGGTGTACACGCGGGTGCAGACGCCGGCCTGCTGGGGGTTCGACTTCAGGGCGGGAGCCTTGGTCTTTACGACCTTGGGCGTCCGTCCCTTGCGAACCAACTGCTGAATGGTTGGCACGTTCTCTCCTTGTTGTGCTGCACGGTGACAGCGTCGTGGTCTCCCCCCGCCTTCCACCGATCATTGCGATCCGTGTCATGCGAGGCTCACGCGGACCCACCGGCGCGGCAGAATGACTGACACGATTGGGTGGTGGGTATGCCGTGGGGGCCGCCTGTTCGCAGGCATTTCCCTGAGATGTGGCACCGGCTCCCTCGTCCCCCGCCGAGGCACAGCACAAGGAGCGCACGAGCGCACACCCATCCAATGATACGCGCTTTATGGGCGGGTGGTCAAACGGACGCAGGTTCAGGGCGTGAGCGCGACCACGATCAGCGACGCGACCGCGCCCAGGCCGACAGCGGATGCCGAGACCACCACGATCAGCGCGGTCCGGCGCACCCGGTGGCGGTGCCTCCGCGCGGCGGCATCGCCGTCTGCGGGGACCTGCGGGGCATGCCCGGCCGGCGTTGTGCGCGCCGCGATGACGGGGTCGGCCGCTCGCGCGCCGTAGACGGCGTCGGCGGCGACGATCCCGGGGGCGGGTCGGGTCGTCCGGGTGCGTGCGACCGGCGGGTCGGACGCAGCGGGTGTGGGATCCGGCTGCGGGACGGGAGCCTGCGGCTGCGTCGCCGCCTGTTCTCGCGCGGCACGGCGGCGGGACTCGCGCCGCGCCACGATGGTCGAGCCGTCGGTCTGGTCGATGTCGGCGTCGGGGTCGACGTAGGTCGTGCGGTGGCGCCGCGGGCGGATCGCCTCGCCGCCGGGCTCGGCGGGCTCGGTGGCGCCCGGCACCGGATCGCCGGTGCGTGCATCGGGCGCCGCCGCGTCCTGGACCGGAGCCGCCGCGGATTGCCGCGCGTCCCCCGGAGCTGGGCGACGGACGCCGCCCGCAGGGCGGCGCACGCGGATGGTGTCCTCGTCCGGCAGGTCCGTCATCGCTCGTTCCGCTGCAGACGCACCTCGGCATCGCCGAGGTAGAACCGCTCACCCGCCTCGGTCTCCACGCCGGGGGTGGCCTCGACTTCGGTGCCCATCAACGTGGCGAACAGGACGCCGTTGGTGGACCCCAGGTCGGTGATGTACCAGCGGTCCGCGCGCAGTTCGAGGCGCGCGTGGGTCTTGGATACCGTGCCGTCGTCGATCGCGATCAGCTGCGCGGTGGGGTATCCGTCGTCGCGGACCGGCTTGCGGCCGACGATGATCACCTCCGCGGTCAGGGCGATGGGCGCCCCCGAAGGCGGAATCAGCGACCAGGCCGTGCGCCGACGGCGGGTCAGGATCGTATGATCCATGGCGTCCATCGCATCCATTCCGTCTTCCATGTCGCCCGCGGTCTCGGTGACCGAGTGCTGTGCGGACACGGCGGCCGTCGCTGACCGGGGAGTGCCGGCGTCCGGCGCGCCCGCGACCGCGGAGACCGCGCCGGAGGTCTCCGAGATCGTGTCGGGGTCGCTCAGCGGGGACCGCGCCGGCGCCCACGGCTCCTCGTCTGCCGAGGCCGCGGGCGTCGCGGGCAACCGCATGACCGGCGGCACCGGCGGCGACGACGGGGGCGGCTCTGCGCCGTCCGCCGCGGAACGCAGCGGCACGGCCGAGATCGGCGCCGGTGCCGCCGGTTCGGCGGCGGTGACACCGTCGGTCAGCTCGCTCATCGCGCCGAAGTCGAAGCCGCCCCAGCGTCCGCCGTCCGCCGAGTGCGGGCCGGGGCCGCCGCGTCCGAGGATCGGCTCGGTCTCGAAGACCGGCGGCTCGGCGGCGGGCGCCTCCGTTCGTGCCGGCGGCTGCACCAGAGGTCGCGCGGGCGGCGCGTCCTGGGCAGGGAGCGGCCCCGGGGCGGAAGACTCGGTCGCGCCGGGCGGGGGTGTCGGTGGCACCCGCGCGGGCGGCGACCAGCCGCCGGCCGGCACCAGCGCTGGACCGAAGGGGCTCGGCGCGGGATCGGCGCCGTACTCGTTTCCGTTCGTCGCGAAGGCTCGCGCCGCACGCCCCGCCGAGGAGACCGGGACGCCGGCCCGCATCGGCCCGGGCGCCGCCGCCCCCAGCCACCGGTCCGGGCCGAACCCGAGGATCGACGCCCACAGCGGCAGCAGCAGCGCCGCGAGCACCGTCATCCCGGCGCCGTGCCCGAACGCGACGTTGATACGGAAGCAAGCCACGATCAGCAGCGCCCACAGCAGCAGCCAGCCGGCGATCGGGACCAGCGCGAGCAGCAGCAGCCAGCCGGAGAGCCCGCCGAGCCGAAGCAGCACCACGAGGTTGAGGATCGGCATCCAGCCCTTCCAGGCCTCCTCGCCGGATTTGCGGAACACCGCCGACAGTGCCAGCCCGGTCCACAGGTACAGCACGACCAGGAGGAGGAACGTCATCACCCCGAGGGCGACGCCGGTGGAGTCATCGATGGGAGTCATGGCGATGTGCGCGGGCGGCGAAACCCCGCGCTTCCCCTCTCTGCGAAGCGCGGCCGGGCACCGGAGGGCGCCAGACCACGGACGAACGATCTCAACGATACGGTCGCGAGGATGCTGCGCCAGACTCCGCGCCCGCGCAGAAGCGCTCTGCGCTCCTCCTCGACCGTTCGCCAGAACACCTCCGCGTCCTCCGCGGTGGTGGCGGCACCGGAGAAGACAGCGTGATCGGCATCCACCGCCAGTCGGCTTCCGGCGGGTGTGCGGAACACGTCGGCCAGCTCGGTGCGGGTCAGCACCGCCGTCGAGTCGCGACCGGAGTCGACCGCGGCATCGACGTACTCCTCCCACCCGCCGGCGATCCGGGTCGCCGGATCGCCCTGGGTGCGCCGGGTCCGGCGGCGAGCCGCCTTGGCCGCGGCGATCACGACGAAGGGGCCGACGACCAGTGCCAGCAGCAGCAGCGCGATCGCGGCTATCCGCGTCGCCGGCCACAGCCAGGCCAGGTCCAGGGCCGCAGGCTCCTCGCTGCGGTTGTCGGCGCCCGAGTCCTCGTGGACGGGATCGGGCGGCACGACGTCCTCGACGGCGTCGGGTCGCACCTCGGTGACGTTCTCGGGATTGCGCTGTTCGGTCACATCCAGACTCGGGGACTGCGCGAACTGAGGTGTGACATCCACCGGCACCCAGTCTCCGCCGGCGGACTGCACCTCGGTCCACGCGGCGAGGTCCTGCGCGCGGCAGACCCCGGCCGCGCACGTGGGCAGGCTCGGATCGGCGGAGGACAGCCGTGCACCGACCACCACGCGCGACGGGAAACCCAGTTCGCGGGCGATCAGCGCCACCGCGGTGGCGAACTGCTCGTCGTCGCCGACCGCGGCCACGAGATTCCCGGATGCCGCCACCCGCCGGTCGCTCTCCCGCTCCAGGAGGCGCTCGAACAGCGTGTCGACACGGGCGAGCGAGTGCCCCGAAGCGCTGGGCTGGAACGTGTACCCGGGCAGCGCCTGCATCCACACCGGCGGCTCCACCCCCGGTGTGAGGGCGTGACTGAGGTACCCGCGTTCGCGCAGCAGCGACACCAGCCCGGCCAGGGCCGCCCCGTCCGAACCGCTCACGTGGCGGTCCACCCAGGTGCGCAGGTTCTGCGGGGCATCGACCCCCTCGCCGACCCGGCCGGGCGCCTGGATCGAGGTCAGGTTGATCGTCGCCGGCTCCACCGCGCTGATCCGGTAGGCGTCGCCCACGGCCAGGCCGCCGCCTGCCGTCTGCACGCCGGCCGCGGCCTCGGCACGGTAGTAGAACCGATCGGCCAGGGCGCTCGCCCGCGGCCCGGCGAACTGCACGGACCGCAGCAGGCCGAGGGTCGGCATCCAGATTCCGTCCAGCGCCTGGATGGCGACCTCGGCCTCGACCGCCGGCCCGGCACCCGCATCGCGGCTGGCGGGGACGCGCACGAAACGGGTCCGGTCCTGGCCCGAGCCTCCGCTGCGGTAGATCTCCCCGTCGTAGCTGTCCAGCGTGGCCAGCCGCACGCGCTCGGGCAGTGCACCCTCGGCGGTGACGGTGAACAGCACCTCCTGGGCCCGCGCGTCGGAGAACAGTGCGCGGTACTCGGCGAGCGGGCTGGTCGCGGATGAGATGGCGATCTCCGGTCCGACGCCGGAGCGGAGCACCTCGCGCTCGCTGCCGCGCGCGGCGTAGGGCACCACGATCGCCGCGGTCAGCACTGCCACCGCCACCATCCCCGCCCCGAGCGCGATCCGCCGCTGGTCCGCAGCGGAAGGCCGCCGGGGGATGCGGACGCCGCTGGATGCCGCGGCACGGCGCAGCGCCCGGAGCCGTTCGTCGCGACTGCGCCAGCCCAACCACAGCAGGCAGGTCAGCAGCCCGCCCACACCGACCGCCGTCTCCACCGGAGCAACGAGCGTCAGCGGACCGAGCCGGAGCGGGGCGCTGACCGTCGTGCGGCCGAAGAACAGGCCGAACGAGATCATGACAACCGCCGCCGGAACAGCGGCGTACGCCACCCGCCCCGACTGCCAGGCCAGCAGGAGAGCGACGCACGTGCCGACCAGGAATACCAGCAGTGCGGGCACCAGGAGGTTGCGGTAGGCGCCGACCGGCAGATCGACCGTGACCAGGTCCTTCCACCCGAGCAGCGCGCCGGAGGCCACCTCGCCGAGCCCGCGCAGCACGGACAACGGATCGCCCAGCCGGGACGGTACGGCCAGGGGGACACCCAGCACGAAGAGGGCGATCAGGAGGGCGCCGGTCACCGGCCACCCTCGCCAGGAGTATCGCCACGCGACAGCGGCGATCCCGGCGCCGACCGTCGCGCCGACCCCCGCGAGCAGAAGGAACGGAGCGTCGCGGTAGATCGGCCAGGCCGCGACAGCCGCCAGCGCGACCACGACACCCACGAACAGCGACCCGGCGACGATCCTCGGCACGGGGTGCGGACTGTTCTGCGCCGGTCGCGCGGATGCCGTGGCGATGCCGGTCACGATCCGGCCCCCCGCAGCAGGAGCCCGGACAGGTCGTTGAGGGTCCCCACCGTCAGGACGGTCAGCCCGGAGAGGGACCGCATCCGCGGATGCGCGCGCTCGTCGCAGATCACCGCCACCACCGATGTGTCGGCCGGGAAGCCCAGCGCCGCCTGGCGCAGGCGCTCGAGCGGCACCGGGGATCCGACCACCACGAATGCGATGGAGAGCCGCTCGTTGGCTTCGGCCGCGAGCCGGCACACCTCGGCGATCGTCATGGTGTTCTCGATCATCGCCACCGTGGTGAAGCCGTCCAGCAGGATGCGCGGCGACCCTGCCGGGATGTGCCGGATCGCGCGCAGCCGCCCGCGGACCACGCGCGGGATCTCGGTGCCGGTGACGATGTCCACGTCGCGCGCGTCATGGACGGCGCGCAGCCCGAGCGAGGCGGCGCAGCTGACGGCCAGCTCGAATTCGTCGGCATCGGCGAACTCCGCCTCGGCGGCCGAGAGCACCACCGCCATCCGCGAGCGTCGCGACTCCTCGTACTGGCGCACCATGAGCTGCCCGGTCTTGGCGGTGGATTTCCAGTGGATCTGGCGGCGCGAATCCCCGGGCACGTACTCCCGGATCGCGTGGAAGGAGATGTCCGCGTCCACCAGACGCCGCGTCGGGTTGCCCTCGAGGTCGCGGATCAGCCCGGCGCTGGCGGCAGGGACGCTCGTGGTGCGGGGGTGGACGTACAGCTCGTGGATGTCCCGGAACGCGTGCTCGCGCCGCAGCAGTCCGAGCGGGTCGGTGCGGACGGTCGTGGCCGGGCCGACGGTGACGATTCCGCGCCGCACCGCGGGGATCTGCAGCGGCTGCGACACCGCATGACCGGGCCGCAGCAGAGGAACGCCGAACTCGACCAGTCCTGCCCCCACCGGGATGTCGAGGCGTCCGGGCAGCGCCGAGCGCGGGCCGTCGTTGCGCACCACGATCTCGCCGGTGACGGTGTCGCCGGCGACCACGCGCTGGTGCGCGAGGACGAGGTCGACGTCATACGCGCGGGCGCCGAACAGGAAGGGGACGGCCATCGCGATCAGGACCAGCCCGATCGTTCCGGCGACCATCCATTCCACCCACCCGAAGAGGATCCCGACGCCCAGTCCCGCCGTGGCGGCCACGGCCAGGAGCGCGCCCGCCGGTCGCACGGTGCGCCCGGACCACTGCGCCGCGGTCCGCAGCGCGGTCGCGGCTGCGCGGGAGAACCGCGTCCACCACACCACCACGCGCACCACCCGGCGCCCGCCGGCGGCGGAGGTGAGCTGTGTGCTGGTGGTCCCGCTCGGCGCGCCGGTGAAGGCCGCCGGCCCGGAGGAGGCCGGAGCGCGGGTCACGCGGGGGTCGGTCAGGCTCATACGGCCTCGCGGCGACTGGGTGGTGCGACATCGAGCAGGACCTGGCCGATCACGGCCTCCTGCGTGACGCCGTCGAATTCGGCCTCGGCCTGCAGGATCAGCCGGTGCGAGAGGACGGAGACGGCGAGCGCCTTCACGTCGTCGGGGGTGACGTAGGTGCGCCCCTGTGAAATGGCCCGCGAGCGCGACGCCTTCGTCAGCGCCAGAGCCCCGCGGATGCTGACGCCCAGTCGCACCTCGTCGGCCGCGCGCGTGCCGTCCACCAGCCGGGCGATGTAATCCAGCACCAGCGCGTCCACGTACACCGCCGCGGCGAGGTCGGCCATGCCGGCCAGCGCCTGCGGGGTCAGGACCGGCGCCAGCTCCGCGGTGGGCACGGCCGCCCCGTCGAGGATGCGGACGGTCGCAGCGTGATCGGGGTACCCGAGCGATGTGCGCATCATGAACCGGTCCAGCTGCGCCTCGGGCAGCCGGTAGGTGCCCGCCTGTTCGATCGGGTTCTGCGTGGCCAGCACCAGGAACGGCACGCCGACCTGCCGCGAGATGCCGTCGATCGTGACCTTGCCCTCCTCCATGACCTCCAGCAGCGCCGACTGCGTCTTCGGGCTCGCCCGGTTGATCTCGTCCGCCAGGACGATGTTGGCGAAGACCGGACCGGCATGGAATTCGAAGGTGCCGGATTTCTGGTCGTACACCGTGATGCCCGTGATGTCGCCGGGCAGCAGGTCGGGGGTGAACTGGATGCGGGTGTTGGTGCCCTGCACGGACTGGGCCATCGCGCGCGCGAGCGAGGTCTTGCCGGTGCCCGGGACGTCCTCGAGCAGCACGTGCCCGTCGCTGAGCATCGCGGTCAGGACCAGTTCGACGACGCGGCGCTTGCCCAGGACAGCACGCTCGACGTTGTCGGCGATCTGCGTGAAGGTCTGCGCGAACCAGGTCGCCTGCTCCTGCGTGATGCTCATGTGACGGGGTCCTCTGCGGGTGACGGGTTCGAATGGATCAGGGCGTGGGCAGCGGCGGCAGGGGGAGATTCGGAGCGCAGGATGCCGACAGCGTCGCCGTCGCGGGTGCCAGACCCCATCCCTGCGCACTCCAGTCCACCGTGACCGCGATGCCCTCGACGCGCACCGCGCCGAGCGGAACCGACCACGTGTCGATCGGGTGCGGCAGCACCGCGCCGAGTGCGTCGAGGTAGCGCAGTCCCGCGGTGCTGAAGGAGATCGCGGCCTTGCCCCCCGCGGCATCCGCGGACGAGTCGCCGGTCACGACGAGGTCCGATCCGCCGACGCACGTCTGCAGGCTCCAGGTCGCCTGCACCTGGTAGGGGGCGCTGCCTGCTCGAGGGGTCACCGGCGCCCACGGTGTGGCCGTGCCCCATCGTTCGTGGACGTATCTGACCTGGATGCCGGGGTCGCTGCCGATCGCGGAACTGGGCAGGCCGGAGAACTCCACGACGTTGCGGTTGGGGATGCGCTCGTCCGACGTGGGCTGGCTGCGGATCAGCCAGACCGCGCGGCCGTCCGAGACGTCGGGGGCGGCATCCACCGCGAAGGTGTAGCCGGTGGGGGCGGCGCCGCTCTGCTCTGCGCGCGCGGTCGCTGTGGTCGTGGCGCGTCCGTAGCGGTCACCCTCGAACCACGACTCGGCGCACATCGTGAAGGAGTACTCCTCGCCGTCGGTCAGGCCGGGGAACGATGCGGTCCCGCCGTCGGCGGTCGCCGTGCACGGCTGCCCCTCGCGGACGATGCCGTAGCGCAGCGTGGACCCGTCGCCGCCGGATCCGGCGCCCGCCTGCGCGGTCACGGTGGAGGTCCCGTCGCTCTGTGCGGTGGAGCTCAGGGTCAGGGTCGGCCCGGTCGGGGCGCCGATCCCATTCCCCCACGCTGTCGTGGACGCGCCGGAGGGCGTGCCGCCCAGTCCCGGCGGCACGTCGAACCGCGAATACGGCGTGACCGTGATCGGGCTCAGAGTGTTCGAGCCGACACGGTACTGCCGGATCTGCACGCTCGTGTCACGGCGGCCGATGGAGACCTGGGTGGTCTCGCCGGCCGGGCTGGTGATCTGCAGCGCCGCGGTCTTGTCCGGATCGATCCCGTCGATCAGCAGGGAGACCACGCCCCCGTCGCCGTTCGTGACCACCGGCCGCACCTCGATCCGGCCGGGCGGGACGGGCGAGTCGTAGGCCCACGCGATCACCCGGACGCCGGCACGCGAGGCGCCCACGCTGTTGCGTGCATACGCCTCGTACTCGCGCCGCTCGCCGTTGGGTGCCGCGATGGACGGACAGGTGCCGTCGGCGCTGCACTGGGCCACCTCGGCGCCGTTCCAGCGGATCACGAAGCCGTTCAGACCCGGGTACGCCTGGCGCGCCTCGCCGGGGTCGACCCGCAGCGTCAGCGCGCCGTCCGAGAATCCGATCTGGCGGACGCTCGCCGGCGCCTTCGGGTATCCCTGCAGATCGAGCAGGATCTGACCGTCGCGCTCGCCGTTGGTGCGCCGGCCCTGGGCGTCCTGCACCGAGAACGACGCGGAGCAGGTGGTTCCCGGCGCATCGGGCGACCACGAGGCCACCACCGCGGTGGGCGAGGCCACCCGGAAGCTGATCCCCGCGCACGCACCGGTGGTCCGCGCGTCGATGACCGTCAGCGGCGTGCGCGGCAGCGGGTTCACCTCGCCGCTGGCGCCGATCACCGGGATCGTGCAGGACGAGCCGGCGGCCTGCGAGCACTGCTGGGTCACCGCGCCGCCCTGCGGCAGCGCGGACGGTGCGGCACCGACTCGGAGGATGAGCCGGACCGGGAGCACCGCGGCGTGACTGCTGACCGAGACGACCGCTGCTTCCTCGGCTCCGGGCACGGCCCGGTCGGCCCCGACGACCGTGACGATCGAGCCGCTCAACGACACCTCGAACGTGGAGCCGGTGTAGTCCACGGCGTACCGGATGCCGCTCCAGTCCTCGCGCAGCTGCCAGGTGGTCATGTTGCGCAGGTCGAAGGTGGCCGTCTCGCCCGGGCCGACGCTCATCGACCCGGCGCGCAGCTCGGGCTGCGGATCCAGCGGGCGGACGATGATGGGGACCGACAGATATGTCCAGTCGGTCTGTCCGGAAAGCCGCACCGGCACCCGGCACGCGTCCGTCCACGGCGCCCCGGCGCCCGCGTCGTAACGCACGGTGGTTCCCGACTCGACCGTGCAGGTGGCCGCCGCTCGCGCACCCGAGGGGCGCAGGTCCCCGCCGACCTCCAGGTCGCTGCCCCGCGGGGCGGCCACCAGCGCAGCCATGTCGAAGGCGACCGAACCCAGTTCGTCCACCTCGGGGGATGCCGCGTTGGCGCGCAGCGCGAGCGACAGGTCCTCGTCGCCGGGAACGCGCAGGAAGGCGTATGTCGTCACCTCTCCGTCCGGACCCTCGCCGGTCACGGCGAACGGGATGACCCGGGTGGTCTCGGGCAGCGCGCCGCTGAGCTCCCAGCCGTCGACGGTCACATCGGACGGGGAACCCCACAGGCTCACGGTGAGCTCCTCCACGTCCCCGCCGGACCAGGCGGCCCGGCCGGAGAGCACGTCCACCCCGGAGCGGAAGTCCTCGCGGGTCTCGGCGGTGAGCACCGTGTCATCCACTCGCGGGTAGTTCGGCACGCTCTCGCGCACGACCTGCACGACGATGAGCCCGCGGCCGGTGTTTCCGGAGCTGGATTCGACGTCGTAGAGGAACGACATGGTGCCGGGCTGAGTGCCTGCCGCGATCACCACCGTCGACTCCCCCACCGTCTTGAGCCGTTCGGCAAGACGGTCGTACTCCGGGTTGGGGTCGCCGTCGCCAAGCGTCGCGGGGACGTCCGGGCGGACGCCGGTCACCTCGAGCGCGCCCATGGTCGGGTCGACGTCGTTGGCCAGCGGGCTGACCCGGATGGTGCTGGTCGCACCGGCCTGCACCTGGACGTAGTCGGTGAAGGTGATCGGACTGGGGTTGGCCGTGCTGTCCAGCACGCCGAGCCGCACGACACCCTCGCCGGTTCCCCCGAAGGCGTCCACGACGCGATAGCGGAAGGAGACCTGGCCGCTGTCGCCCGGGACGCTCGCGTAGACGATGGACTCGCCGTCCGCCGAGATCGTGGCCGAACCGCTGTCGGGCTGAGTGAGGATGCGGTCGAGGCTCACGACGTCGCCGTCGGGATCCATCCCGAAGTCGTCGAAGTCGATGACCGTGGATTCACCGCTGAGGACCCGTCCCTCGAGGGTCTTCGGCAGGGGCGCCCGGTTGGCCTCGTCCGGCAGCACCCTGACCCGTACCGTGGCCTCGTCCGCCAGGCCCGGCGCCCCGGTCGCCGAGACGCGGTAGGAGACCGTGTAGTCGCCCCGCACGGGCGGAGCGAGGTAGCGCAGCACGTCCCCACTCGAGAAGGCGAGGGCCTGCGGGGTGGACGAGGCGATCGAGGCGGGATCCAGCGTGGGGCGTCCGCCGGCCGGGGCGATGTCATTCTCCAGGACCGGGATGTCGATCTGCGCACCGGCCCGCACGACCACGGTGTCATCCACAGCGATCGGCGCCAGCGCCGGCGCCGGGGGCAGAAGGTACACGGTGGCCTGGCCCGTCACCTGCGCTCCCTGATCCTCGGTCCCGTCGCTGACCGTGTAGGTCACGGTGCCGAGCCGGCCGGGTGCCCCGGAGGCGGTCGACCCGGATACGCGCAGAAAGTTCTGGCCCACCGCATCCACCGACAGCGTGGCGCCGTCATCGGCTCGGCCCTCCACGTCGCTGAGCAGCAGCACCCGTCGGGTCGGGTTGGACACCGCAAGGAGCACATCGAGCGTCGCGTCCTCCTGTGGGTGCACGAACGCCACCACCGGGGAGGTCGCCAGCTGAGCGGGCGCGTCGGAGGGCAGCAGCGTGATCCGCGCTGTGCCGGTCTCCAGCGTCGTGCCGTCGGTGACGGTGAATCCGACCAGGAACGTACCGGGGGTGCTGGCGGTGAAATCGAAGGATGCCGAGCCGCCCACGACGGTGGCCGTCGCTGCGGCGTCATCCAGCACCCGCACCGAGTCCAGCGAGATCTGCCCGGCGGTGCCGGTCACGTGGGGCGCGACATCCACGGTGAGGCCCGCGTCGATCGTGTCCACGACCGCGAAGGACTGCACGGTCAGCGCCGGTTCCGTCGAGACCCGCACCGACAGCGGCATCGTGGTCGCCTGCCCGGTGGTGTCGGCCACCGTGACGCCCAGTTCGATGACCTCCTCGCCGACTCCGCCCGCGTCGCTGTGCTGGTAGACCAGGTCGCCGCCGGGCGTGGCGGCGACCATCCCGACACCGGACCGGTTCTCCACCGACAGCAGCAGGAGCGGATCCCCGTCCGGGTCCACCCAGCCCGGCAGGACCGGGACCGTGACCGTGCCTCCCACCGCCACCTCCGGGGTCGGCCACGGCACCAGGCAGCTTTCGACTCCGCACCACTGCGGCGCCGCATCCCCGTCCGACACCGTGAGCACGACGGTGGCGGGCGATGAGAGCAGTCCGGTCTCGGCGGTTCCGTCGGACACGGCGTAGGTGAACTGCGCGGTGCCGGTCGCCCCCGGTGCCACGCTGACCGTCAGGCGCTGCGAGTCGTCGGTGATCGACACCGTGCCGAACCCGGGATCCAGCCCGGTGACCAGGGTCGCCTCGATGCTCAGCACGTCCTCGTTCGGATCATGGTCGTTCATCAGCACGGGGAGGGTGGCCAGGCTCCCGGCGCGCACGCCGAACGCGTCGGGGACCGCAACGGGCGGTTGCGGATCGAGGACGATGGCGAGCTGCTCGTCGCTGGGCGCGGCATCCGGGTCCGTCTGCTCGTCCAACGTCCAGTCCTGACTGGATGCGACCAGTTCGCCGTCGGGGACCGTCCAGACCCACCCGGACCGCGTCTCGTTGAGGATGATCGCGTCGTCGCTCGCGACGAAGGCCGGGCGTCGGGAGTCGGACAGCGGCTGGCCACCGTAATCGAGGACCGTGTCCCCGCTGCGGGAGCCCCACAGCGCGCCCGCGCCGGTCTGCGGCAGCCACGCGGCGAACACCTCCCCGTCGTGCACCACGGGCCGCGCCGGAGTGCCCAGGACGCTCCCCCCGCCTCCCATCTCGGTGCTGATCGCCGACCCGTCCACCGGGACGCGCAGCAGCACCGCGTCGTCGGCGAGATAGACGGCGGTGCCGGCTGGATCGGGCTGGCCGAGGACGACCGAACTGCCCACCGGAGCGGGGACCGCGGCATCGGCCCCGTCGACCCACACCTCGCCGTCGCTGGTGTCCACGACCACCCATGCGTCGCCCGCGGCCGTGATGGCCGGGGAGGCGATGCCGTCCGGGTCCAGCGCGTTCCGCGCCCGGACCTGCCCGGTGACGGTGTCGTACTCCAGCACGGTGCCGTCGGCCAGCGAATAGCTGAACAGCACGCCGCGCGTGTCGATGGCGATCGCGTCCGAGGTGTACTGCTGCCCGCTCTCCCCCTCGGCCGGGAGATCGACCTGCGTCGCGCTGCCGGTCGAGAGCCTCCCCACATGGACGGCGCCCGAGTCGGTCAGATAGGCGACGAAGTCGTCGGCGATCGCGACGTCCACGGTACCGGGAGGCGTGGACGGCGAGGCCCGCACCGCGTCCTCGTCGAGGTCCGCGGGCAGCGCGGAATCGATCCTGGTCAGCTTGCTGAAGCTGTCCGAGAACAGGTAGGCGCCCTCCGCGGTCTGGGTGACCTGACTGGGGTTGCTGACGGTGCGCACCGTATCCAGCTCGCCGACGCTGGTGTTGACCCGGGCGTACCTGCGGCCTTCGCCGGTCTGCAGCGCCCAGACCGAGGTGTCGGTCTTCTCGGTCTGCCGCGCGTCCAGGCCGGGCCACACGACACTGACCCCGGCCACGAGCGCGAGAGCGACCGCCGCGGCCATGAGTCCCGCTGCAGTCCGGCGCTTCATCACAGGACTCCCGCAAGCACCAGCGCAGCCACGATCGCGCCGCCCACGAGCGCCGCGCCGCCCACGGCGGCCGCCACCCACGGCATCGTGCGCCGCGGCCGATCCGGTGCGGAGAAGCCGGTGTCCTCGTCTCGCGCGAGCTGGGCCATTCCGGCGCCCGGCCGCGTCTTGCGCTGCTCATCGCGGTCGATGCGGCTGCGTGCGGGGCCGCGCAGCGTCGAATCGGAGAAATCGACGGGGGCGGATGCCGGGGACCACGCCTCGGTGGCGATCTCGAGTTGCGTCGGCGAGATGCCCAGCTCGGTCTGTACGGACCGCAGCGCCTCGGCGAACTCGCGCGCTGAGGCGTACCGCTGACGCGCATCGCGGCTCATCGCGCGGGCCAGGACGACCTGCAGGGATGCCGGCACGTCGGCACGGGAGACGTCGGTGTAGCTCGCGCGGGCGATGCGGCGACGCAGCTGCTCTTTGGTGTTCTGCCCGCGCTCACGGCGTTCGAACGGACTGTGGCCGGCCAGCAGCGAGTACACGGTGGCCCCGAGGCTCCACACCTCGCTCGCGACGGTGCCGGCGGTCTCCTCGGCGATGACCTCGGGGGCGCTCCACGGGATCGACATGGCGAGCACCTCGTCGGCGGTCTCACGCGAGAGCGAGGACGAGATGCCGAAGTCGGCCAGGACCGGCGCGCCGAAGGTGGTCACCAGGATGTTGCTGGGTTTGACGTCGCGGTGCACCAGCCCTGCCCGGTGCGCGGACTGCAGAGCGCTGGCCATCTTCACGCCGATCGTGAGCACCTCCGGGACCGGGATGCGCTCGATGCGGTAGCGCTGCGAGAGGGAACCGGGGCAGTACTCCATGACGATGTACGGGCGCCCGTCCGCGGAGATCCCGGCCTGGTAGACCGTGACGATCGACGGGTGCGCGGACAGGTGCGCGAGGACATCCGCCTCGGCGTTGAACATGCGCCGCAGGTCGGGATCGCGCACGTCGCTGGGCAGCACCTTGACCGCGACATCGCGCCGCGGCATGTCCTGCTCGTACAGGAACACGTCGGCGAAGCCGCCGGATCCCAGCGGCCGGATGTAGGCCAGCCCCGGCAGTATCGGAGGCGCGGACGGCAGACGTGTGGCCACCGAAGCCTCCCCGGAGTAAGCCCGCTCAGTTCCGGCGGGGCGCAGCGCGCCGTCCGATCATCGAGGACAGGGCAGTACGAACCCGATCATGCTAACAAGGCCGGACCGAGATCACCGTGAGCGGATCGTACCGTGCACCCCGTCGCGGGCGGTCGCTCACAGCGGCGGGTCGTTCGGATCGAACGGGGCATCCAGCGAGCGGGTGAGCTCTTCGAGCATCGCCTCGATCTGCGGCTCCACGTACTGTCCGATCGCCGCCTGGATGCGCAGCCGGTGGTGCAGCAGCACCGCGCACACTTCGCGTCCGATCATGTTCGCGTAGTCGTCGGCGAGACCGACCTCCTGGCGCAGCGCCGCCTTGGCTTCGTCGGTGAGCGGCGGAAGCGCCGGCACGCTCGCGTCCGCCTCCGCGGCCAGACCCGAGATCGTGAACAGGAAAGGCGCTCCGGGCTGCGGTTCCGGATCCAGCGGCAGCCCTTCGTACTCCGGCTCGAGGCCCTCCGCAGGCCGGTAGCTGCGCGCCCGGTTGCGCGCCGCCTGGTGATCGAGCTCGGCCTGCAGCATCGGCAGGTTCAGCGCGGTGTACTCGGCCACCGCGTGGTCGACGATGGTCTTGATCCGCGTGGACAGGCCGTGCTGCACGCCGTGCGGGACATCGGCGCCGAGCCCTGCGGCCGACAGCACCGGCGACCCGAAGCAGCGACGGCACGGCGCCACGCGCCCGCGGTGCGTGGCGGGCTCCCAGCGCGGCAGCCACCGCAGCCAGGCGTCCACTGCCTGGCTGACCTGGGTTTCGAGCGAGCGCTCCACGACTCAACGGTAGTGCGCCGCAGCGGGTTTTCGGTGTCTCTGCGACGAGGATGCACGCACGCGACCCGTGCGCGCGTGCGGCCGGGGCCTGCTCGTCACTCGTCGAACTCGTCCTCCCACGGCCAGCGCGGCCGCTGGGAGCGTGTGCGGACGAGACTGATCCCGCCGGCCGCGGCCAGCGCGGCCGCAGCGGCGATGGCGACGCCGAACCCGGTCGTCGCGATCCGGCCGGCCACTGCCGTGGCAGTCGCAAGGTCGGCCGCCGTCGCCACCGCGAGCCACATCGTGGCGTTGTACACCGCGTAGCAGGCCAGCGCGGTCCACACCGCGGGCCAGTACGAAGGACGCCGGCGCCGCAGCGACAGCCACAGGACGAGCGCGAAAGCGCCGGTGGTCAGCGCGGTCGCGACGATGCCGGGGACCTGGCCGAGCCCGGGCGCCTCGATGATGTCGGCGCTGAGCGCCAGGCTCACCATCCCCAGGCCGAAGATCAGGAGGGCGACGAAGGTCACCGTCGCCAGCCCGAGGGCGACGGCGGGGCGGACCGGGCCGCCCGTGGATTCCGGCGTCCCTGCCATGACTACACGCGCGTCAGCTGGGGCCCCGCCTCGAGCGTGCGCTCGTACTCGCGCTGCGCCTCGACGTTGAGCTCGGTGACCCGTGCGCCGCGTGCCGCCACCCACGCGCCGAACCAGATGGTCAGTTCGCGCCCGATGATGAACGCGCCGATGGCCAGCGGCGTGAGCAGCTGCTCCTCGACCAGAGCGGCGCCCTCACGCGCAGTGAGCATCCAGAACGGCGCCTGGAACAGCGCGCCGAGAATGTGTCCGAGGTAGGCGGCGGCGCCCACGAGCAGGCCGAAGATGACCCAGGCGCCCCACCGGCCGCGGTTGATGATCGCGCCGAGGAGCCAGAACGCCAGGAAGAACACCACCACAGGCACCCACAGCGCCCAGGTGCCCAGGGCCGTGAGCGCGGTCGAGCCGAGGGTCTCGCCAGTGACGTCGCCGTCCAGCATTCCGACGCCGAGCCAGAGCGCGAGGTACAGCACGCCGAAGGCGAGGGCGGCCAGCAGTCCGATGGCTCCGGCTGCGCCGCGGTTCCCGCGCAGGCGCGGAGCCTCCGGGGCCTGGACGAAGATCGGCTGCGGTGTGGCGTATCCGGTGGCGGCAGGTGCCACGACCGTGGTCTCGGCGTACGGCTCGGCGTAGCGCTCGGTCCTGGGCTCGGCTGCGGGCTCGGCGTAGCGCTCCGTGTAGGCCTCAGCGGGAGCGACGGGCTCACTCGCGGCGACCACGACCGTCTCGGCCGGCGGCTGCCAGTCGGTGGCGGTGTCATCGGCGTGCGCTTCGTACAGTGCGCTGTCGAACGTCGAATCGTCGTCGTAGGCGGAGGGTGCGGGCTCGACCGGTGTGGCGGGCGCAGACTGCGCGGCGGACCCGGTCGCGGCATCCGTCTGCGACTCGTCCGAAGCAGCCGCGGCGCGACGGGCGGCCTCCGCGTCGGCGATCCCCTCATTGGCGCTGCCGACGACATCGTCGACCGCACGAGGCTCCTCGACCGGCTCGCCGTAGGACGACTTCGAGTCACTCATCGGATGTACTCCTCACGCGGGGCCCGTCCCCGCATTGCGAGAGTAACCTGCGGCACGGGCACGTCCGCGCAGGCGTGCCGTGCGATTGCGGGCCTGGCGGCAGATTGCGGGCGTGGCGTGCCCGACTCGCGCCCACTACCTGGCGATATCGTGAGCCCATGAGACCCCGACGTGCGGCGCTGACGCTGGCCGCAGCATCCGCTGTGCTGATCGCCGCGCTGTCCGGATGCGTCGCCGAGCCCGGCAAGACGCCGACGGAGGACGTGGCTGCATCCGATGCGTCCGCATCCGACGTCACGCCCACCGCCTCGCCGCCGACCGCGACGCCCTCACCCGAAGCGGGCGCGGTGGCGCTGCCGACCGACTGCCGCGCGATCCTCACGGCCGACGTCCTCTCCCAGCTGGCCGACGTTGCGCTGAACGACCCGGCCGCCGGCTTGCCGACCGGGACCCTGGCCGACGGGACCCTCAGCTGCGTGTGGGGGAACCCGTCAGCCGGCACGACGTACATGATGACGCAGATCCGGCCCACCCCCCGCGGTCAGGCCATGGAGACGCTCAACACATTCGCGGACGACGAGGGGTACACCTGCTACACGCCCGACGGGGGGACTCGCTGCGAGAAGACCTGGCCGAGCGAGGTCTTCTCCGATGTCATCGACGGCCACACGCTGTTCTGGCGTGACGAGATCCTCATCGAATCGACCTACTCGAACCTCGCACCCACCGGCTACACCTCGGCGATCGTGGCGAGCATCTTCGGCTGAGATTCCTCCCGCCGCCCGGTCAGCCCCAGACGTGCGCGGCCAGCCGCGCGCCGTACGCCTCGAGGTGCCACGCGTTCTCGACGCTGGAGAGCCACAGCCCGTCGCGGAGAGTGTGCTCCTCCACGACGTCCCCGCTCGTGCGCGAGCAGACCAGCGCCCCCTCGTCCGTGCAGGCGAAGCCCTGCCCGCGCAGCGCCGGCTGCGCGATCGCCGCAGCATCCGCTCCGACGCCCGCCAGCGTCGACACGATCGAGCGGCCGTCGTCGGTGCGCCACGAGCAGGACACCCGCACCGCGGGCGCCAGCGCGTCGGTCAGCGCGGTCACCGCCGTCGCCGGCGCCGCGGTGCTCTGCGAGAGCAGTGCACTCGGAGTCCAGGTCAGCTCCGCCCAGAGCCGGTCGGAGTACAGCGCGCGGCAGTCGATGTCCGCGTCGGCGATGGCGCGGGTGGCGACGGATTCCGAGACCGGAGCGGCCGCCGGCTGCGATGTGGAGGCGCGCAGCATGTCCCCCGTCCAGGTGACGGCGACCGGGAGCATGGGGTGCGCCAGCCACGCGAGGGCGACCACGACGGCGGCGCACAGCAGCCCAGCGGGCCATGCGATCCACGAATTGCGTCCACCGGTGCGCGCCACCTTCCACCTCCCCCTCAACGGTATGGGGCGCGGCGCGACCACCCCGCTCCGGCGCGCGACGGCGCCGGCATCGCGATCGCGGCCGGACGCACGGAAGGCCCCGGCGAACCGGGGCCTTCCGTGTGGATCCAGGCACGAGAGGGCTCAACGCCGCTTCGCAGCATTGAGCCCTGTTCCGTGAGATCTCGATACGGCCGCTTCGCGGCCTACTCGATCTAGACACGAAGAGGGCTCAACGCTGCTTCGCAGCATTGAGCCCTCTCGTGTCTAGTTGTAGGTGCCGGGCGTGAAGTCGTCCGTCGAGAAGCTGTCGAAGTCGACGTAGCTCAGGTCGGCGTCGCTGTAGGCGCCGTCCGACGCGAAGATGCGGTTGGGGTACCGCTCGCTCTTCGCCTCCTCCGTCGCCTCGACCACGACGTTGCGGTACTTCGCAAGTCCGGTTCCGGCGGGGATGAGCTTTCCGATGATGACGTTCTCCTTGAGGCCCAGGAGCGGGTCGCTCTTGCCCTCCATCGCGGCCTGCGTCAGCACGCGCGTCGTCTCCTGGAACGACGCCGCCGACAGCCACGACTCGGTCGCAAGCGACGCCTTCGTGATACCCATGAGCTCCGGGCGACCGGACGCGGGGCGCTTGCCCTCGGCCACGGCGGCACGGTTCATGCTCTGGTACTTCTTGAAGTCGACCAGCTCACCCGGCAGCAGCGTGGTCTCGCCGTGGTCCACGACGGTGACCTTGCGCAGCATCTGGCGCACGATGACCTCGATGTGCTTGTCGTGGATCGGCACACCCTGCGAGCGGTACACGCCCTGAACGCCGTTGACGAGGTAACGCTGCACCTCGCGGGCGCCCATGACGCGCATGACCTCCTTGGGGTCCAGCGTGCCCACCAGGATCGGCTGACCGACCGTGACGTGCTGGCCGTCCTCGACCAGCAGCGTCGCGCGGCGCAGCACCGGGTAGACGTGCGGCTCCTCGCCGTTGTCCGGCGTCAGGATGACCTTCTTGGCGCGATCGCTCTCTTCGATCGTGATCCGACCGTCCGACTCGGCGATCGGCGACGCACCCTTGGGGGTACGCGCCTCGAAGAGCTCCTGCACACGGGGCAGACCCTGGGTGATGTCATCAGCCGAGGCCGAACCACCCGTGTGGAAGGTGCGCATCGTGAGCTGCGTTCCGGGCTCACCGATCGACTGGGCCGCGATGATGCCGACGGCCTCTCCGATGTCGACGAGCTTTCCGGTCGCGAGCGAACGGCCGTAGCACTGCGCGCAGACGCCGACAGCCGAGTCGCAGGTGAGCACGGAGCGCACCTTGATGGTCTCCACACCCGCCTCGATCAGCGTGTTCAGCAGCACGTCGCCCACGTCGTCGCCGGCGGCGGCGAGCACGTTGCCCTGCGCGTCGACCGCGTCAGAGGCCAGCGTCCGGGAGAACACGGAGTTCTCCACGTTCGGGTCCTTGACGAGGACGCCGTCGGCACCGGCAGCTGCGATCGGCAGCTCGAGGCCCTTCGACGTGCCGCAGTCGTCCTCGCGGATGATGACATCCTGCGAGACGTCCACGAGACGACGGGTGAGGTATCCCGAGTCGGCCGTACGGAGGGCCGTGTCGGCCAGACCCTTGCGGGCACCGTGCGTCGCGATGAAGTACTCCGCCACCGACAGACCCTCGCGGTACGAGGAGATGATCGGACGGGGGATGATCTCACCCTTGGGGTTGTTCACCAGGCCACGCATACCCGCGATGTTGCGGATCTGCAGCCAGTTACCACGAGCACCGGACGAGACCATGCGGTTGATGGTGTTGTCCTCGGGGAAGTTCGCCCGCATCGCGGTCTGCACTTCCTCGGTCGCCTCGGTCCAGATCTTGATGAGCTCCTGGCGACGCTCCGAGTCGGTGGTCAGACCCTTCTCGTACTGCGACTGCACCTTGGCGGCGGCCTTCTCGTGGCGTGCCACGATGGCGGGCTTGTCCGGCGGGGTGAGGATGTCGCTCAGCGCGACCGTCACGCCCGAACGGGTGGCCCAGTAGAAGCCGGCGTCCTTGATGCGGTCCAGCGTCGCGGCGACCTCGACCTTGGGGTATTCCTCGGCGAGCTTGTTCACGATCTCGGAGAGCTTGCCCTTGTCGGCCTGCGTGCGCACGAACGGGTAGCCCTTGGGGAGCGTGTCGTTGAAGATCGCCTGACCCAGCGAGGTCTCCACGAGCCCGTTGCGCTCGTACGCCGCGATGGACTCCGGCGTGTCGCCTTCGGCCTCGAGGAACGTCAGACCGGGGATGCGCATGCGCACCTTGGCCTGCAGATCCAGCGTGCCCTCGTCCTTGGCCAGGATGGCCTCGCCGACCGAGCCGAACGCGCGGCCTTCGCCCTTCGCGCCCTGCTTGACCGTCGTGAGGTGGTGCAGACCGATGATCATGTCCTGCGAGGGCAGGGTCACCGGACGACCGTCCGAGGGCTTCAGGATGTTGTTCGAGGCGAGCATCAGGATGCGGGCCTCGGCCTGGGCCTCGACCGAGAGCGGCAGGTGGACGGCCATCTGGTCGCCGTCGAAGTCCGCGTTGAACGCGGCACACACGAGCGGGTGCAGCTGGATCGCCTTGCCCTCCACGAGCTGGGGCTCGAACGCCTGGATGCCGAGACGGTGCAGCGTGGGCGCGCGGTTCAGCAGCACGGGGCGCTCGCGGATGATCTCCTCGAGCACGTCCCACACCTCGGGGCGCGTGCGCTCCACGGCGCGCTTGGCGGCCTTGATGTTCTGCGAGTGACCGAGGTCGATCAGGCGCTTGATGACGAACGGCTTGAACAGCTCGAGCGCCATCTGCTTGGGCAGGCCGCACTGGTGCAGCTTGAGCTGCGGACCGACGACGATGACCGAACGGCCGGAGTAGTCGACACGCTTTCCGAGCAGGTTCTGGCGGAAGCGGCCCTGCTTGCCCTTGAGCATGTCGCTCAGGGACTTCAGTGCACGGTTGCCGGTACCGGTGACGGGGCGTCCGCGGCGGCCGTTGTCGAACAGCGCGTCGACGGCCTCCTGCAGCATCCGCTTCTCGTTGTTGACGATGATCTCGGGTGCACCCAGATCGATCAGGCGACGGAGGCGGTTGTTGCGGTTGATCACACGGCGGTACAGGTCGTTCAGGTCGGAGGTCGCGAAACGGCCACCGTCCAGCTGCACCATCGGACGCAGCTCCGGCGGGATGACCGGGACGACGTCCAGGACCATCGATGCCGGGCTCATGCCGGTCTGCAGGAACGCGCTGACGACCTTGAGACGCTTGATCGCGCGGATCTTGCGCTGGCCCTTGCCCTCGGAGATCTGCAGGCGCAGGTTCTCGGACTCGGCCTGCAGGTCGAACGCCTCCAGGCGACGCTTGATCGACTCGGCGCCCATGTGGGCCTCGAAGTACTGACCGAAGCGGTCCTGGAGCTCGTGGAAGATCTCGTCCTCGCCCTTCAGATCGCCAACGGACAGGGTGCGGAAGTCCTCCCACACCTTCTCCAGACGGACGATCTGGTCATCGAAGGACTTGCGGATTCCCGCCATGTCCTTCTCGGCGGCATCCTTGACCTTCTTCTTCTGGTCTGCCTTGGCGCCCTCTTCCTCCAGGGCTGCCAGCTCCTCCTCCAGCTTGTGCAGGCGCGTGGCGATGCGCGAGTCGCGCCGGTCGCCGAGCGTCTTCAGCTCGAGACGGATGTTGTTCTCCTGCGTCGCGAGGTCGCGGTGACGCGCCTCCTCATCGACGGAGATCACCATGTACGCGGCGAAGTAGATGACCTTCTCGAGGTCCTTCGGCGCCATGTCCAGCAGGTATCCGAGGCGCGAGGGGACGCCCTTGAAGTACCAGATGTGGGTGACCGGAGCGGCGAGCTCGATGTGGCCCATGCGCTCACGACGGACGGAGGACTTGGTGACCTCCACGCCGCAGCGCTCGCAGACGATGCCCTTGAACCGGACGCGCTTGTACTTTCCGCACGCGCACTCCCAGTCGCGGGAGGGCCCGAAGATCTGCTCTCCGAAGAGGCCGTCCTTCTCGGGCTTGAGCGTGCGGTAGTTGATTGTCTCGGGCTTCTTGACCTCGCCGAACGACCAACGACGGATGTCGTCAGCAGTGGCTAGGCCGATGCGAAGCTGATCGAAAGTGTTTGATTCGAGCACTGGTTCTCCTGTGTGCTTTAAAAACTTCGGTGATTGAGTAGGCGGCTGCGCCGCCGTATCGAAATCGGTGCCGGAATCAGATCTCGTCGATGGACGAGGATTCGAAGCGGCTGGAGATGTTGATGCCGAGCTCTTCAGCAGCACGGAAGGCGTCGTCGTCGGTGTCGCGGAGGTTGACCGCAGTGCCGTCGGCCGAGAGGACCTCGACGTTCAGGCAGAGCGACTGCATCTCCTTCATGAGCACCTTGAACGACTCGGGGATGCCGGGCTCCTGGATGTTCTCGCCCTTGACGATCGCCTCGTACACCTTGACGCGGCCGAGGATGTCGTCGGACTTGATCGTGAGGAGCTCCTGGAGCGCGTATGCCGCACCGTAGGCCTCGAGGGCCCACACCTCCATCTCACCGAAGCGCTGTCCGCCGAACTGCGCCTTTCCACCCAGCGGCTGCTGGGTGATCATCGAGTACGGACCCGTCGAGCGCGCGTGGATCTTGTCGTCAACGAGGTGGTGCAGCTTCAGGATGTACATGTAGCCGACCGAGACCGGCGCCGGGAACGGCTCACCCGAACGACCGTCGAACAGCAGGGTCTTGCCGGTCGAATCGATCAGGCGGTCGCCGTCGCGGGTGGGGTTCGTCGAGTCCAGCAGACCGGCGATCTCCTCCTCGGCGGCACCGTCGAACACCGGAGTGGCGACCTTGGTGCCGGGCGCGGCTTCGAAGGCCTGCGCCGGCAGGTGCTTGGCCCACGTCGGCTTGCCTTCGACCTTCCAGCCCTGCTGGGCGATCCAGCCGAGGTGAAGCTCCAGCACCTGGCCGAAGTTCATTCGACCGGGGATGCCGAGCGGGTTCAGGATGACCTGGACCGGCGTGCCGTCCGCGAGGAACGGCATGTCCTCGACGGGCAGGATCTTCGCGATGACACCCTTGTTGCCGTGGCGTCCGGCGAGCTTGTCGCCCTCGGTGATCTTGCGCTTCTGGGCGATGTAGACCACGACCCGGCGGTTGACGCCGGAGCCGAGCTCGTCGTCGCCGTCCTCGGCGTTGAACTCCTTGACCGCGATGATCGTGCCCTGCTCGCCGTGAGGCACCTTCAGGGACGTGTCGCGGACCTCGCGGCTCTTCTCGTTGAAGATCGCGCGCAGCAGGCGCTCCTCGGCCGAGAGCTCGGTCTCGCCCTTGGGCGTGACCTTGCCGACGAGGATGTCACCGGGCCGAACCTCGGCGCCGATGCGGATGATGCCGCGCTCGTCGAGGTCCTTCAGCAGATCCGGGCTCACGTTGGGGAGATCACGGGTGATCTCCTCCTTGCCGAGCTTGGTGTCGCGGGAGTCCACTTCGTACTCCTCGATGTGGATCGAGGAGAGGGTGTCGTCCTTGACCAGGTCCTGGCTGAGGATGATCGCGTCTTCGAAGTTGTGACCCTCCCAGGTCATGAACGCCACGAGGAGGTTCTTGCCGAGCGCGAGCTCGCCGTTCTCCGTCGCGGGACCATCCGCGATGACCTGACCGGCCTCGACGCGCTCTCCGGCCGAGACCACGACGCGCTGGTTGTAGCTGGTGCCCTGGTTGGAGCGGTCGAACTTGCGCAGGAAGTACTGCTGCGTGCCGCCCTCGTCCAGCTGCACGGTCACGACGTCCGCAGACACCTCGAGGACGACGCCCGCCTTCTCGGTGGTGACGACATCGCCGGCGTCGATGGCCGCGAAGCCCTCCATGCCGGTGCCCACCACGGGCGACTCGGAACGCAGGAGCGGAACGGCCTGGCGCTGCATGTTCGCACCCATGAGGGCGCGGTTCGCGTCGTCGTGCTCGAGGAACGGGATCAGCGAGGTCGCGACCGACACCATCTGGCGCGGCGAGACATCCATGTAGCCGATCTCGTCCGCGTGGAAGAGGTCGACCTCTCCGCCCTTCTTGCGGGCCAGGACGCGGTCCTCCGTGAAGTGACCGTCCGCCTTCAGAGGCGCGTTGGCCTGGGCGACGATGTAGTCCTCTTCGACGCTGGCCGTGAGGTAGTCGATCTGGTCGGTGACCCGGCCGTCGACCACCTTGCGGTACGGCGTCTCGATGAAGCCGAACGAGTTGATGCGCGCGAACGATGCGAGCGATCCGATCAGGCCGATGTTCGGGCCTTCCGGGGTCTCGATCGGGCACATGCGACCGTAGTGCGACGGGTGGACGTCACGGACCTCGACGCCGGCGCGCTCACGCGACAGACCACCGGGGCCGAGCGCGGAGAGGCGACGCTTGTGGGTCAGACCCGCGAGCGGGTTGTTCTGGTCCATGAACTGCGACAGCTGAGACGTTCCGAAGAACTCCTTGATCGCGGCGACGACGGGGCGCACGTTGATCAGGGTCTGCGGCGTGATCGCCTCGATGTCCTGCGTGGTCATGCGCTCGCGGACGACGCGCTCCATGCGCGACAGGCCGGTGCGGACCTGGTTCTGGATCAGCTCGCCGACCGCGCGGATGCGACGGTTGCCGAAGTTGTCGATGTCGTCGATGTCCATGCGGATCTCGGCCGGCTTGCCGCCGCGGAGACCGTTGAACGTCGTGTCGCCGCGGTGCAGGCGGACGAGGTACTTGATCGTCGCGACGATGTCGGCGACGGTCAGGACCGAGTCCGACAGGGGCGCGTCCAGGCCGAGCTTCTGGTTGATCTTGTAACGACCGACCTTCGCCAGGTCGTAGCGCTTGGAGTTGAAGTAGAAGTTGTCCAGCAGCGCACGGGCAGCCTCGGCGGCGACCTGCTCGCCCGGGCGCAGCTTGCGGTAGATGTCGCGGAGCGCATCCTCCTTGGAGAGGATGGTGTCCTTCGCGAGGGTCTCCTCGATCGAGTCGAATCCGGCGAACTCCTCGAGGATCTCCTCGCTGGTCAGACCCAGCGCCTTGAGGAACACGGTGACCGACTGCTTGCGCTTGCGGTCGATGCGCACGCCGACCTGGTCGCGCTTGTCGATCTCGAACTCGAGCCATGCGCCACGGCTGGGGATGATGCGCGCCGAGACGATGTCCTTGTCGGAGGTCTTGTCCGGGGTCCGGTCGAAGTACACACCGGGCGAGCGGACCAGCTGCGAGACCACGACACGCTCGGTGCCGTTGATGATGAACGTGCCCTTGCCGGTCTGGAGCGGGAAGTCGCCCATGAAGACCGTCTGGGTCTTGATCTCACCGGTCTGGTGGTTCATGAACTCGGCCTCGACGTACAGCGGGGCGGCGTAGGTCTTGCCGCGCTCCTTGCACTCGTCGATGGAGTACTTCTCCGGCTCGAGGTACGGGTTGGTGAACGAGAGCTGCATGGTCTCGCTCAGATCCTCGATCGGCGAGATCTCCTCGAAGATCTCCTCGAGGCCGCTGATCTCAGGCACGTCGGTGCGGCCGGTGCTCTTGGCCTCGGCCACGCGCGCCTTCCACTGCTCGTTGCCGACGAGCCAGTCGAAGGACTCCGTCTGCAGCGCGAGAAGGTCAGGGACCGTCAGCGTGTCTGTGATCTTGGCGAACGAGAGGCGGGATGCTCCGCGGCCGTTCTTGATGGTGGGGGTGGTAGATGCGTTGCGCGCAGCAGCCAAGGGGATTACCTCCGTGGGCCCGGGGCGGGGCTCGTTTCCTTGTCGTCAGGGTGGAGTGCTCATTTGTCCCCGAAACCTGGGCGCCACACTCCGCTTCAGAAAGGTGAGTTCGAGAAGCGGGGGCACGCAGGCACAGCCGACCACCATATGAGGGCAGGGGGAATCCAAGAGCGCAAGGAACAACTATACCCGGTATGCCACGCCGTGTCCAGTCGAGTTCTTGAAAAGATCGCTCTCGTACGGTATAACGCGACCTGAGGCCCCGCATTCCCCGATCGGCAGGTCTTCCCGTACCACGACAGCGGGCACGCACGCGTCGGACGGGACGCGTGCCCGGCGGGACGGATGCCGCGGATCCCACCCCGTTCCGCCCCGCGCAGCCCGAGGATCGGCACGGCATCCCCTCTGGTGCATACGGCCGAATACAGGCGATGATGGCGTCATGACTGGGGCTCGAGAGCCCGTGATCCGCACGCCCGACCAGCGGATCCGGGTGTTCGTGAGTTCGACCCTGCGCGAACTCGCCGAGGAACGCCGCGCCGTCCGCGCCGCGATCGAACGCATGCAGCTGGCTCCGGTCATGTTCGAGCTCGGCGCCCGCCCGCACCCGCCCCGAGAGCTCTACCGCTCCTACCTGGCCCAGAGCGACGTCTTCATCGGCATCTACGCCGACAGCTACGGCTGGATCGCCCCCGACGAGCAGATCTCCGGACTCGAAGACGAATACACCCTGGCCCCCCGCCAGATGCCCAAACTCATCTACATCAAAAGGAGCGATCGCCGCGAGCCGCGTCTGCGCGACCTCATCACCCGCATCCAGATCGACGACACCGCCGCCTACCTCCCCTTCGACTCCCCGGAACAGCTCGGCACCCAGGTCAGCGCCGATCTGGCCACGCTGCTGGCGGAACGGTTCGACGAGTCCCGCGCGCTCGCGGCGCCGCTGGAGTCGGATGCCGCGACCTCGCTGATCGCCCGGGTGCCTGCCCCGTACACCACGACGATCGGCCGCGAGCGTGAGATCGCCGAGGTCCGCGAGCTGCTCTCCCGCGGCACCGACCGCGTGATCAGCCTGATCGGCCCGGGCGGCATCGGCAAGAGCCGCCTGGCCATCGAGGTCGCACTCGCCGCCCGCGGGCTGTTCCCGGACGGCGTGTACTTCGTCGGGCTCGAGAACGTCCTGGAGCCGGGCCTGCTGCTGCCCACCATCGCGTACACGCTGGGGATCCGGGACAACGGAGAAGCGGTACTCGAGGAGCGCATCTCCCGCGCGCTCGCCGAGCGCAACGTGCTGCTCGTGCTGGACAACTTCGAGCAGATCGTCGATGCGGCCCCCGTGCTGGTGCGGCTGTACACGGTGGCCCCGACCGCGAGCTTCCTCGTGACCAGCCGCATCGTGCTGCGCATCCGGGGCGAGCAGGTGTACGACGTGCGCGCGCTGGGCACGCCCGGCCCGAACGCCCCGGGCACCCTGGAGCGCGCGCGGCAGTCCACGGCGGTTCAGCTGTTCGTCGATCGCGCCCAGGCCGCCAAGCCGTCCTTCGCGCTCACGGAGGACAACGCCGGTGCCGTCATGGACATCTGCCGGCGGCTCGAGGGGCTCCCGCTCGCGATCGAGCTGGCGGCCGCGAAGCTGCGGATACTCACCCCCGCCGGCATCGCCGAGCGGCTCAAGCAGAGCCTGCCCCTGCTGACGGCGGCCGTCCGCGATCTGCCGGACCGGCACCGGACGATGCGCGCCACCCTGGACTGGAGCGTCGGCCTGCTTGCGGCGCAGGACCGCGCACTGCTGGAGGACCTCGGGGTGTTCGCCGAGCGCTTCTCGCTCGAGGCGGTGGAAGCGATCGGCGTCGGGCGCTCGTGGGACGGCCACGCCATCGACGCGATCACCGCCCTGATCGACGGCTCGCTGGTCACGCAGAGCGAGGTGCAGGGCCGGCCGGTGCTGTCGCTGCTGGCCATCGTCCGCGAGTACGCCCTGGGCAGGCTCAAGGAGCGCGGCGAGGCGGACGTGATGCGCGCCGCACATGCCGATTACTACACCGCGCTGGTGCGTCGGGATGGCGGGGATCTGCGCAGCACGAGTCAAGCGGCCACGCTGGCGGCCCTGACCGTGGAGCTGGCGAACCTGCGTGCCGCCATCCGGCATCTGGTCTACACCGACCGGCTCGACGACGCGGCCGAGTTCGCCTGGGGTCTGCTCATCTACTGGTGGATCATGGGCCTGTTCGGGGGCGTCCGGGTGTGGATGCTGGAACTGCTCGGCAAGGAGCAACCCATCCGGTCCCGCTCGCGCGCGATCGCCTGGTTCTTCGCACTGTGGGGCGAGATGTGGCAGCGCCCGTCCGAGGAGGTCGTGGCCGGGCTGGCCGAGTGCGTCCGGCTGTTCACCGACAGCGGGGACGAGGATGCCGCGGCGATGGCGCTGGCGGCCCGCGCGACCGCGCGCGTGCAGCTGCCGCAGCCGGACATCGAGACCGCGTCGCGGGAGCTCGATGACGCGGTGGAGCGGCTGCACCGCCTGGGCAACAGCTGGGGCGAGGCGATCACGCAGGTGTCGCTGGGCCGGGTCGCGTGGCTGCGCGGGTCACGCGAGGATGCGCTCACGCACTTCCAGCGAGCCAGCGCGGTCGCCGACGCCGGCGGGGATCTGTTCACCCGCTCGGTGGCCGGCAACCAGATCGGACGACTGCTGCTGGTCGGCGGCCAGGTCGCCGAGGCCGAGGAGGTGTTCCGGCGGACCCTGGTGGACTCGGTCACGCTGCATCACGAGGAGGGCGTGGCCTACGGATTGGAGGGCATCTGCGCCATCGCGGCGGCGCACGGGGACGCGCGCCGCGCCGGTGCCCTGTCGGCCGCGGCGGCCGCTATCCGTCACCGGATCGGCGTCTTCGACGTGGAGGCCTTCACCGTGCACGAGCTGTCGCTGGATGCCGTCCGCCGCAGCGACCCGGATGCGGTGGCCGCCGGCGAACGCGAGGGCGTGCAGCTGACGATGGCCGAAGCCGTCGCCCTCGCCCTCCCGGAGCCCGAGCGTGCGCTGGCCACCGAGGCGCTGTCGCACTGGTAGGGCACCGGCCCCGGCATCCTCGTCCGTTCCGAAGCCGTGTCTTCACGGGAGCTGACGTCGGATTCGGATGCCGGCGCGCTCGTGGCCCGATTCCGCTGCGAAGATCCGAGGCTGCGACCGCGGCGGCGTCCGGCTCAGGCCGGCCGTGCATGCCGGAAGCGCACCCGCGTGCCGGGCCGCGCTTGCGCGAGCAGGTCGAGCGCGGCATCCGTCGCCACCGCGAGGACCGGATACCCGCCGGTGACCGGCCCGTCGGCGAGCAGGATGGTCGGCCGTCCGCTGGGCGGCACCTGCAGCGCACCAGGCACCATGCCCTCGCTCGGCAGCTCGTCCGTGCGGGTGCGGGCGAGCGCCGGTCCGTCCAGGCGCATCCCGACCCGGTCCGCGTCGGTGGTGACCGTCCAGACCGCCTCGTACAGGACGGACAGCGCGGATGCCGCGAACCAGTCCGCGCGCGGACCCGGAGCCAGAGCGACCTCGATCTCGTCGTCGTGCGGCGCACCCCACGGCGCCACCACGGCGACCGGGATGGCATCCGCCGGTTCGGCGTCGACCGGCAGCGCGTCGCCGGCCCGCAGCGGAGGCCGCCCGATGCCGGCCAGCACATCGCTCGCGCGCGACCCGAGCACCGGTGCGGCGTCGATCCCGCCCCGCACCGCCAGGTACGCGCGTGCGCCGGCGTCGAACCAGTCCAGCTGCAGCTGCGCTCCCGCGGGCCACGGGTGCGCCTCGTAGGGGTCCCGCTCGCGTCCGTCCAGGCGGATCGGTCCCCACGCGCCGGTCACCGCGAACCACAGGTCGCGCAGCGCGACCGCACGGAAAGCGCCCATCGTCACCTCGACCGCCGCCGCGTCCTCGGGGTTGCCCAGCAGCCGGTTGGCGGTGCGCAGCGCGCCGCGGTCCAGCGCTCCGGAGCGGGCGACCCCCCACGAGGCCGACCCGGCACGCCCCAGGTCCTGCACGGTGGCCAGCAGTCCCGACTCGAGGACCTGCAGCCCCGGAGCGCCCGGCCGCGGGGCTCGCGCACTGCCTGACGGGGCCGCTGCGGTCTCGTTGTCCGATGGCGCCGTTGCCGTCCGGCTGTCCGATGGCGCCGCTGCCCTCCGGCCGCCTGATGGTGCCGCTGCCGCCCGGCCGCCTGATGGCGCCGCTGCCCTCCGGCCGCCCGGCGGCGCCGCTGCCGCGTGGCTGCCTGACGGCGCCGCTGAGCTCCGGCTGCCTGACGGCGCCGCTGCCGTGTGGCCGCCTGATGGCGCCGCTGCCCTCCGGCCGCCCGGCGCGACCGGACGGAACCGCACCCGCGTGCCGGGTGACAGCAGCACCGGCGAGGCGGCATCCGGGTCGAACAGCGCAGCGGACGTGGTGCCGATCAGCCGCCACCCGCCCGGGGTGTCCCGCGGATACGCGCCGGTGAAACCCGCGGCCAGGCCGACCGCACCACGCGGCACGCGCGTGCGCGGGCTGGGCAGGCGGGGCACGTCGAAGGTCCAGTCCGGGCTGATGAGGTATCCGAATCCGGGGGCGAACCCGGTGAAGGCGACCGTCCACTCCGCGGCCGCGTGAGCGCGCACGAGTTCGTCGGCGCTCAGCCCGAGCAGCTCTGCCGTCTCGGCCAGGTCCGCGCCGTCGTACCCGACCTCCAGCTCGACGAGAGGTGCATCCGCGGTCGCGGCGGCGGCGGCATCCGTCGTCGCTCCGGCGACCCACGACCGCACCGCTGCGAGCGGGAGGCGGGCGGGATCGACACGCACCAGCACCGTGCGGGCGGCCGGGACGAGGTCCACGACACCGGGGGGTCGCGTCGCTTCGAGCCGAGCCCGCAGCGCGACGGCCGCGTCGAGGGAATCGACCTCGACCAGCACGGCGTGCTCGCCCATCGGGAGAATTCGCACGGGCAGCGGATTCACCACGGCGCCCGCACCCCGATGCCCTCGGCATCCAGCGCTGCGCGCACCGCGCGGGCCATGGCGACCGCCGCGGGCGAGTCGCCATGCAGGCACAGGGATGCCGCGTCGGCGGGCACCGGCATCCCGTCCCGTGTCTCGACCACTCCCTCGCGGACCAGGCGCACCGCGCGGGCGGCCACCTCGGCGGGATCGTGCAGCAGCGCCCCGGGCTCCCCGCGCGGGACCAGGGAGCCGTCCGGACGGTAGCCGCGGTCCAGGAAAGCTTCGCGGACGAAGGGCAGCCCCGCGGTGCGCGCCGCGTGCTCGATCCGCCCGGCGAGCCCCAGCACCGCGACCGGCCGGCCGAGCCGGGCGGCGAGGTCGGCGACCGCCACGACGACCGCGTCCGCGTGCGCGGCGTCCGCGGTGACCGCGTGGTACAGCGCGCCGTGGGGCTTGACGTAGCGGACGTCGGCCCCGGCGTCGACGAGCGCAGCCAGCTGCGCGGCCACGGCGGAAGTCAGCTCGGCGGGCCGCATCGCCAGAGGGACCCGGCCGAAGTTCGCCGGATCCGGGTACGAGGGGTGTGCGCCGATGGCGACGCCGAACCGCGCCGCGCGGTCGACCGCCACGGTCAGGGACGCGGCATCCCCGGCGTGGCCGCCGCATGCGATGCTCGCGCTGGAGATCACCGCGAACATCGCCTCGTCGTCCGCCGTCGGAATGCCCGCGACCGTCTCGCCGAGGTCCGCGTTGAGGTCGATCCAGGCCATGCTCCACGGTATCGCCGGGCGGCAGCGCATAACTCCTGCAATCCTGACCCGATGCGCGCCCATACTCGCGCCAGTATGCGGCGTGACCGCCGCCCGCCTCGACGAATGCAGGAGTTATGCGCCGAAAGGCCACGAGGCACGGGTTACGACTGCGTAAAGGCTCGACCGCCGCGGGTGCGGCGCGCCCCCGCGCCAGGCAGGATGGACGCATGGCCCGATCCTCCGAGCGCGTCGCCGCCGGCACGCAGCTGCTCCAGGTCCGCGATGTCGCGGTCGAGTTCCGGACGGTCGATGGCACCGTCCACGCCGTGGAAGGCGTGGACCTCGACCTGGCCGCGGGCGAGACACTCGCCATCGTCGGCGAGTCCGGCTCAGGCAAGTCCACGACCGCGATGGCCGTGATCGGCCTGCTGCCCGGCAACGGCCGGGTGACCAAGGGCAGCATCCTCTTCGAGGGCGAAGACCTGGTCGGCGCCTCGGAGACCGTGATGCGCGGCATCCGCGGCGCGGCCATCGGGCTGGTGCCGCAGGATCCGATGTCGAACCTCAACCCGGTCGCCAAGATCGGCAGCCAGGTTGCCGAGACGCTGCTCGCGCACGGACTGGCCACCCGCCGGGACGTCGACCGCAAGGTCGTCGAGACGCTCGCCGCCGCCGGACTGCCCGACGCCGCGGAGCGCGCCAAGCAGTATCCGCACGAGTTCTCCGGCGGCATGCGCCAGCGAGCCCTGATCGCCATCGGGCTGGCCTGCAACCCTCGCCTGCTGATCGCCGACGAGCCCACCAGCGCGCTGGATGTGACCGTGCAGCGGACGATCCTCGACCAGCTCGAGCGGATGACCGGCGAACTGGGCACCGCGCTGATGCTGATCACCCACGACCTCGGCCTCGCTGCCGAGCGCGCGTCGCGCGTGGTCGTGATGCACCGGGGCCGGATCGTCGAGCAGGGTCCTGCCCGGCAGATCCTCGAGGACCCCCAGGAGCCATACACGCAGGCGCTGGTCCGCGCCGCGCCCTCGGTGGCGGCGGTGCGACTGCGCCCGGAGGCCTTCCGCAAGCCGACGTCGGAGAACCGGGCGACGGATGCCGCGGCGTCCGCGCCGGATTCGACCGTACCGGCGGAACCGATCGCGGTGTCGGAGTCCGCTGCGGTGTCCGAGCCCGCTGCGGTGTCCGAGCCCGCTGCGGTGTCGGACCGCACGCCCGGCGGGACCCAGCCGGCCGCGCCCGACTACATCGTGGAAGTCGAGAACCTCACGAAGGTGTTCAAGATCCGCGGCCGCAAGGAGGAGTTCACGGCGGTCGACGGCGTCTCGTTCGCGATCCCCCGCGGTGAGACCGTGGCGATCGTCGGCGAGTCCGGATCGGGCAAGACGACCACCGCACGGATGGTGCTGAAGGTCGTCGACCCGACCAGCGGCGTCATCCGCTTCGACGGGCAGGACGTCGCGAGCCTCAAGGGCAAGCAGCTGAACTCCTTCCGCCAGCGGGTGCAGCCGATCTTCCAGGACCCGTACTCGTCACTGAATCCGATGTTCTCCATCGAGCGGCTGATCATGGAGCCGTTGGACTTCTACAAGCGCGGGTCCGCCAAGGAGCGCTCCGCGCGCGTCCGGCAGCTCCTCGACGACGTCGCGCTGCCGCAGTCGATGCTGCGCCGGTATCCGTCCGAGCTGTCCGGCGGTCAGCGTCAGCGCGTCGCGATCGCGCGCGCCCTCGCCCTCTCCCCCGACCTGATCGTGTGCGATGAGCCCGTGTCCGCCCTGGACGTGCTCGTGCAGGACCAGATCCTCCGGCTGCTCAGCGACCTGCAGAGCGAGTACGGCCTGAGCTACCTGTTCATCTCGCACGACCTGGCGGTGGTCCGTCTGATCAGCGACTACGTGTGCGTCATGAAGGACGGTGTGCTGGTCGAAGCGGCGACGTCCGAGGAGATCTTCACCAATCCCCGCGACGCGTATACACGCCGGCTGCTCGCGTCGATCCCCGGCAACGAGCTGGACATCGCCGTCTGAGCCACGGATGCCGCGGCATCCCCCGCTCGCCTCATCCCCCGCTCACGCCCTCCCCCGCTCACCTGTCACAACACGCCGAGCACGGCCGCACTTCGCGACAGGCGAGCAGCGACCAACCGCCGAGCCAGGTCGCACTTCGCGACCGGGCACCTCACCCCTCTCGCCCTCCCCGCTCACCTGTCACAACACGCCGCGTGGGGCCGCAGTTCGTGACAGGCGAACACCGGATGCCGGGGCAGCGGCACCCGGTCGCGACGGCACCGGATGCCGGGGCAGCGGCACCCGGTCGCGACGGCACTCGGCGTCGGTTCAGCGCATGCGGGTCCGGGGGTCCATCGCCTCGCGCAGCGCCTCACCGAGCAGCGTGAAGCCCAGCGCGGTGATCATGATGCAGATGCCGGGCAGGAACGCCAGATACGGGGCGATCGCCAGCTCGGACTGCGCGTAGGTGAGCATCCGACCCCACTCCGCCGTCTCGGGGCGCCCACCGCCGAGTCCCAGGAACGACAGGGCCGCGGCATCGATGACGGCCGTGGCGAGGCTCAGGGTGCCCTGCACGATGACCGGACCGACCGAGTTCGGCAGCACGTGGCTCATCGTGATCTTGCCGCGGCCCAGGCCGAGCGTCTGCGCGGACAGGACGTAGTCCGCGCTGCGCTGCTGCAGCATCGACGATCGCAGCAGGCGCGCGAAGATCGGCACCTGCGAGACTCCGATCGCGATCATCACCGCGAACGGCGTCTGGCCGAGCAGGGCGGCGATCGAGACGGCCAGCAGCAGGCTCGGCACGGAGAGCAGGATGTCGATGAATCGCATCAGCACGTTGTCGACTTGGCCGCCGAACATGCCGGCGATGAGGCCGATGAGCATGCCACCGGCCAGGCCGAACGCGGTCGAGATGACACCGATGAGCAACGATGCCTGTGCACCCCAGATCAGCTTGGACAGGACGTCGCCGCCGAAGCGGTCCAGGCCGAGCGGGAACTGCGGCAGCTCGCCGGGGCCGGGGATGTGCGTCGGGGTGATGTAGGCCTGTCCCGGCAGCGCGTTGGGCGGGTAGGGCGCGAGCCACGGCGCGAGGATCGAGACGAGCACGAACAGCCCGACGATGACCGCGCCGATCCAGGCGGACGGGTTGTGTCGCAGCCGGTTCCAGACGTCGCGCCAGAATCCTCCGCGGGTCTGCGCCGCAAGCAGCTCGTGATCGACGACGGCGGTGTCATCGACCGGTCCGCCCGCGGGCGCCGGTGGCAGGATCGCAGAGGTCACGGGGCACCTCCCGCAGCCGTGGCGACCGCGCGGTCGCCGGGGAGCTGTCCGATCAGAACGATCATGAGACCCTCACTCTCGGGTCGATGAAGCCGTAGGAGACATCCACGGCGAGGTTGATCAGCGCGTAGCCGATGGCGATGAAGATGATGAATCCCTGCAGGACGGCGTAGTCGCGCTCGAAGATGGCGTCGGCCATGAACTGCCCGATGCCGGGATAGGCGAAGACCTTCTCGGTCAGCACCGCCCCCGAGATCAGCAGACCGGTCTGCAGGCCCACCGTGGTGACGACCGGGAGCATCGCGTTGCGCAGGATGAAGCGGTTGCGGATGGTGCCCAGCGAGACGCCCTTGGCGCGGCCGGTGCGCACATAGTCGGCATTCTGCACCTCCAGCACGGATGCGCGGGTGATGCGCACGATGATCGCCAGCGGGATGGTGCCGAGGGCGATCGCCGGCAGGATCAGGTGCAGGATGGCATCCCACGCGGCATCGAACTCGCCGGTCAGCAGTCCGTCCAGCACGTAGAAGCCGGTGGGGTGGGTCGCATCGATCCGCGGGTCCTGTCGCCCGTCGGAGGGCAGCCAGCCGAGCTGGACCGCGAAGACGTACTTGAGGATGAACGCGAGGAAGAACACCGGGATCGTGATGCCGATGAGGCTCGAGGCGACGGCGACGTGGTCGGTGGCCTTGCCGTGACGGCGGGCGGCCCAGTATCCCAGCGGGATGCCGATGCCGACGGCGAAGATGAGCGCCGCGATGGACAGTTCCAGCGTCGCCGGGAAACGGCGGCCGAACTCCTCCAGCACGAGCCGGCTGGTCATGATCGAGGCGCCGAAATCGCCCTGCAGCAGCCTGCCGATCCAGACGAAGTACTGCTCGATGATGGGCCGGTTGAACCCGTACAGCTCGTTGATCCGCTCGATCGCCTCCGGCGTCGCCTTCTCTCCGAGCAGTGCCACGGCCGGCCCGCCGGGCAGGGACCGGACCCACAGGAACAGCAGGATCGACAGACCCAGGAGCGTGGGGATCAGGTACAGAAGACGTTTGCCGATGACGCGCAGCACTGAGGGGAACTCCGGAGGATCAGGGGGCGGGTGCAGGCGGTGCGACCAAGCCCGGCGAGAAGGGATGACGCGGATGCCGCGGGCAGGCTGTGTGGCCGGTCCGCGGCATCCGCTCGATCGTTGCTACTCGCTGAGCTCGATCGTGTTGAACACCTCGTCGTTGACCGGGCTGGCCGGGTACGACGTCACGCGCGGGTCGAACGCCAGCGAAGGCGCCGGGTGCGCGAGCGGGATGCCGGGGTTGAACTCGGCGATCATCTCGTTGATCTGCTTGTACAGCTCGGTCTGCTCGTCGATGTCCGCGATGCCGCGGGCCTCGGTGAGCGCGGTGAACAGCTCCTGGTTGTCGAAGCCCCATTCGTTGGAGGCCTGGCCGAAGAACACGCCCACGAAGTTGTCCGTGTCGTTGTAGTCACCGGTCCAGCCCAGCAGGTGCAGACCGTGATCCGCGCCACCCTGGATGCGGTCCAGGTACGCCGGGTTCCACTCGTTGCCCGTCGGGGTGACGGTGATCCCGACCGCCTCCAGCTGCGAGGCCAGGTTCGTGAAGATCTGCTCCGGGTTGGGCATGTACGGCCGCGACACGTTCGTCGGGTAGTTGAACATCAGCGTCAGGCCGTTCGGGTACCCCGCTTGGGCGAGCAGCTGCTTGGCCAGGTCGGGGTCGTAGTCGTACGTGGTGACATCCTCGTTCCAGCCGGTGACCACCGGCGGGATGAACTGCGAAGCCACCTCGGTGCCTTCGGGCAGCACCTGCGTGACCAGGGCCTCCTTGTCGATCGCGTGCGCGATCGCCTCGCGCACCAGCGGGTTCGCCAGCTCGGGGACGGCCTGGTTCATGCCGAGGTACAGGATCGTGAACGGGTCACGCTGCATCACGTTGTAACCGGCCTCTTCGAGGGCGGCGGTGTCGGCCGGAGCCACGAGGTCGTAGCCGTCGATGTCGCCGGCTTCGAGGGCCTGACGGCGGGCGGTCGGGTCGCCGATGGTGCGGAAGATGATCTCCTGCACCTGACCCTGCTCGCCCCAGTAGTCCGGGTAGGCCTCGAGGGTGACCTGCTCGCCGGGCTCCCACGAGTCGAACATGAACGGTCCGGTGCCGACCGGGTGGCCGTTCGCGTATTCGCTCAGGGTGGGAGCCTCTTCGGTGCCGCCGACGGCATCGGCGTCGAACTCGGCCAGAGCGGTCGGGCTCTGCATCGAGAAGGCCGGCAGCGACAGCGCCGCGATGAAGCCGGCGAACGGCTGCGTCAGCGTGACGGTCGCGTGCGCGTCGTCATCGACGGAGCACGAGTCGTAGACCGCGGTCTCGGGGGTGTCGGCGAAGCCCTTGAAAAGCGACCCGTAGTAGTACGAGAGGCTCTCCGACTGTGCCAGACCGGTCCAGTTGTACCAGCGGTCGAAGTTGGTGCACACCGCCTCGGCGTTGAAGTCGGTGCCGTCCTGGAACGTGACACCCTCCTTCAGCGTGAAGGTGTAGGACAGGCCGTCCTCGGACTGCTCCCAGCTCTCGGCGAGCAGGGGCGCGGGATCGGCGGTTCCGGGCTCCACCCCGACCAGACCCTCGAAGATCTGACGCGAGACGCGGAAGGTCTCGCCGTCGCTGGCGAATGCGGGGTCCAGGCCGGACGGGTCGTTGGACGCGGCGAAGACGAACGTGCTGTCGACGTCGGAGGAATCGTCCGCACTGCCGCCATCACGCTCGCTCGCGCACGCCGTGAGCACCAGCGCGCCCAGGGCGACGACCGCGGCGCCGGTCATCCAGCGCTTTCTCGAACTGTGGAGCATCTGTTGTGCACCTTCCATGAATCTGCGGGCGGCGGGAGCGCGGGATTTCGCGCGGCTTCGCCCGCAAGGGGTGTGATGCTACGACGCTACCCGGGCGGGACTCCGGCGGCCATTACGCCTGGGTCTCGATTGTGTTTCGGCTCGGCGGGGCCGGGTTCGCCCCGCGGACGGGCTTTTCCTGCGCACCGGGCCGTGCGCGGGATACCGTTGGGTCATGGCCCGCGCCCGGTTCGAGGAACCTCCCGCGTCCGTGCGGCTGTCGAACGGCACCCTCGCGCACGTGGTCCGCTCGGCGTACGCCGGCGGCTGGGAGCTGGCCGTCGACGGCACCCCGCAGTCCCACGTCGACCTGGACGACCCGACGCACCTGCACTTCGAGTACGTGGCGCGCATGGGGGCGGTGATCGACCAGCTCCGGATGCCGGGGCAGCCGCTCACGGCCGTGCACCTCGGCGCCGGTGCCATGACTCTGCCGCGGTATGTCGAGGCGACCCGGCCTGGATCGCGCCAGCAGGTTCTCGAGTTGGAGCCGGCGCTGGTGGAGCTGGTGCGCAGCGAACTGCCCCTGCCGCGCGGCGCGTCGATCCGGGTGCGGATCGGGGACGCTCGCGAGGGGCTCGCCCGCCTGCCCGCCGGCCTGCTGGGCAACGTCGACCTGCTCATCTCCGACGTGTTCGCCGGAGCGCAGACGCCCGCGCACTTGACGACGGTCGAGTTCTACACCGCCGCCGAGCGGCTGCTCGCCCCCGAGGGAGTGCTCCTGGTCAACGTCGCCGACGGCGCCGGACTGGCCTTCGCGCGTCGGCAGATCGCGACGGTGCGGGCGGTGTTCCCGCACGTGCTGGTCCTGGCCGAGGTGCAGGTGCTGAAGGGCCGGCGTTTCGGCAACCTGGTGGTCGCGGCATCCCGCTCGCCCCTGCCGGACCAGTGGCTGCCGCGGCTGATGGCGGCCGGTCCGCACCCGGCGAAGGTCGCACAGGGCGCGGAGCTGGACGAGCTGGTGCGCAGCTCGCGCGTGGCGACGGATGCCGATTCCACGCCGTCACCGAAACCCGCGGACTCGGTCTTCCAGCGCTGATCGGCTCGGCCGCCGCCCTGCGCGAGTCCGGAACGCGGCGTGTCGCGGTCATCAACGGCGTGCCCCCGGCCCGAGTCCGCGGACCCGGGGCACACTGGAGGAGCGAGCCTGGTCGCGCGGAGAGGAGTCGAAGTGAGCTACATCCACGGGTATGACCCCGACACCCTGCGTGAGCGGGTCGATCCGCGCGAATGCAAGGAGCGGCTGGACGAGATCGGCGAGCAGCGGAGCCTTCCCGCGCTGCTGGAACGGGTCTGGCTGCTGAAGGTCCTGGACCGCCTCGAAGACTCCCTCGTGCTCTCGGAGCAGTCGGTGCGCGTGGCGCGCATGGCCGGCACCCGCAAGGATCTGCTGCGCGCGCGCGTCCTGCACGCGTCGGTGCTGCACTTCCGTGGCGCGTATGCCGCGGCCGAGCAGGAACTGACCTCCTGCGCCTACGAAGCCGAGGGCAAGGAGTGGAACGCGATCGCCGCGTTCGCCTACCAGCACCGCGGCAAGGTCCACTACGACGCCGGCGACTTCGCGGCCGCCCGCTCGGACTTCAAGCGCGCGCTGTTCCTGCGCCAGGAGTCCGGCGCCACCGACGACCAGCTCGAGTCGACCCTGCTCGCGATCGATGCCGCCGACCGCCGCCGTTCCAGCGCGTCCGTCGCGAGCTGAGCCCGCTTCCCCGCACGTGTCGTAAGCCCGTTCTACTCTTCCCCCCATGTCGGAACTGTCCCGTGTGCGCGTCTGGGCCGACGCGCTGATCGTCCGCCACCTGGACCCCTCGTGGTCCTTCGGGTTCGACAACGCCAAGCGCCGGGCGGGTCTGTGCGACTTCACGCGTCAGCGCATCAGCGTGTCGCGCTACCTTGCCGCGCGGTACGACGACGACACCAATCACCAGACGCTGCTGCACGAGGTCGCGCATGCCCTCGCCGGCGCCGCGGCGGGGCACGGCCCGAAGTGGAAGGCCGTCGCGCGCGATCTCGGCTACGTCGGGGGCACCACCCACCACGGCGAGACGGCGGTCGAACTGGCGCCGTGGATCGGAGTCTGCCCCTCGGGGCACCTGGCCTATCGGCACCGCAGGGTGACGCGGCCGACGTCGTGCGCGAAATGCGCACCGCGCTTCGACGAGCGCTTCGTCTTCTCCTGGACGCGGCGCGAGATCAGTCCCGCCGCCCGCCTGGCTGCGATGACACCGCGCTCGTAGGGCGCGTCCTGCGGCGTGCGGCGCGCGGCGCGTGGCGTGCGGGCTGCGTCGCGCGGCCTGCGGCGTGCGGGCTGCGTCGTGCGGCGTGCGCGTCGCCGGGCATTCGGCTGCGCGTCGCCCGGCCGTCGCCTGCCGGAGCCGGGCACTCGGCTGCCGAGCCCGCCTGACCCGCCGCGGGCATCGCGTCAGACCGCGCGGAACTCCCCCGCACGCAGAATCGGAACGACGGATGCCGCATCCACCGCGGCCGCGGCATCCACCTCGTCGCCGCGACCGCGCCCGGTCAGTTCACGGCCGGAACCGCTCGCGGTGAGCAGGTGCCGGGTCGCGCGCCGGAGCGCGTGGAACGCCTCGCCCGCGACCGCAGCCTCCGGCGACGAGTGGTCCAGGCCAAGGGCTGCGAGCGCGTCGATGACGGCGCCCGCACCGAGGTGATCCTCGACGGCGAACCGCACCGTCGACCCGGCCCCGCGTCCGGTCCGCTCGCCGGCGGCGAGGATGTTGACGCTCGTGCGTCCGCCGCGCCGCTGCTGGTCCGCGTACACGGCAGCGGCCACCGCGGAGGCGTTGCGCAGGGCGCCGAGCAGCACGACCGCGCCGCTGGGCGCGGCGGCCGCAGCGACCGCGGCGCCGTTGATCGAGGTGGCGGTGGTCGCGGCATCCAGCCGGAAAGCCGCCTCGGTCTCGAGGGTCCGGATGACCGTGGTCGAGAAGCGCAGCACGTCCACGACCACGACGATGTCGGCGGGCGCAAGGCGCGCAAGGCCCTCGAGGCCCCAGTCCAGGCGCACCTGGTACGTCGACTGGTCGAAAGGGGGCATCGGTCCAGCGTAGAGCGGCGGGTGCGAGACTGGGGCGATGCGCATCCTGCTGAAGATCGTGATCGACTGCGATGCGGATGCCGCGTGGCGCGCCGTGCACTCCCCGCGCGCGGTGGCGGAGCTCTACGGCCCGCTGATGGAGCTCGATCCGGTCCTTCCGGCCGGGCTGCCGACGGTCTGGGAACCGGGCGGCGACGTGCCCGTCCAGTTGTCGTTCGGCGGCGTCGTGCCGCTGGGCCGGCAGCTCATCCAGGTCAGCGACCGGTACGTCGAGGACGCGAACGGGTCGGTGCGGATCTTCCGGGACAGCGGCATCCCGCTCAGCGGCCCGCTGGCGAGCCTGGACGTATGGGACCACCAGATGGCGATCGCGCCGGCGCCCGGAGACCCGACCAAGACGCTGTGGCGCGAGCGGCTGGTGATCGGCGGGCCGACCGCCCTGGCCCTGTGGCCGGTGCTGTGGACGACGTGGCAGTGGCGGGCCGCCCGCATCCGGGCGATGGCGCCGACCTGGGCGCACGACCCGGAGTCCCGCGACGCGGGCTGACTCCGAAGCCCGCGGCGCGGCTCGCCCCGCCCGCCACTCCCCCAAGAGTGCACGTCCCCGCCCCCGAGAGTGCACGTCCCCGCCCGCGAGAGTGCACCTCCCCGCGAGAGTGCACGTCGCGGACCGCGAGAGTGCACGTCCCCGCCCACGAGAGTGCACCCGCCGAGCAACACGCACTCTCGGCAGCCGCAACACGCACCCTCGGCAGCACCAACACGCACTCTCGGCAGCACCAACACGCACTCTCGGCAGCACCAACACGCACTCCCGGCAGCCGGGCTACTCGGCGAGCGCCTCCACCGGCGCGACCCGCGTGGCCAGGCGGGTGGGGACCACTGCGGCGACGAGCGTCAGCACCGCCGTCGCGACCACGATGATCGCCACCGGCGCCCACGGGATCGCCGGGGCGACGAACGTCGGCGCCTGCCAGGCCGGGGGCATCGCGACCGATCCGAGCAGCGACTGCGCGCCCGCCCAGCCGTACGCGGTTCCCAGGACGAGACCGGTGGCGACGGCGGCGATGGTGATGTGTGCCGCCTCCAGGAGCACCATCAGGCGCACCTGGCCTGTGGAGACGCCGAGCGCGCGCAGCAGCCCCAGCTCGCGCCGCCGCTGCACGATGCCGATGGTCAGCAGATTCACCAGCCCCACCCCGGCGATCACCGCGGAGACCGCGACCAGCCCCATCATGACCGCAGAGAACGTGTCGATGATGGCGGCGAACTCCGGATCGAGCGCACCACCGGCGGATGCCGCGATGACCGCTTTCACGCTCTCCAGCGCGACCGCGAACATCGTCACCAGCGTGACTCCGATCACCACGCCGATCGCCATCCGGCTGGATCGCTCCGGATTCCGCAGCGCGTTCTCCGCCGCCAGCCGGGCGGTCGCCGAAGGACCGAACAGCCGGCCCACCAGCCGCAGCACCGGTGGCATGACCAGGGTGGCACCGAGGGCGAGGCCGGAGAAGGACAGGATGCCGCCGACGAAGGCGACGACCACCCCGAGCGGTGTGAGCAGTCCGAGCAGGATGCCGGCGGCCAGGAGTGCGCCACCGGCGACGAACAGGACGATCGCACCGGCGTTGCGGCGGGTGCGCGCCGCGATCTGGTCCCGCGATTCCTCCACCGACCCGCCCAGCGCCTGCAGCGGGGTGACCGTCAGCACGCCCCGCGAACCGACCCATGCCCCCGCCCACGTCGTCAGGGTCACGACCGCGGCGGGGATGAGCAGGGCGCCGTGCACCAGGTCGTAGCGCACACCGTCGGGCTCGAGCAGAGCCTGCGCGAGCGCGACGCCGCCGGCGGACAGTGCCGTCCCGCCCACGAGGCCGAGCAGCGCGCCGATGGCTCCGACGACCAGTCCCTGGCGTGCGACCTCCGTGCGCTGCGACCGGGCCGAGGCGCCGATGAGCCGCAGCAGCGCGATGCGGCGGGTGCGCCCCGCGATGACCGTGGCGAACGTGTTCGACGTCACGATCGCGGCGACGTACACCGCGACCCCGATCAGCAGGACGCTGAGGATCGAGATCACGATCGCGAGTGTCTCGCTCTCCTCGAGGAAGGCAGATGCGCGCAGCAGTTCCGCGATGTAGCCGGTGGCGGTGAGCAGCACCACCCCGAATGCGCTGGAGATGGCGGCGACCAGGATGCTGGCACCCATCCCCCGCTCGCGCAGCCAGTCGAGCGTGCCGGGGCCGGCAGGGGCCGGCATCCGCTCGCTCGCGGTTTTCGCCAGTACTGCGGTCATGATGCGACCGCCGCGCCGCCGAGCTCGGTGGCCAGCATGTAGGCGGAGATCTCCTCGGCGCTCTGGCGCGGCTTGTCCGCGACGACTCGGCCGTCGGCGAGGAAGATGACGCGGTCGGCGTGCGCCGCGGCGATCGGGTCGTGCGTGACCATGGCGATCGACTGCCCGTGCTCACGGCTGGCCGCGGCGAGCAGGCCGAGCACCTCACGGCCGCTGCGCGAGTCCAGGTTGCCCGTCGGCTCGTCGGCGAACACGAGATCCGGCGCCGTGGCCAGCGCCCGGGCGATCGCGACGCGCTGCTGCTGACCGCCACTCAGCTGGTGCGGCCGGTGCCGGAGCCGCGGACCGAGACCGAGCGTCTCGATCAGCCCATCGATGCGAGCCTTCTCGGGCGCGCTCGGGCGCCGCCCGTCCAGATCGAACGGCAGAAGGATGTTGCTCACCGCATCGAGGGTGGGCACGAGGTTGAAGGCCTGGAAGACGAACCCGACCCGTCGCCGCCGCAGGATCGTGAGCTCCAGGTCGTTGAGGGCGGTGATGTCGGTGTCGCCGATCCAGGCGCGACCCGAGGTCGCCGCATCCAGTCCCGCCATGATGTGCATCAGCGTGGACTTGCCGGAGCCGGAGGGTCCCATGATCGCCGTGAATTCGCCCTGCCGGATGCCGACGCTGACGTCGTCGAGCGCGCGCACGGCGCTCTCCCCGTGTCCGAAGGTCTTGGTGAGGTTCTGCACCCGGGCGGCCAGCCCGAGATCTGTCGAGGAGAGGTTCATGCCTCCACGCTACGAATCGGCGGTCGGCACCGCGTCGGCCCGGAGGGGCATCCGCATACATCGCTGGGATGACCCGTGCGGTCACCCGTGTTCGGGCGGCGGAACCTCCCGCGGGGCGTACACCCGCAGCGCTCGCGGAAGGATCCGGCAGCTCAGCGTGTAGCGACCATCGGGACCGACGGCGGGGCGCCGTTCCAGCTCGCCGTCGTGCACGTAGAACGTCGCCGAACCGGCGCGCGCCTGCACCGAGACGGTGATCTCGGTGGCGGTGATGTGCTCGATGTCGGATGCCGGTGGCAGCAGGCGCAGCGCACGCAGCACGGCCCGCGTCCGCCGGCCGAACGAGAGCGCCGCGACGGCCTGCACGCGCGATCCGCGGGCGTGCAGCACCCGCACGTCCAGGACGTCGTCCGACAGCGTGCGCCGCTGCATCGTCGCGACCTGCCCGGGGGTGTTGCGTCCGATGCTGGCGAAGACCGACCAGACGCGGGCCCGTTTGCCGGCGATGACGATGTCGATCGCCTCGCCGCGCCGCAGTTCGCGCCAGATCGCGACGGCACCCGCGACCCACTTGCCCAGGCGTCGCCTCCGGCGGCTGCGCTCGGCGACGAAGTCCGGATAGATGCCGATGGATGCCGCGTTCAGAACGGTCGACGTGCGGCCACCGGCGGCCAGCTCGCCCACGGTCGCCGCCACGCCCTCACCGGCCTGCAGCGCATCGATGGCGATCTCGACGCTGTCGATTCCCGCTGCGCGGGCGAAGTGGTTGAAGGTCCCCCCGGGAAGCGCGAGGACCGGAAGGTCCCGCTCGAGCGCGACGTGCGCCGTCTGCGCGATGGTCCCGTCGCCGCCGTACGCGCCGATCACGCGCGGCGGATCCTGCCCCGCCATCGCCTCCGCCACAGCGTCGGCCACCGTCTCGTCCTGCTCGAGTTCGCGCACGACGGCTCGCGGCAGTCGCTCCGCGATCAGGGGCCGCGGGTCGGCGCGCACCACGGCGGTCCCGGCATCCTTGTTCATCACGATGAGCACACCCGCGCCGTCGGGCGATGCCGGCAGTGCGATGCGCTCGACGACGTCCGGGACCTCTTGGTCGCCGTCCGTCGTGTCGGCGGAGAGCGGGTCGGTCGTCGGCATGGTGCCGAGGCTACTTCAGTACGGCGGCAGGCAACCGGAAGCGAAGCGAACCCGAACCGAACGCGCCCCGGGGCGCCCGCCGAACCGAACGCGCCCCGGGGTCTTCCGCGTGTCGGCTCGGCGGGTCTATCGTCGCCAGCGACACCGAGAGACAACCACAGAGACAGGAGGCGCGATGTCCGCGACCCCCCTGCCGCCCAGCGGCGACGTACCGGCTCCGAAGACGTGCGATGCGAGCGGGATGATCGACATCCATCGGATGTTCCGGCGCGGTTTCGGCGAGGGGCCCGCGCTGGTGCGGCTCGTCGCCGATGGCGACACCGGCCACGCCGCGGCTGTGGCCACGCAGCTGGAGACGCTGTCGCTGGGTCTGCATGCCCACCACGAAGGAGAGGACGCCAGGCTCTGGGACGCGCTCGATGAGCGCGCACCCTCGTGCGCCGTGCACGTGGAGCGGATGAAGGCGCAGCACGCTGCGCTTCTGGAACACCTGAGGGCTCTGGACGGATCGCTGCCCGCGTGGCGGACATCGGCCGGGAGAGCGGATGCCGAGCCCGTGCTGGCCGCGCTCCAGGGGGTCAACGCCGCGATCGCCGTGCACCTCCCCGACGAGGAGGCGAACATCGTGCCGGTGATGGAGCACACGATCACCGAAGCGGAGGTGCAGTGGTTCTCCGACCACGGGCGCCGGTCGATCCCCAAGGGGCAGACCTGGCAGCAGCTCGGGGAGATCCTCGCATCGCAGCCCGACGGCGGCGACGAGTGGCTGCACACGCACATGCCGCCGCCGGCCCGGCTGGCGTGGCGGTGGATCGGCAGACGCAGGTACGCGCAGCACCGAGCACGGCTGGAGGGGCGCTGACTGCTACGCCAGCCCGTGCTCGAAGGCGAAGACGACCAGCTGCACGCGGTCGCGCAGCGCGAGCTTGGCGAGGATGCGGCTGATGTGCGTCTTGACGGTGGCCTCGGACAGGAACTCGCGGCCGGCGATCTCGGCGTTGGAGAGCCCACGCGCGGCGAGGGCGAAGATCTCGCGCTCCCGGTCGGTCAGGGTGGCGTAGGCCTGCGGAACGGGCCGGGGCGCGGCGCTGGCGAAGTGGGCGAACAGCTCGCGGGTGGCGGATGCCGCGATCACGGCCGATCCGGAGTGCACCGTGCGGATCGCGGCGAGGAGGAACTCGGGGTCGGCATCCTTGAGCAGGAAGCCGCTGGCACCCTGACGGATCGCGCGCGCCGCGGCCTCATCCAAATCGAACGTGGTCAGCATCACCACTCGGGGCGCCGCGGCGCCGAACGAGTCGTCGCGCAGCAGCTCGGCAGTCGCCTCCAGACCGTCCATGACCGGCATCCGGATATCCATCAGCACGACATCCGGCCGGGTGGCGCGCACGACAGCGAGCGCCTCACGTCCGTTGGCCGCTTCGCCGACCACCTCCAGGTCCGGTTGCGAGTCCACCAGCATGCGGATGCCGGCGCGGAACAGCGCCTGATCATCCACCAGGACCACCGTGATCGGCGTCATCGCTCTCCCCTCGCTCGGCATCGCCCCATCGACGCGGTCCTCATCGGGCCGCACCGGCCCGGATCGGCAGGGTGGCCTCGACGACGAACCAGCCGTCCCGGTCGGCGGCGTTCAGCCGGCCTCCGACCAGACTCGCACGCTCGCCCATACCGATCAGCCCGTGCCCGGACTCCTTCGGCCGCTCTCCCGTCTTGAGCCGGTTGCGCACCTCGAGGGCGACATGGTCGGGGTGCCATCCCAGCGTGACATCCACCGGGCTCCCGCCGCCGTGCCGCAGCCCGTTGGTCAGGGCTTCCTGCAGGATCCGATACACCGCCAGCTGCACCGCCGCGGACGGCTGCTCCACCGGTGCGGGATCGACCTCCACGCGCAGCGTGACGCCCGTCGCCCGGACCTGGGCATACAGTTCCTCGAGGTCGGCGAGGGTCGGCTGCGGCCCGCCGGTCTCGCTGTGCCGCAGCCGGGTCAGCAGCAGCCGCACATCCGCCAGCGCCGCGCGAGCGGTCGTCGATATGGTGCCCAGCGCTTGGGTGGCCGCCGTAGGATCCGCTGGCGCCGCGTAGCGCGCCCCGTCGGCCTGGGCGATCACCACGGCGAGCGAGTGCGCGACCACGTCGTGCATGTCGCGCGCGATCTGCAGCCGCTCCTGTTCGACGGCGGCCTCCGCCTCGGCCCGCTCCTGCGCGACGCGATTCTCGCGGGCACGGATGGCCATGCGCACCAGCGCGCCCACCGTCCAGGCCAGCAGCAGCGCGAAAGCGGCGGCGACCAGCACCGCGACCGCCGCCGAGATCGTGCGCACCGACAGGCCCTCTGTACTCAGGGCGGACGCGAACAGATACACCGTGATGACCAGGGCACCGGACAGCGCCGACGCGAAACCGGCCCAGTACACCCGCTGCGTGCCGTATGCCGCGGTGGCGTACAGGACGCCGAAGATGGCCACATCCGCCACCGACGGCGGCCGGGCCAGGGACATCTGCACCACCGCGCCCGCCCACGCCAGCCCGAGGGCGAGGGCCGGCGACCAGCGACGGACGGCGAGGGCTGCGCTGAAGATCAGACCGATCGCCACGGCCCCGGACACGAGCACGGCCGCGTTCTCCGGCGCGGTGCCCGATCCGAGGGCCAAGACGATCTCCACCGGCAACGCGACGGACAGAAACGCCGCTGAGACGACGAGATCGACCACGACCTGATATGTCTTGAGCGGGCGGAACACGGTTTCACGCTACGGGAGACGCAGTGCCGCGGCATCCGCCTGCAGATGTATCCGCAAAACCCTTGCCGGGATCGTCCACAGGCTTTACTGTCCGGACACAGGCTGAAACCGACGGGAAATGTGCGGGCACCAAGATCGAACAGCGGGCAGATCCCACCGGCACCCGAACCGGACCCGAGGGCATCAGTGCGAAGTGAATCAGTCACGGACGGACGGAGACCGGCATGACGACGGTACGCGCGGCGATCACCCAGACCACCTGGACGGGCGACAAGGAGTCGATGCTCGACAAGCACGAGCAGTTCGCGCGGGAGGCCGCAGCCCAGGGGGCGCAGGTCATCTGCTTCCAGGAGCTGTTCTACGGGCCCTACTTCGGGATCACCGAGGACAAGAAGTACTACCGCTACGCCGAGCCCGCGGACGGGCCGATCGTGCAGCGGTTCGCCGCCCTGGCCGCCGAGCTGAACATGGTCATGATCCTCCCGATCTACGAGGAGGACATCACCGGCGTGTACTACAACACCGCGGTCGTCGTCGATGCCGACGGCACGATCCTCGGCAAGTACCGCAAGCACCACCTGCCTCATCTGGACCGCTTCTGGGAGAAGTTCTACTTCCGTCCCGGCAATCTCGGGTATCCCGTGTTCGACACCGCGGTCGGCAAGGTCGGCGTCTACATCTGCTACGACCGCCACTTCCCCGAAGGCTGGCGCGAGCTCGGTCTGAACGGCGCGCACATGGTCTTCAACCCCAACGCCACCAAGCCGGGGCTGTCCAACCGGCTCTGGGAGGTGGAGGGACCGGCCGCGGCCGTCGCGAACGGCTACTTCGTCCTACAGCCGAACCGGGTGGGACGCGAGGACAACGAGTACGGCGAGCTCGCGGTCGACTTCTACGGCACCAGCCAGGCGATCGACCCGCGCGGCGATTTCATCGGCGAACGCGGCTCGGGAACCTCCGAAGAGGTCCTCATCCGCGACCTCGAACTGAACATGGTCCAGGAGATGCGCGACGACTGGCAGTTCTACCGGGACCGCCGGCCCGACTCGTACACGATGATCGCGAAGCCGTGACCGTGGGAACCACACTGATCACCGGCGGGACCGTGGTCTCGGCGACCGGGCGGTCCCAGGCCGACGTCCTCATCGACGGCGAGACGATCGTCGCCCTCCTGCGTCCCGGCTCCGAGCTGCTCGGGACGGATGTCGCGGCATCCGTGGATACCGTCCTGGACGCCACCGGCAAGTACGTGATCCCCGGCGGCATCGACGCGCACACGCACATGGAGCTGCCGTTCGGCGGCACCGCCGCGATCGACACGTTCGAGACCGGCACCCGGGCGGCCGCGTGGGGCGGGACCACGAGCATCATCGACTTCGCGGTGCAGCGCTACGGCGAGCGCATCCAGGACGGCCTGGCCGCGTGGCACGCGAAGGCCGCAGGCAACTGCGCCATCGACTACGGGTTCCACCAGATCATCGGCGGCGTGGACGAGGACGCCCTCGCCGCGATGCCGGGTCTGATCGACGAGGGCATCACCAGCTTCAAGCTGTTCATGGCCTACCCGGGCGTGTTCTATTCGGATGACGCGCAGGTGCTGCGCGCGATGCAGGTCTCGCGCGAGACCGGGCTGCTGACCATGATGCACGCCGAGAACGGACCGGTGATCGACGTGCTCGCCGCGCAGCTGGTCGCCGAGGGCAAGACCGACCCGTACTTCCACGGCATCGCCCGCGCGTGGCAGATGGAGGAGGAGGCCACGCACCGCTCGATCATGATCGCGAACCTCACCGGCGCACCGCTGTACGTGGTGCACGTGAGCGCCAAGCAGGCCGTCGCCCAGATCGCCACTGCGCGCGATCGCGGACAGAACGTGTTCGGCGAGACGTGCCCGCAGTACCTGTACCTCTCCCTCGAGGAGCAGCTGGGCGCGTCCAGCCCGGAGTGGGGGCGGTTCGAGGGCGCGAAGTGGGTGTGCTCGACGCCGCTGCGCTCCCGCGCCGAAGGCCACCAGGATCACATGTGGCAGGCCCTGCGCACGAACGACCTGCAGATGGTCTCCACCGACCACTGCCCGTTCTGCATGAAGGACCAGAAGGAGCTCGGGCGGAACGACTTCCGCGCGATCCCGAACGGCATCGGGTCCGTCGAGCACCGGATGGACCTGATGTACCAGGGCGTCGTGACCGGCCAGATCACTTTGGAACGGTGGGTGGAGCTGACCTCGACCACGCCGGCGCGCATGTTCGGCCTGCACGGCCGCAAGGGTGTGCTCCAACCCGGCGCCGACGCCGACATCGTGATCTACGACCCGAACGGGCACACCTCGATCGGGGTGGACAAGACCCACCACATGAACATGGACCACTCCGCGTGGGAGGGGTTCGAGATCGACGGCCACGTCGACACCGTCCTGTCCCGGGGCAAGGTCGTCGTGGACGGCAACGAGTACATCGGAGCCAAGGGAGACGGGCGATTCCTCAAGCGGGGTCTCAGCCAGTACCTGACCTGATCCGCACCCCTTTCATGTCCCACTTCTGGTCGGCTAAGACCTCCTCAGGCAACACCAAGTGGGACACGCTCTGATCAACTGACAGGAACCACTGACATGGACTTCGGCGTCGTTCTGCAGACCAACCCGCCCGCGGCCCGCACCATCCAGCTCGCCAAGCTGGCCGAGGCGCACGGGTTCAGCCACGTGTGGACCTTCGACTCGCACCTGCTGTGGGAGGAGCCGTACGTCATCCACTCGGCGATCCTCGCCGAGACCAAACGGGTCACCGTCGGACCGTTCGTGACCAATCCCGCCACGCGCGACTGGACGGTCACGGCATCCGTCTTCGCCACCCTGAACGAGATGTACGGCAACCGCACCATCTGCGGCATCGGGCGCGGCGACTCGGCGGTGCGCGTCACCAACGGCAAGCCGGTGTCGATGCGCGAGCTGCGCGAATCGATCCACGTGATCCGCGAGCTCGGCAACTCGCGGGCGGTCGAGTACAACGGCTCGACGCTGCGGTTCCCGTGGAGCCACGGCTCCACGCTGGACGTGTGGGTCGCGGCGTACGGCCCGCTCGCCCTCACCCTGACCGGCGAGGTCGGCGACGGCTTCATCCTGCAGCTCGCCGACCTGGACGTCGCGGCATGGATGATCAAGACGGTCCGGGATGCCGCGGCCAATGTCGGCCGCGACCCCGACTCGATCGCGTTCTGCGTCGCCGCCCCGATGTACATCGGCCAGGACCGGCCGTACATGCGCGATCAGTGCCGGTGGTTCGGCGGGATGGTCGGCAACCACGTTGCCGACATCGTCGCCAAGTACGGTCACCACGCCGACGAGAGCGGCGTGCCGGCCGAGCTGATCGACTACATCGAGGGACGCGTCGGCTACGACTACAACACCCACGGCAAGGCGGACAACGACCACGTCGACTTCGTGCCGGACGAGATCATCGACCGCTTCTGCATCCTCGGCACGGCCGAGGAGCACATCGCCAAGCTCGAGGCGCTGCGAGCGATCGGAGTGACGCAGTTCGCGGGCTACCTGCAGCACGACAACAAGGAGGAGACGCTCCGCGTCTACGGCGAGACCGTCATCCCGGCTCTGTCCGAGCACCTGATCGCCAAGCAGTGACATGACCACGACCCTCGAGCCCCTCCGCGAACAGCCGGTGCCGCCGACGCCGGCGCGTGCGGCGCGCACCGGTCGAGCGCGCGCGCTGTCCGCGTGGGGCTGGGGCGCCGTCGGGATCCTGTTCGTCGCCGTCGTCTGGGAGCTCTACAAGCTGCTGGGGCCGGCGGATGGCGTGGTGCTGTTCGGCATGCGGGTGCTCCCCCGCACCACGGATCTGGCCATGCCGCACATCTGGGACATGATCGCGCGTCTGATCGCGCCGGTCACCCGCGCGGAGGGCTCGCCGCCGCTGTGGGGCGTCATCGCGATCGCCGCGCTGACCACCCTGGGAATCGCGGCGGTCGGCTGGGTCGTCGGGGTCGTCGTGGGCATCGGTCTGGCTCTGGTCATGCAGCGCTGGCGCCTGGTGGAGTGGGGCCTGCTGCCGTGGATCATCCTCAGCCAGACCGTGCCGCTGATCGCGTTCGCGCCGATCGTGAAGAGCTGGGGCTCGCGGGTGCAGATCGGCCCGATCGAATGGCAGGACTGGATGTCCGTCGCGCTGATCGCGTCATACCTGGCCTTCTTCCCGGTCGCGGTCGGCGCGCTGCGCGGACTGCAGTCACCCGACCGCATCCACACCGAGCTGATGCGCACCTACGCCGCCGGCTACTGGCAGACGCTGCTGCGACTACGGCTGCCGGCATCCGTCCCCTACCTGCTGCCCGCCCTCCGCCTGGGCGCCGCCAACGCCGTGATCGGCGCGGTCGTCGCGGAGGTCTCCACCGGCCTGCAGGGCGGGATCGGGCGGCTGCTGATCCAGTTCGCCGGCCAGGCCTCCGGAGACCCGTCCAAGGCGTGGGGGCCGATCTTCGGTTCCATCGCCCTCGGGCTCGTCGCGGCCGGTGCGGTGGCGATGCTCGGACTGCTGTTGAAGGACTACCGACGAGGAGAAGCGACCTGATGGCCGTTGGACACGCGCAGCACGGCTCGAACGACGCCCCCGGCAGCGACTCCGTCGTCGTCCGCGACGTCGCCAAGACGTTCGCCACCAAGACCGGCGACGTCAGCGCGCTGCAGGGCATCGACCTGACCGTCGCGGACGGCGAGTTCGTGGCGCTGATCGGCCCCTCCGGATGCGGCAAGTCCACACTGCTGCGCCTGATCGCCGACCTCGATCCGCCCACGGCCGGCACGATCGAGGTCTTCGGCAAGCCCGCGAACCGGGCACGCCGGGATCAGGACTACGGCATCGCGTTCCAGCAGGCCGGCCTGCTGCCCTGGCGGACGGTGGCGGCCAACATCTCGCTCCCGCTCGAGCTGCACGGCGTCGGCGCCGCGGAGCGCAAGGCCCGCGTGGCGGAGCTTGCCGAGCTAGTGGGGCTGACCGACTTCGCCGACCGGCATCCCGACCAGCTCTCCGGCGGCATGCAGCAGCGGGTGGCGATCGCGCGATCGCTCGCCGCGCGGCCGAAGCTGCTGCTGATGGACGAGCCGTTCGGGGCGCTGGATGAGATGACCCGCGAGCACATGCAGACCGAACTGTCGCGCATCGCCGCCGAGACCGGAGCGGCCGTCGTGTTCGTGACGCACTCCATCCCCGAGGCGGTCTTCCTCTCCGACCGTGTCGTGGTGATGTCCCCCCGTCCCGGCCGGATCACGCACATCATCGAGACCGGATTCGGCAAGGATGCCGCGCGCGACGAGTCGTTGCGCGAGTCGCCCGCGTTCTTCTCCCGGGTGACGGCGGTACGCGAAGCCCTGCACGGCACCTCGGTGCCCACCGGCGGCCGGGAGCAGCGATGACCACCGTGCGTCAGCCGCAGCCCACCCGGCAGAGCCCGGCGGGCTGGAGCACGGCGACCGAGCGCCGCCTGCGGGTGATCGCCCCCATCACGGTCGGGCTGATCGGATTGGTCACCTGGCAGTTCCTGGTCAGCGTCGTCGGGGTCTCCGACTACCTGCTGCCCAGCCCGGCCGCGATCGCCCAGCAGTTCGCCGAGTTCGGCGGCGCCATCTGGCAGGCGGCGCTGATCACCGGGACGAACGCGCTGCTCGGCCTGGTGGTCGGGACGGTCCTGGCGATCCTGCTCGCCGCCCTCGCATCCCGCTGGCGGGCCGTCGACGGGATGTCCGCGCCGATCGTGGCATCCCTGGCGGTGGTGCCCATCGTGGCGCTCGCACCAGTGCTGAACTCGATGTTCGGTGCCGACAGCCAGTTCGGTCGGCAGGCCATCGCGGCTCTGGCATCGTTCGTCCCGGTCTTCTTGAACACCCTCCGCGGACTGCGCCAGACCCGGCCCGTGCACCGCGACCTGATGCGCAGCTACGCCGCCACCGGCGCGCAGGCGTTCCGCACCGTCACCCTCCCGACCGCGCTGCCGTACCTGCTCACCGGCGTCCGGATCGCCAGCTCGCTCGCGGTGATCTCCGCGCTGGTCGCGGAGTACTTCGGCGGCCCGCGCGGCGGGCTGGGCAGTGCGATCTCCACCTCGGCGGCCACCAGCGCGTACGCGCGGGCCTGGGCGTACGTGGTGGCAGCGATCGTGGTCGGTCTGTTCTTCTACCTGGCAACCGCGCTCGCCGAGCGCATCGTGCTGCGCCGCATCCCCGTCGGAGGAGTCCGATGACGCACCGTCCGCGGGATGCCGCGCCCCGTCGTCCTCGCCCGGCGAGGTCGGTTCCGCACCACCGCAGCACCTCCCAAGAGAACCCGAAAGGAACGACATGAGACACAGCACACGTCGCGGCCTCACCAGGCGCGCAGCAACCGCGGGCGCGTTCGCCCTGTCGGCCGCACTCATCCTGACCGCGTGCTCGGGCGGGGGCGGCACGTCGCCGACCTCCGACGACGGCGGAGAGCTCACCCAGGTCAAGCTTCAGCTCCAGTGGCTGCCGCAGGCTCAGTTCGCCGGCTACTTCGCCGCCGCCGACCAGGGCTTCTTCAAGGACGAGGGCCTCGAGGTGGAGATCATCCCCTCCGGCGGCGACATCGTCCCGCAGGACGCCCTCGCCAACGGCGACGTCGACTTCGCCATCGCGTGGGTGCCGAAGGTGCTCGGATCGATCGAGGCCGGCGCCAACCTCACCGACATCGCACAGATCTTCCAGCGCTCCGGCACGCTCCAGGTGTCCTGGGCGGACTCGGGCATCGACTCGGTGGCCGACTTCGAGGGCAAGAAGATCGGATCGTGGGGCTTCGGCAACGAGTGGGAGATCTTCGCAGCCATGGCAGCGGAGGGACTGGACGCGAGCACCGTCGAGATCATCACGCAGGACTTCAACATGAACGCGTTCCTGCAGAACGACATCGACGCGGCGCAGGCGATGACCTACAACGAGTACGCGCAGCTGCTCGAGACGGAGGACCCGGAGACCGGCGAGCTGTACCAGCCGGATGACTTCAACGTCATCAGCTACCAGGACACCGTGGGCGCGATGCTGCAGGACGCCATCTGGGCCGACACCGAACGGCTCGAATCGGACCAGGAGTACGCCGACACGGCCGTGAAGTTCCTCAAGGCCGTGATCAAGGGCTGGGTGTACGCGCGCGACAACGCCGAAGAGGCCGCGGCGATCACGATCGCCTCGGGCTCGGCCTGGGGCCCGAGCCACGAGCTGTGGATGATGAACGAGACGAACAAGCTCATCTGGCCGGCCGCCGAGGGCATCGGCATCATCGACGAGTCCGCGTGGACGCAGACCGTGGAGGGAGCCCTCGCCGCCGTCAACGAGACCGGCGCGCACCTGATCACCAAGGAGCCGCCTGCCAGCGCGTGGAGCAACGAGTACATCCAGAAGGCGCTGGATGAGCTCGAGGCCGAAGGCGGCATCGACTTGACCGGCGAAGGTTTCACGCCCATCGAGGTCGAGCTGCAGGCGGGCGGCAACTAGCCCGACCGAAGCCGGATGCCGGCCGCTGGGCGCGTGCGCTGCGCCCGACGGCCGGCATCCGAGTTGCCATCCGCCCGCCGAGCGAGGAGCCTAGCGGCAGGCCGGCGCACCCCCGACCCGCAGACCGGAAGAGGACCCGCATCGCGGGAACCGGGAAGATCACCGGTAGAACGAAGGACACGACGATGACGACGACATCCGCCACCGACCTGGACGAGACGACCAAGCGTCTTGACCGCGAGCACGTCTTCCACTCCTGGTCGGCCCAGGCCGCCCTCGACCCGATGGTCATCGCCGGCGGCGAGGGAACTGTCGTGTGGGACCACGCCGGCAACCGGTACCTGGACTTCTCCAGCCAGCTGGTCAACGTCAACATCGGGCACCAGCATCCGGCGGTGGTCCGGGCCATCCAGGAGCAGGCGGCTGTCCTGTCCACGATCGGGCCGGCCACCGCCAACCTCACCCGCGGCCAGGCCGCTCAGCGCATCCTGGCGCGCGCCGGTGCGCCCTTCTCGAAGGTCTTCTTCACCAACGGCGGTGCGGACGCGATCGAGAACGCGATCCGGATGGCCAGGCTGCACACCGGTCGCGACAAGGTGCTGTCCACCTACCGGTCCTACCACGGCAACACCGGGGCGGCGATCGTCTCGACCGGCGACTGGCGTCGCATCCCCAACGAGTACGCGCGCGGCCACGTCCACTTCTTCGGGCCGTACCTGTACCGGAGCGAGTTCTGGTCCGACAGCCCCGAGCAGGAGAGCGTGCGCGCCCTGCACCACCTCGAGCGGGTGATCCAGTCCGAGGGCGCGGCCGGGATCGCCGCCATCCTGCTGGAATCCGTGCCCGGCACCGCGGGCATCCTGATCCCGCCGCCGGGCTACCTGGCCGGCGTGCGCGCCCTCGCCGACAAGTACGGGATCGTGCTGATCCTGGACGAGGTGATGGCCGGCTTCGGGCGCACCGGCCGGTGGTTCGCGTTCCAGGGCCACGACGTCGTGCCCGACCTGATCGCCTTCGCGAAGGGCGTCAACTCGGGGTATGTGCCGGTCGGCGGCGTCGCGATCTCGGCGGAGATCGCGGCGACCTTCGATGAACGGGTCTTCCCCGGGGGGCTGACTTACAGCGGGCACCCCCTCGCCGCGGCATCCATCATCGGAGCTCTCGACGCGATGGAGGACGAGGGCATCGTCGAGAACGCCCGGCGGGTGGGTGCGGACGCGATCGGGCCGGCCCTCGCGCAGCTGCAGGAGCGGCATCCGCTCATCGGCGAGGTCCGCGGCGAGGGCGTGTTCTGGGCGATCGAGCTGGTGGCCGACCGCGCGACGCGCGAGCCGGTCGGGGCCGACGTGATCGGGCGGCTGAAGAAGGAGCTGGTGTCGCGGGGTCTGCTGCCGTTCTCGGCCGAGAACCGCATCCACGTCGTGCCGCCGTGCGTGGTGACCGACGACGAGGTCGGGCAGGCGATGTCCATCTACGATGAAGCGCTGACCGTCCTCGAGAGCGCCTGACCCGCGCCCGCGGAGCGGGCGAAACTACCGAGACCACCGACCGCGACCTACGCTGGTCGTGCACCCGTGGCCCATCGGGCCAGGAAGAGAAGGAACACACCATGACCGACACCACGACGCTCGAGCAGACGACGCGGTCCGCCACCACGATCCTCGACCACTGGGTCGACGGAAAGACGTGGACGGGCGCCTCCAGCCGCACCGCACCGGTGTTCAACCCCGCGTTGGGCACGGCGCAGCGCGAGGTGCGCCTGGCCTCGACCGCGGACGTCGACCATGCCGTCGCCTCGGCGGCCGCGGCATGGGAGCAGTGGCGCGACGCCTCGATCTCCAAGCGGCAGACTGTGCTGTTCGCGTTCCGCGAGCTGCTGAACGCACGCAAGCAGGAGCTCGCTGAGATCCTCACGTCCGAGCACGGCAAGGTGCTCTCGGACGCGCTCGGCGAGATCGCGCGCGGCATGGAGGTCGTGGAGTTCGCGTGCGGGCTGGGCCACCTCACCAAGGGCGCGTATTCCGAGAACGTCTCGACGGGCATCGACGTCTACACGCTGCGCCAGCCGATCGGGGTCGTCGGGATCATCAGCCCGTTCAACTTCCCGGCGATGGTGCCGCTGTGGTTCTTCTCCGTCGCCCTGGCCGCGGGCAACGCCGTGATCCTCAAGCCCTCGGAGAAGGACCCGAGCGCCGCGAACTGGATGGCCGCGCTGCTGAAGGAAGCAGGGCTGCCCGACGGCGTCCTGAACGTCGTGCACGGCGACAAGGAGGCCGTCGACGCGCTGCTGGAGCACCCGGATGTGCGCGCGATCTCGTTCGTCGGCTCCACGCCGATCGCGAAGTACGTCTACGAGACCGCTACCGGGCACGGCAAGCGCGTGCAGGCGCTGGGCGGCGCGAAGAACCACATGCTCGTCCTGCCGGATGCCGACCTCGACCTGGCCGCGGACGCCGCCGTCAACGCGGGCTTCGGCTCGGCCGGTGAACGCTGCATGGCGATCTCGGTGGTTCTGGCCGTGGACACGATCGCCGACGAGTTCGTCGCGAAGGTCTCCGAGCGGATGGCCACGCTGCGCACCGGCGACGGCACTCGCGGATGCGACATGGGACCGCTGATCACGGGGGTGCACCGCGACAAGGTCGCCTCCTACATCGACGTCGCCACCACCGACGGCGCGTCGGTGGTCGTGGACGGGCGCGATGTCGAGCCCGACGGCGACCCGGACGGCTTCTGGCTCGGACCGACCCTGATCGACAACGTGCCGACCGACTCGTCGGTCTACCTGGACGAGATCTTCGGTCCGGTGCTGTCGGTCGTGCGCATCGACGGCTACGAAGAGGGCCTGGGCATCATCAACGGCAGCCAGTACGGCAACGGCACGGCGATCTTCACGAACGACGGCGGCGCCGCGCGCCGCTTCCAGCGCGAGGTGCACGTCGGCATGATCGGCATCAACGTCCCGATCCCCGTTCCGGTCGCCTACCACTCGTTCGGCGGCTGGAAGGCGTCGCTGTTCGGCGACGCGAAGGCGTACGGCCCGCACGGGTTCGACTTCTACACGCAGGAGAAGGCCGTGACGAGCCGGTGGCTGGACCCGTCGCACGGCGGCCTGAACCTCGGCTTCCCTCAGCACGACTGACCGCGCGCGCCGCGCTGCCCGCGAATCCGGATGGGTGTCACGAGACGGGGTCCGGCGACCTCCGTCTCGTGGCGCCCATCCTGTTCGCGGTTAGAGGGAGATCGGCCGGTTCTCGTAGAACGTCTGCAGGACCACGGTCGTGCGTGTGCTCACCGATGCCGCCAGGCGGATGTCGCGGATCAGGGTCTCCAGATCCCGGGGCGTCGCGACCCGGACGAACAGCAGGTACGCCGCGTCGCCCGCGATCGAATGGCACGCCTCGATCGCGGCGAGGTGCTCGAGCATCTCGGGCGCGTTGTCCGGCTGGGACGGATCCAGCGGGGTGATCTCGATGAAGGCCGACAGGGATTTGCCGACCGCCTCGGGGTTCAGGAGCGCCCGGTACCCGACGATGACACCGGTGCTCTCCAGGCGCCGCAGCCGCGCCTGCACCGCGGACACGCCCAGGCCGACGTGCTCGGACAACTGAGCGAGCGTCGCCCGCGGGTCCCGTGAGACCTCAGCGAGGATCAACAAGTCGACAGGATCGGTCATGGGATGAAACAATATCGGCACATCCCGCGATCTGCCGGAATGTTTCCGCCTCTCCTCGGATCGGAGGTTTCCGTGTCCCTCAGCCAGACCCACCACACCGGTGTGATCCAGGCCGTCGTCGGCGAACCCGAGGTCCTCGAGGACGCGCCTTTCCGGCTGCCCGCCCACCGCGTCGCCGACGACCGCGACCTGGCCGGCGACGTGGAGGGCTCGGCCGCCTGGCTGAGCCTGAAGGCGTCGGCCACGGCGCTGCAATCCCTGCAGGCCCGGGACGGCTGTGTTCCGGATGCCGCGCACCACGCATCCGCCCGCGCCCACGTCGAGGCGATCATCGCCGCGATCGTCGACCTCACGCCGCGATTCCCGCACGACCACTCGTACCTGACGGCATCGGTGACGGATTTCCGGCGCTGGGCCGACGAGGGCTTCGGCGTTCCCGACTTCTACGATTCGCTCATCGCGTTCCAGCCGCAGGAACACCGCGTGGACGGCATCCGTCACCTGGTCGTGTTCCCCATGTACACGCAGAACGGCTCGTCGCGGCGTCACGTCGAGGCGATGATCGTCGAGGTGATCTGGCCCGAGTTCATCGCCCAGCTGGAGACCGAGTACAGCAACCGGCTGTTCGTCTCGCTGCGGCTGGTGGATTTCACGCCCGGATACGACACGAACTCGGCGGTGCTGTTCCCCGAGACCGTGGCGATGCGCGAGATTCCGACGTTCACGTGGGGCGCGATCTTCCAGGACCGCGAAGCGGCACGCTACCGTCGCGTCGTGCGCGCGGCATCCCGGATCACCAAGCTCGATCTGCCTGCCGAGGCGGAGCGGATGCTGGAGGATCAGGCGCTGACCGAGAAGACGTTCGTGATGTGGGACATCATCCACGACCGCACCCACATGCGCGGCGACCTGCCCTTCGACCCGTTCATGATCAAGCAGCGGATGCCGTTCTTCCTGTACTCGCTCGAGGAACTGCGCTGCGACCTCACCGCGTTCCGGGAGGTCGTCGCCATCCAGAAGCGTCTGAGCGAACGCGTCGGATCGGGTGCGGCGCTGTCGCCGGCGGAGTCCGAGATGCTCGAGCACGCGCGGCTGGTGCAGTACGCGGTGATCTTCGACCGGATCTTCCGGTTCGCGATCACCGGAACGCGCGTGCGCAACTACGACGCCGTGGGCGGTCAGCTGCTGTTCGCCTGGCTGCACCAGCGCGGCGTCCTGCACTGGACCGACACCTCGCTCGCGTTCGAGTGGTCCGGAGTACCCGCCGCGGTCATGGCGCTCGGGGACGCGATCGACGAGCTGTACTGGCGTTCGATCGACCGGCCCAAGACCGCGCACTGGCTGGCCGCGTATGAGCTGGTGCGGGGCACGCTCACCCCCAGCCCCGCGTCGCGGTGGGCGCGCGGTCTGCCCGACGAGGTGCTGGCCGGGCCGGCGAAGGCGTACACGGACGCGGTGCTGGACGACGAGTTCCCGCTGTCGATGTTCTTCGAAGCGCTGGAGAAGAAGATGCGTCCGGTGATCGACTCCACGGCCGGAATCCGTGGCGGAGCCGATGACCCGGAGGCTCCGCGCGCCGGGTAGCGGCGCCGGGGAAGGTGGGGATGATGCCTGATGTCAGCGGACGCCTCGTGCTGATCGCGGGTGCGACCAGCACGAGCGGACTGGTCTGCGCCCGCGCCCTGGCATCGGCCGGCGCCCGGGTCGTCGCGGTGGGGCGGGATCCCGGAAAGCTCGAGGCGCTGGCCGGCGAGGTGCCCGGCATCGCGGTGCGCGCCTGCGACCTCACCGACGAGTCGGCGGTCCGAGCGCTGGCCGAAGGGGTGCACCGCACGGACGGGCGCGTGGACGGTGTCGTGCACCTGGTCGGGGGCTGGCGCGGCGGCGGCGGACTGGCCGGCCAGAGCGACGAGGACTACCGGTTCCTGGAACGCTCGTTCACGGCCCTGCGCCACGTGAGCCGCGCCTTCGACGCGGATCTGCGCGCATCCGCGGCCGGACGCCTCGCGATCGTGTCCTCGACCGCGGTGGCCCGGCCGCTGGCGGGCGGGGCGAACTACGCCGCCGTCAAGGCCGCGAGCGAGGCTTGGACCCGTGCCGTCGCACAGGGCTTCAGTAAGGGCGCGCGGGATGCCGGTGACGACCTGTCCGCTGCGGCGGTGATCTTCCGGGTGAAGGTGCTGGAGGGCCGGGAGGACGCGCTCGCCGAGCACGTGGTCGGCCTGTGGCGTGTCGAGGCGGCATCCGTCAACGACACCGTCGTCACGCTCGCCGACGAGAGCTGAGCGGATCGAGCGATCAGGACACCTGGTCGGCCTGGACCGGGTCCGGCGCCCGCTCGTACTCCTTGGACAGCGTGCGGTAGCTGCGGGTCGTGAACGCGAGCAGCGCGACGGCGACCATCACCAGGCCGCTGACCAGGAACACCAGCGCGATTCCGCGCGCCTCCCCGTCGCCGAGGAGCCACCCCCACGCCTGCAGGCCGGCATCCGAGTTCATGTACGGGATGATCCAGAACTGCGCGATCGGCGCGATCAGGAACGCGGTGATCGGAGCGGCGGCGGACTCGAACGCCGCCGCGAAGCCGAAGACCCGTCCCTGCGTCCGGAACGGCACGACCTTCTGGATGACGGTCTGCTCGGATGCCTCGACCGCCGGCACCAGCGCCATGTACACCCAGATGCCCACGGCGTACAGCCACCACCACTCGCGGATCGTGAAGATCGCGCCCAGCACCCCCATCGCCAGGACGACGAGCAGCATCGTGCGGATGGGGTTGCGGCCGAGCCCCCGCGCGGAGATCACGATCCCCCCGATGATGAATCCGGTCGAGGCGACCCCGAGCACCACGCCCCACCACTCGACGGGGAACAGTGTCAGTCCGTACGGGTCCATCAGCGCCATGTAGACACCGCCGATGAGGTTGTTGAAGGTGGCGAAGATGATCAGGGCGAACAGGCCCGGTGCAGAGCGGATGGCGCGGATGCTGCCCCGCACGTCCATGACCGGCTGCCGCTCGCCCTCCCGAGCGGGCTTGTCCTCGGGGATCCGCAGGAAAGCGACGTGAAGCAGCGCGAGCAGGGTGAAGGCGATCGCGATGACCAGTGTCCAGCCCATGCCGAGCAGGCCGATCGCCAACCCGCTGAACACGCTCGTGACCGTGAAGGCGATCCCCTGCACGGTGCCGACCATGCCGTTGGCGTTGGCGTGCCGCTCGACCGGGACCAGCAGCGTGACCGTGGTGGACAGCGCGATGTTGCGCATGTTCTCGATCACTCCGCCGAACAGGATGATGCCCGAGAACAGCCAGAACCACGGCCCGCCGATGTCCAGGAGCGCCGATTCCGGCTGGGCGAGGTAGAGCGCGCCGGCGATGAGGAACGAGGCCAGCGTGACCAGGCTGGAGAGCACCATCACGACATGCTTGCGATACCGGTCGACGATCGTGCCGAACACCATGGAGAAGATCGCGACGAACAGCATGTACGCGCCGCCGATGATGCCCGTGGCCAGCACCGACTGCGTCTCGATGTAGACCCAGAACGTGAGGGCGAACCACAGGAAGCTGGTCGTGATGTTCGCGATCGCCGTGTTCACCAGCACCTGGATGAATGTGCGCATGCCCCCGGGCGGCGCCGTCGTGCCGCGGTACTCCGCGGTGCCGCCCTGCTCCGCGGTGCCGCTCGCCGGGGCCGCCATCGCGCCCGAGTCGCCTGGGGAGGTCATTTCGCGAGGATACCGAGGGCCCCGGACATCCGGAACCCCGCTCGCGCGCCCCGCACCTGGGTGCGATCGCCCCCTACGAGTGCAGCCCTCTTGTCCAGGCACTGGTCCAGTCCGCCGAGGGACATGAGGATGCCGCCGACGCCGCCGTCAGCACCTTCCTGCGCGACGGGGCAGCACGTGACGGCGGCCGTAGGCTTGAGGATGTGACTCCGCTCCATGACACCGCCGTGCGCGGCTTCGCCTCGGACAACTACTCCGGCATCCACCCCGAGGTGCTCGCGGCCATCGCCGCTGCGAACGACGGCCACCAGATCGCCTACGGCGAGGACGAATACACCGCGCGGCTGCAACAGGTCTTCACCCACCACTTCGGCGACGGCGTCGAGGCCTTCCCCGTCTTCAACGGCACCGGCGCGAACGTCGTGGGCCTGCAGTCGATGCTGCCGCGATGGGGCGCGGTCATCGCGGCATCCACCGCGCACATCAACGTCGACGAGGGGGGTGCGCCGGAACGGGTCGCCGGCATCAAGCTCCTCACCGTCCCCACGGACGACGGCAAGCTCACTCCCGAGCTGATCGACCGTGAGGCGTGGGGATGGGGCGACGAGCACCGCGCGCAGCCGCTGGTGGTCTCGGTCACCCAGTCCACCGAGCTGGGCACGGTGTACTCCGTCGACGAGCTGCGGGCGATCGCCGATCACACCCACGCGCTGGGGATGCGACTGCACATGGACGGCGCACGCGTCTCGAACGCGGCAGCCTCGCTGGGCCTGCCGTTGCGCGCCTTCACGCGGGACGTGGGCGTGGACGTCCTGAGCTTCGGCGGCACGAAGAACGGCGCGATGCTGGGCGAGGCGATCGTCGTCCTGGATCCCGAGGCCTCCGCCGGTCTGACCTTCCTGCGCAAACTGAACATGCAGCTCTCCTCGAAGATGCGGTTCGTCTCCGCTCAGCTGATCGCGCTGCTGGAGGGCGACCTCTGGCTGCGCAACGCCTCCCACGCGAATGCCATGGCGGCTCGCCTGCGCGCCGCCGTCGAGGCCGGGGTGGCCGACGGCTCCCTCCGCGGAGTGGCCTTCACCCAGCCGACTCAGGCCAACGGGGTGTTCGCGACCCTCCCCGCCGGCGTGGCCGACCGGCTGCGCGAGGCGTTCCGCTTCTACGACTGGGATGCGGCCACGCGCGAAGTGCGCTGGATGTGCTCGTTCGACACCGACGAAGCCGACGTCGACGCGTTCGTCGCCGAGCTGGCCCGCCTGGCCGGATAGTCGCCTCTCGGCCCACGACACCGCCCGCGCGGCAGGCCGGGGAACCGTCAGGACAGCACGTCCCGGGTGACGAACCGTGCGATCGCGGCCGCACCGAAGACCAGCACGTAACCGGCCTGCAGCAGAGCATTCGCCGCGAACGAGTCCCACACCACCGGCGCGCGCAGCAGATCTGCGAAGTCCAGCCAGCGGTCGGTGAACAGCAGCGGATGCAGCGCCTCCAGCTGCGGGATCGCCCCGACGATCTGCGCGGTGACCGCGAGGATCGCCGTGGCCGCCATCGCCCCGACCGGGACGGTGGTCAGCGTGGAGAAGAACAGACCGATCGCGGACAGCCCGAGCAGCGACACGGACGCGTACGCGGCGATCGCGAGCAGCCGGATCTCGCCCTCCACGACCGAGACCTGCACGCCGGACAGCAGCGTCACCGGTCCCACCGGGAACAGCAGCCAGCCGGCGAGCGTGCCGACGACGACGAGCGTGAGCGTGCCGGCGACGCAGAACGCCGCCGCGAACAGATACTTCACGACCAGCAGCCGCACCCGCCCGGCCGGCGCGACCAGGAGGTAGCGCAGCGTTCCGTGAGCGGCCTCACCGGCGATCGCGTCGCCGGCGGCGATGCTGACGGTGAGCGGCAGGAACAGCGGGATGGCCACCGTCAGCGCAGCAAGTCCGACGAACAGGCCGTTGCCGGCGATCTGATCGAGGAACGCCGGCCCGCGTCCCGGTCGGGAGCCGCCCACCAGACGGATGGCGACCGCGACGAGAACGGGGATCAGCGCGAGCGCACCGAGCATCGCCCACGTGCGCCGGCGGCCGAACTGGGTGGCCATCTCGTTCCCGAGCAGCTGCAGGGTGCCCCCCACCGGGCGCCGGGCAGCGACCCCGCCCGCGCGCACGCCCGCGTCGGCCCGCTCAGGGGAGGACATCGAATCCCTCGCCGGTCAGTTCCACGAAACGCTGCTCGAGGCTCGCACCGGCGACCTCGAAGCCCCGCACGCGCACGCCCGCCGTGACGAGGGCGCGGACGACCTCCTCCGGCTCCACGCCGTCGGGGATCGTGCCGGAGACACGCTCGCGATCGGATGCCGATCCGGCCGGGTCGGTCTGCACTCCGAGGCCGGCGAGCACGCCGCGCGCTCGCTCCAGGTCGGGCGTGCGGACGTGCACGCGGCCGGGTCCGCCGGAGCGGCGGAAATCCTCCAGCGTGCCCTGCGCGATCAGGCGCCCGGCGCTCATGACGCCGACGTGCGTGCACAGCTGCTCGACCTCGGCGAGGAGGTGGCTGGAGACGAAGACGGTGGTGCCTTCCGCGGCGAACGAGCGGATCAGCGCCCGCACCTCGCGGGTCCCCTGCGGGTCCAGGCCGTTGGTGGGCTCGTCCAGCACGAGCAGCTCCCGCGGCATGAGCAGGGCGTTGGCCAGTCCCAGCCGCTGCTTCATGCCGAGGGAATAGGCGTGGGCCTTCTTCCGCGCGGCGTGCGAGAGCCCCACCCGATCCAGTGCGGCGGCCACCCGGGCCGGCCGGGTGCGCGGCGACGAGTGCCGGTCGGCCGCATCGAAGCGCCGCAGATTCTGCTCACCGGTCAGGAACGGCGAGAACGCGGGTCCCTCCACGAGCGCGCCCACGCGCGGGAGCACGTCATCCAGCGCCCGTGGCATCGACGAGCCCAGCACACGCGCGTTGCCGCTGGTGGCCCGCAGCAGACCGAGCAGCATGCGGATCGTGGTGGTCTTGCCCGAGCCGTTCGGCCCCAGGAAGCCGAAGACGGCGCCGCGCGGCACGATCAGATCGACCGCGTCGACGGCTGTCTGCGCTCCGAACCGCTTGGTCAGGCCGGACGTCTCGATCGCCGGCTGGGCGGCGGGGTTCGCGCTCGCCACCGGGTCAACGGCCGGTCTGGGCGGCTTCGACCAGACGCGATGCGGGAACAGCCCCGGCCAGCATCCGGCCGTCGTCGGTGATGAGCACGCTGATCAGCGATGTCTGCAGCACCCGTCCGCCCTCCACTGCAGTGGTGACGGCCTCCAGCTGCGCGCGCTGCCCGGAGCTGAGCCCACCCCCCGCCGCCGTCTCCGGCAGCTGGACCACGGCCGACCAGCCCTGGCCGTACACCGTCGGCGCGTCCGGGTCGCCCCTGCCGTGCCGCGCAGCCCAGTCCTCGGGCGAGGGCAGCGCGAGCCCCTCATCCACGACGGCGATGCCATCGGCCGGGGTGAAGGCGAGCGCCGCAGGATCCGGCGCCTCGAAGCCGACGCGCGTGAAGGCGATCTGGAACGCGGGCTCGTCCGAGCCCCGAGCGGTGATCGAGGCTGCCAGCGCGGCGCCGTTCTGGCCGTCGATGGCGAAGCGGATGTCCCCGATGAGCGTGTCCTCGGCGCGCGGGGTGAGGATCAGCTCGTACACGTCGCGGCCGGCAACGCGGGCGTCCGTTCCGACGGTGACCTCGGTGCTCTCGTCGAGTCGCGCCAGAGCCTCTTCCAGCAGCCGCTGCGGAGTCGGCACCGCAGCGTCCTCCGGCGGGCCCGGCAGCCGGCTGCGCCACCGCTCGAGGTCGGAATCGGACGGCAGAGTCAGGCGCGTGGCGGTCTGGGACTCGCTGTCGACGTACCAGGCGATGCCGGCGTCACCGTCGACGTACACGTTGCGTTCGGCAAGCCGATCCAGAACCTGCAGACGGGCGCGTTCCCCGTCGAGGTAGACGTTCGCCGTGTGGGTTCCGGCGATCAGCCCGAGGACGTCGTCGAGACCGGCCGCGGCAGCTGCGGAGTCGTCCGCGCCGGACGCGCCGGTCAGTGCGTCCAGGTCGGGAAGCCCGAGCTCGGATGCCTGCTCGATCGTGCCGGTGAGCATGTCGACCTCGCTCGCACCGGCGAACTCGATCAGTTCCTGGACGCTCTTGTCCGGCAGGTCGACCGCGCCGCTGGCCGCGATCGGCACCAGGATGCCGGCACCCACCAGGATCGGGACGGCCAGCACACCGGTCCACGCGAGGGCTCGGCGGTCCCGGACACGGCCTGCGGAGCTCATGCGCCCCAGGCTACGCCGGTCGCGGCATCCCGTCCCCGGTCACAGTGAACACTCAGGATGCCGGGTCAGCGCAGCGCGCCGACGCTGGCCAGACCGAGCCGGATGAGGGTGCCCCGGCCGCCCTCCATCTCGGCGGCCAGGCTGTCCGAGGCCGCCTCGCTGGGCGGCATCCAGGTCACCTCGAGCGCATCCTGGCGCGGCTCGCAGGTGCCCGTGACCGGAACGACGAACGCCAGCGACACCGCGTGCTGCCGGTCGTCGTGGAAGGCGGAGATGCCGGGCATCGGGAAGTACTCCGCAACGGTGAACGGCACCGGCTGCAGCGGCAGGAGCGGAAACGCCATCGGCCCCAGATCGTTCTCCAGGTGCCGGAACAGCGCGTCCCGCACGGTCTCGCCGTAGCGGACGCGCCCGCTGACGATCGTCCGGGTCATCTCTCCCAGTGGCGTGGCGCGCAGCAGGATCCCGACCTCGGTGACCGCGCCGAGACCGTCGGTGCGCACCGGGATCGCCTCGACGTAGAGGATCGGAAGTCGACGCCGCGCCTCGGCGAGCTCGATCTCGGACAGCCAGCCCGGGTTGGCGGCGCTGCTCGGAGTCGGCGATCCGAACGACCCGTTGCCGAGCGAGCGGGGATCGCCGCCGAACCCCTGGCCGCGGAGCGGGTCGTCCGCGCCGCCCGCGTCGTCGCGGTCGTCCGGGTCGGGATCGGGAGTTCGCACTGCCATGTCTCCTGTATACCCCAGCAGTCCCGTGCGTGCCGCACGGCGGCGCCGACTGGAATGATAGGCGCATGGCCGTGCCCCCCGCCCTCGACGATTCCGCCGCCCTGTGGTCCGCCCAGACTGCGGAGCGAGCCGGTCGACCGCTGCTGGTCCTGCTGCACGGGTACGGCGCCGATGAACGCGACCTGTTCGGGTTGGTCCCGCACCTTCCGCCGCAGTTCGTCGTTGCGGCCCTGCGTGCGCCGCTCGCACCGCCCTTCCCCGCCCCGGGCTATTCCTGGTATCCCATCGAGGGCATGGAGGGACGCGATGCCCGGCACGTGACCGATGCCGCGTCCCTGGTGGTCGACTGGGTGGACGCGGTCACCGCCGACGCCCCCGTCGGACTGCTCGGCTTCTCTCAGGGCGCCGCCGTCGCCCTGCAGGCGCTGCGACTGCAGCCGGAGCGATTCGCGTTCGCGGTGAACCTCAGCGGCTACGCCACGCCGGGCGAGCTGCCGGGAGATGCGGCGCTCGCCGAGCGACGCCCGCCCGTCTTCTGGGGACGGGGAACACACGACGACGTGATCCCGCAGTTCCTGGTCGAGCACACGGTGACCTGGCTGCCTGAGCACGCCGACCTCAGCGGTCGCGTCTACCAGGGGCTGACCCACAGCGTCTCGGAGCCGGAATTGGACGACGTGCGGGTCTTCCTGCACAAGCAACTCGAGATCCTCGAGCCGGACCCGCAATCCTGAACGCCGACCGGATGCCGCGCCTGCGGCATCCGGGTATCATGATCGTTCCTGCCCCCGACGTGAGGAACCTCCGGTGAGACTGATCGACGCCTCCGCGCCCGCATCCGCGCGCTGACCCGTCGACGCTCACCGTCTGGGGCTTCCTCCAGCGAGCATCGCCCCTTCGATCCGATCGAGGCCGGGCGACCGGTGTCAGCGCATCCCTGAGAGATCAGGCCTGACAACCCGGGAGGCTTCATGCCCATGCACTCCCCCACCGCCTCCGTTCGGCACAGCATCGTCCTGGACCACGTGTCGTTCCGCTGGCCGGACGGCACGCCGGCGCTTCGCGACGTCTCCGGCGCGTTCGGAACCGGCCGCACCGGACTGGTCGGCCGCAACGGCTCCGGCAAGTCCACGCTGCTGCGCCTGATCGCGGGCGAGCTCACCCCCTCGGCCGGGCACGTCTGGACGACGGCGGACGCCGCGTACCTGCCGCAGCGACTCACCCTGGACGTCGGACGGACCGTCGCCGAGCTTCTGGGTGTGGCCCCGACGCTGACCGCGCTGCGGGCGATCGAGTCCGGCGACGTCGACCAGCGTCACTTCGACGTGGTCGGCGACGACTGGGACATCGAATCACGCGCGCACGCCGCCCTGGCCGATGCCGGCCTCCAGCCGGACATGCTCGACCGCAGCGTCGGGGAACTCTCCGGCGGGGAGTCGGTGCTCGCCGCGATCGCGGGCATCCGGCTCGGCACGCCGTCGATCACGCTGCTGGACGAGCCGACGAACAACCTCGACCGCGACGCCCGCGCACGCCTGGCGGCCATGGTCCGCGGCTGGCCGGGCGCGCTGATCGTGGTCAGCCACGACCTGTCATTGCTGGAGCTCATGGACGACACCGCGGAGCTGTACGACAGTGCGCTGTCGACTTTCGGCGGGCCGTACTCGCAGTGGCGTGCCTGGCTGGATGCCGAACAGGACGCCGCCCGGCAGGCGGAGCGAGCGGCTGTGCAGGTCGTGCGCCGAGAGAAGCGGGAGCGGATCGAGGCGGAGACGACGATCGCGCGGCGTGAGCGGACCGGTCGCAAGGCCTCCGCGGAGAAGCGGCTGCCGAAGATCGTCATGAACGCGCGCAAGCGGGAGGCGCAGGTCTCGGCCGGCAGGCTGCGCGGCGAGAAGGCGGAGCGGGAGGCGACGGCGCGCGCTGCGTTGGAGACCGCTGAGCGCCGTGTCCGCGACGACGATGCCGTCCGCATCGATCTGCCCGATCCGGGGGTTCCGGCCGGCAGACGCATCGCGAGCATCGGCGACGGCGAACGCTCCTGGTACATCCGGGGACCGGAGCGGGTCGCGCTGGTCGGCGCGAACGGCGTGGGCAAGACGACCCTTCTCGAGTGTCTGGTCGGCGGCGGGTGCGAGCGCGCCGCCGCGCAGACAGACCGCATCGGCTACCTGCCGCAGCGTGTCGACACGCTCGACGAGGCGGCGTCCGTCCTGGCGAACGTGCGCTCCGCGGCACCGGCGGTGCCGGATCGCGAACTGCGCAACCGGCTCGCGCGCTTCCTGCTGCGCGGCGACGCGGTCGAACGGCAGGTGGGCACCCTGTCCGGCGGTGAGCGCTTCCGGGTCGCCCTCGCCCGTTTGCTGCTGGCCGATCCTCCCCCGCAGCTGCTCGTGCTGGACGAGCCGACGAACAACCTCGACCAGGACACCGTGGACCAGTTCGTCCAGGCGCTCACGGTGTACCGCGGTGCGGTGCTGATCGTCAGCCACGACGACGCGTTCCTGGACCGGCTCGGCATCGATCTGACCCTCGAACTGAGCACCGACGGTCGGATCACGCAGCAGCGGTGACGGTACCGACGTGCACCGGCGGGGGGCTCAGAGCCCGTTCGCGACCAGCGACCCCAGTGCGCCGAGGACCTCCGCGCTGCTCCACGGTGCGTCGCCGGCGACTTCGGCCGAGAGCACGTTCACGCCATCGGTGAGTTCGAACATCGTGCCGGCGATGTATCCGCCGCCCGGCCGCGCATAGGCCTCCACGGCGTGCGCGCCGGTGTCCACCGGCGCCCCTTCACCCGCCCACGGAACGTCCCACCCCAGTCCCGCCGTCGAGGACAGGATGAGACGGTTGGCCGCCGTCGCGGCATCGTCCAGCAGGCACATCCGATACGCGACGGCGGTGTCGGCGAGCGCTGTCCCGGCGGAAGGCGTGTCATGGTGGCCCAGCCACGTTCCGGTCAATTCGGCACCGAGGAGCGTGCCGACCGATGCTGCCAGCTGCGCACAGTCCGGCGCGCTCCACCACCGGCTCCGGTCCAGCTGCCACGTCGGCTGCCCGTACGCGTCCGCGCGCGCGGCGATCTTGCTTCCCAGCTGATCGCCCAGGGAGTCCACTCGCTCTCGGGTCATGGCGCGCAGGCCCTGGAACGACCCGACGATCCGCAACCCCTCCGTCTCCCACTGCCACGCGCAGACCCAGTCGGGATTGCACTCCTGGAAGTACAGCTCATCCTGGTCGGGCGTGAACTCCGCGCTTCCCAATCCGGCCCTGGGCAGGATCTCGAAGCCGCCCCTGACCGCTTCGCCCTCCCACTCGCAGCTGAGCCCGCCCACTCCATTGAGGGATCGCGTCCAGCGCTCGTCGCGACGGAAGACCCGCGTGACGGGTTCGCCGATGGTCTGCGACAGCTCTTCGGGGGTGAGGGCCGCCAGGCAGTCGCCGTCCATCACGGTCGGAGGCCGCTCACCGGGAGCGACCACGAGCGCCTGCGGTGCGGGTGACGACGGGGTTACCGGCGCCGGCGTCGAGGTCGGTGTCGGCGGCGGGACGGGCGTCGCCGCGCAGCCCGCGAGCAGGGCGAGCACCAGCAGCGGGACGACGGTGAGGGGGCGGCGCATCGTCTGTCCAATCCGTGGGCTTACGTGACAGTAGCGCGCCGAACCTTCTGCCCGGCGCGGATCGATCCGTCTCTCGCGGCTCCCGGCACGCGCGATGGCGACACGGCCCGAATGTCGCCTCCACCAGGGAGGATGGGAAGGTGCCCAACGTGCTCGAGCGGTTCGGTCCTGCCACGCAGGACTGGTTCCGCGGCGCGTTCGCGGCACCCACTCCCGCGCAGCTCGGTGCCTGGGATGCGATCTCGCACGGCAAGCACGCGCTCGTGGTCGCGCCCACGGGATCGGGCAAGACGCTGTCGGCGTTCTTGTGGGCCATCGACCGGATCTTCCACGAGAAGGATGCCGCTCCGGTCGCGCCCGCCAGACGCCGGGGTCGCGCGGCACCGCCTCCGGCATCCCCCACCCGCGTTCTCTACATCTCGCCGCTGAAGGCTCTCGGGGTCGACGTGGAGCGCAACCTCCGCTCGCCGCTGGTCGGAATCGGCCAGTCGGCGCGGCGCCTCGGAATCACCGTTCCGGCAGTGACGGTGGGGGTGCGCTCGGGCGATACCACCTCATCGGACCGTCGCAAACTCGTCACCGCACCCCCGGACATCCTCATCACGACACCGGAGTCGCTGTACCTGATGCTGACCAGCCAGGCCGGCGAGACCCTGCGCGGCGTGCACACCGTGATCATCGACGAGGTGCACGCGGTGGCAGCCACCAAGCGCGGCGCCCACCTCGCGGTCAGTCTGGAGCGCCTCGACGACCTGCGACGGGCCGACGATCCGGCCGCGGCGCCCGCCCAGCGCATCGGCCTGTCCGCGACCGTCCGCCCCATCGACGAGGTCGCCCGCTTCCTGGGCGGCTCGGCGCCGGTCGAGATCGTCGCGCCGCGGGCGACGAAGACGTTCGACCTGACGGTCGTGGTCCCCGTGGACGACATGCTCAACCCGCCTCCCCCGCCGGGGGCGGAGACACCGGATGCCGCGCCCGACGGTTCGGCCGACCAGGACTGGTTCTCGGACGGATCCGGCACGCGCCCCGAAGCGACCGAGATGACCGGTTCGCTGTGGCCGCACGTCGAGGAGGCGATCGTCGACCGCATCCTGCAGCACCGCTCCACCATCGTGTTCTCCAACTCGCGCCGGCTCGCGGAACGGCTGACCGGGCGACTGAACGAGATCTACACGGAGCGGCTCGGCCTGGAGCTTCCGGATGCCGCGATCCCGGCCGCGATGATGGCTCAGTCCGGCATCAGCTCAGGGGCGGACCCGGTACTGGCCAAAGCGCACCACGGGTCGGTGTCCAAGGAGCAGCGCGCGCAGGTGGAGGAGGAGCTGAAGGCCGGCATCCTGCGCTGCGTCGTGGCGACCAGCAGCCTGGAGCTGGGCATCGACATGGGCGCGGTCGATCTCGTCATCCAGGTGGAGGCCCCGCCCAGCGCGGCGTCGGGTCTGCAGCGCATCGGGCGCGCCGGTCACCAGGTCGGCGAGGTGAGCCGGGCCGCACTCTTCCCGAAGCATCGCGGTGACGTGCTGCACACCGCGATCGTGACCGAGCGGATGCTGGCCGGGCAGATCGAGGCGATCTCGATCCCGCAGAATCCCCTGGACATCCTCGCGCAGCAGACGGTGGCGGCATCCGCCCTCGGCCCGATCGATGTGGAGGGCTGGTTCGAGACGGTCAAGCGCAGCGCCCCGTTCCGCACACTTCCGCGGTCGGCGTACGAGGCGACGCTGGATCTGCTGGCCGGCCGGTTCCCGTCCGACGAGTTCGCCGAGCTGCGGCCCCGGCTGGTGTGGGACCGCGACCAGGGCACGCTGACCGGCCGGCCCGGGGCACAGCGCATCGCGGTCGCCAGCGGCGGCACCATCCCCGACCGCGGACTGTTCGGCGTCTTCGTAGCGGGTGAGTCGCAGAACGCGCGGGTCGGCGAACTGGACGAGGAGATGGTCTACGAGTCGCGCGTGAACGACGTGTTCACGCTGGGCACCACGAGCTGGCGGATCGTGGAGATCACGCACGACCGGGTCAACGTGCTGCCGGCCTATGGGCAACCCGGAAAGCTCCCGTTCTGGCACGGGGACGGCCTGGGACGTCCGGCTGAACTCGGGGAGGCGCTCGGAAAGTTCTCGCGCGAGGTGTCCGCGGCCACTCCCGCCAAGGCGCGCGATCGCCTCACCGAGGCCGGTCTCGACCAGAACGCGTCCACGAACCTGCTCGCCTACCTCGCCGAGCAGCGCGAAGCCACCGGCACCCTCCCGACCGACAAGTCGCTCACCGTCGAGCGCGGACGCGACGAGGTGGGCGACTGGCGGATCATCCTGCATTCCCCGTACGGCATGAAGGTGCACGGGCCGTGGGCGCTCGCGGTGAACGCCCGGATCCGCGAACGCCTCGGGGTCGAAGGATCGGCGGTGGCCAGCGACGACGGCATCATCGCCCGGGTTCCGGATGCCGCGGCCGAACCGCCCGGTGCGGAGCTGTTCGTGTTCGAACCCGATGAGCTCGAGCAGATCGTGATCGACGAGGTCGGCGGCTCTGCGATGTTCGCGTCCCGGTTCCGGGAATGCGCGGCGCGCGCTCTGCTGATGCCGCGGATGAACCCCAACCGCCGCTCTCCGCTGTGGCAGCAGCGCCAGCGCTCGGCGCAACTGCTCGAGGTGGCACGCCGCTACCCCACGTTCCCGATCATCCTGGAGACGCTGCGCGAGGTGCTGCAGGACGTCTACGACGTTCCCGCGCTGCTGCGGATCGCCCGCCGGATCGGCGATCGCAGCATCCGGCTGGTCGAGACGACGACGACCCAGCCCTCGCCGTTCGCCCGCGACCTGCTCTTCGGGTATGTCGGTGCGTTCATGTACGAGGGCGACTCGCCGCTGGCGGAACGCCGGGCCGCAGCGCTGTCGGTCGATCCTGCGCTGCTGAGCGAACTGCTCGGCAAGGTCGAGATGCGCGAGCTGCTCGATCCCGAGATCATGGCGCAGTTCGAACGCGAGGCGCAGCGGCTCGATCCGGACCGCCATGCCCGGGGCCTGGAAGGCGTGGCCGACCTCCTGCGGATGCTGGGCCCGCTTGATGCCGCGGAGGTGGCGGCACGACTGGAGGGCGCCGAGCCGGGAACCGATGCGGTGACCGCGGCATCCGCTCATCTGGACGAGCTGATCCTCACCCGCCGGGCGATTCCGGTGACGATCGCGGGGGTGCCCCGGGTGGCGGCCATCGAGGACGCGGGGCGCCTGCGCGATGCCCTCGGCGCCGCCCTGCCCGTCGGCATCCCGAACGCATTCCTGGAACCGGTCGCCGATCCGCTCGGCGACCTGGTCGCCCGCTTCGCGCGCACGCACGGGCCCTTCCCCACGAGCGCCGTGGCCACCCGACTCGGGGTCGGCGTCGCGGTCGCGCGGCTCACCCTGCAGCGGCTGGAGAGCCAGGGTCGCATCGCGAGCGGGTTCTTCCTGCCGCAGACGGACGCGACCGGAGACGAGAACGAGTGGTGCGACGCGGAGGTGCTGCGACGGCTGCGGATGCGCTCGCTCGCCGCGATCCGGGGAACCGTCGAACCGGTCTCGCCCGAGGCCTTCGCGCGATTCCTGCCGGTCTGGCAGCACGTAGCGCGGCCGCTGGAGGGGATCGATGGGGTCGCCGCGGTCATCGAGCAGCTGGCCGGCGTTCCCATCCCGGCCAGCGCATGGGAGTCCCTGGTGCTGCCGTCCCGGGTGGCCGACTACGCCCCGGCGATGCTGGACGAGCTCACCGCCACGGGTGAGGTGATCTGGTCCGGGCATGGCGCGCTGCCCGGCCGGGACGGGTGGATCGCCCTGCATCCGGCCGACACCGCTGCGCTGACCCTGCCGTCCCCGGAGGACGAGCTGGTCGCCGGGTCGCTGGAGGAGCGGCTCGTGGACGCGCTCGCCTCGGGCGGCGCCTACTTCGCCGCCCAGCTGCGGCAGCTCGCCGGCGCCGAGAACGAGCAGTCGGTCGTCGAGGCGCTGTGGAACCTGACGTGGTCCGGCCGGGTCACCAACGACACCTTCGCCCCCATCCGGATGCTCATCGGCGGGGGGTCGCAGGCGCACCGCACCGCGCGCAAGGCACCTCGCGCTCGGCTGTATCGGGGCGCGACGATCCCGCGGACCAGCACGCCGCCGCGGCCTCCCGCGATCGGCGGTCGCTGGTCGCTCCTGCCCGGGCCGGAGCCGGAGCCGACGCTGCGCGCGACGGCGGCAGCGAGCCTTTTGCTAGATCGCTACGGGGTGGTCACCCGCGGCTCCGTGCAGGCCGAAGGGCTGCCCGGCGGCTTCGCGCAGGCGTACCGCGTGCTCGCCGGGTTCGAGCAGGCCGGGCACTGCCGCCGCGGCTACGTCATCGAGAAGCTGGGCGCCGCGCAGTTCGCCGCCTCGGCCACGGTCGATCGTCTCCGCGAGTTCGCGGGTCTGCAGGACCCGCCGCCGCTGCGGGCGGTCACCCTGGCCGCCACCGACCCGGCCAACCCCTACGGCGCGGCGCTGGCCTGGCCCGCGCTGGAAGGGATCTCGCACCGCCCGGGCCGCAAGGCGGGCGGGCTGGTCGCGATCGTGGACGGCGCGCTGGTGCTGTACCTGGAACGTGGAGGCAAGACGGCGCTCGCGTTCACCGACGATGAGGCCGTGCTCGCAGCCGCGACCCGCGATCTGGCCGCCACCGCGCGCGGCCGGCGCCTGGCGACACTGACCATCGAGCAGGTCAACGGCGCTTTCGTCTACGGCACCCCGGTCGGACGCGCTCTGCGCGATGCCGGCTTCGTCGAGTCGCCGCGCGGCCTCACGCTGCGCCGCGCGACGGCCGGTGACGCGCTGCGCGAGGCCGCGCGTGCCTGAGGGCGACACCGTCCACCGGGCGGCGCAGCGGCTCCACGACGCGCTGGCCGGCAACGACGTCACCCGATTCGACCTGCGGGTGCCACAGCTGGCCACGGCCGACCTGCGGGGCATGCCCGTGCACGCCGTCGTGGCCCGCGGCAAGCACCTGCTGCACCGGATCGGCGAATGGACACTGCACTCGCACCTGAAGATGGAGGGCGAGTGGCGCGTGTACCGCCCTGGTGAGCCGTGGCGCAAGCCCGCATTCCAGGCGCGCGCGATCGTCGGCACCCAGCAGTGGGACACCGTGGGGTTCGATCTCGCCGAGATCGACCTGGTTCCCACCGACGCCGAAGGCAGCCTCGTCGACTATCTGGGTCCCGATCCCCTGGGCCCGGACTGGGACGCGGCGGAGGCGACCCGCAGACTGGCCGCCGACACCCGGGCGGTCCACGTCGCGGTGCTCGACCAGCGCAACGTCGCAGGATTCGGCAACGTGTACGCCAACGAGATGCTGTTCCTGCGCGGCATCCTGCCGACCACGCCGGCCACCGAGGTGGATGCCGCGGCCCTGCTGGATCTGGGCACCCGGATGATCCGCGCCAACGTGCATCGCGCGGCGCGCACCTTCACCGGCGAGGACCGCCCGGGGCGGCGGTTCTGGGTCTACAGCCGCGCCGGCAAGCCCTGTCGCCGCTGCGGCGCCGTGATCCGGGAGGCGAGTCTCGGGGCGAGACCGACCAGCGAGCGGAACGTGTTCTGGTGCCCGCGGTGCCAGATCTGAGGGCGGTCCGGCTCGCACCCGCCCTCGATCGCAGCGGCCCGACCCGACAGGATGGAATCACCGAGGGATGAGGAGGTGATGGCCGTGGGCACGACCGTCTTCGAGCGACGGCGACCGGCCGCATCCGTCCTCGACCGCAGCCTGGCCGCCACCCGCCGGAGCATCTTCTGGCTCGACGATCTGCCGGACCGGCCGGCCCGTCCGCCGCTCACGGGCGACCGGGTCGCGGACCTCGTGATCGTCGGCGGCGGATACACCGGCCTGTGGACGGCGTTGCTGGCCCGACGCCGTGAGCCGGATGCGCGCATCGCGATCGTGGAGGCGCGCACGGTGGGATGGGCGGCATCCGGCCGCAACGGCGGCTTCTGCGAGGCCAGCCTGACCCACGGTCGGGACAACGGCGTGGCCCGGTGGCCGGAGGAGATCGACACGCTCGACCGACTCGGGATGCGGAACCTGGACGCGATGGGGGCGGATCTGGCCGAGTGGGGGATCGACGCGGAGTGGGAGCGGGTGGGCGCGCTCTCGGTGGCGACCGAGCCGCACCAGCTCGCCTGGCTGGACGAATGGGCTCAGGATGCCGCGGCGCGTGGCGAGGGCGGCGTCCTGCGGCTGGACGCCGCCCAGGTCCAGGCATCCGTGGCGTCGCCGACCTATCTGGGCGCCGTGTTCGAGACGCGTTCGAACGCCCTCGTGCATCCGGGGAAGCTGGCAGCCGGTCTCGCCCGGGCGGCGGAGGAGCGGAGCGTCGAGATCTTCGAGCGCTCCCCCGTGCGGCGCCTCGAGACGACCGCCCGCGGTGTCGATGTGATCACCGAGACCGGCCGCATCTCCGCCGGCCGGGCGGTGCTGGCCACGAACGTCTTCCCGTCGCTGCTGAAGCGGAATGCGCTGATGACCGTGCCGGTCTACGACTACGTGCTCATGACCGAGCCGCTGACGGCCGCGCAGCGCTCCGCGATCGGCTGGCACGAGCGGCAGGGCCTCAGCGACGTGGCGAACCAGTTCCACTACTTCCGTCAGAGCGCCGACGGGAGGATCCTGTTCGGCGGCTACGACGCGGTGTACCACTACGGCGGCAGGGTGCAGGCGGCGTACGAGGAGCGTGCGGAGTCCTTCCGCACGCTCGCGAGCCACTTCTTCACGATGTTCCCCCAGCTGGAGGGGCTGCAGTTCACGCACCGGTGGGCGGGCGCGATCGACACCTGCTCGCGGTTCTGCGCGTTCTTCGGCACCGCGCGTGCGGGCAGAGTCGCGTACGCCGCCGGCTTCACCGGTCTGGGGGTCGCCGCCACCCGATTCGCCGGCGAGGTCATGCTCGACCTGCTCGACGGCGTCCCGACCGAGCGGACGTCGCTGCGGATGGTGCGCGAGCGCCCACTGCCGTTTCCCCCGGAACCGGCCGCCGCCATCGGCATCAACGCGACGCGGTGGTCTCTGGACCGCGCAGACCACCAGGAGGGGCGCCGGAACGTGCTGCTGCGAACCCTGGACGCGCTGGGTCTGGGCTTCGAGTCCTAGCGCCCTGCACGCGGGGCACGGCCCGCATGGAAGCACGCCGCGCACGCGGGCGCACGGGGGAATCCGATCCCCGCTCGAGACCGAATAACCCCTGCCGACGGGTGGGTGCGGACAAGCCGATGCGAGGGAATGAAATCGCGGCGGGTCAGGTTATCCCTGTACTCGGCAGGAATGCGCCGTTGGAGGGGACCGTGGGTAAGAATTACGTCGACATCGAGAACGACCGTGGTGAGATGCTGCGCTACCGCAAGCACTCGAACGGACGGGGCCTGATCGCGCACGGCGCGAAGGTGCACCCGAGCGCGATCGTGGAGATCGGCGCGTACGTCGAACCGGGGGTTCACATCGCTGCCGGCGCACACGTGGGCCGGGGCGTCTGGGTGGAGCAGGATGCGGTCATCGGCCCGGAGGCGGACATCGCGCCGCACGCGCACATCGGCTCCGGCGCCGCGATCGGAGCGGGAGCGAAGATCGGCGTGCGCACCCATGTCGGCACCGGCGCCCGTGTCGCCGTCGGCTCCCTCATCGGCGACGATGAGACGATCCAAGACGGCGAGCGCGTCGCGACCGACCGCCGCGGACTGCGCCTGGCGGCCTGATCCCACGCGCGGCCGAGCCCGGACGGGTCAGGCGAACAGGAACAGCACGACGCCGATCAGCGGTAGCGTGCCCTGGGTCACGGCCGGCCGCAGGTAGGCGCGCCCGCTGGTCAGCAGGACCAGCGAGGCGGCCAGCATCGACCCGAGGCTGAACAGCACCAGGGTCAGTCCCGCCACCCGCAGGGCAGAACCGTCGCCGCCCGTCCAGAACAGCACGAGCCCCAGAATCGCCCCGATCGCCAGGAACAGGTTGTAGAAGCCCTGGTTGTAGGCCATCGGCTTGGTCGTCTCGGCAGCTGCCTGGTCCGCGACCCGGAAGCGGCGCCACACCCGCGGCTGCGTCCACTGCACGCTCTCCATCACGAAGATGTACACGTGCAGGAGCGCGGCGAGAGCGGCGACGACCGTCGCGATGATCGCGATCATGGCAGGACCCTACCGCCGGACTACGCTTGCCGCATGGCCAAGAGCGGTGGTGGTGCGCGCGGCCGTTCGGGTCGACGGACGGGATCCGCGCGCCCGGCGCGCCTCAATCGGACTGCCGCACCTCGCACGACCGCGAAGGGAAAGACCGCCAAGCCCAGCGCTGCCGCCCCCGCTGCACCGGCGCCGCCCCCCGCGACCCGGTTCGTGCTCGGAGTGATTCCCGGGGCGACCGCCGGCGGGTGGGTCGACGCCTGGCGCGAGCGGATGCCGCGGACCGAGCTGCAGCTGCTGCCCCTCGACGTCGCGAGCCAGCGCACCGCGCTGCTGGAACGCGGGCTGGATGCCGCGCTGGTGCGTCTGCCGATCGCGCCCGACGGGCTGTCCGTGATCGCGCTCTACGAGGAGACCGCGGTCGTTGTCACGTCGGCCGACTCCCACCTGACCGCGGTCGACGAGCTGGAGCTCGCCGACCTTGCCGGCGAGATCCTGATCGTGCCGCGCGACGATGTGCTCGGCACGGTGGTGCCCGGGGCCGTGCCGGCCGCTTTCGCCGCGCCGGAGGACACCGAACAGGCCATCGCGACCGTCGCCGCGGGTGTGGGCATCGTCATCGTGCCCATGTCGCTGGCGCGTCTGCACCGTCGCAAGGATGCCGCCTACCGGCCGCTGCGGGACGGGCCGACCTCCACCGTCGCGCTGGCCTGGCCCACCGACCGCACCAGCCCCGAGGTCGAGGCCTTCATCGGCATCGTCCGCGGACGCACGCCGAACTCGTCACGCGGCTGAGGACGGGACGCCGCACACCGGCACGCCGAGTCGGGGGATGTCGCCGACCTGGGTCTCTGCGACATCCCCCGCAGAACGGCCGACCAAGACCGACGCGTCCCGATCGCGCCCCACTGGTCTTCGTGCCCCCAGCAGGCGATGCCCCCCGATATCGCCCTGCGTGTGCCGTTCTACCCATCAAGAGCCGGCATCCACCGCCCTGATACATCGGAGTGGCCCGATAGATCGGAGTGGCCTGATGCATCGGAGTGGCCTGATGCATCGGAGTGGAACGTCGCGCCGCAGATTCAGAAACCCGACCCGTGGGCCTGAAACGGCGCGATGATCCCGGTGCGCTCGGATGCCGCGGCCAGCGCCGCACTCGGCGGCTCACCGGCCGCGAGGCCCTCGTGCATCGCCCCGAGAAGCTCGCACGCGACGTCATCCGCGACGATGACCGGCGCGGCGATCACGCAGCGGGTTCCCGCGTGCAGCCAGACGCGGGTCATCCCGATCGCCTCTTCACCCCACAGCACCGAGGATCGGCCTACCTCGCACGCCGAGAGCACCACAGTGGCGGGCAGCTCCGGCACGAGGTCGATGTCGTAGCCGAACAGCGTTCCGTCCGCCAGTTCCAGACCGGAGAACAGCGGGTTGTCGGCGGTGTGCCGACCGTGCGCGGCGATGTGCAGCACGTCCACGCGGGATGCCAGGTCGACGACCTCCGCCACCACCGCCCGCTCCCCGCGAAGCAGCCGCGGATCCGACCAGGCGGATGCGGCCGCCGTGACCTCCTCCTCCCCCCGAGCCACCCGCGGGCCGGCTGCGAAACCCGCGGACGAGGGCACGTGCCACCCACGAGAGCGGTCCCGCACCCACCGGGATGCCGACGGGGCGATGGTCAGGACGCGGGAGCGCAGGCCCGGCAGCATCATCCACGGCACTCCGGCCAGAACGCCCGGCGCGGTCAGCACGATGCGGCTGTCGCCACCCGGCATCGACACGACCGGGTCGACCAGAAGTGCCGACAGGCTGGACAGCCGCGCTTCCAGCCCGGCGCGGACCACCGCGGCCATCGGCCCGGCCGTGACGGTGGCCGACACGTCCAGGTCGGCGCGCAGGCCGCTGAGGGCAGAGCGCACACCTGGCCAGTCCAGCGCGACGAACCGCACGCGCGCGCGCGAGGCGACGAGCACCCCCAGGCGCACGCCGTCGAACACATACGACAGGAGCACATCGTCGGCGAGGCTCTCGCGCACCTCCGCCAGCGATGCGCGGGTGCGTGCTTCACCGGCGCCGGTGCGCGACCACTGCCGTTCCCGCGCACGGTCCCGAAGCAGCGCCGCACGCGGGCCTGCCGGCCACTCGCCGTCCGGCGAGGCGCTGCGCAGGATGCGCAGCTCCGCAAGGTCCGCCGCGACTCCCGGATCCGGCGGCGGGCGCACCGGGATGATCGGGTGACTCAGCAGGCGCGCGCGCTCCGCCCAGTCGAAGATCACATCGTGCCGCCCGGAGCGGAGCGCGGAGGACAGCCCGGTCGTGATCAGCCCGGCACCGCGCATCGCCGCCGAGACCTGAAGATCGAGGCTGCCGACAGCCTGCTGGGTTCGATCGAGCAGGTCCAGACCGCGCGCGGCGTGGCGGCGCGCGTCCGACTCCTGCCGGGCGGCCGCCGCGCGCGCCGCACGCACCTCGTATGCCAGCAGCGCCGCCTCCAGCGGGGTCCTCCGGTCGATGCGCACGCCGGGAAGCGGCGCAGTCTGATCGCGTCGGATGCGAGCGAGCGCATCCGTGAGACGCAACGCCTCCGCCTCGGAGTGGAAGCCCTGCGCGCGGAGCTCGCCGACGACCTCGGCCACGACCGTGGGGGTGGGCAGGCGGCGGGGCACCCGCACCGGGGTGCCGGCACGGTCGATGCGCCCGACGGCGAGTCGGGCGCGCAGCAGGAGCGCCTCCGCTCGCACCGCCCAGCCCGTGCTGCCCAGAGCGGCGAAACGGCGCGCCGCCGCCGATGCGGCCACGGCCGCCCGCTCCGGATCGTGGCTGAGCAGCGATCGGGCCAGATGGTATTCGGCGGTGGCGCGCTCACGAGGAGCACGATGGCGTCCGAATGCCTGAGACACGCTCTCCAGGCTGCGCTCGGCCTCGGTCACCAGGCCGGCCTCGCGCAGGACCTCGGCGCGATCGAGTTCGTTGATGGCCGCCCACAGCTCGGATTCCCCGTCGAGCGGTTCCCGCACCGACTGCATGGTCTGCAGCGCGGCGACCAGGTCGCCGGCCAGCATCAGCGCATATCCGCGATTGTGGATGGTGAGATTGACCTCGTCGCGCAACCCGGCGTCGCGGTACGCGGTCTCGGCCAGTTCGAGGTCGGCCATGACCGGGCCGAGGCGGCCCCGCTGCATGTCCACGAGGGTACGGTTGAGCCGCATGTTGGCCTGACGCACCGGGGAATCGGCCAGTCCGCGAATGCTCTTGCCCAGCCAGTCGGCGGCGTCATCCAGCCGTCCGCGCTCGAGGGAGAGGGCCCCCAGCTGTCCATGGAGCTGCGCGACGGTCGACGGGGACAGTCCGCCGCGCGCGAGGATGTCCAGACACAGCTTCTCGCCGGCGTCCACGTCGCCCAGTCGAGCCAGAACGTACGCCGACGTGCCGGCGATCCGTGCCTCCAGCTCGACATCGCCCGCGGCGGTCGCCTTCTGCGCGGCGCCGGCGAGCGTGCGACGTGCAAGCGCATAGCGACCCCTGTTCGCCTGCAGCACGCCGCGCTCGTACAGATCCCCCGCCGTCGGGCCCACTCAGCCATGATGGCGTGCCGCGCGCGTGCGCGCGACCGGGCCGGTGATCGGGAGGCGCTCGCGGGCTACCCGGTCTTGCGCGACTTGTCGATCGCGTCGACCTCGACCAGCGCCTTCTGGACGGGCGACGCGGCGCCCGTTCCGAGCTTGCCGCCGGCCATCAGCGATTCCCCCAGCTCCCTGGCGATCGTGGCGGCGACGAACGGGGACGCGAACGAGGTCCCGCTCCAGATCGCGAAGCCGCCGGTGTAGTCATCCGGGTCCAGGCTCTGCCTGCGCCGCTGCAGGCGGTCGTTCTTCGAACCGGACTGCACGCCCCCCTCCAGGTGGGGGAACACGCTGACCACCGAGGTTCCCGGCGCATACGTGGTGACCCACTCGCCGATGTTGCTGTACAGCGCCACGGACGTGTTCTGCGGGTTCAGCGCGCCCACCGCGAGGTGGCGTGCCAGCCCGCCGGCTTCGCGGAGGTTGAGCTCGGCGTCGCTTCCCGCCCACAGCGCGGCCGGAAAGGTGGGCCGGTCGGTCGCGTCGTTGCCTGCCGAGCACACCACGACGCACCCCCGGGCGCGCAGGCGGCAGAGTGCTTCGTGCAGACGCACACTGAATCGGCCGTCCTCAGGTGTCTCGTGGTAATACCCCAGCGACAGGTTCAGCACGTCGATGTGGTGCGGGTCGGACTTCGTTCCCGCCGCGGCCCATTCCGCGAGATCCTCGATGGCATCGATCAGCTCGCTCTCGATCACGGTGCCGTTGCTGTCGGCGACTCGGATCGAGATGAGGTTCGCTTCCGGTGCCACCTGGCGGAGGATGCCCGCCACGAAGGTGCCGTGCCCCGCAGCCGGATCCAGGAACCCGTCCAGCGGGCCGGACTGGTCGCCGTACACCTCCGGGTCGGTGTCCGGATCGTCGATGCCGATCACCCCGCCTTTGCTGTCCGGCCACTTCAGCGCGCGGCGCACGATGTCATCCGGGGTCTCTGCGCCGGCCGGAAGCCAGCCGGCGATCGTGCCGCAGCCGGTGTCGACGAACGCGATGACAGGCCGTCGCCCGTTCTTCGCGACCGGCTGCAGGCGGGCGGGCTGGGGGCCCAGATAGGTGACGACTTCGAGCCCGCCCGTGCCCGGATAGGCGTATCCGTCGATGCCGGCCGGGTTCGTCTGCCCGTGGGGGTTGGTCCGACCGTGCGGATTCGTCCGACCGTGCGGGTTGGTCCTGCCGTGCGGGTTGACCCCGATCGGGTCGATGGTCAGCACGTGATCCAACCCCACCCCACGCAGCCGCGGGTCATCCCCCCCATCCACCTCGCCGCGGGCGGCGATCTCGCGGCGCCTCTCCAGATCCCTGGAGGCATCCGAGGAGATCTCCTTCTTGATCCGAGCGCGCTCCTCCGACGGTGGCCGTTCGCCCGATTCCCGCGACCGCCCTCGCGACGGGGGTCGCTTGGTCCCGCCCTCCGCCGCGCGCTGCTGCTCGATCGCCTTGCGACGCGCCTGCTGCAGCAGACGCCAGGCATCGACCGGAGGGACCGGCTCGTCGTCGCGCACGACCTTGGGCGCCTGCACGATGCGAGCGCGCGTCAACCGGCCGCCGGCCTGATCTTGACGGCGGATCGGCTCGGACTCGATCTCCCAGCCCAGCTCCGCTCCCGCCTCGGCCAGCAGCTCTCCCGCCTCCTGCGCATCACCGGAGATCAGCAGGTGACCGGGCACGTAGGCGGTGGCGAAGGCCTGCAGCCCGGGAACCGGCTCGCGTTTCGGGTCCAGGACGAGCCCCCGCGGCTCGCCGGCGGCCTCCCGCTCTCGCCATGGTCGGATCCGGGGCTCATCAGCCATACGTCACGCCTTTCACAGAAGGGATGCCGGGGCGCCCGGCCTCGGCATCCGCTGGGTCACACTTCGAACTGGGGGGTTTGGAATTCCCGGAGCTCGTCATCCGCGGCACGGACGACGAGCCGCAGCCGGCAGACGCCCGGCGGCACGTTCTCGAACGCGAACCGGCCGTGCTCCCCGGCCTCGGTGCTCCACTCGCGCTCACCCTGTCGCAGACGGATCGCCAGGGCCGCGGCATCCACCCAGCCGTCGATGCGCCGTGCGCCGTCCTCGGCCACGGTGACGTGCACGAGGACACTGGTGGTGCCGTCGCTGAACTGCAGTGTCGCGGTGTCTGCCTCGCCCCGCACCGCCGCCAGCTGGGATGCCTCCACGAGCGTCAGCAGAGCGTACTCGCGCGACAGGTCCTCGACCGCCACGGTCGCGACCATCCGATCGACCAGGTCGGCCGGAACCGGATCGACGTCCTGCCACATCGCGCGCATGCGCGCGAACAGTGCGGCATCCGCGGCGAAGTCCTCAGTCTGCATCGGAATCCTCCTCCCATCCGGCGCTGTGCAGAACGGCGCGAAGCTTCGCAAGGCACCGCTGCCGTGTCGGTCCGATCGAGCCGATCGGCATCGCCAGGTCCTGCGCGATGCGCGTGTAGTCGGGGCGCTCCTCGAAGGCCACGATGCGCAGCAGGCGCTGGCACCGTTCGTTCAGCCGGCCCACGCTCAGCCACAGGCGACGGGACTCGTCGTCGGTGGCGGCGGTCTGCTCGGCGGATTCGCGGGCGGGCAGGTGCGGCTCCAGGCTCTCCATCTCGGTCGGGTCCGCTCGGCGATGAAGCTTGCCGACCCGCCACGCCTCACGACGGGCGACCATGGTCAGCCATCCCGAAACGGCCTGGGGCTCGGTGATGGATGCGTGCCGGCGCACCAAGGTGAGCCACGTCGTCTGCACCACGTCCTCAGCCAGCGCGCGGTCCAGCCCATAGGCGCGGACCACGTGCCACAGCATCGGGGTCATCAGCCGGACCAGCTCGTCCATCGCACGCGTGTCACCGCTGCGCCATCTCAGAAACAGCGCGGCGGCGCGCTCCCACCGCGTCGGCTCGGCGGAATCGACCGAGGCTTCGGCGCTCTCGTGCGTCATAGCGCCCATTGTGTCCACTCCGGGGGGAGCGCGAAAGGAGCATTCCTGATACATCGCGCCGCCGTGCGCTCCGGATTGCGTACCGCGACGGCGCTTTTGCCGCATCGGCCCGACCCGCGTCTAGACTCACGCCATGACGACGGCGCCGCTTCTGTACGTGTGCGTGCGTCCGCAGCAGGGGGCGGCGGCGGCGGAGTATGAGTCCTTCCGCGTGGGTGCGCGGCTCGACGCATCGCAGCTGGTCCCGCTCGACCTGGTCCGGGACCCGCTCCCGGCCGACACGTTCGAGCGGTACAGCGGGTTCTTCGTCGGCGGCAGTCCGTTCAACGTGACGGATCCGGAGTCCTCGAAGACGGACGTGCAGCGCCGGCTCGAAGCCGATCTGGAGCGCATCGCAGCCGCGACCATGGATTCCTCAGGTCCGGCAGCCCTGTTCACGTGCTACGGCATCGGCATCGTGACGCGGTTGCTGGGCGGCGAGGTCACCCGCGCCTACCGCGAGGACACCGGACCGGTCCTCGTCGACCTCACCGTCGAGGGGGAGAGCGATCCGCTGCTGGGATCGCTCGCCCGCCGGTTCACCGCCCTGGCCGCACACAAGGAGGGGTCGGGGCAGGTCCCGCCCGGCGCCACGCTGCTGGCCACGAACAAGGCGTCCCCGGTTCAGGCGTACCGGGTCGGCGACCGCCTCTACGCGACCCAGTTCCACCCGGAGCCCACCACCCGGGCGTTCACCGAGCGCATGGCCGTCTATCGCGACGACGGCTACTTCCCGGCCAACGACTATGAGACCGTCGCCGGCCGTGTGCTGGCGGCATCCGTCACCGAACCGACACGGCTGCTGCGCGCCTTCGCCGGTGCGTTCGGCCCGGCCTGACCTACGCGCCCCCTGGCGGGTGCAGCAGAAGGTCGACCCGCTCGTCGAGGTATGCAGCCAGCGGCATGAAACCGCCCGCGGCGCTCCAGCGCACACTCGGCGTGCCGTCGCGCAGCTGGAGCGGACCGGATGCCTCGCCCCGATCGACCGCGTCGGCATCGAGCAGCTGCCACCCGATGTGCACGGTCTCCCCCTCCGCGATGCCGCCGAGCGCGGCCGCCGCGGCCAGTTCGGCACGGCGGCGCTGCGATTCGGCGGTGAAGCCGCGCCGCACCTCCCGCCGTGCGCGCAGAATGTCACCGGTGGCCAGCACCGCGTCGTCTGTGACCAGCAGCACCCCGAGGTGCCAGGCGGCGCCACGGCGGACGATGCGCGCCGACCTGCCCACCCCGAACAGCCGCCGGGGCGAGATGAGCTCACCGAGGGCTTCCTGCGGCGCACCGGCCAGACGGGACCGTGCGTCCTGGATGAGCGCGCCCGTACTCACACGCGATCGTCCTCCAGCTCGGCAGCTGCGGGGACGGCCCGCTCGCCGCGCAGGCTCATCGCGATGAGCGGGAACAGCAGCACCGACAGCATCCCGGCACCGACCAGCACGGCCGCCGCGGCGCTGGGCAGGATGCCCTCGTCCACACCGATTCCGGTGACCGCGACGATGATCGGCAGCCCGGTCGCGCCGAGGAACGCGACGGCGAAGCGGTCGCGCCGCGTCGAGCCGGCCGGTGCGGCGAGCATCGACGGAAGCCCGCGCACCAGGAACAGCGCGACGACCACGAGCGGCACGGCCGCCAGCAGCACGGGGGTTTCCATGAGCGAGGCCAGATCGAAGGTGACGCCCGTGTAGATGAAGAAGACGGGCACCAGGAACCCGAAGGCGACCGCCTCGACCTTGCTCTCGACGGCCCTGCGGTCGCTTTCCTTCGCGTCGCGCATCAGCAGGCGCCACACGATGCCTGCGGCGAACGCGCCCAGCAGCAGATCCAGATCCAGCACCACGCTCAGCGCGACCAGGGCGGAGAGGATCAGGAACACGACGCGGATCGCGAACTGACCGGACGTGTGCAGCGTCGCGTTGACGGCGCGGTGCATCGCGCCTGTCGGCATCCGGAACGCCATCCAGATCGCCAGACCCGCCACCAGGCCGAAGACCAGCAGGACGACCGACTCGATCCCCGGATCGCGGCTGCCCAGGAACAGCGAGATCGCGATCAGCGGCCCGAATTCGCCCACTGCGCCGATCGCGCCGATCGCGCGACCGAACGGGGTGCGCAGCTCACCGGCGTCGCGCAGGATGGGGAGGATGGTCCCCAGTGCCGTGGAGGCCAGGGCGATGCCGATGACGATGGCGATCTCACCGGGGAAGAGGAGCCAGGTCAGTGCGACGCCGGCGGCGAGGCTGATCAGCCAGCCTCCCGCCGCGGCGCGCCCGCTGCGGCCCCGGAAGGCCGCGAATTCGATCTCGGATCCGGCGACGAAGAACAGCATCGCCAACCCGAATTCGGACAGCGCTGCCACGAAGTCCGACGGCACGGCCCAGCCCAGCAGAGACGGACCCACCAGGATCCCGAGGACGAGCTCGAACACGACGATCGGGATCCGCACCCATCTGCTCAGGCTGCGCGCGAACAGCGGCGCCAGCACGGCGAGCAGCGGGATGACGAGAAGGGTCGGCTCGAGCTGGTCCACGCTTCACCGTACCGACTCGGCGGTGCCGCCGTCAGCGCGGCGCGGGGTCGTGCCTCGACCGCGACGAGCGCGGTCGAGGCCGGTGCGCGCCGTCGCCTCCGGGTTCCGGTCGGCGCTCGTCGCACGCGCGCTCATTCCAGCGACTCACGTGCCCGGTCGGCCTGCCGAGCCGCCGCGCGCGCTGTGGACGCGGCGTCGGAGCGCTTCTGATCCAAGCGCGCCGCCTCGTCGTCGGCCTTGTCCGCATCCGTCTCGAGCCGAGCCAGCTCGGTGCGCAGATCCTGGATCCGCTCCCGCAGCAGGTCGCCGCGCTCGCGGACCTTCGCGAGCTTGGCCTCCACCCGCGCGAGCTCACGCTCGGCCTCCCCCGATGCACGCTCGGCCTCGCGCAGGGCGCGCTCGGCGGCCTTGCGCGCCCGGCGCTCGGCGAGGTCGTCTCGGGTGGGAGCGGGAGCATCCGGGACGCCGGGCAGGCTCCCCCCGACGGCGTCGGATACGTCGACGGCCTCGAAGCCGCCGGCCTCCAGCGGACGGACGAGGCGCCCCGTCATGACGGCCGCGGCGGCCGCGGCATCCATCACCGCCGCGTTGAGAGTCTTCTCCACGTCCGTGCGGGCCGAGGCGCTGACCGCGACGCCCCGATCGCGCGCCAGTTCGACCGCGCGCGTGGCCAGCGCCGTCACCAGCGCGCGACGCTGGCGGCTCAGTCGCCCGAGCTCGGCAGCGTCCAGGTCGTCCTGCGCCTCGCGTAGCGCACCGGCCAGCTCCAGTGCCTCGCCGAGCTGCCCGTCGCGCGCCAGCAGATCGACGGCCCACGCCGACGCGGTCGGCTTGCGCAGCGCCTTCACCCGGGCGGCGAGGGCCCGATCGGATGCCGCGGCGCGCGCGTTCCGCGCCGCGGTGAACTCCTCGGGGGGCAGGGTGAACAGCTCCGCGGCGATCGCGTCCAGTTGCGCATGGTCGGCGGCAGGGTCGTCGGCGGAGGGGGACACGGGACCATTCTGTCGGGCAGCCCCGCCGAGCGCGAGAATCCCTGCTCCCCCGCCCCGTCGCCGTCCCCGGACGCCCCGCTCCCCCCGCTGCTCCCCTGTCACAACACGCCGGTGCGCCCTGCACTTTGCGACAGGCGAGCCGGCAGGACCCTCCGCGCAGGGCCACTCGCCTGTCACAACACGCCGGCGCGCCCCGCACGCTGCGACAGGCGAGCCGACAGGACCCTCCGCGCAGGGCCACTCGCCGGCAGGAGCTGGCCGGGCTGCGGACGCCGGCTCAGCCCCGGACGACGAGCGCCGCCTGGCGCGCGGCGCCCAGGGCGACGTACTCGCCCGGTGCGGGGACGTCGACGGGGATGCCGAACACCTGCGGAGCGATCGTCCGCACCGCCTCCGACTGGGCGCCGCCGCCGACCAGCAGCGCACGCTCCAGCGGGACGCCCAGCCCGCGCAGCGCGGACAAGCCGGCGGCGAGGCCACCCAGCATCCCCTCGACCGCGGCCCGAGCGAGGTTCTCGCGGGTGGTCGACGCGAGGGTCATGCCGGTGAGGGATGCCGTGGCATCCGGAAGATTCGGCGTGCGCTCCCCCTCGAAAAACGGGACCAGGCGCAGCCCGTGCGCGCCCGGTTCGGCGGCCAAGGCGAGGCGGCTGAGCTCGGCGTGGTCGACGGCCAGGAGGCCGGCGACCACGTCGAGCACCCGCGCGGCGTTCAGCGTCGCGACCAGCGGCAGGAACCGGCCTGTGCAGTCCGCGAATCCCGCGACCGTGCCGCTCGGGTCGACGGTGCGCTGGTCGCTGACGGCGAAGACCGTCCCGCTCGTGCCGATCGAGACCACCACGTCGCCGGGCCCGGCGCCGAGGCCGAGCGCGGCACCGGCGTTGTCACCGGCGCCAGGGCCGACCCTGCGGCCGGCGTCATCGAGCACCCATTCCGCGGGGCCGAGCACGCGCGGCAGGATCGCGTCATGTCCGAGTGCCGCGATGAGCAGCTCACGGTCGTAGCCGCCGGTCGCCGGGTTCCAGTAGCCCGTGCCCGAGGCATCCGAGCGATCGGTGACGAGCTCATCGAGCACCGGCCCGCGCGGGGACTCCCCCGCGGGGCCGAACCCGCGCAGCCGCCAGGTCAACCAGTCGTGCGGCAGCGCGACGGCGGCCACGCGTGCGGCGTTCTCGGGCTCCGAATCGCGCAGCCAGCGCAGCTTGGTGATCGTGAAGGACGCGACCGGCACCAGTCCGGTGCGCTCGGCGAGCGCCTCGGCTCCGAATTGCGCGATCAGATCCGAGGCTGCCGCCGCCGAGCGGGTGTCGTTCCACAGCAGCGCCGGGCGGATCACGCGTCCCGCGGCATCCAGGGCCACCATGCCGTGCTGCTGTCCGCCGATCGCCCACGCCGCGACATCGGCGAGTCCGCCGGCGGCGCCGATGGCCGACTCCAGAGCGCTCCACCAGGCGGCCGGGTCCACCTCGGTGCCGTTCGGGTGCATGCCGCGGCCTGCGCGCACCACGGCACCGGTCTCGGCATCCGTGACCACGACCTTGCAGGACTGCGTCGACGAGTCGACCCCCATGACCAGCGTCATCGCTCACCCTCCCCTTCGACGGTGTCCCACTTGTGCATGCGACACGCCGTGCCGGGCATGCAGGAGTGGGACACCGATCCTGTCACGCGGGTGAACCGCCCTCAGCCGCGCGCGCCGAGCAGATGCTCGGTGGCCAGCTGCTGCAGACGGACGAAGCCGAAGCCCTTGCCGCCCAGGTACGCCGACGGATCGAAGTCCTCGTACGCGGAGCGGTCGGCGAGGAAGTCCTGGTAGGTCTCGCCCTCGTTCAGCGTCGGGATCGACAGCTCGGCGACCTTCGAGGCCTCGAGCGCCTCCTGCACCTCCGGGTCGGCGCGGAATGCCGCGGCGCGCTCCTTCAGCAGCAGGTAGGTGCGCATGTTGGCGGATGCCGAATCCCATACCCCCTGCTCGTCCTCGGTCCGGCTGGGCTTGTAGTCGAAGTGACGCGGCCCGTCGTAGGCGGGCACGCCGCCGGGACCGCCGTTTTCGAGCAGGTCGACGAGCGCGAACGCATTGTGCAGGTCGCCGTGACCGAACACGAGGTCCTGGTCGTACTTGATGCCGCGCTGACCGTTCAGGTCGATGTGGAAGAGCTTGCCGTGGTAGAGCGCCTGCGCGATGCCGGCGGCGAAGTTCAGACCCGCCATCTGCTCGTGCCCGACCTCGGGGTTCAGCCCCACCAGTTCCGGGCGCTCGAGCGAGTCGATGAACGCGATCGCGTGACCCAGCGTGGGCAGCAGGATGTCGCCGCGGGGCTCGTTCGGCTTCGGCTCGATGGCGAAGCGGATGTCGTAGCCCTTGTCGGTGACGTAGTCCCCGAGCAGATTGACGGCCTCGCGGTAGCGCTCCAGCGCCTGGCGGATGTCCTTGGCGGCGTCGTACTCGGCGCCCTCGCGGCCGCCCCACATCACGAAGGTCTTCGCCCCGAGCTCGGCACCGAGATCGAGCTGGCGGAAGACCTTGCGCAGCGCGAAACGCCGCACGTCGCGGTCGTTGGAGGTGAATCCGCCGTCCTTGAACACGGGGGCGCTGAAGAGGTTGGTGGTCACCATCGGCACGATCATGCCGGTGTCGGCCAGTGCAGCCTTGAGGCGGTCGATCTGCTTCTGGCGTTCGGCCTCGGTCGAGCCGAAGGCGAACAGGTCGTCGTCGTGGAAGGTGAGGCCGTAGGCGCCCAGCTCGGTGAGCTTCTCCACGGCGTGGACGACATCGAGGGCGGGCCGGGTCGGGCCACCGAACGGGTCGGTGCCGTTGTAACCGACTGTCCAGAGTCCGAACGAGAATTTGTCGGCGGGTGTGGGGGTGGGCATGACGCTCCTTCGCGGAAATTGTTGCGTACGACAACCTATCGCAGATCGGATGCCGCGTCCACCGACATCGGCGGTGAATCGACGGAATCTTGCGTGAACGACTTCGAAACTCTCGGCCCGCGGAACGTAGGATCGAGATATGAAAGCTCCGACGCGCGTCACGCTCGCCGAGATCGCGGCGGAAGCGGGCGTGTCCCTGGCCACGATGTCGAAAGTCCTCAACGGCCGCGCCGACGTCGCCGCGGGCACGCGCGCCCGTCTGGAGGAGCACCTCGCCCGCCACGGCTACACGCGGCGCCGGGTGAGCCAGCGCACCGACATCCTCGAACTGGTCTTCCACGAGCTGGAGAGCAGCTGGTCGATGGAGGTCATCGAGGGCGTCGAAGAGGTCGCCCATGCCGCCGGGCTGTCGGTGGTGCTGACCGTGAGCGGGGATCGGCACTCGCCGGCGCCGGAGTGGATCGACGGCGTCCTGCGACGCCGCCCGACCGGCGTGGTGCTGGTGTTCTCGGACATCGCGGCCCCGCACCGCGACAAGCTGCGCTCCCGCGGCATCCCGTTCGTGATCGTCGATCCCGCCGGCGACCCCTCACCGGAGGTCCCCTCGGTCGGCTCGGCGAACTGGTCGGGAGGCCTGATGGCCACGCGCCACCTGATCGAGCTCGGCCATCGCCGCATCGCGGCGATCACCGGGCCGGAGGACATGATGTGCTCGCTGGCCCGCGTCGACGGCTACCGGTCGGCGATGAACGCGGCCGGGCTGCCGATCGATCCGACCTGGATCCGCTTCGGCGACTTCCATCCGGGCGGCGGCGAAGCCCATGGGCGGGACCTGCTGGCCCTGCCCGACCCCCCGACGGCGATCTTCGCCGGCAGCGACCTGCAGGCGCTGGGCGTCATCGCCGCGGGGACCGCGGCCGGGCTCAGCGTGCCGGGCGACCTGTCGGTGGTGGGTTACGACGACATCGCGCTGGCCCGCTGGATGAGCCCGCAGCTGACCACCGTGCATCAGCCTCTGAAGCGCATGGGCGAAGAGGCCACGCGCCTCGTCCTCCGCCTGGCCGACGGCGCCGAGGTGGAGACGCTGCGCATGGATCTTGCCACCCACCTGGTGGTGCGCGGCAGCACCGCCCGCCACCTCGGCTGATCCGACGGACCCGCGTCAGAGCTCCTCGACCACGACGTCGGCGTGCAGCGCCCGGGTGTGATCGACCGGGCGGACAGGTCCGCTGAGCCGCACCGACAGCTCCTGGACGATGTCACCGCTCGAGCGGCCGAACCCGAGGACGATCTCGCCCGGCTCGACGATGCGCACCCCGTCCACTCCGGTGAAGCTCGCCAGGTCGGCGGGCACGGTGAAGCGCACCCGGGCGGCCGCGCCCGCGGCGAGGTCCAGCCGCGCGAAGGCGATCAGCCGCTGCACGGGACGCACGACGCTGGCCACAGGGTCGCGCAGGTACAGCTGCACGACCTCGGTGCCGTCGCGGTCGCCGGCGTTGCCGACCCGGAGCGAGACCGTGACACGGCCGTCGGTTCCGACGGCGTCGGCGGATGCCGCGGCATCCGACCAGACGAACGACGAGTAGCCGATGCCGTGGCCGAACGGGAACGCCGGGCTGGGGTCGATGTTCGACACCCCGCTGCGGCGGGCCAAGGGGGCCGCAAGGTACGTGGACGGCTGTGCGCCGGGGGTGGCCGGAACGCTGACGGGCAGCCGCCCGGACGGATTGACCCGCCCGCTGAGCACGCCCGCGATCGCACCGGTGCCCTCCTCTCCCGGAAAGAAGGTCTGGATGATCGCGGCGGCGGACTCCACACCGGTGCCGAGCGCGTAGGGCCGGCCGGCCAGCAGCGTCACGACGGTCGGCGTTCCGGCGGCGAGGATCGCCTCCAGCAGAGCACCCTGCGCGCCCGGCAGCGCCAGACTCTCCGCATCGCATCCCTCGCCGCTGGTGCCGCGCCCGAACAGGCCGGCACGGTCGCCGAGCGCGAGGACGACGATGTCGGCGACGGATGCCGCGGCCACCGCCGCGTCGAACCCGTCGGTCTCGCCGCCGTCCACGGTGGTGCCCGGCTCGTACGTCACATCGGCGTCGGGGAACTCCGCCGCGATCGCCTCGCGCAGGGTGGACAGCTCGATGCCGATCGGCACCTCAGGGTGATGCACGCCCACGTGCGACGGGAACGAGTAGCAGCCGAGGACCGCGTACGGGTCCTCGGCGGTGGGTCCGACGACGGCGATGCGACGCGACGGCGCGAGCGGAAGCGTGCCGTCGTTGCTGAGCAGCACGACCGCGCTCTCGGCGACCCGCCGCGCGAGCGCCCGATTGTCGGCGGAGTCCAGGTCCACGCGTCCGCGCAGGGCGGCGGGCGAGTCGGACTCGACCCCGAGGAGCGCGTCGGGCGCTGCGCTCCACTCGGGGTCGAGCATCCCGAATTCGGCCTTCTGCCGAAGCACTCGACGCGACGCCCGGTCCACGAGCGCGCCGTCGACGCGGCCCTCCTGCACCGCGGCGACGAACGGCTCGGACAGAGCCTTGACCGTCGGCAGCTCCACGTCGATGCCGGCGGTCAGGGCGAGCCGCCCGGCGTCCACCCAGTCCTCGGCCACGCCGTGCAGCTGGGTGAGGAATCCGATCGCGAAGTAGTCGGCGACCACGGTCCCGTCGAAGCCCCACGTGTCGCGGAGGAGCCGGGTCAGCAGCGCCGGGTCGGCCGCAGTGGCGACCCCGTCGATGTCCGTGTAGGCGTTCATCACCGAGCGCACGCCGCTTTCGCGCACGGCCATCTCGAACGGGGGCAGCAGCACGTCCGCGAGTTCTCGCGGACCGACTGAGACGGGCGCGAGGTTGCGGCCCGCCCGGGAGGCGGAGTAGCCCACGAAGTGCTTGAGCGTGGCCACGACATCGGCGGACTCGAGTCCGCGGATGTACGCCGTGGCGACCGTCCCGACCAGGTACGGGTCCTCGCCGATGGTCTCCTCGACGCGACCCCACCGCGCATCGCGCACGACGTCCAGGACGGGGGCGAGTCCCTGGTGCACCCCCAGCGCGCGCATATCGGCGCCGATCCGCGCGCCGATCTCCTGGATCAGGGCGGGGTCGAAGGTCGCACCCCAGCTGAGCGGCACCGGGTACGCGGTCGCTCCCCAGGTCGCGAAGCCGGCGAGGCACTCCTCGTGCGCGATCGCGGGGATGCCGAAGCGGTTCGCCGCGGCGATCCGCTGCTGTGCGCGCATCAGCGACAGCGCGCCCAGCGCCGGATCCACCGGTGCGGTGCCGAAGGGGCGCGTGAGCTGGCCGAGGCCGGACGGCAGCAGCGCGTCCAGGTCGATGGGCTCGCTCATCTCGTGCTGGTGCGGCGCGACATCTTCCCCGTCGGCCGATGCGCCGACCCAGACCCCGTACAGCTGCGCAACCTTCTCGCGGACCGTCATCTCGGCCATCAGCGCGTCGACGCGGTCTTCGATCGAACGCGTCACGTCACGCCAGGGCGGCATCACCGCGTCCGAGCCCCGCACCGCCTGGGGGCCGGTCTGGTCTGAAAGGGTCATCCCTTCACCGCCCCGGTCAGTCCGCCGACGATGCGCTTCTCGGCGAGCAGGAAGAACACCAGTGCCGGGATCATCGCCAGCGAGGTGTAGGCCAGCACCGCGCCGGTGTTCTGCGAGTACTGGCTGGAGAACTGGGTGACCCCCAGGGGAAGCGGCCACCACTCCTGCGGCAGCGACCCGGTGCTGATCACCAGCAGCGGCAGCAGATACCCGTTCCAGCTCGCCACGAAGGCGAGGACCCCGACGGTGACCAGGCCGGGTTTGGACAGCGGCAGGAGGATGCGCCAGAAGAAGACCAGCCGCGAGGCGCCGTCGATCACGGCCGCCTCCTCCAGCTCTTCGGGGATCGCACGCAGGAAGGGCACGAGGATGATGATGGTCGTCGGCAGCGCGAACGCGATGCCGGGGATGATGACGCCCAGGTAGGTCCCGTGCAGTCCGAGCGTGCGCAGCAGCAGCGTCAGCGGCAGCGCCGCGACGGTCAGCGGGAACATCAGTCCGGCGGCGAAGAGCGTGTACAGTCCCTGCCGGCCGCGGAAGTTGTAGCGGGCGATGACGAACGCCGCCATGAGCCCCGCCACCACCGCACCGGCGGTGGTGGCGGTGGCCAGGATGACGCTCGCGGCGACGTTGCCCCAGAAGCGGGGGGCGCTCAGCACGGCGGCCCAGTTCTCGAAGACCCACGGATCCGGCAGTCCGGCGGGGTTGGCATTGATGTCGACGGTGGTGCGGAAGCCGCCGATGAAGACGTACAGGACGGGACCGACGGCAACGGCGGCGACCACGAGCGCCACGAGATAGACGAACGGCTGTCCCCGGTCGAACACACGCGGCGAGCGGGGCGGCGTCGGCTGCTCCCCGGACTCGGTCTCGGCCGGCGCGGTGGTGGTGGCGGACATCTAGTGAACCCCCCGAGTGATGGATCCGGCGAGGTCTCGGCGGAGCGCGAAGCGCTGGTAGACCAGCGCGACGACGAGTGAGATGACGAAGAGGATGACGGCGATGGCGCTGCCGTAGCCGGGCTGGCCGGCGAACTGGCCCTGCTGGACCATGTAGGTGGCCATGCTCTCGGTGGCGATGCGGCGCACGGCCGGAGCGACGGTGACCCAGATCATGTCGAACACCTGAAGCGAGCCGATGATGGACAGGAACGCCCAGATGCGGATCGTGGGGGCCAGCAGAGGGAGGGTGATGTAGCGCTGCGTCTGCCACCACGTGGCGCCGTCGATCTGTGCCGCCTCGGCCAGCTCCTCGGGGACGCCCTGGAGCCCGGCCAGCATCAGCAGGATGGCGAAGCCGATGTACTTCCAGGTCAGGATGAAGAAGATGGTCCACAGCGCGATGGCAGGATCGGCCAGCCAGTTCTGGCGGAGGAATCCCAGTCCGAGGCCTTCCAGCATGGCGTTCACGCCCCCACCGGGCTGCAGCAGAAGCCGCCAGGAAAGGCCTGCGATGACCTCTGCCAGCACGTACGGCACGAAGATGAGCAGGCGGAAGACGCCGCGTCCCTTCATCCGCCGGTTCAGCATCAGCGCGACGGCGATCGCGACCGGACCCTGCACCAGCAGTGACATGAACAGGATGAAGAAGGTGTTGGCGATCGCGCGCTGGAACTCCGGGGTATTCAGCGCCCGGGTGTAGTTGGCCAGGCCGACGAACCGGTCCGGGTCGGCCAGGTGGTCCCAGCGGAACGCCGGCGGCAGGTTGAACAGGCTGTACACCGCGGCCAGCACCACGGGCAGGATGACGAACCCCAGGAACAGCACCAGCGCGGGGGTCAGGAAGAGGGTGATCTCGACGCGCTTGCGCACCGCCCCCGAACGGGGACGCGTGCGCGATGCGCGGCCCGGGCCCGCGGAGACCGCGGACCCGGGCGTGCTGACGGCGGTCATTACAGTGTTGCCGCCGCATCCTGCATGCGCGTGACGATGTCCTGCGGGGTGCCGTTGCCGGCGAAGAGGTTGACGATCCCCTCGTTCATCGCGTTCCCGACGGTCGTGCCGAGCGCCGTGTCGAGCCAGATCTGCACGAGCGACGAGTCCGCCAGGCCCTCGGCGACCAGGCTGAGGTTCGGGTCCTCCACCGCAGAGATCGCGCCGGGCACGGTCGGGATGCCGGAGCCGCTTTCGGCGAAGCGCTTCTGCACGTCCTCGCTCATGATGTAGGCCAGCAGATCGGCGCACTCCGGCGGAGCGGTCGCAGAACAGCCGAAGCCGTCGCCGCCGCCCAGCGCGGCCGACGGGTCGCCCGCCGCACCCTCGATCGCCGGGAACGGGAACCAGCCCAGGAACTCCGGAACCTCTTCGTTGGGGGCGAGGCCGCCGATGGTGCCGACGTTCCAGTGGCCCATCAGCTCCATGGCCGCCTGGCCGTTGGCGATCATGCCCGCCGAACTGCCGGCACCCTCCTGCGGAACGGTGCCGAGGTAGCCCTCCTGGAACGGCTCGATGCCGATGAACTCCTGGAGCTGCTCGCCCGCTTCGACCCAGCACGGGTCACTGAAGTCGAACTCGCTCACCGCAGCCTCCAGGGTCTCCGGCGAGCAGGACTTCATGGCGAACTGGTACCACCAGTGCGCCGCCGGCCAGCCCGCTCCGGCGCCGACCGCGATGGGGGTGAACCCGGCCTCGCGGAGGGTGCCGACGGCGGTGACGAGGTCATCGAAGGTCTCGGGCACCTCCACACCTGCCTCCTCGAACTGGTCCTTGTTGTACCAGAAGCCCTCGATGCCGAACGTGAACGGGACGGCGTAGGTGACCCCATCCACCTGCCACGGGTAGGCCGTCGCGCCGACGCTCTCGATGGTCTCCGGGATGAGGTCATCCAGCGGCATGAGGTACTCGTTGTCGACCTGGTCGCGCAGCTCGCCGCCCGGCCACACCTGGAACAGGTCCGGCGGGTCGCCCGCGGCCAATGCGTTGGGGATGAGGGTGCGCTGCAGCTCCTCGTTCTGATAGCCGGTCTGCTCCACCGTGACGCCGGGGTTGGCCTCCTCGAACTCGGTGGCCACCGCCTCCCACACGTCCGGAAGCGGCCCGTTGGTGGCGTTGTGCCACCACGTGAGCGTGATCTGCTCGCCGTCGCCGCCCCCGCCCTCGTCTCCGCCGCCCCCGGCGGAACACCCGGCCAGCGTGCCGACGGCCAGGCCGACGGCGGCCAGGCCCGCGGCAAGCCGCGTCTTGCTGCGTACGTTCATCCTTGAACCTTCCGAAAGTTTCGACGTCGTGGTCGAAAGTGATCTGATTCGCTCAATATATGGCGTGACGTATTCGTGGTCAAGGCCAACAAATGTGGAGATGATCACGATTCGATCTCCTACAGTGGGACGAGTGAGCGAACAGACGGCGGACGGCGTGCGCCAACGCAACCTCGCGCGCATCCTTCGGCTGGTGCACCTGGAAGGCCCCCTCTCCCGCGCGGTGCTGACCGAGACGACCGGGCTGAACCGCTCGACCATCGCCGACCTGGTATCGCAGCTCGCGCAGCAGGGGCTGGTCCAGGAGCACGCACCGGACAGATCCCGACGCGTCGGGCGCCCCTCCCCCGTCGTCGCGGTCGATCCCCGCGTGCTGACGATCGCGGTCAACCCCGAGGTCGACGCGCTCACGATCGCCGCGGTCGGGCTGGACCGAGGCATCCCGATCCGTGAGCGCATCGATCTGGACCACCTGATCGGTCCCGAAGAGACCGCTGCGCTCGTCGCCGAGCGCATCTCGGCCTGGCGCGCGGCGGAACTGGCCGACGCGCGCATCGTGGCGGTGGCCCTGGCCGTTCCCGGGCTGGTCCGCGCCGCCGACGGGCTCGTGCGCAACGCGCCGCACCTGGGGTGGACCGACGCCCCGATCCGCGACCTGGTCGCGGAGGCGACCGGCCTGCCCACCGTCGTGGGCAACGACGCGAGCCTCGGTGCCATCGCCGAGCACCTGTACGGCGCGGCACGCGGTATCGACAACATCGTCTACCTCAACGGCGGTGCCAGCGGCATCGGCGGCGGGCTGATCGTGCACGGGATGCCGGTGGCCGGCGCCGGCGGCTACGCCGGTGAGTTCGGCCAGAACAGACCCGGGATCGCGTCCGACCGCGACCGGCGCGCTCGCGACGGCGCCCTCGAGGACGAAGTGAGCCGCGCACGTCTGCTCGCCGTCGTCGGCCGCCCGTCCGCCGACGAGCCCACCCTGGCCGCGCTGCTGGAAGCCACCACGCTGCCGGACGCGATCGCCGAACTCGCGCGTCAACGCGGCATCCTGGCCACAGCCCTGGCCAACGCCGTCAACGTCCTGAACCCGTCGGTGGTGGTGCTCGGCGGATTCCTCGCCACCATCGCCGAGCGCGACCTGGACGGGCTCACCGCCGCGGTGGGAGCCCATGCGATGCCGGCGAGCATGGAGGGCCTCGCGATCCGCGTCGCGGTCCTCGCCGAGAACCGCCTGCTGATCGGCGCGGCCGAGGCCGCGTTCGCCGACCTGCTCGCCGATCCCGGTGTCCTCGGCGCAGCAGCGGGATGACCGCGCGGGAATGAACCCGATCGTGCGGCGTTGCTCTCCGCATGACACGTGTGGGCATCATCGGCGCAGGACACATCGGCTCGACGCTGGCTCGTGGGCTCATCGACCGCGGCTATGACGTGGTGATCAGCAACTCCCGGGAGCCCGAATCGCTGGCTCCCTTGGTTGCCGAACTGGGCGATCATGCCACCGCCGGCACGGCGACGGATGCCGCCACCCAGGGCGAGTTCGTCATCGTCGCCGTCCCGTTCACGGCGTACCGGGACCTTCCGGTCGCCCCACTCGCGGGAAAGATCGTGGTGGACACGAACAACTACTACTGGGAGCGCGATGGCCGTATCGCCGCCCTCGACGAGAAGAAGGCGACCTCCAGCGGCCTGCTGCAGGAGCATCTGGCCGAATCGAAGGTCGCGAAGGGGTTCAACCACATCACCGCGGGCGACATCCGCACGACCGGTTCACCTGCCGGCACGCCCGGCCGCCGCGCGCTGGCCACGGCCAGCGACTTTCCGGATGCGGCCGCCCTCGTCGCCGAGCTGTACGGAGAATTCGGGTTCGACGCAGTGAGCATCGGCCCGCTCGCGGAAAGCTGGCGCGTCGAGCGCGACCAGCCCGCGTATGGGGCGGTCCAGACGCGCGACGAGATGGTGCAGAACCTGGCGCGGGCGACCCGCTGACGCCGAATCGCGCTGTTCTGAAAGGGAGATTCGCCACAGGATCGCCCTGTGGAGTTCGCGGCGCGCCCCGTAGGGCTTAGGGTATCTCGGTGGGCACCATTTACTACGGCGGATCGGCCACCCCGATTCACATCGAGGATCGCGCGCTGGCGCACCTCAAGGTCGTCATCGCCACCAAGCTCCGGCGCAGCGAGAGCTTCACCGTGACGTGGCGGCATCCCGACGGCCAGCCGCGCGGTCGCAGCACCATCTGGCTGCACCCGTCGATCCCGATGCGCTTCGTGTTCGACGACCCCGAGCCCGCGACTCTCAGTCGGGAATGGATCGAAGAGCTCGCGAGCTCGGCGAACTCATCGGGCGGCATCACGCTGATCGCCGAGCACTTCGACACCGGGCCGGTCGAGGTCATCGAGCCGAGCGATCCCGCGCTGGCGGTGGCCAAGGTCGAGGTCGAGGAGCTGTCGATCGACAAGCTCACGGTCGGCGGCAACGAGGTCGGCGGGTCGAGTCTGACCACTGGCCACGACGTGCTGCAGACCTCCGAGCTCGCGGCACCCGAGAAGAACTGACCGCTCCCACGGCGCGAGCGCGCTCACTCCTCGGGGAGTGATTCCTCCGACGGCTCCGGCGTGATCGTCAGCCCGTTCGGTCCGCTCGCGACCTGCATCAGGTCCTCGATCCAGGCGCGGTTGATGCGCGGATTGCGGCTACCGAAGAAGTGGAACTGAATCGGGACCGACGGGTGCATCCAGAAGCTGCGCCGGCCGCTGCCGTCGCCCACCTCGACATCGAACATGAAAGCCTCGGTGCGGCGCAGCTTGTTCATCACCACGATGCGAAGATGCGCAAGCGTCCGATCATCGATGTCGACCGAGTTTGCCATCGTGTCGTAAATGAACCTGCCCATGACCACGAGCCTAGTCGGGCGTGCGCGGTTCCGCGTGCCCATGCCCGCTGTCCGCGCCGGGTGTCGCCTGTCGGTCACAGGGCTTCGACGATCTCCGACTCCCCGGGGATGCCGTGCCCGACGACCTCGCCTGAGGTCAGGCTGCGGTAGCCCCGGAACACGATGGGCAGGCCGCGCGCTCGGTTCCAGTCCGTTGAGTCGGTGACCTGCACGTGTACGCACGGCTGAGTGCTGTTGCCGGAGTTGCCGCATTCCGCGAGCGAGTCGCCGACCGCGACGACGTCGCCGACCTCCACCTGCGGGCTGCCCAGCCTCAGGTGCACGAGGGTCACGAACGGTCCGGCCGGGCCGAGCGCGATGACCACGTGGTTGCCGGCGATCGCCCCGATCCCCGCCCGGACCCGCGCGGCCTGCCCGAGCAGGTACGGCAGCAGCGTCAGCGGCGATCGCCTCCCGACGTGGTCGGGTTCGCCGTCGTGGACGGAGACGACCGTCCCCGCCGCGGGGGCGAGGACCGGTTGCCCGAAGCCGCGGAAGGTCGCCGGCTCCTCGGAGCCCAGCACCGCCCGCCACCCGGGCGGCGCGGACCTGCCGCGCGCATCCACGGCGACGAAGTCGATCGCGTAGGTGACGCCGAACAGGTGCGTTCCGTGACTGGGCACCCTGCGGGCCGGGCTCATCTCGGCCCGCCACGTGCCGCGGAAGGGAAGCTCCAGGACGACGGGCCTCATCGGCCCATCCTCTTCCCGCCCGGACCCTGAAGTCCAGCCGGTGAGCGACCGGACACCTGGCGCGGGGACCGCCGGTGGGGTTGGCTGGAGTGCCCGCGACGTGTGTGGCGCGGGCGCCACCTGACCGATCGGAGGACTCACATGCCGGAATTCTCAGACGAAGCCGTGACAGAGATGACCGAAGACGAGTGCTGGCACCTGCTCGAGCATGCGCAGGTGGGCAGGCTGGCGCTGTGCGTCGGCGAGGAGGTCGACATCTTCCCGCTGAATTTCGTGGTGTCCGAGGGTGCCCTCTATTTCCGGACCTCGCCGGGGTCGAAGCTCGCCGCGTTGACCGCGAACCCGCGCGTTGCGCTGGAGGCGGACCGCTACGACGACGCTGCAGCGGCAAGCGTGGTCGTGAAGGGAGTGGCCGAGCGCCTCGAGCTGCAACGGGACATCGATGCCGCCGACCAGCTGCCGCTGCAACCGTGGATCCCGACCCTCAAGTACCGCTGGGTGCGCGTCGTCCCGACGCGGGTCAGCGGACGCCTCTTCGCCCGTTCGCCGGAGCCGGACCGCTACGACGTGGTCGACGGCGGGCCGGCGAGCTGAGCAGGAGCCCGCAGGCGGTGCGCTGAGCATGAGCCCGCAGGCGGGCGGGCTGAGCAGGAGCCCGCAGGTCGGGCACCTGCGCGCCGGATGCGCGAGCGGACGGGCCGGGCGCCGTACGACGCCCGGCCCGTGCGCGGGTTACGGGGTGATCTGCACGACGCCGAAGTCGTTCTCGGCGGCGGTGCGGTAGAGCAGCAACAGCCCGGTCTGCGTGGAAGGCGCCGTGGAACCGGTCGCCTGGACGGCGACGGTGGCCCGCCCCTTCGCCGGGACGGTGACGGTTCCGGTCGGGGTGTACTTCGCCTCGCCCCACGTGTACGTCTGATCCTCGATGGCGTCCGTCTGTGCGCCGCTGAAGTAGTTGTCGTACGCGTAGACGCTGTATCCGAACGTCTGTCCGGGTGCGATGCCGAGCGCCTCCAGCGGCGCAGTGAAGATCTGCGTCGCCGAGTCGAACCCGCCATCCACGTAGAAGTACGCGGATGACCCACCGGTGTTCAGGTCCGCGACGTAGACGGCCGTCTGCCCCGTGACACCGAACCCGCCGACCTCGGCGTTGTACAGGACGTAGTCGTCGGCCCCATCGTTGTCCGCATCCACATAGATGTCGAACTCCGCCGGGTACGGCAGGACGGTGCGGCGATCGTAGGTCGCGACGGCGAACTGAACCGTCCCGCCCCCGCCGTCGCGCACACCGACCGCGGCCAGGTCGATGACGGCGGCGTTGCTGCCGGGCGAACCGGGCTCCCCCGGAGCGGGGTCGGGGTACTCCGGGCTGGTGCCGGTCAGGGCGAACAGCTCCACGTCGCCGGCCGCGACCAGCGAGCTGTTCTTCAGCTTGAGCGAACCGTCGCCGGACTTCTTGAGCTTGACCGTCGAATCCGCGCTCACCTCGGCGGCCTTCTTCGGCAGCACGGTCCAGCCGACCTTCACGCTGTCCACGTCGGAGGTGGCGGTGATCCAGCCGTCGAACTCCGGGCCGTTCAGCAGCGAGCCGTCCCCGCCAGTCGCGCCGACGCTGTCGAACGGCCAGTCCGGCAGTTTCGAGGCGTCGATGCTGACCAGCACCTTGACCGTCTGCGTCTTGCCCTTCGGAACGATCACGTTCTCCGGAGCGGTGCGGATGGTGACCGCGCCGGTGGCCCGATCCGCCTCGTCGCGGTAGCTGACCGCGAACGCGTACCTGAGATTCTCGTCCGAGGTGTTGGTGAGCGTGAGCTCGACGTCGGTCTTGTACACCTTCGTCACGGACGGGATGCCCAGCCCGACGTTGCCGCCCGTTCCGGCGGTGGCCAGCACGCCGACCGCGTCGGCGGAGGGCGCAACTCGGACCTCGCCGGCACCGACCCGCGAGATCGGAGTGGTGATGAAGCCGTCTGCGGTGGGAGTGCGGTTCGTGTTGTCCGCACCGTTGAGCAGACGTGCCTTGATGACCGCGGGGGTCGCACCCTCGAACTTGTCGAGCAGCAGTGCAGCCGCACCGGACACGACCGGTGCCGCGCCGGAGGTGCCGCCGAAGTTGGTCTCCTCAGTGGCGGTGCCAGTCTCGGCCGACAGCCACGCGCCTGGCGCCCCGATGTCGGGCTTCGCGCGCTGACCGTCGATCGTGGTGCCACGGCTGGAGGTGCCGACGATCGTGTTGGTCAGAGCGACCGCGTCCGCCGGGTCGATGGTCACGCTCGCGGCGCCGTCCTGGATGAGCCGCAGGCCGGTCGCCTGCGAGATGCTGAAGGTCGGAACGACGACCGGGACGGCGCTGCCGAAGCTGAAGCTGGGCGGGTCGCCGGGGGCGTTGTTGTAGATGATGACCGCGCTGGCGCCGGCATCCTGAGCGAACACCGCCTTGTCCGACACGTTGCACCCTCCGCGCTGGACCAGCGCGACAGCCCCGCCGGGGAAGGACGCGAACGCCTCGGCCGAGCAGCCGACGCCGCCCTCATCGGTCGGCCGGGCCAGCGGCCCGGTGACCACGGACGTCGGCGCCGGCGACCAGGTCTGCAGGACCGCGTTGGTGATCGCCGGACCGGCGTCCGGCTTGATCACCCACTGCCGATCATCCGGAAGAGCAGTCTGCGCGACACTGATCACGCCGGCTGCCGAAGACGGTGACCCGACGATGAACGGCCGGTCCGCGGAGTTGCCGGCCGAGACCACGACCACCACGCCGGCGTTCACCAGGTTGTCGGCGGTCGTCGTGGAATCATCCTGCTCCTGCCCGTACGAGGAGCCCAGCGACATGTTGACCACGTCGACGGCGTCCGAGATGTCGCCGTCGCCATTGGGATCCAGCGACCAGTCCATCCCGAGCAGCATCGCCACGCCGTCGCACGAGGTGGACACGGATGAGCAGACCTTGACGGCGTAGAGATCCGTGCCCGGCGCGATGCCCAGGTGGCTCCCGTCGGCACTGCGGCCGCCGATGATGTCGGCGACGTGCGTTCCGTGGCCGGCGTCCGAACCCGCGTCGATCGGGTTCGGGTCGGTGACCGCGGGGCCGTTCGGCCACTCCCCGCCGACGAAGTCGATTCCACCCTTGACCTTCGGCGCGTCCGGTCCGAACAGCGTCGCGCATACGCCGACCGGGGCGGCCGCCGCGCCTGCGAAGCACTCGTCGGTGATCGCCAGATCACCCGGGCCGCCGAGGTTCGCGTGCGTGTAGTCGATGCCGGAGTCCAGCACGGCGACCTTCACGCCGGTTCCGTCGAAACCGGCCTCATGCAGCGGCCGCGCCTGCACGTAGTCGATCGCCTGGGCGAGGCTGCCGGACTGGGCATCCTCCGCCGGGGTGGCGTGGGTCTCATAGGTGCGGATCGGCCTGACCGACAGCACGTTGGGCAGCGCCGCGATGTCCGCGAGCGCGGCCGCGTCCACCGACAGCACCACCAGGTTGGCCGCCAGGTCGGTGCGGCCCAGTTCGGTGACGCCGAGGCCGCTCGCTTCGGCGAGGAACTGGTCCTGCTGGGCGGCGACCTTGTCTTTCTGGGCGAGCTGATCGGCCTGGCCCGGCACATTGCCCTCCGCGAGGGCGCCCTCAGGGAGCGACTCGGCGATCGCGGGCTCCGCGAGCCGCACGCTGACCTGGACCGTTCCGCTGGCCCTGCGCAGCGAGTCCGCGAGCCCGCGCGGACCTGGGGAGGTCGATCCGTCGTCGGTGACCGCGTCCGGCAGAGTGGGTGGCGATATCGGGTCGTCTGCCCACGCCGCGGAGGAGCCGAAGACGAGGGCGGGGACGGCGACCGCGGCGACGAGACCGGTGACGAGCGTGCGGAGGCGACGGTTCATGACACTCCCGGGGGTTGAGGTCGTGACGACCCGAATCGAACGGCCTCGTCCGAGTCGCGGCTGCCAGGCAGCGGCACGAGTCTATGTGCGCCTCCGGCGACAAGGCAATGCGTTTTCGGCTCCGGTCCACGGCGTCCGGCAGCGCGACGCATGCGCCCTGGGCGCACCACGACGACGGCAGGGTCGGAGCATCGGATGCTCCGGCCCTGCCTTGCACACTGCGACTAGACGGTCGTGGCCGCGTCGCGCTTGGGCAGCACCCAACCGGGCCGCACGAAGTGGCACGTGTAGCCGTGCGGGATCCGCTGCAGGTAGTCCTGGTGCTCGGGCTCGGCCTCCCAGAACGGGCCGGCCGGCTCGATGGTGGTGACGGCCTTGGCGGGCCAGAGCCCGGAGGCGTCCACGTCGGCGATCGTCTCGCGGGCGATCTCCTCCTGCTCGGGTGTGAGCGGGAAGATGGCCGAGCGATAGCTGGATCCGATGTCATTGCCCTGCCGGTTCAATGTCGACGGGTCGTGGATCTGGAAGAAGAACGCCAGGATGTCGCGGTACGAGGTCTGGCTGGGGTCGAAGACGATCTCCACCGCCTCGGCGTGACCGGGATGGTTGCGGTACGTCGCGTGGTCGTTGCTGCCGCCGGTGTAGCCCACGCGCGTGTCCAGCACGCCGGGCTGCTTGCGGATGAGGTCCTCGACACCCCAGAAACAGCCGCCGGCGAGTACGGCCGTCTCGGTGCCGGGGGTCCGGGTGATGGTGCCTGAATCGGTCATGATGCGTTCTCCTGATTGGTGGTGTCCTCGAAGAGCCTCCGGTAGTCACCGTAGCCCTGCTCGTCCAGGTCTGCGACGGGCACGAACCGCAGCGCCGCGGAGTTCATGCAGTAGCGCATGCCCCCGGCATCCCTCGGTCCGTCGTCGAAGAGGTGACCGAGGTGGCTGTCGGCGCCGGCTGAACGCACCTCGGTGCGCTTCATCCACAGCGTCCGGTCGACCTTCTCGGTGACGGCGTGCGCGTCGATCGGACGCGTGAAGCTGGGCCATCCGGTGCCGCTGTCGTACTTGTCCGTCGATGAGAACAGCGGCTGACCCGAGACGACGTCCACGTAGATGCCCGCCTCGTGGTTGTTCCAGTACTCGTTGCGGAACGGCGGCTCGGTGCCGTCGTCCTGGGTGACCCGGTACTGAGCGGGTGTGAGGCGACTGAGAGCATCCGCAGTCGCACGGTAGTCCTGTGACACGTTTCCTCCTCGTGTGACGCGGCTGGCTGCAGCGTCGTAGAGAAGAACAGACGTCGGGGCGGTTTTGGTCCCGCAAAGCTGGGAGCGGGCCGTGAGTTGCCACGGACCCGAGGGCGGGAATTCGGATCACCGAATTCGACTTGTCGCAGTAGTGGCAGCCGAGGAGAATGCACACAAATGTCCGACGTGACCCGCACCCAGTCGACTCCGAATCCCGAACCCGCCGAGCAGCGCTCGCGCACTCGGCGCTCGATCGCGGAGAAGGTCGGGGCGCTGGGGCAGACCCGCATCGGAGCGCTGCTGCTCCTGATCGCGACGGTGGCCGCGGTGGTCTGGGCCAACGTCGCCTCGGGCTCGTACGAGACGCTCTGGGAGACGCACCTGACCGTCGGAGTGGCTGACCTGCAACTCGATTTCACGCTGCATGCGATGGTGAACGACGCCCTCATGGCCATCTTCTTCTTCACGGTGGGACTCGAGGTGCGGCGGGAGTTCGCGATCGGCGAGCTGACCAGCTGGTCCCGGGCTCTGGTGCCGGTCATCGCCGCCGTCGCCGGCCTCGTGGTGCCCGCGCTGCTGTTCCTGTTCATCGCGGCCGGATCCGGCTACGAGAGCGCCTGGGGCATCGTCATCTCGACCGACACGGCGTTCCTCGTCGGCGCTCTCGCGCTGATCGGACCGCGCGTTCCCGGCCGGCTGAGGGTATTCCTGCTGACCCTCGCCGTGGTGGATGACATCGGCGCCCTGAGCATCATCGCCCTCGTCTACACCGAGAACTTCAACCCGGTGCCGCTGCTGATCGCCGCGGCAGGACTGACCGGGGTCTACTTCACGCGGTACCTGCGTGGCGGGCGCGGGCCGGTCTACGCGACCCTGGCCGTCATCGTGTGGCTGGCCTTCCTGGCATCCGGCGTGCACCCCACCCTGGCCGGTGTCGCCATCGCCCTTCTGGTGCCGGTCTACCGCCCCGACCGCCGCGACGTGGAGCATGCGCTGGATCTGGCGCGCACCTTCCGCCAGTCGCCCAACACCCAGTACGCGCGGGCGGCGGCGAACAGCCTGCGCGAGTCGATCTCCATCAATGAGCGGCTGCAGTCCGCGTACGCTCCGTACGTCGCGTACGTCATCCTCCCCCTGTTCGCCCTGGCGAACGCGGGGGTCCTGCTCAGCCCCGAGATCCTCGCCGGCGCGATGAACTCCCCGCTGACGTGGGGCATCGTCATCGGCCTGGTGGCGGGCAAGTTCCTGGGCGTGTTCGGCTCCACCGCCATCCTGCGCCTGCTCCGCCTGGGCGAATTCGGCCCGGGCCTGACCCTCGACCGCATCGCGGGCGGAGCGGCACTGTGCGGCATCGGGTTCACCATCTCGCTGTTCATCGTCGACCTGGCCATCGACGACGACGCAGCGCAGAACGAGGCGCGCGTGGGCGTGCTGGCGGCATCCGTGCTCGCCTTCATCATCGCGACCCTCATCTTCCGCCTCTCCGACGCCATCCACCCCGACACACAGTCGGGCCAGACCCTGCTGCGACCCGTCGACCCGCAGCGCGACCACGTGTTCGGCGTCGCGGATGCGCCGTACACGATCGTGGAGTACGGCGATTTCCAGTGCGGCTTCTGCCTCAAGGCCTCAGGTTCCATCCAGGAGGTGCACGGCCAGCTCGGCGACCGGCTCCGTTACGTCTGGCGCCACGCTCCGCTCACGTCCGTGCATCCGAACGCCCTGGCCGGGGCGGAGGCGGCTGAAGCGGCATCCCTGCAGGGCAAGTTCTTCGATTTCGAGCGGGGGCTGTTCGCCGACCAGGAGAACCAGCGCCCGTCCGACATCATCCGCCTCGCGCGGCGACTCGGGCTGGACATGCCGAAGTTCGAGCGCGACCTCACCTCCCCCGAAGTCACGGGCCGCGTGCGCGACGACATGCTGGATGCCGAGGCGATGGGCATCAGCTCGGTCCCCACTCTGTTCATCAACGGTCGCCGCCACACCGGTCCCTACGACGCCCAGTCCCTCATCCGCGCTCTCGAGCAGTCCGAGCAGGAACCACAGCCCACCACCCCTTCCCGCTAGCGCGGGTACGGCCGAGACATTCTGGTGACCATGGAAGACGACGACAGCCCGGATCCGCTCCAGCGCCCCGAACTCACCGACGCCCAGTGGAACCGACTGCTGGATTTCGGGACACCCGAGGATGCCGGCGCCGGCGAGTACCTCTTCCGCTCGGGCGACCGCGGATACGACATGATCCTGGTCGAATCCGGCCGGATGGAGGTCGTGCGCGACTCGCTGTGGTGGCTCGAGGAAGCCGTGGTGGCCACGCCCGGCCCGCGCTCGTTCGTCGGCGAACTGGGCCTGCTCAACGGTCAGGGAGCGTTCCTCTCGGCGCGGATGACGGAGCCGGGACGCGTCCGGAGAGTCACCCGGACCGACCTGCGCAGGCTCATGAACGAGGACGACGAGCTGTGCGACCTGATCCTGCACGCTCTCTGGGCGCGTCGCGAGTCGCTGCGCAAGGGGCCGGCGGCACTGACCCTCAAGCTGGTCGGCCCGACGTCCTCGCGCGACTTCCTCGCGCTGCGCAGGTTCGCGGAGCGGCTCGATCTGGTGCACTCCGCGATCGAGCTGCAGCCGGGTGAGCTGGGATCGCTCGCCGGCCACAGCATGACCGCCGACGACCTTCCGGTCGCGTTCATCCAGGGCGAGCCGATCACGCGCGCGACACCCGGGATGGTCGCCGAGCGCCTGGGGCTGAGCTACCAGGCCGACGGTGACGAGATCGTGGACCTCGTGGTGGTCGGCGGCGGTCCTGCCGGGCTGGCCGCCGCCATCTACGGCGCCTCGGAGGGGCTCAGCACAGTCCTGCTGGATGCTGTCGCCCCCGGCGGTCAGGCCGCGGCGACATCCCGCATCGAGAACTTCCTGGGCTTCCCCTTCGGCGTCAGCGGCCGTGACCTGATCGGTCAGGCCTCGCTGCAGGCCCTCAAGTTCGGCGTCCGCGTCTACGCGCCGTGCGAGGCCGTCAAGCTGGAACCCGCGGGCGACCTGCTCGATGTCACCCTCACCGACGGCCGAATCATCCGCACCCGCAGCGCGATCGTGACATCCGGTGCCGCCTACCGGCGCCTGGAGCTGGATCGCTGGTCGGATTTCGAGCGGGCCGGGATCTACTACGCGGCAACGCAGCTGGAGCTGCGCCAGGTCATCGAAGCACCGGTCGTGGTGGTCGGCGGGGCCAACTCCGCGGGCCAGGCCGCCCTGTACCTTGCAGCCAACGGCTGTCCGGTGCGGCTGGTCGTGCGCGGTCGGGATCTCGGCGCCCGGATGTCGTCCTACCTGGTCGAACGCCTCATGGAGGACCCCCGGGTGGAGATCCACACCGGATCCCGGGTGGTCGCACTGGACGGGCTGGAGGCCCTCGAGCGGGTCACCATCGACACCGTCGGCGATGTCGATGCCCGCGGACTGTTCTGCTTCATCGGCGCGGAGCCGGCGACCTCATGGCTGACGACGCTGGACCGCGATCAGGACGGGTTCATCCGCACCGGCACCGACGTCGCCGCCCAGACGCTGCAACAGTGGCAGCACCTGGGCCGGGAACCCCTGCCGTTCGAGACCTCCACGCCGCGGGTGTTCGCCGCCGGAGACGTGCGTCGCGGGTCCATGAAACGCGTGGCGGCGGCCGTCGGCGAAGGCTCCAGTGCGGTGGCATCGGTGCACCGCGCGCTCGCGAGCTGAGCCGCGGCATCCGGTCGGCGTGCACGCAGCCGCGGGACGGATTCCCGTCGCGGACCCCGGCCGCAGCGGCTACTGTGTACACGTGCTGACCTGTCGTTGTTGTCGCTGAGCGCTCCGCGCTCACCTCGACGACCCCCGACGATCCCCCGCGCCTCTGACGCGCGGCCTCTCCCTCAGGACACCACCGTGCGATACGCCAAGAGCGTGACCGACCTGGTCGGCAACACCCCCCTCGTCCGCCTCAACCACGTGACCGGCGGCATCCGCGCCACTGTCCTGGCCAAGGTCGAGTACTTCAACCCGGGCGGCTCGTCCAAGGACCGGATCGCCGCTGACATCGTCGACGCCGCCGAACGCGACGGCCTGCTGCGCCCCGGCGGGACGATCGTGGAGCCCACCAGCGGCAACACCGGGGTGGGCCTGGCGCTGGTCGCGCAACAGCGCGGATACCGGTGCGTCTTCGTCGTTCCGGACAAGGTCGCCGAAGACAAGCGGGCGGTCCTGCGGGCGTACGGCGCCGAGGTCGTGGTCGCCCCGACCGCGGTCGAGCCCGACGATCCGCGGTCCTACTACAGCGTCTCTGCGCGCCTGGTCGCCGACACCGCGGGCGCGTACATGCCCAACCAGTACGCCAACCCCAACGGTCCGCGCAGCCACTTCGCCTCGACCGGCCCGGAGATCTGGCGCGATACCGATGGCCGGGTCACCCACTTCGTCGCCGGGATCGGCACCGGGGGGACGATCACCGGCGCAGGACGCTACCTGACGGAGGCATCGGGCGGCGCCGTGCGCATCGTCGGCGCCGACCCGGAGGGGTCCATCTACTCCGGCGGACCTGTGCACACCTACGACGTCGAGGGCGTGGGCGAGGACTTCTGGCCGGCCGCGTACGACCCGGGCGTCGTCGATGAGATCCACCGCGTCAGCGACGCAGAGTCCTTCGCGATGACCCGGCGTCTGGCGCGCGAGGAGGGCCTGCTCGTCGGCGGTTCGAGCGGGATGGCCGTCGTCGCGGCCCTCCGCACCGCCAAGGACCTGCCCGAGGATGCGGTCGTGGTCGTGCTGCTGCCGGATCACGGCCGCGGATACCTCAGCAAGCTCTTCGACGACGACTGGATGCATGCCCACGGGTATCCGACGACGGACGATTCCACCCCCACCATCAGGAGCAACCCATGACCGATCAGACCGACAGCTCGACCCGCGGTTTCGACAGCCTTGCCGTGCACGCCGGTCAGGCGTTCGATCCGACCACAGGTGCTGTCATCCCGCCCGTGCACTTCTCCACCACCTACGCGCAGGACGGGATCGGCGGCCTGCGTCAGGGGTACGAGTACGGGCGCAGCGGCAACCCCACCCGAACCGCGCTGCAGACCCAGCTCGCCGCGATCGAGGGAGGCCGACACGGCCTGTCGTTCTCGTCCGGGCTCGCCGCCGAGGACGCCCTGCTGCGCGCCGTGCTCAAGCCCGGCGACGAGGTTCTGCTCGGCAATGACGTCTACGGCGGGACCTATCGCCTCATCGCACGCATCCTCGGCCCCTGGGGGATCGGTCTGCGGATCGTCGACATGAGCGATCTGGATGCCGTCGCCGCGGCCCTCGAGGAGCGACCGGCACGTGTTCTGTGGGTGGAGACCCCCAGCAACCCGCTGCTGCGGATCACCGACATCGCCGGACTCGCGCGGCTGGGTCACGACGCCGGCGCGCTGGTCGTGGTCGACAACACCTTCGCGTCGCCGGCCCTGCAGCAGCCCCTGCGGCTGGGCGCGGACGTCGTGGTGCACTCGGCGACGAAGTATCTCGGCGGCCACTCGGACGTCGTCGGCGGTGCGGTCGTGATCGACGACGACGCCATCGCCGAAAGCGTGCGCTTCCTCCAGTTCGCGGCGGGCGCAGTGTCGGGCCCTCTGGACGCGTGGCTGACCACGCGCGGCATCAAGACGCTCAGCGTCCGCATGCACAAGCACAGTGAGAACGCCGCGGCAGTGGCCGACTTCCTGGACGGGCACGATCGGGTCGCCCGGGTCTACTACCCGGGCCTGCCCGCGCACCCCGGGCACGAACTGGCCGCACGGCAGATGTCCCGCTTCGGCGGCATCGTCTCCCTCGCGCTGGGTGATGCCGCCTCGGCCCGGCGGTTCGCGGAATCCACCCGCCTGTTCCAGCTCGCGGAGTCGCTCGGCGGGGTCGAGTCGCTCGTGAACTATCCGGACGAGATGACCCACGCGTCGGTGCGCGGCACGGAACTGGCGGTACCCGAGGACGTCGTCCGACTCTCGGTGGGGATCGAGAGCGTCCAGGACCTGGTCGAGGACCTTGCGAACGCGCTGGCCGCACTGTAGGCGAGGCGGCTCACGCCTACGCACGGACCTGTCAGCGGGCCCGGGGGTCCGTAGGCTGGCGTCATGACCGAACGCGCCACCGTTTCCCTGGGGGTCGCCGCATCCGTCGGACCTGAACTGGCCGGACGGCTGGCACCGGCGGTCGAGGAGGCGGGCTTCTCCGGGCTGTGGGTCAACGACACACCCGCGGGCGATGCCTTCCCGGTTCTGCAGGCAGCCGCACGCGCCACCTCGCGGCTGATCCTGGCCACCGGGATCCTCCCGATCGACCGGCGCCCCGCCGGCGCCATCGTCGCCGAGACGGAGGCGCGGGCGCTGCCGCAGGAGCGACTCGTGCTCGGGATCGGCTCAGGCCAGATCACGCGCGGCGCGCTGACCCGAGTGGGAGCGGCCGCCTCCGAGCTGCGCGACGCCGTCTCCGCGCGCGTCGTCGTCGGTGCCCTGGGCCCGAAGATGCGGCGGCTCGCGGTGGAGGCTTCGGACGGCGTCCTGCTGAGCTGGCTCACCCCCGCCACCGCGCGCGCCCAAGCCGCGGAGGCGCGCTCCCTCGCCCCCCTGACCCACGTGGCGCTGTATGTGCGGACCGCCCTGGATCCCGACGCGCGCGGTCGGCTCCAGGTCGAGACAGAGCGCTACGCGGCCGTCCCGGCATACGCCGCCAATTTCGCGCGCCAGGGGGTCGATCCGGCTCGCACCGTGTGGGATGCCGGCAGCGAACCGGACCGCGGCCGCCTCGATGATTACCGGACCGGTGCGGACGAGGTCATCCTGCGCGCCATCACCGCGGAAGACACGCTGAGCGCCTACCTCCGGTTCGTCGAGCGGGCCCGCGCACTGCTCTGATCGGCGCGGCGGCCGACGCCGGTGCTGCTAGCCGTCCCACCGCGGACGGTCAACCCCCGGTTCCGGCGCCGTCGCGCGGTCTAGGTTCTCCTCGGGCGGGCGACCGCGCAGACGGCTCTGCCGGTTCCCGCTCGCTCTCACCCGCAGCCGAGTGAAAGTGGAGCTCATGACAGACGAACGCGTCGATCCCCGATCGAAGTATTCCACCGAAGGCTTCCCCGAGCAGGAACAGCAGCAGCCCGGCCTCATCGACCAGATGCGCCCCGCGCCGGATCACGGCGAGCAATCCTACGTCGGCTCCGGCCGTCTGACCGATCGTCGCGCGCTGATCACCGGCGGGGACTCCGGCATCGGACGCGCCGTGGCGATCGCGTTCGCCAGGGAGGGCGCGGATGTCGCCATCGCGCATCTTCCCGTGGAGGAACAGGATGCTGCGGACACGGCATCCCTGGTCGAAGCGGAGGGACGGCGGAGCCTGACGCTGGCGGGTGACGTGCGCGAGGAGAGCTTCGCGTCATCCATCGTCGATGACACCGTCGCCGCCTTCGGCGGCCTGGACGTCCTGGTCCTCAACGCCGCGTACCAGAAGGACCGCGCAGGCCTGGAGGAGCTGTCCACCGAGGAACTCGATCGGGTGTTCCGGACGAACCTCTACGGGCTGATGTTCACCGCGCGCGCCGCCATCCCGCATCTGCGGCCGGGCGCGTCCATCATCGTGACATCGTCCATCCAGGCCTTCAACCCGTCACCCGGGCTCATCGATTACGCCATGACGAAGGCCGCTCAGGTGGCATTCGTCAAGGCGCTCGCCGAACAGCTGGGGCCGCAGGGGGTCCGCGTGAACGCCGTCGCCCCCGGCCCGATCTGGACGCCCCTCATTCCCGCAACGGGCTGGTCCGCCGAGCGACTGGCCGAGTTCGGCGCGGACACGCCGCTGGGTCGCGCCGGCCAGCCGGCAGAACTCGCCGGCGCCTACGTCTACCTGGCGTCCGAGGACGCCTCCTACGTGTCCGGCGCCGTGCTGCCGGTCACCGGCGGCAAGGGCCTGTAGCAGCCGGGGTCCGCGGTCCGGAAAAGAGGAAGAGACCCCCGGTCCGGGGGGTTACCGGGGGTCTCTCTTCGATGGAGCGGGCGATCCCTGCGGGGCACCCGATCTCATGGCGCCCGTCGAGCGGGCGGTCCTGCTGTATCAACCCTAAGAAGACCACACGTCACTGTCTGTCCTCACTTCGGTGGACACGGACGGATTCCCTCGACGGATCCGCGACGTGCACGGGATCGCGTCGCTGGAGTTCCGGCGACGCCCCGCCGCCGCCGCGGATCAGCGATGCTCGTACCGTGCCGCCGTCTCGTCGGCGATTCCGGAGGCCGCATCCCGCGCCGCCCGCATGCGCTCCACCGCGGCCTCGAGCTCGGCCTGCGCGTCGCCCGCGCCACCGTGCGCCCCCGCGAGCTGGAGGTTCGCACGGAGGTTGATCGACGCGCCCGCGATGCCCGCGGACAGCGCCTCGCCCGCGACGGCGAGATCCGCGGCGAGGTGCGGGTTGCCGATCTCGCGGAGCAGGCGAAGCTCGTCGACCATGTCCACCCCGACGGCGCCGAGCGCGCCGGATGACTGCGCGGCACGGATGGCGGCATCCCGAACCCGATCGTCGCGCGCGGGGTCCTCGCCGGGTACGCGCAGGGCCGCTCCCAGCTCCGCAGAGCTGACGCCGTCCGCCTCCGCGGCATCCAGTGCGGTGAGACGACGGTCCACGAGCCGTGCCGCGCACGCGGTGGCGCGGTCATCGTCGGGGGTGTACTCGGCCACCATGCGCAGCAGTGCGGCGGAGAGAGCCAGCATGACGCCGCACGCGGCGCCGCCGCCGGGCGCACCGTCGGGCTGGGCGAGCTTGTCGAGCCAGGCGGACAGGGAGGTGGATGCCGGGATCCGGGCGGAGTCGTCCATACCCGACACCATAGTTTCCGCACCGCGGGCGGCATCGGGACCGCGCCGTATGGGGCGTTGCTTATGGGGCGTTGCTTAAGGCGACGACGAGCGTAGCGTTGCCCTATGACCACTCATGGACCCGACGCTTCCGCTGCCGGCGAAGACGACGCCCCGCTCGGCGGTGACGAGACGACCGAGGAGCAGCTGGACGCGGACAACGCGGTCGAAGAAGACATGCTCAAGACCCTCGACCCGGAGGCGCCTCCGGCCTGATCGCCTCCGGCGAGCGCCGTGGCGCCTCAGATCACCGCGTCCCGGTCCATCGGATCCATGGTCGCGACAACGCGAGCGGGGATCCGCTGTGCACGCGGGCCTTCGAGCGCGCGCGTCTTTGCCGGGGGTGGCCAGGATCGTGTCGGGCTCGACCAGGTCCTCCTCGATCCGGTCATCGAAGGTGACCGCGAGACCGATCCGCCGGCCGACGCTGAATCGGACGCGGTGGATCGTGCCGTTCCCTGCCACGAACGCATCGCAGGCGCTTCCTGCCCGGGCCGACAGGGGTCTGCTAGATCTCGATCCGTCGTTCCACGATCTGCGCCGCCACGAGACCGAGCCTCAGCTGATGCGCGCGGGCATACTGCCGCATGAACGTGAATGCTTCGTCGATGGGCACACCCCGGGTGTGCGCCACCACGCCTTTGGCCTGCTCGATCACGACGCGGCTGTTCAGCGCCGACTGAAGCTGCTCGCTCAATATCGAGCTCTCGCGGATCGCCCGCTCGTGCAGGATGCCGATCGTCGCCACGTCGGCGAAGGCCTGGGCTGCGACGATGTCCTCGGCCGGCGCATCGCCGGCCGAGGAGCGCAGCAGGCTGAGCGTACCGACGCTGGTGTCCCGCAGCCGCAGCGGCAACGAGTCCAGCGCGCGGAACCCCTGCCGGCGGGCGCTCGCCCGGAACTGCACCCACGCCGGCGACGACGCCGCCAGATCCGGGACGGCGACGTGGCGACCGGTGCGATAGCACTCCAGGCACGGACCGTCGTCCGAGCCCAGCTGCATCATCTCGGCGAAGCTCCGCGTCTCGCTCGTGGAGGCGACGAGGTCCAGTTCACCCTGCGGACCCGCCAGGAGGATGCCGGCGGCGGTCATCTCGAGCACATCGCGGCAGGTGTCCACCAGCACCTGCAGCAGCTCCACCACGTCGTAGTCATCGACGAGGGTGTCGGCGAGCCGCGCGAAGGTCTGCAGGAGGCGCCCGTCGCGCGTCAACCGCATCATTCGACGACCTCGATCCGTGTTCCTTCACGCGCGAACCGCAGGCGCCCGTCGATGACGTCCTGAGCGACATCCATCATGGCCCGCGAGGCGGCGAAGGCCTGGCCCTGGATCACCAGTCGCGCATCATCCGCGGACAGACCGGTCTGCGCCAGCACGACACCCGACGCCTGGTGGATGAGCCGGCGCGAATACGCGTTCCCCGGTCCTTCCGGTGCCTCGCCGATCGAGGTCAGGGCGCGTCGCAGCAGGTGTCGACCAACCATCTCCGCCATCGCGCCGGCCTGCTTGGTCTGGTCGCCGTCCAGCGCAACGGGCACGCGCGAGTACAGGTCGATCGCACCGAAACGAAGCGGTCCCACCAGGAGCGGAAAGGCGAACAGCGAGCTGATGTCCTCGGGTCGGAGCGCTGCGGTGAAGGCCGGCCACAGGCTCGGGCCGGTCGCGGTGATGTCCGGCTGCAGCACGGCGGTCCCCGTCCGGACGGCGTCCCAGCACGGACCCTCGCCGAGATCGAACTGGACCTCGTCGATGCGCGCAGCGCAGCGGTCGCTCGCGGCCACGGTCTCGCTGCCCAGAAGGTCGCCCATGGTCGACACGGCGGCGCCGGTGACCGGAAAGGCCTGGACGAACGCCGCACAGAAGCCCTCGGGCTGGTCCTGCGCGCGGTCGATCGCCTCCAACGCCGCGGCGAACGAATCACTCACGCGGAACCTCCCCGTTCCTTCGGACAACGGTACCGCGCATCACAGCATCCGTCACGGCGCGAGGGCGCGGCCGGGTCCAGCCGGTCACGATGCCTCGCGCCGCGTGTGCGGCGACGTCTGCACGCGGCGGAGCAGCCGGTCCTGGTCGCGCAGATGGCCCGCGTACCCGCCCGGGGTGCGCCCGAACAAGCGCCCGGATGTGACGACCTCGGCGGCGTCCGTGGCGCGCACCACTGCGCCGTTCTCGCGGCACGCATCGACCAGCCGGACGTCCTCGTGCTCGTCCACCTCGGCGAAACCTCCCGCCCGCAGATAGGTGCTGGCGCGCAGCCCCAGGTTCGCGCCATGGGTATGACCGTTCGGAGCCCCGGGGATGTGCGTGTCCAGCCAGAGCCGGCGATGGCTGAGGGTCAGATCGTCGAAGTCGGGTCGCACGGTTCCCACGACCACGTCCGCACCGAACTCGGCCAGCTCCAGCTGCGCCACCAGCCAGTTCGCGGGCACGCGGGAATCGGCATCCGTGTTCGCGATCCAGATGCGTGGGGTCGGCACCTCGGACAGCGCGGACAGCGCCGCGTCGATGCCCTGGACGCGCGCCGCGCCGACCGCGTTGGCATCGGCATGGATGACCGGGAAGGGATGCCGCGCCGCGATCCCCGCTGAGCCGTCCGAGCAGGCATCAAGGACGACCCGCACCTCGCAGCGCACGCCTGCCGCCGCGACCGCGGTGCCCAGAGAAGTCAGACAGGCTTCGAGCAGCGCTGCCTCATCGTGCACGGGAACGACGACCACGATCGCCGCGATGGATTCCCCGGTCACCGCAGCCCCTCCCGGTGCGCGACCGACACCGCCGTGCCGTGGCAGAAGAGCTCGAGCAGGAAGTCCTCTTCTTCGTGGAAGACCAGCCGCTGCCACGAGGTCACCGATCTCAGGGCGTGATGCACCTGGTCCCCGGAGAGCGGGTACTCGGCCACCGGGTGCCGCCAATGGCAGGCGATCAGGCATCCGTCCTCGGCCAGTGCGGCCTCGATGAGCGCGATCGTGCTCGCCAGGTCGGTCTCGGAGAGGTAGTAGCCGACTTCGGACAGGACGATCGTGTCGAAGGCACCGGCCGGCCAGTCTCCCGGCACGCTGCCCTGGACGATCGTCACGGTGGGGTCATCCCCGACCCGTGCGCGCGCGGACTGCACGGCGACACGCGACGGATCGATCGCGACCAGGCTGTCGGCTCGGGCCGCGAGCGCGCGCGTGATCAGGCCGGTGGAGCAGCCGACCTCCAGGGCTCGCCCGATGGACCGTGCGGGCAGGCTGGCCAGCAGCAGAGCGCGTTTGCGCTCCTCGTACCATCGCGTCTCGAACCCCCACGGGTCCTCGTGGCGGGCGTAGAAGTCCGCGAACCACTCGGGCGGAAGGGACTGCGTGTCCGCGGCGTCCTCGGCGAGGTAGAACTCGGTGTCACGCGCGAAATGCGCTTGCATCGCCTCGTGCACGACCGCCTCGTCGCCGGGGGCCTCGGACAGCGGCCGGATCTGGGAGACGTGCAGGCGCACCGCCCGCGCCTTGAGGGAGTGCTCGTCGGGCGTGAGCGCCAGCGCGGCCGCGCGGTGCCACGGCACGTCCTCCGGCCCTCCCCAGTGCCACAGCCAGATCGGGTACCCGAGATGCCGGATGCGGCGCGGCGCGGAGACCCGGGCAGCGGCGGCGGAGGCGACCCGATGGTCCCGGTGCCGGTCGCCTGACCACGGTGCGACGATCAGGCAGCGATCGGCGGGGTTTCCCGCCGCGTCCACGGCCTCCGCCACCCGCGCCTCGAGCTCGTCGGCGTTCTCGCGGAGCGCCCCGTCCGGCAGACCCAGGAACAGGACGTTCGCGCCGGGGGCGAGTGCGTCCAGCGCACTGACCACCTCGTCCCGGCGGATCGCGCGCAGGTCGGCGCGGGAGTGCGTACTGGAGAGCGGGTGGGACGCTTCACCGTCCGTCGCGACGAGTACGGTGACCCGCCCCCCGCGTTCGTGCACCCGGCGGATCAGCGCGCCGGCGCCCAGAGTCTCGTCATCGGGGTGCGCGGCCACCACGAAGAGTTGGTCCACGTCGTCATCCAGGGTGCGGACCGCGCCGAAGCGCTTCTCTGCCCGCCACACGTGTTCCGGTGTTCCCGCGTCGAGATGACTGAATGCCGCCGTCATCCAGCCGCCGCCTCGAGAATGAGGCGGCCGGCCCGAGCGGTGTCGCGAAGACCGTGATGCTGACGGAGGTAGAGGTGCAGATCCGCCACCCGCCGGGCGTGGCGTTCGTCGGCGATCAGTGGTGCCGGGCCCAGGGCGGCGTCGGCCTCGGCCAGCGTCAGGGTCGCGGCGTCGACGACGACGCCGCGGACGCGTTCGGCGAGCAGACGGTCCCCGATCCGGTCCGACTCGCCCGCGTCGATGAGATCGGCTGCTTCAGCCAGAACGCTTCGTGCGGCCCAGAGCGCGGCATCCACCCGTCCCAGGTGCACCAGCGCGAGCTGATCGGCGCGGTCGGCCCCGGCGGCCGCGCGGAGCGTCTCGGCCAGGCCGACGGCCGCACCCCACCACGCGGCCGCCACCGACATGCCACCCCACGCGAATCCCGGCCGGGAAAGGTACCAGTCCGCCGGACCGATCTGCACAGCGGCGACGTCGTCGAAATCCACCGGGGCGCTGACCACATCGGCCAGTCCGCGCGCGAACCACGGGCCGCCGTGCGGGCGGACCCCGCGTGAATCCAGCTCGACGGCGAACAGGCCGCGACGGCTGTCGTCGACCGATGCGGTGACCAACGCGTGGCTCAGCTGCCCCGCCAGCGAGCACCACGGTTTCCGCCCGCTGAGCCGCCACGCTCCCGCCCCCTCGGACGCCGTCAGCGTCATGTCCCGCGCCTCGGCGGCGAAGACGCCCCACGTCGATGCCTCGTCGGCGTGCACGGGATCCAGCAGGGTGTCCGCCCGGTCGGGGGCCGCATCGCCCCACTGCCGGAGGATGCCCAGTGCGTCCAGATGCGGCTCCAGCATGCGCGCCGCCGAGACGTCGCGGGCGGCGGTGGCGGCCAACAGCTCCCAGAGCTGCCGCGTGCTCCCCCCGCCGAGCCGTGGAGCGCGTCCAGCGATGTCGACGCACCAGCCGAGTGTGGCAACGGGATCCGTCCCGAACCCCGGCACGGTGTCGGCGCGCGCCATCGCCTCGACGATCAACGGACCGGGGGCGGTGCCGGGGGCGAGGGATGTCACGGGTGCGGTCTCGGGGATGGGCACCTCCTGTCTCGAGGCTAGGGCGCCGGGGTCGGATGCGCACGCGCTTGACATCCCCCCGCGGCCACGGCTAGAGGCGCCCCTGTCAACCCCTCCCCTCGATCGGCCGGGGTGCGGCTGAATGGGTGGGACCCATCCGATCCATCAGTAAGGAGCACCCGCATGGTGCAGATCATCGAAACCATCGACGTCGACGTTCCGGTCCGCACGGCCTACAACCAGTGGACCCAGTTCGAGAGCTTTCCGGAGTTCCTCGACGAAGTGGAATCGATCACGCAGGTCGATGAGACCCACACGCACTGGAAGGTGCGCGTGGGCGGCGTGGAGCGGGAGTTCGACGCCGAGATCACCGAGCAGCACCCCGATGAGCGTGTCGCGTGGAACAGCACCGGAGGCGAGACGCACCACGCGGGTGTCGTCACGTTCCACAAGCTCACGGACACCTCCACCCGTGTCACCGTCCAGCTCGATTGGGAGCCGGAGGGCCTTCTGGAGAAGGTCGGCTCGCTGGTCGGGGCAGGATCGCACGCGGTGAAGAAGGATCTGAAGAACTTCAAGAAGTTCATCGAGAGCCGCGGGGCCGAAAGCGGCGCCTGGCGCGGCGAGGTCCAGGCGTAGGAGGTTCGACCGCTCGATGAACCCGGGAGCGGGAGAGCACCGCGGGCAGGCGCACGGTGTTCTGGACGTGGATGGTGATCATCCCGGGACTCGCGGTGATGATCACCATCCCGCTCTCGGGCGACCTCCGGGGAGTCCGACGAGCGGGTCCGTGGCCCCGCGCGCCGCGAGGACGCAGACTGTCCGCATGAGTCAGGACCGTCGCCGGTGGGTGTTGCACGTCGATCTCGACCAGTTCATCGCTGCCGTCGAGGTGTTGCGGCATCCCGAGCTCGCCGGCAGACCGGTGATCGTCGGCGGTCGGGGCGACCCGACCGAGCGCGCCGTGGTGTCCACCGCGTCATACGAAGCCCGCGAATTCGGAGTCGGCTCGGGGATGCCGCTGCGCCTTGCCGCGCGGAAGGCACCCGAGGCGGTGATCCTCCCGGTGGATGCCGAGACCTACACCGCGGCATCCGAGCAGGTGATGGCGACCCTCCGCGCTCAGCCCGGCGCGGTGGTGCAGGTGCTGGGGTGGGACGAAGCGTTCATCGGGATCGAGACCGACGATCCCGAGCAGTACGCGCGCCAGGTGCAGCGCGCGGTCCTGGACAGCACTGCGCTGCACTGCAGCGTGGGCGTCGGGGACACTCTGGTCAGAGCGAAGGTGGCGACCGGCTTCGGCAAGCCGCGCGGGGTGTTCCGCCTCACCGCGGACAATTGGCTCGACGTGATGGGACCCAGGCCGACGATCGACCTGTGGGGAGTCGGCAGCAGGATCTCCAAGCGCTTGGTGGGTCTCGGAATCCTCACGGTGGCCGATTTGGCGGCCGCCGATCCCGCGAGCCTGATGCCCGAGTTCGGCCCGCGCATGGGCCCCTGGTATGCGCAGCTGGGCCGCGGAGAGGGCGCATCCGTCGTGGACGACACGCCCTGGGTGCCCCGCGGGCACGGACGCGAGACGACGTTCCAGCAGAACCTCAGCGATCGCGGCGAAATCGAGCGGGCGGCGCGCGAACTGCTCACCCAGGTGCTGGACGACGTGGCGGCGGAGGGACGGCCTGTCGTCGGCCTCGGCCTGAAAGTGCGTTACGCGCCGTTCCTGACCAAGACGTTCACCAAGAAGATCGCGTCGACCTTCGATCGTGACACCGTGCTGACCAAGGCAATGGAGCTGGTGGAGAAGATCGAGCGGGATCGGCCGATCCGACTGCTCGGAGTGCGTGCCGAGATGGCGATGCCGGATGATGCCCGCGAGGGCCACTCTCCGACGCGCAGCGGCTGGTGATCGGCCGGCTCTCAGCCGGCGTGCAGGATCTCGCAGTCGCCTCCGGGCGCGAGGATCGTCTCGTGGCCGTCGTCGTACCGGACCACCAGCAGCGGATTCTCCTGGCTGCCGCGGATCTCGATGACTTCACCCACGCGCTCGGCCGCGCCGACCGTGCGCCCGTGGATACGGACGCGATCTCCCACAGTTGCGTGCATCGTCGAATACCTCCAGCGTCAGGATAACGCGGGTCTCCGCACCAGACGAGGGGCCCGCTCGCGGTGGTTGCGAGTGCGCAGAACCTCCGCCGCTGCCTCGGTCGCCGTCAGGGGTGCTGCTCCGCAGCGCCCGCCTCCGGTGCGGGGGTCACGGCCTGGACGCGGTCGATCGGCCCGGCCGCGAACTGCGTCCCCTCGTCATCGAACACCCCGAGCGCGACGTCGACGGAGTCGAACGCCGGTTCGATCCTGTAGGTGGCCATGGTTCCTCCCGGACATGTCATACCAGTGGAGCCGACCGGGGTCCGGGGGCGACTGCGACCAGAGTACGACCGCGACCCCAGCGGCGGCAGGGCATTTCGACCTAGGCCCCCGCACTCCGGGCTCCCCTGTCACAACACGCCGATGCGGGGCGCGCTTTGCGACAGGCGAGCAGCGGGCTCCTCGCGGATCAGAGGCTCCGCAGTCGCTCCAGCAGCGGCCGCGCGGCCTCATCGAGGAACCGTGCCTGCGCCTCGTCGCCCACCTGAACCAGCGCGACATCGGTGAACCCCGCCTCCAGGTACTCCTGGACGCCTTCGGCGATCTTGTCCAGGTCGGGTCCGCAGGGCATCGCCTCGGCGATGTCGTCCAATCGCACGAACTGGCTGGCACCCTCGAAGCCCGCCGGCGTGGGAAGGTCGGCATTCACGGTCCAGCCGCCGCCGAACCAGCGGAACTGGTCGTGCGCGCGTTCGATGGCGGTCTTCTCGTCCGGGTCCCAGCTGATCGGCATCTGACCGATCTTCCGGGATCCCGCGCCGTGCGTCTGCTCCCAGCCCGTGATCAGATCGCCCGCGGGCTGGACGGCGATGAGGTGGTCGGCCAGGTCGCCGAACTTGTCGATGGAGCTGTCGCCCGAGACCGCGACCGCGATCGGCACGCCCTGCTCGGGTACGTCCCAGATCCGCGCGGAATCCACCCGGAAGTAGTCGCCCTCCCAGGTGATGAGCTCACCGGTGTGGAGTTGGCGGATGATGTGGATCGCCTCCTGCAGCATCAGCTGCCGCACCTGGACCGAGGGCCACCCCTCGCCGATCACATGCTCGTTCAGGTTCTCGCCCGAGCCCAGTCCGAGGGTGAACCGTCCCTCGGAGAGGAGCTGCAGCGTCGCCGACATCTGCGCCACGATCGCAGGGTGGTATCGCATCGTCGGGCAGGTGACGTAGGTCATCAGCTCCACCGTGGATGTCGCGTTGGCGGCGGCTCCGAGCATCGTCCACGCGTGCGGGGAATGGCCCTGGCTGGTCAGCCAAGGGGTGAAGTGGTCGCTGGAGACCTCGAAATCGAAGCCCGCGGCCTCGGCCTCCACCGCGTACCGCACCAGCTCGCGTGGTCCGCTCTGCTCCGTCATCAATGTGTACCCGAACCGTGCGGTCATCCCTGCTCCTCTGCTCCTGTCACCCCGACCGGCACCCCTCCGGCGCCGTACAACCCCTCGAGGTCACCTCACGCGGTCTGATCCTCGTGCGGACCCTCGGCGATCTCCTCGATCACCTTCTCGTTGAAAGCCGGAAGATCATCGGGAGTCCGGCTGCTGACCAGACCGGCGTCGACGACGACCTCCTCGTCCACCCACGTCGCTCCGGCGTTGCGCAGGTCGGTCATCAGGCTCGGGTAGCTGGTCAGGGTGCGTCCGTCGACGACTCCGGCTTCGATCAGCGTCCACGCCGCGTGGCAGATCGCTCCCACCGGCTTGTGCTGGTCGAAGAATTCCTTCGCGAAGGCGACCGAGGCGGCATCCATCCGCAGGTGGTCTGCGTTGACGACCCCGCCGGGGAGCACCAGGGCGTCGAAGTCGGCGGCCTCCGCGTCGGCGGAGACCACATCGACCTGCTGCGCGTGTCCGTTCTTGCCTTCGATGGATCCGGCGTCGGGTGCCACCATGGTCGCGATCGCACCGGCATCCGTCACTGCCTGCCAGGGCGAGGTCAGTTCGCTGTCCTCGTACCCGTCCGTCGCGAGGAAGGCGATGCGTTTTCCGTTGAGCTGCGTCATATCCCCACGCTATGAGCCGGTGCCGCCCGGTTCGAGGGGCTTGACAGCCGTCCGGCCACGTTGCGCGGCGGCCCGCTCCGGGCGGGTCCGCCTGCGGCGAGGGTTCCTCAGCCGGCGGTACCGCCGGAACGCCCGGTGGCCTGAAGGATGAGGTCGGCGATCTGCTGCGGGTGCGTCACGAGGGAGAGGTGCCCGCTGTCGAGTTCGATCGTCGTGGCGTTCATCCGCGCAGCGAGGAAGCGTTCGAGTGCGGTGGTGGTGGTCCGGTCCTGAAGCGAGACCGCGTACCAGCACGGCTTGTCCTGCCAGGCGGCCGCGGTGGTCCGCGAAGAGAAAAGCGAGTCCGAGATCCTGCCCTGGACGGCGTACAGCACCTTGGCGCGCACGGGGTCGACGCCGTTGGCGAAGTCCTCCAGGAACGCCTGTTCGCTCAACTGGGCGAATCCGTCGGTGTGTACGAGGCCGGCGCTGGCCGGGGCCGGCGGGTACTGCGCGGCGAGCGCTCCGTAGTCCTCACCCGCCCGGGGCGCACGCGCCGCGACGAAGACCAGAGCGACGACGTTCGGGTGGCCGCCGGTCTCGCTGATCACGGTGCCCGCCCAGGAGTGTCCGACCAGCACGGTCGGGCCGTTCTGCAGGTCGAGGACCCGGCGCGTCGCGGCCGCGTCGTCCGCGAGCGAGGTCAACGGGTTCTGCACCGAGGTGACGTTGCACCCGGCGGCCTGCAGCAGCGGGATCACGTCGGCCCACGAGGAGCCGTCCGCATACGCGCCGTGCACCATGACGACGTTATCGGCCACGGGCGCGCCGGTGGCAGCCGCCGGGGCCGTGGATTCGGACGTGTCGGACATGCTTCCCCCATTCAGCTGTTGACGGACCCAGTTATACCGGCCCCACCCTGACGAGCGATAGGCCCGGGCAGCATGAGCAGCCCGCGTTCGGGTATCCGGATCTGCTCGCGACGTTCCCCGCCAGACGCAGGGCATCGTCCCCCTGGCTGAGGCGCGACCGGTCCGGGGCCCTGCGCCCTCAACCCGGGCCGGCACGGCGACGCCGCGGGCACCCGCGCGGCGCGACGATATGCAATATATAGAGCGATAGGATGAACGGATGCCGATCCCTTCCGCCAGCAACATGCACGCTCGCTCGCTCCTGCGCGATGACGTGTATCGATCACTGCGGGATGCGATCGTGGACGGGACCTTCGAGCCGGGCGAGCGGCTCCGGGACCAGGAGCTCGAGGCGTGGCTGGGCGTGAGCCGCACGCCGATCCGGGAGGCGCTGCTGCGTCTCGCGCAGGCGGGTCTGGTCGTCGCCCAGCCCGGCCGCGCGACCACGGTCGCTCCGGTCGACCCGAAGAACATCGGCAACGCGCAGAGCATCGCCGCCGCGATGCACGAACTCGCGGCGCGATCGGCGGTCCCGGCACTGACCGACAGCGACCTGACCACCATGGCCGCCGCGAATGACCGTCTCGCGACGGCGCTCGAAGTGCTCGACGTTGACGCGGCCATGAACTCGGATGACGAGTTCCACGACGTGCTCGTCCGGGCCAGCGGCAACGCGATGATCGCCGAGGTGCTCGAGCAGGTGACGCCGCTGATCCGGCGTGCCGAACGGCAGCGATTCGCCTCGATGGCCGGGCGCGACTCCGTGCGCCAGCATCGCGCGATCATCGAGCGCTGCGCGGTGGCAGACGCGGAAGGCGCCGCTGAGCTCAGTCGCGTCAACTGGATGACCCTCAAGCCGGAGCTGACCGCCCGCGAAGAGTGACCGCACCGCTTCCCGCGCCGCGCCGCGCCCCGGTTCGAAACCGCATGCGCGGCAGGACCTCACCTTGTGTTCCGCGTCTGCGGACCTACACTGGGGGAATGTCCCGGATTCGGATCAAGGATGCCGCGGTCTACCTGGGCGTCAGTGACGACACCGTCCGCCGCTGGATCGAGAACGGGATTCTCTCCCGCACGCGCGACCCGTCCGGGCGGACGACGGTGGACGGGCTGGAGCTCGCCCGGTTGGCCCGCAAGAACGCCGTCCTGCCGGCCGATCCCGCCGAGATCGGCCGATCTGCGCGCAACCGATTCGTCGGGCTCGTCACCGAGGTGATCTCCGACACGGTGATGTCCCAGGTCGAGCTGCAGTGCGGTCCGCACCGGGTCGTCTCGCTCATGAGCACGGAAGCCGTCCGGGAGCTCGGCCTGGAACCCGGCTCCGTCGCGGTCGCGGTGGTGAAGGCCACCACCGTGCTGGTGGAAACACCCCAAGCCGGGGCCCCATCCTGATGAGAGCCCGCCGGACCGGATGCACCGGCATCCTCATCGCCGCTGCGCTGGCGGCGGGACTGGCGGGCTGCGCAGCCGGCACGGCCGATCGGTCGGCTGCGCCCGAGTCCGACACGGGGATCGAAGGCTCGATCACCGTGTTCGCGGCCGCTTCGCTGAACGCGACGTTCACCGAGCTGGCCGCCACGTTCGAGCGGGATCACCCCGGGACGACCGTGCGCGTGAGCTTCGCGGGGTCGAGCGATCTGGCGACGCAGATCCTCGAGGGCGCGCCCGCGGACGTCTTCGCGTCAGCGGACGAGAGCACGATGGCGAAGATCGCGGACGCGGACCTGGTGGCCGGTGAGCCGGTCGCCTTCGCGACCAACGTCGTGCAGATCGCGGTGCCGGCCCCCAATCCTGCCGGGATCGCGACGTTCGCAGACCTGGCGGCGCCGGGGGTGAAGCTGGTGGTCTGCGCTCCCGAAGTGCCGTGCGGCGCCGCGGCAGCCCGGGTCGCCGCGATCGCCGGTGTGCCCCTGACACCGGTCAGCGAGGAGTCCTCCGTCACGGACGTGCTCGGGAAGGTGGCTTCCGGCGAAGCCGACGCCGGCCTGGTCTACGCGACCGACGTCCGGGCCGCCGGCGCTGCGGTCGAGGGAATCGAGATCGATCGGGCGCAGCAGGCGGCCAACATCTATCCGATCGCCGCATTGACGGATGCCGGCACCCCCGCCGTCGCGAAGGCGTTCGTCGACTTCATCCTGAGCGAGTCCGGACGCAGCGCCCTGGCCGCCGCCGGCTTCGGTCTGCCGTAGCGAGTGGACATGGCCGCGCACACCTCTTTCGCGGGCGTCCCGCGCTGGGTCGTCGGCGTCGCCGCGATCGGCGCGCTCTTCGTCCTGCTGCCGCTGGTGGCCATGCTGGTGCGGGTCAACTGGGCGGAGTTCCTCCCCCTCGTCACATCCGAGTCCGCGCTGGCCGCACTGTGGCTGAGCCTGCGCACCTCGATCGCGGCCACCGCACTGTGCGTCGCGTTCGGCGTCCCGATGGCGCTCGTGCTCGCGCGGTCCCGCTTCCCGGGGCAGCGGGTACTGCGCTCGCTCGTGCTGCTGCCGCTCGTGCTGCCACCGGTCGTGGGCGGTATCGCGCTGCTGTCCACCTTCGGGCGACGCGGACTGCTGGGTGCGACATTCCAGTTCCTCGGCATCGACATCGCCTTCTCCACCACAGCGGTGGTGCTGGCCCAGACCTTCGTTGCGCTGCCCTTTCTGGTGCTGAGCCTGGAGGGAGCGCTGCGCACCGTCGGCACCCGGTACGAGGCGATCGGCGCGACGCTCGGCGCGCATCCGACCACAGTGCTGCGCCGCATCACCGTCCCGCTGGTCCTGCCCGCGCTGATCTCCGGCGCCGTGCTGTCCTTCGCGCGAGCGCTGGGCGAGTTCGGTGCGACGCTCACCTTCGCCGGCAGTCTGCAGGGCACCACGCGGACACTGCCGTTGGAGATCTACCTGCAGCGCGAAGTCGACCCGGATGCGGCGGTCGCCCTCTCGCTCGTGCTGATCGTGGTCGCGGTGATCGTCGTCGGGCTCGCACACCAGGCGGGCAGCGCGGCGCCGCTGCGACGGGCGGCCCGCGCATGACGCTCGCCTTCACCGCCGCCATCGCCGCACGCGGGTTCGACCTCCGGCTTCACGCGCAGCCCGGCGAGACGATCGCCGTTCTCGGACCCAACGGCGCCGGAAAGTCGACCCTGGTCAACATCCTCGCCGGCCTGCTGCGGCCCGACACCGGACGAGCCGAGCTCGACGGACGATCCCTCTTCGATCTGGGAGCCGGCCGAAAGCACTGGACGGCGCCGCACGCGCGTGGCGTCTCGACCCTCTCCCAGGACGCGGACCTGTTCCCGCACCTGAGCGTGCTGGAGAACGTGGCCTTCAGCGCCCGCAGCAAGGGACTGCGCCGGGCGAAGGCGCACGCGCTTGCGCTGCACTGGCTGGCCGAAGTGGATGCCGTCGAGTTCGCATCCCGCCGGCCGGCCGACCTGTCCGGCGGACAGGCGCAACGCGTCGCGATCGCCCGCGCACTCGCGTCGGATCCGCATCTGCTGCTCCTGGACGAGCCGCTCGCTGCGCTGGATATCGCCGTCGCCCCGGCCATCCGCCGGACGCTGCTGCGGGTGCTGCGGGATCGCACCGCCATCATCGTCACCCACGACATCCTCGATGCGCTCACCCTCGCCGACCGGGTTATCGTCCTGGGCCGGGGGCGGATCATCGAGGAGGGACCCACGCGCGACACTCTGGATCGACCTCGGACCGCGTTCACCGCCGGCCTGGCCGCCCTCAATCTCCTGACCGGGACCCGCACCCGCGAGGGCATGGTGACCGACGCCGGCGCGCCGATCTTCAGCAGCGTCCCGACGGATGCTCCGCTGGGCTCCCGCGTGGCGGCCACCATCCGCCCCACGGCCGTGCGCGTCGCACTCGATCAGCCGGAGGCGCCCGGCCCTAACCGGCTCACCGGCGGCATCCTCGATCTCGAGCCGCGAGGCGACATCATCCGGGTCAGATCCGACACGATCGCCGCGGACCTGACCCCCGCCGCGGTCGCGGATGCGCAGCTCATGATCGGCACCGCGGTCCGCTTCACGTTCGACCCCGCGGCGGTCACCATCTACTCCGCTGAACGCAGGGATCCGCCGGGTTAGACGTCCCCGCCCGGCCGAACCGGTGCGCACCGCGGCCGGTACGGAACACGGCCGCGGCCGCCGGTCACCCCGCAGGTGCCGTGGTCGGGTCGGTGGTCGCGAACCGGATCAGCTTGTGGGTGCCGTCGCACCAGGGTTTGATGGCCGACGCGCCGCATCGGCACAGCGCGACGGTGCGGCGGGAGTGCTCGACCACCTGTCCGTCGTCGCCCACGATCTGCACCGCACCGCGCACCAGCAGCGGACCGTCCTTGCAGGCGGTGATCTGCGGGATCGGGTCATCAGCCATCCGAAGCGCTCCTCATTCCGGCGATCCGGCGGCGCAGGATCGGCAGCGGGGTGCCGGCGGAGGGGATGCGCGCACCCGCGTAGACGATTCCGCCGCGCAGACGGGCGATCAGTGCCAGCCAGACGGATACCGCGCGCTCCAGGATCCACAGCGGCGCCCACAGAGTCGTGCCGACGGGGATCCGGCGTGCGCCACCGTCCCTGCGGCGGCCGACCTCTGCGACGCCCACGACCGCGGCGGCGAGCGCGGCAAGCAGCGGCCACTTCCGCTGTGCCACGCCTGCGGACACAAGCGGCAGGATGGCCAGCTCGGTGAGGAGACGGCCGGGCTGGGCGAGGTCGTCGTACGCCTGCCGCACGCGCTGTCCGAGGAAGTGCCGCGCCGTCGGCGGGCGGCGCAGGACGTACACATCCCGCGCCACGTCCACCTTTCCCCCGACGCAGCGGACGGTGCGCTCGAGCTCCAGATTCTCGAAGAGCACGTCGGCACTGTAGCCCCCGGCAGCCTGGAGCGTCGAGCGTCGCACTCCGAGCGTCCCGCCGTAGTCGCCGCCGAAGGCTCGCGCCACCAGCATCCGGGCGGTGTCCCAACGTGCGTGCCAGGGATACGAGCTGTACAGGTTCTGCGGCCGGACCAGGTCCGCATCGCTCAGGCGGTCGGCCACTGCCGCCAGGGCGGCCTCGTCGTAGCGGATGTCGTCGTCGGCCAGCACGATCAACTCGTGTCGGGCGGCCTCCACACCGGTGAGCACGCCCCGGGCCTTGCCGTTCAGACCCGGATGCCGCGGTGCGAGGTGGCGGACCTCGGCCGGCAGGACGCGCGCAAGGCCGGCGAACAGGTCCGAGGCTGACCCGTCCACGACGGTCACCTCGACGCGGCCGCTGAGCCACTCCAGATATCGGACGAGCTCAGCCTCCCCGATCGTGTCGTGGCGGCGCAGGGGAAGCACGTATTCGATGTCGCGCTCACTCATGGACGCGCGCCGGAAGCTCTGCGCCCGGCCTCAGCGAACTGCGTCCCCCCTCGAAGGCGGCGCGCATGCCGTCCGCCACTCGATCGTCCAGAGCGAGGCAGGCGGCTGCCCCGAAGAAGATGTCGGCGATCAGGTCTGGCCTGTCCTCACCGAGGCCTCCGGCGAGGTCGCGCGCGGCGATCTGCTCGTGCACCGCGTCGGCTTCGACATGCTCGTCGAAGTACTCCGTGACGTCGGCACCGAAGCCGAGCCGGCGGAATCCGTCCCCGTACATGCGGTTCGGAAGCGACGACGTCATCTCGAACGCCGCCAGGTGGCCCACGATCGCACCCAGCAGCCGACGATTGATCCCGAACATCGACATCGCATTCTGCGACGCGAGGGTCACCGCCGGAACGAGGTCGACGTAGCGGCCGTAGGTGGGGTCCAGGCCGGCTCCGCGCATGGTGCGGGCGAAGATCTCGGCGTGCATGCGTTCCGGACGCCCCCCGCCGTACTCGTCGGACTGGATCTCCACGAGCGCGGCCTTGGGCCGCCCGGTGAGCCGTGGGATGGCCCACGAATGCGGATCCGCCTCCCGCAGCGTGTAGACGCTGCGCTGGACGAGGAACTCGCGGGCCTGGGCGAGGGTTGCCCGCTTGGCCAGGAATCGCGACAGCGAGGGACCCGGTGTCGGGGCGGTGAGGGCGAAGAGCGCGGCAGCGATGGCCTCGGCATCGGCGGCCGGCGGTTCCGGCATCGCAACGCTCCGCCGCAGCTCCGACTCGAAGGCCGACTCGATCGCCCGCCGAGCATCCAGCAGGCCGGTGTGCCACTCCCAGTCCGGGTCGATCCAGTCCAGGGACCCGTAGGCGCAGGCATAGAGCAGGAACAGGGAGAACTGCAGGTCATCGTCGGCGGCGATGTCAGGGGATGCGGCGAGCGCCGTCCGGGTCGCTTCGAGCAGAGAGTCACCGATCGGGCCAGCGGGGTCGGCATGGTGCAGCAGGTCGAGCAACAGCGCGCTGACGGGACCGCGTGAATCGGCGTACACATCCGACGGGACTTCGACGTCCGTGATCGTCATTCTGGCTCCTGGCGGGACTGGACGCCACTGACGGCGTCATGATCAAAGGTCCCACCCTCGGCATGCCGCCGCCTGGGGCTTGACGGCAACGGCTACTGCAGGTACTGGTGTCGTGACCCGACAAACCCGAAGTGGCGGAGACCCCTTCGGCTCCGCCACTTCGGGGGTGCACTCAACCGCCGCTGACGTTATCCCGGGCGGCCTGCGCCTGCCCCTGGACCTCCTCGGTCGCGGTCTGGGCCTCGGACTTGACGGATTCCACCGCGTCCGAGGCCGTCGCCTTGACCGCCTGCGCGGCCTCCTGAGCCGGCTCCTTCAGGTGCTCGCCCACTTCTTTGGCGGCATCCGTCACGGTGTCCACGAGCGGCTGGGCCTGGTCCTTGACCTGTGCTGCGACCTGCTTCTCCCTCGAGGAAGCGGGAATCAGCGACGCGACGAGCAGGCCGGCCCCGAAGGCGATCAAGCCGACCGCCAGCGGGTTGCCTTCCGCCTTGGCGACCACGCGATCCTTCATTTCGCCGGCGGACGATCCGGCGTCACTCAGCACGGACCCGGTGTCGTCGGCGGCGCCCATGACGCGGTCGCGGACCGACCCGAAGGCATGCTTCACCTTGTCCGTCTGGCGATCCATGATCTTCGTGGGCGACACCTTGTCGGCGAGGGCGTCGACATCGGTGCCCAGTTCTCGCCGCGTCCGCTCGATGTCGGCGCGGATGGCATCGGGTGAATCACTCATCGGTTCTCCTCATTCCTTTTCAATGTCTCAGGGATCTCCTTGATGGACTCCACGGTCTGCGGAGCGCCTTCGATCTGCTTGACCTGCTTGCGGCCGACCGAGAACAGGATCAGCGCGATCACCGCCCACAGGACGGCGACGATCACGCCGGACCACCCGCCCCCGACCAGCGTGCCCAATGCCCACCAGAGCGCGATCGACAGGAACAGCACGGTCATGCCCGCCCCGTACGCGGCCCCGGCGAGCATGCCGGCGCCCTTGGCCGCCTTCGACGCCGAGTCCTTGAGTTCCGCTTTCGCCAACTCCAGTTCCTGACGCATCAGGGTGGACATATCCCTGGTGACCTCGCCGAGAAGCTCTCCCAGCGAGGTATTGGCCGCCTTGACCTCAGAAGGAGTCGGATCGGACATCACGGGCTTCCTCCCGGGGCAGCTCGGTCGACCGAGCGGCAGACGACTGCGCGAACACGGGCGTCTCTTCGACGGTCGGTGGTGTTGCGTAGAGCTCGCCGGACGTCGTCGGCGCAGTGCCCGCGGTCGTCGGCGAAGCCGGAGCGGCGGCTGCCGAGTCCGACCGCTCATCCGAGGCGTTCGCCGCGAGCGCCCGGGTGAGCCTGCCTGCGGCCACGCCGAGAACCGCGGCGCCGATGATGAATGTGCCGGGCCTGCGGCGCGCGAACGACTTCACCTCCGTCAGCAGCGATCCCGGGTCTCGATCGCCGAGCCAGGCCGCAGCGCCGGAGATGCGTCCCGCGGCTTGCCGCAACAGGTCCGCAGCCAGTCCCGGATTCTCCGCGTTGGCGGTCATGGAGTCCAGTTCCTCGCTGACCGAGCGCAGACCGGATGCGACACGCTGCTGCTGCACCTGGGCCTGGTCCTTCAGCTCGCGCTGCGTCTGCGCGTAGAGGTCCTTCGCCTGCGATGTGACCTCGCGTGCAACGACGCCGGCTTCACTCTTCGCGGTCTCCGCCACGTGGCCGGCTTCAGTCACGGCCGTCTGCTTCAGATCGCTCGCTTCCTGTTTGGCCGTCTCAAGCGAGCTCGTCTCGTCCCTGTTGGCGGTGTCGTCTGACACCGGCGGGAGATAACTGTCTGACATGCTCATCCTCTCGGTTACCGGCGGCATCACCGGACTGAGGACATTCCTACGCTCGCTCCCCCGCCCAGGAACGGGCCTTGCCAAAGCGTTGTCGGCATGCATAATGCGCGGAAGGGGAGGCGATGGACGGGTCGGCGGGGGGATAGTAGGCGACCGCCCGCGGTGATGTCCAGCCCCGTGCGGTCGATCTTGCGCGGGCGGAAAGTAGTCATATCCCGTCATTCCGAGGAGGAATACATGTACTTCCACGTTCAGCGACTGATCAACGAGATCGAACAGGACGAGCCGGATCCGGCGGCGGCCAACGCCCTGCAGGAGGGACTGGGCGGGCAGTTCGGCGAGATGCGCACGATGATGCAGTATCTGTTCCAGAGCATCAATTTCCGTGGTCCCGACGGCAAGCCGTATCGCGACCTGATCCAGGGGATCGGCACCGAGGAGATCAGCCATGTCGAGCTGATCGGCACCACGATCTCGCGGCTCCTCGACGGGTCCCCTCGCTACCAGGGCAAGAAGACCGACCCCCTCGACGCTCCCGCGGCGGGTGGGGGGATTCCGCTCAATATCGCGCTGGACCACAGCAACATCCACCACTATCTCGTGGGGGCGCAGGGTGCGCTCCCGGTCGATGCCGCGGGCAATCCGTGGCTGGGCAGTTACGTGTACAACTCCGGCAATCTCGTTCTGGACCTGCTCTACAACCTGATGCTGGAGTCGACCGGCCGCTTGCAGAAATGCCGCCTGTACGAGATGACAGACAACAAGATGGCCCGCTCCACGATCTCCTACCTGATCGTCCGCGACCAGGCTCACGAGAACGCCTACGCTCAGGCCCTCGAGACCCTCGGCGTCAACTGGAACACCGCGCTGCCCATCCCGAAGACGAATGCCGAGAGCTTCCCCGAGGTCAAGCGGCTCCTGGATCTCGGGCTGCAGAGCAAGCAGTACTCGTTCGACCTGGACGCCCAGTCCGAGGCCGGCAAGATCTTCCAGGGCATGTCGCCGTCGAACGACGGCACCAAGCTGGATGCCAGCGAGCAGGCTCCCGAGGGAGCGCCGTTGACCATCTCCCCGGAGCGCTTCGAGGAGTTCTCTCCCGGCGCGGACAAGGATCTGCAGGCCCTCATCGCCGCGACCGCGGCCATGGAGATGGCCGAGATCGACGCCACCTTCGGTCGGCTCGGTTGAGCTGACCCCACCTCGGCCCGACAGGTCGGCATCGCTCCGCCCGGACGATACCGGCCTGTCGGTGCCGTCGGCGACGCTCGGACGAAGGCCGCCTCACGCGTCCCGCGGCTGGGCGGCATGCCGCGCGACGAAGTCGACCACCGCGGATGCAACCTCGCGAGGCGCGGTGTAGTGGACGAGATGGCGGTGGCCGGCGACCACGACCAGTTCGGCACGATCGGCGCGGTAACGGAGCCGATGACACCACGCAAGTCCTGCGATCGGGTCGTTGCCTCCCCTCATCACCAGGAGGGGCATCGTCAGGGCAGCCGCGCGGTCCTCGATGCGATAGCTGACCATCTGCCGCAGCTGCGCGAAGTACCACCAGGGTGGGCAGCGCAGATAGTCGGAGAAGACCACGGCGTTGCCACTGGGCGGCTCGCCCACAGTGTCCACTGCCAGGGCGACGCACTGCGCGAGCGCCGTGCGGTGCCGGTCATCGCTGACCGGACCGATGATGACCACGTGCGAGGCGAGGTCGGGATGCTGTGCCGCCAGCTCGACCACCCATTGCGCCCCCATGGAATGCCCGACCAGGACCGCCCGAGTCAGCCCGAGCTCCTTCAGCAGCGCGGCAAGGGCAGAGGCCATGTCGGCGACGCTGAGAGCGCCGACAGGCGCGGGCAGACCGCCGAAACCGGGGAGGTCGATGGAGTGCACGTCACTGAACGTCGCGAGTACGCGATGCAGGCGGTCGTAATAGCGGTGTGAGACGCCGATGCCGTGAATCAACACGAACGGCGGCAGCTCCCTGGCGCGACCTTCAGACGACTGGACGCGGAACGCGAGGTCTCCGACCTGATGCCGGCGAGACTCGGGAACGGTCAGACGTTGGTCCGTGCCCGCGCCGCTCACCGCGGTCCGCTCGAGGGTGTTCGGTCATCTGCGTCGCTCTGGTCGCCGGCACCGGGCTCGTGCTGTTCACGGATACGCCGTCCCTCCGCGACATCCTTCTCCTCCTTCGCTGCAACCTTGTCGCTCTTGCGCGTGTCTCGCGGCGGCAGCTGGATCTCCTCCTCGGCCGCGATTCCCGCCTGCAGCTGACGCCCGCGCTCCATCTCGGCATCGAACTCCGCGCCGAACAGCAGAGCCAGGTTCGCGATCCACAGCCAAAGGAGGAACACGATGATGCCGGCCAGGGAGCCGTACGTGCGGTCGTAATTGGAGAAGTTGGCGATGTAGAAGCCGAAGGCCACGGTCGCGAGCACCAGCACCAGGATCGCCAGCAGCGCCCCGAGGCTCATCCACCGGAACTTCGGCTGCTTGGCATTGGGCGTCGCGTAGTAGAGGATCGCGACCATCAGGACGACGATGAAGGCGAGCACCGGCCACTTCGCAATGGACCAGATGGTCTGTGCCACGTCACCGATGCCGAGCGCCCCGCCGACCGCCTCGGTGACCGGACCGGAAATCACGAGGATGATCACCGCCACCAGAATCAGGACGATCCCGACCACCGTCACCAGCAGCTGAGCCGGCTTCAGCTTCCAGAACGGACGGCCCTCCTCGATCTCATAGATGCGGTTCATGGCCCGGCTGAAGGCTCCGATGTAGCCGGAGGCGGACCAGATGGCCAGAACCACGCCGCTGATCAAGGCGACGCCGGCAGCCGGGGAGCTTGCCAGCTGTTCGATCGGACCGCGGATCGCGTCCGCCGTGTCGGCGGGGACCACCTGCCCGACGATCTCGAGGATGGCGTCGCTGGCCGCCCCACCCTGCCCGAACACACCGAGCAGGGAGAAGATGGCGACCAGGCCGGGGAACAGGGACAGGACCGAATAGTAGGTGAGCGCCGCGGCGATGTCGGGGCACTCATCCGATGAGAACTCACGGATCGTCTTGCCGAAGACGTACTTCCAAGAGCGCTTCTGCAGGTCTGCGGGCGAATCCGGCTTGGCGGGGTGTTCCGGGTCCGGCGCACCCTTGTCACGGGCGGCTTTCGCGGAGGTGTCTGTGCTCATGTGTGTCTCCCGAATGGGCTGTGCCGAGGCGTTGAGAGAGCCGCCGCCGGTCTACGGTGCCGATCCGCGGGATCGGTGAGCCCCTTTTCTACGCGTCCGAGCTGACTCCGGTTCCGCCCTTGCCAAACCGTCCACGCGCAAGTAAAAGGGTCTCCCCGCACCGACCACACAGCGGCGGCGCGACGGCTGCTATCGCGGCAGCACTGTCAGAACCCGCTGGATGTGCTCGCGGAAGTCAGCCATGAAGCTGTGCAGGAACTGCTCCGTGTCCGGGTCGGACACCGAGCCGTCCTCGCTGAAGACCTCGGGGGAGAACTGGATGTACGCCTCGGGTGCGGTCATCTGGCGGGCGTTGCAGAAGCTGAGGACCCCACGAAGGCTCTGCTGCGCGACGGCCGTTCCGATCGACCCGACCGATGCCCCGATCACGGCGGCGGGAATGTGATCGAAGGAGTTCTCCCCCCAGGGGCGGGACGCCCAGTCGATCGCGTTCTTCAGTCCCCCCGGAATGGAGCGGTTGTATTCGGGTGTGACGAACAGCACGGCCTGGGTGGCGGCGATCGCCTGCTTGAGCTGCCTCGCGACGGGCGGATAGTCCGCGTCGTAGTCCTGGCTGTAGAGCGGCAGGTCACGGATCGGGAGCTCGGTGAACTCCAGATCATCGGGCGACAAGCGGATGAGCGCTCTGGAGAGGATTCGATTGATCGAGGTGGAGGACAGGCTCCCGACGAAGTAGCCGACTCGGTAGGACATGGTTGCTCCCTGACTCAGTGCTCCCCTGAGGTCATTGTCGCCCCGAGGCCATCAGCACAACACCCCGCCGCCGCGCAATCGATTCAGGAGGGTCCGGCGGCCTCGAGTGCGAATGCCGCAGCGGATGCGGCGATTTCCGTCAGCGCTTCACGCAGGCTGTTGAAGCAGCTGACGTCCCTGCGGCCGCGCACCCACAGCACGTAGACGCGGTGATCTTTGCACTCCAGGTATGCGACGACGCGATGAGGATCGTTCTCGGCGAGCCGGGTGTCGCGGGCGACCCACGCGCCGTCGCCTATCCAGACGAGCTCCGGTGAGCTCTTCCGTTCGGCTGAGAGTTGACCGGTCGACATTTCAGCCTCCTCGAGCGGGCCCCCGCGGTCCGTGGGGTCTCAGTGCCCAGGGTGCCCGGACCCGCGGGCGGATCACGACGGGCTTGACTCCGGGGCGGTTCGGCGGTAGTCGCTGCGGAACCGCCCCCACGGCCCTCTCGCGGCACGATCGAGTCGACGCCCGGTGTCGCGGTACCAGAGCGCACAGAGAACGGTGAGCATCACGGCGTCCACGACGCCGCCCGCGTAGTACATCAGCTGCGCGGCGGATTGCGCGACCGCAGCGTCGACGCCGGAGGGCGGATCGGCGTAGATCACCTTCGCCAGGATGCTGTGGGCTGCGAGGAAGAGCATCAGCACCCCGGCGCGCACCGGGTAGGCGGCGCGATGGGGCGCGGGATCCATCGGGATCACCGCAGCGGTGAAGAGGTATCCGGCCAGCAGGAAATGCGCCGACATCGCCACCTGGGCGAGCGGGTTCTGATGAATCAGCGCAGCGAGGTCCGTCGTGTACAGCACCCACATGCCCCCGATGTTCAGGACGGCCGCGAGCGGGAGTGCGCACGCGACCCGCGCCGGCCGGCTGGACAGCAGGCGCACGAGCCGGCGGGCGGGTGTGACATGCAGCGACCGCAGGGCGAGCGTCACCGGCGCCGCGATGACCAGAAGCAGAGGCGCGACCATACCGACCAGCAGATGCACGCCCATGTGTGCGACGAAGTCGTCGTGCGCGGCGGCCGCGAGCGGACCGACGAATCCGGCGGCCGCGGCAAGCACGCCCGCCAGCCAGGCTGCCGTGCGCCACCATGGCCATGGTCGAGCCCGCTGCCACTGGATCCACGCTCCACCGAGGTACATCGCCGCGGCCAGAACGATGGGGACGGCCAGGAGCAGATCGGGATTCAGCGACGCGCTGGAGCCGTGGTGCATGCCGCGTCACTCCACCCGTCCGGCGCGCGGTCGGGTGCGCACGGTCACCACGATGCCGGCGACCACGAGCAGCGCCGCAATGACGTTCCAGACCATGTCGTAGAGCAGAAGATCGGGAACGTACCGGATCTGATGCAGTCCGAAGAGCTTGTGCTGAACGATGCCGTCGTACAGCTGGAATCCCCCGGCGCCCAGGAGCACCCCGCCCCACCACCGTGCCTGCCGGAATGCATCGCGCCGGCGCAGGTCCGCGAGCAGGAACAGGCCGCCGATCGTCGCGCCCCAGCTCAGGGCGTGGAAGAGCCCGTCCGAGACCAGACCGAGAGCGGGCGTCCCGCGATCGTAGAAGTGATGCCAGTGCAGAATCTGGTGGAAGACCGCCTCATCGACGAACGCGACCAGGCCCACACCGAACAAGATGCCGGAGATCAGGTTGCGGCCGGACATCGCCGCGCGCGCCCGATCCCGGACTGCTGCGGCGTCGCCCGCACTCGAACCGGCGTTTCCAGGGATGGACAAGGTCAGCGGAGTCCTTCGGCCTGGGTCTTCTCCTCAGCGACCCGAACGCCGTACGTGTAGGCGAGCTTGCCGCCCAGCCACCCGGACACTCCCACCCCGATCGTCACCAGGATGGGATGGAACGGGTGGCCGTACGGCCCGGCCACTGCCGTCCGCGGGTGCTTGGTCTGTGTGCGTGTGTTCGGGTCCATGCTTCGCTGCTCCAGTCAGAAGGGACTGAGATCCAGTCAGAAGGGACTGAGATCGCACCGACGCTAGGACCGGGGTTCCGATTGTCCCAAGGGCTTGACAGCGTGAAGCACGGCCGTCTGGAGACCCCCGCTGGCCGCGGGCATCCGCCAGTCGGCTTCACCGCGCGATCCGCGGTCGCTGCGCTTGCACGCGATGCAGGAATGGCGCAACCCCCTCCGGCCGAGGCGCGGACTGAGTAATGCTGGGTTCCCTGGAGGTGCGCTATGAAGGCGATGGTCTACCGCGGTCCGTACAAGATGCGCGTCGAGGAGAAGCCCGACCCGAGGCTGGAGCACCCGAACGACGCGATCGTCCGAGTCGAGCTGGCCTCGATCTGCGGTTCCGATCTGCACCTGTACCACGGCATGATGCCGGACACGCGGATCGGCCATACCTTCGGTCACGAGTTCATCGGGACCATCGAAGAGGTCGGCTCCTCCGTGCAGAACGTCAACGTCGGGGACCGCGTGATGGTCCCCTTCAATATCTATTGCGGCTCGTGCTTCTTCTGCGCTCGCGGCCTGTATTCCAACTGCCACAACGTCAACCCGAACGCGACCGCCGTCGGCGGCATCTACGGGTACTCGCACACGAGCGGCGGCTACGACGGCGGCCAAGCGGAGCGCGTCCGGGTTCCGTTCGCGGACGTCGGCCCCTCCGTCATCCCGGAGGGGATCAGCGACGAGAACGCCCTCCTGCTGACGGATGCCTTCTCCACCGGCTACTTCGGGGCCCAGCTGGCGGACATCGTCGAGGGTGACACCGCGGTGGTCTTCGGGGCGGGGCCGGTCGGTCTTGCAGCCGCGCGGTCCTGCTGGCTCATGGGCGCCGGCCGCGTCATCGTCGTGGACTACCTGGACTACCGGCTCGAGAAGGCGAAGTCCTTCGCGTTCGCCGAGACGGTCAACTTCGGGCAGGTGGGCGACATCGTTCGCCACCTCAAGCGCGCCACCGATGGCCTCGGCGCTGACGTCGCGATCGATGCGGTCGGTGCCGAAGCCGACGGCCACGTCATCCAGCATGTGACCTCGGCGAAACTGAAGTTGCAGGGGGGTTCCCCGGTTGCTCTGAACTGGGCGATCGACTCGGTCCGCAAAGGGGGGACCGTCTCGGTGATGGGCGCGTACGGACCCCTGTTCAGCGCCGTGAAATTCGGTGACGCGATGAACAAGGGCCTCACCATCCGGACGAATCAGGCTCCCGTGAAGCGACAGTGGCCGCGGCTCTGGGAGCACATCCGCAACGGCATCATCACGCCGAGCGACCTGATCACGCACCGCATCCCGCTGGACGAGATCGCCGAGGGCTATCACGTCTTCTCGTCGAAGCTCGATGACTGCATCAAGACGGTCGTCACGCCGAACTGACGGCGCGGCCCCGAACCGCGAAGGAACGACATGCCCTACACATCCGAAAAGCCCGGCGCCACACCGAGCGCCGCAGAGTTGCGCGCCCGCATCCCGGGCTGGGGGGTCGACCTGGACCCCGCTGACCGACCGGCGTTCCCACGCGAGCAGCCCGGCATCGTCACGGGCGCGCACTGGGATCTGCCTCCCCAGCAGCCCGACCCGGGCCGACGCGAGAAATCAGTGGAGCACCTGCGGCTCACTCCGGTGTTCGGAACCGCACAGCCCCTGAAGGGACTGGCCGGAGTCATCCGCAGGTACGCCTACGACACCTACAGCGAAGGCCAGGCGGCGCACTGGCTGTTGCTGATTCTCGGCGACCGAGTGGACGCGATGACGGCGCATGTGAAGTCCTTCGCCACCCGGCGGCCCGACAATCCGATCACGGAGAGCGGCGTCCTGGGCGAGCGCGGCCACCGTCCGCTGTCCTCGCGCGTCGGGCGTGGACGCGTCGATCTGAAGCACGCGTGGCTGGACCCCGTGCTGGTGTGGGGGCCGTGGCTGCTGGCCGGGGTCATCGCGATCCGGGCGCTGGTCCGGATCGCGCGGCGATGAGCTCGCCGGTCCAGTCACACGGGCTGGGCTGCGGCTTCGTCGGCCGCAATCCGGGAAGGTTCGGTGTCGAACTCTTCGGCGACCAGCATGATGCCGCCGGACGAGTTGGCGGAACGCGCAAGCTGCATGATCCACTCGCGGCTCAGCTCCACCGGCTCGGGGTCCTCGAACACGAACCGCAACGGGATGGACGGATGCAGCCAGATCGTCGTGCGCCCCGGGGCCTCATCGACGGAGTGCCGCCACGAAAGCGTGAAGCTCTCGCTGCGCCGAAGCTTGGTCGCGATGACCGCCTTCACGTGCGCGAGTGCGCGGTCTTCGATGTGGATCGCCGTGTCGGATCCACCGTAGTAGATGGTGCCCACCCCGTCACCGTACGCCGACTGCTCCAGTTGTGCCAGTGCCGACGCGCCCCCATATAGCGACTGGTACGCGGCTTGGCAAGGGGCGCTGCGAGCGCCGCACGAGTCCCTGAGGATGACGGGATGAGCGAGAAGGAAAGCGTGCACGGCAAGACGATCGTGATCACCGGTGCCTCCAGCGGCATCGGCCGGGGAGCCGCCGTCCGCCTGAGCGACCTCGGCGCCAACGTGGTGGTGGCGGCTCGTCGCGGCCAGGTCCTGGAGCAGCTGGCCGGCGAGATCGCGGAGCGCGGAGGGATCGCCGTCCCGGTGGCCACGGATGTGAGCGCCGCTCCAGACATCGCACGGCTGACCGCCACCGCGGTCGACCGCTTCGGGCGGATCGACGTCTGGGTGAACAACGTCGGGATCGGAGCGCTCGGACCGTTCTGGGACGTGCCCGTGGAAGCCCACGCTCGCGTGATCGACGTGAACGTCAACGGCCTCCTCTATGGGGCACACGCGGCGCTGCGCCGGTTCCTGGCACAGGGCAGCGGCGTCCTGATAAACGTCGGGTCTGTGGAGAGCGAACTCCCGCTGGCCTACCTGTCCTCTTACGCGGCGTCCAAAGCCGCGGTGCTCAGCTTGAGCAGGACTCTGAACGAGGAGCTCCGCCTGGCCGGAGTCTCCGAGACCATCAAAGTCGGCACCATCATGCCCTGGGCCGTGGACACGCCCTGGTGGGACCACGCTGCCAACTACACCGGACATGCGCCTCGGATGGCGGCGATGGACGACCCCGGTATTGTCGTCGACGCGATCGTGGCAGCCTGTACCGATCCCAAGGAGGAACACCCGGTGGGAGGGAAAGCCCGCGTCGCGAACATCTCGCACCGGATCTTCCCCGACCTCACGGAACGGCTGTCCGCGAAGACCGTCGACGCCGAGCGGCAGCGCGGCTTTCCGCGGCCGCACACTCAGGGCTCGATCTTCGCGCCCACCGAGGCGGGCACGGCGGTCGAAGGCGGTGTGCGCGACCGGATGAAGCGCGAGGACGCCGCACGCGCCAGGACCCGGTCATGAGCCGCGTCGAGGTCGTCGCGGACGGCGTCTACCGGCTCGAGAAGGCTGCCGTCAACTGCTACCTCATCGTCGCCGACGACGGGATCGTGCTCGTCGACGGTGGACTGCCGGGCAGCTGGTCACGCCTGACCGCTGCCTTGAGGAACGTCGGGGCGACACCGTTCGACATCTCGGCGGTGGTGCTCACGCACGGCCATTTCGATCATGTCGGCATGTGCGACCGCTTGAGCTGGGAGAACAGGGTCGCCTCGCACATCCACCCGGACGACCAGGACCTGGCACGGCATCCCTACCGGTACGCGCATGAGAATGCCCGTGCCCGGTCTCCCGTGCAGCACCCCGCAGCGATCCCAATCCTCGCCCGGATGACGGCCGCCGGGGCGCTCTGGGTCAAGGGCATCAAGGCGAAAAGCGATGTGGTCCCCGGCAGCCGCCTGGACCTGCCCGGGGGTTTGACGCCCATCTGGTCGCCGGGCCACACGGCCGGCCACTGTGCGTACTTCATGGCGGACCGGGGCATCCTGTTCAGCGGTGACGCACTCGTCACGTACGACCCGTACACCGCCGGCACCGGACCGCGGATCGTCGCCGGTGCGGCGACCGCCGACAGCGCCGTGGCACTCACGACGCTCGACGAGCTGGCCGCGACCGGTGCGGGTCTGGTTCTGACCGGACACGGGGAGCCCTTCACCGACGGCATCCGGGTCGCCGCCGCTCACGCCCGCGCCGTCGGACCCTCATGAGGACCCCACGCGGTGTACTCCAAACCCGGGCCGTAGTCAACCCTCCTCCTCGAGCCACCGGGGCGCGGCACAGTTGAGGTCGGCCGTGAAGAGGGGTGCATCGTGATTGTGCGGATTTCGGTGGCGCCGCCGCGAGAGGCGAACCTGCCTCGCGACGCAGCCGCCGATGCGCTCAAGCAGCTCCCCGCCCGACGCCCGGCAGACCCGCCCGCACCGTCGTCACCGCTGCAGTGGGCGCTCATCAGCCCGGACTGCTACGAAGTGACATCATCCGACGTGACGGTCGGCTTCATCCGGGTCGTCGGGGCCGTGTGTGTCGCCCTCGCCGGGCCGCGATACGACCTCGCCGTCGAGGTGGCGCAGACGCTGGTGTTCGACGCCGCCGTTGACGCGTTGGGAGAAACCACCGCGTGAGGCGGGGTCGTGCGCCCGCCGGGGTTGCACGTGCTCGCCCCGGCGGGAATGCCGCGGCCGGTCGGAACGGTTGCACCTGGGGATGACCACCGCACCCGCACCCGCCCTCTCCGTCCTCGACCTCGTGCCCGTACGCACCGGCCAGACCAGTGCTCAGGCGGTGAGCGCGTCGCTGAACCTCGTCTCGCGAGCCGACGAGCTCGGCTACCGTCGCTACTGGTTCGCCGAGCACCACAACATGCCCGCGGTCGCGTCGACCACCCCGCCGGTCCTGATCGCGGCGGCAGCGTCCCGCAGCGCGCGCATCCGGGTGGGGTCGGGCGGCGTGATGCTGCCGAATCACTCCCCGCTCGTGGTCGCCGAGCAGTTCGCGGCACTGGAAGCGCTGGCACCGGGTCGCATCGACCTCGGCATCGGGCGGGCACCGGGCAGCGACCCGGTGATCACCCAGCTTCTGCGGATGTCGGGCACGACCTCCGACGTGGAACGCTTCCCCGATCACATCCGCGACATCATCTCTCTGGTCTCGCCCGACGGCGCCACCGTCCGGTTCGCCAGCGGCGGCGAGTACGGCATCCACGCGACCCCCCGCGCGGAGGGCGCGCCGGAGGTGTGGCTGCTGGGCTCGAGCGATTACTCGGCTCAGCTGGCGGCATCCACCGGCCTGCCGTACGTGTTCGCGAACCACTTCTCGGGTGAGGGGCTCGAGCGCGCGCTCGACCTGTACCGCAGCGGCTACCAGCCCACCGAGACCCACCCGGAGCCGCGGACCTTCCTGACGATCAACGCGGTGGCCGCGGCCGATGCCGAGGAGGCCGAAGCGCGGGCGCTGCCGCAGCTGCGCATGATGGCGCGTCTGCGCACCGGCAAGCCGCTGACCGCGCTCGAGACGGTCGAGCAGGCCCGCGCCGCCCTCACCGTCGAGGCGGACGCCCAGGCCGAGTCGATCATGGCCGCCGCCCGCCGGCGCTGGCTGGTCGGCACCGGACCGGACGTGCGTGCCCAGGTCGCGGAGTTCGCCGCCATGTACGGCGTGGACGAGGTCATGATCTCGCCGGTGGGCGGCGCCTTCGACGGTGAGCCGATGGATGCCGCGACCGGTCGGGCTCAGACCCTGGAGCTGCTCGCGGCCTGAGTGGGTTGAGCCGCTGGCCGCGGCCGCAACGGTGCGGGGCCGGAGTGTCACGTGGGCTGTCGAGGCTCGGGTCACTGCCGAGGACGGTTTCCGCCCTGTCCGGTCCGCCCGAGCGACCCCTCACGGAGGCGCGACTGCGGCAGCCGGCGTGACTAGGCCTCGGGTTCGCCGCTCAGCAGCCCCCGCAGCCAGTCGCGGGCTTCGACGAAGACATCGTCGGAGTACCGGTCGGGGTAGCGCACGATCGCCCGATCCGCCCGCGGATACGAACCCAGGAAGATGACCTTGGGGCTGAAGCGGCGCAGTCCGAGCAGAGCATCCGCCATCCGCTCGTCCTCGATGTGCCCATCAGCGTCGATCACGAAGCGGTAGCGGCCGAGCGCATCGCCGATCGGACGGGACGCCAGCAGCGAGAGGTTGATGCCGCGCGTGGCGAACTGCTCGAGCATCTCCAGCAGGGCGCCCGGGTGATCATCGGGCAGCTCGGCGATCAGCGAGGTCTTGTCGGCGCCGGTCGGCGCGGGCGGCGCGACGGTGCGGGCGACCAGCACGAACCGGGTCACGGCGTTCGGATTGTCGCCGAGGTTGCGGGCCAGCAGCGTCAGGTCGTGATGCTCGAGGATCCCAGGGGGTGCGATCGCGGCATCCGCGTCGCTGGTCCCGTCGAGCAGTCCCATGGCGCTGGCGACATTGCTGGATGCCGGGACGTGCGCGTGCGCGGGAAGCGTCCGCGTCAGCCACTGCAGGCACTGCGCGTATGCGACCGGGTGGGCGGCGATCAGCGACACGTCTTTGAGCGCGGTGCCCGGCCGGGCCACCAGGACGAAGTCGACCGGGACGAGGTACTCCCCCACGATCCGCAGCCCCGGCATGGTCGCGAGCGCGTCCTGGGCCGTGGAGACACCGCCGTCCACGGAATTCTCGATCGCGATCATCGCCGCGTCCGAGCGACCCTCCACCACATCCGCGAGAGCCTCGCCCACGTTGCGCACCGAGCGCCAGTGCTGGTTGCGCGCTTCGGGCACCTGGGCCAGCGCGGCCTCCGTGAACGTCCCCGCAGGACCCAGGTAGCTGTAGGTGCGGCGGGCCGGGGCGTCGGGGTCGGTGGTCACCCGCATAGCCTAGCCACGACCGGCCCGGCGGCCTCGCGACCGCTGCGCCGACCCGGCGGCGCACAACTCCTGCACTACCCGCGGGTGCCGACCCGGCGGCGCACACCTCCTGCACTACCCGCGGGTGCCGACCCGGCGGCGCACAACTCCTGCACGACGCGCGGGCCTGCCCCGCCCGCCGTGCAGAACCGGCACCCGCGCACGGCATCGTGCAGGAGTTGTGCGCCGCCCCGAGCGGCGGCGGGCGGAATCTGGGGATTCCGGGTGCCGGCGAGGGCCGTACCCGGCAGACTGGAAGACATGAGTACGCGCGCAGGACTTCCGGCCGAAGCATCCGACCTCATCGACATCGACGAACTGATCGCCGCCTACTACGACAGAAAGCCGGATGCCGCCATCCCCGAGCAGCGCGTCGCGTTCGGGACGAGCGGCCACCGAGGTTCCTCGCTGAGCACGAGCTTCAACGAGGATCACATCCTCGCCACCACCCAGGCGATCGTGGACTACCGCAACGGACAGGGCATCGCCGGGCCGCTGTTCCTCGGCCGCGACACGCACGGGCTGTCGCTGCCGGCCGAGCGCAGCGCGATCGAAGTGCTCGTGGCCAACGGTGTGGATGTGCGGGTCGACTCGCGCGACTCGTGGGTTCCGACCCCGGCTATCAGTCACGCGATTCTCGCCTACAACCGCGGGCGCGCGCTGGATGACCCGGGCCGTTCGGACGGCATCGTGGTGACCCCTTCGCACAACCCGCCGCGCGACGGCGGCTTCAAGTACAACCCGCCGAACGGCGGGCCGGCCGACACCGATGCCACCGGGTGGATCGCCGACCGCGCGAACGAGCTCATCGCGGCGGGCCTGGACGGCGTCCGCCGCACGCCCTTCAAGGACCTGGACGCCGACGCGCTGGGCGAGTACGACTTCCGCGATCAGTATGTCCGCGATCTGGAGAACATCATCGACGTCGCGGCTATCCGGCGCGCCGGGGTGCGGATCGGCGCCGACCCGCTCGGCGGTGCGTCCGTCGACTACTGGGCGCTGATCGGCGAGCACTACGGACTCGACCTGACCGTCGTGAACCCCGATGTCGACCCGACGTGGCGGTTCATGACGCTGGACTGGGACGAGAAGATCCGGATGGACCCGTCCTCGCCGTCGGCGATGGCCTCGCTCGTGGCGAAGCGGAACGACTATGACATCCTGACCGGCAACGACGCGGACTCCGACCGCCACGGCATCGTCACCCCCGACGCCGGGCTGATGAATCCCAACCACTACCTCGCCGTCGCGATCGACTACCTGTACTCGCACCGACCGAACTGGCCGACGGATGCCGCCGTCGGCAAGACCCTGGTCTCCTCGATGATCATCGACCGGGTCGCCGACTCGCTCGGCCGGAAGCTGCTGGAGGTCCCGGTCGGCTTCAAGTGGTTCGTGCCCGGGCTGCTCGACGGGTCCGTGGCGTTCGGCGGCGAGGAGTCGGCGGGGGCGTCGTTCCTGCGCACCGACGGCACGGTGTGGACGACCGACAAGGACGGCATCCTGCTGTGCCTGCTGGCCGCCGAGATCCTCGCCGTCACCGGCAAGACCCCCTCGCAGCGCTACGCGGAGCTGGAAGCGCAGTTCGGCTCGTCGGCATACCAGCGCGTGGACGCCCCGGCGACACCGGCGCAGAAGGCGCAGCTGGCCAAGCTCTCCCCCGACACGATCACCGCGACCGAGCTGGCCGGAGAGCCGATCACCGCCAAGCTCTCGCACGCTCCCGGCAACGGTGCGCCGATCGGCGGGCTGAAGGTCGTGACCGAGCACGCGTGGTTCGCGGCGCGGCCCTCCGGGACCGAGGACGTGTACAAGCTGTACGCCGAGTCCCTGCGCGGTGAGGCGCACCTGCGCGAGGTGCAGGAGGAGGCCCGCGCGGTCGTCGCGGCCGCTCTGGCCTGAGCATCGGACCGGCGCGGGACTACCCGAGCGGCAGCAGCGCGGTCCAGGCGCGACGCCGCTCGGCACGCGGGTCGGCCTGGACGCGGTCCTGGTCCGCGATGATCAGGGTGAGCCGCTCCGGAGCGGCGTACGAGGGCCAGCTCTCGGGCGGCGCTCCGACGGCGGCGAAGCGCAGCCAGGCGTCCCGCATCCTGGCCCCGGCCGTGTCGAACGCCTTGCGTCCGCCGAGCGAGGTCATCGTCCGCGCCAGCCGCGCATCGCCCTGCTCGAACAGGGCCAGCAGCTCCAGCCCGTGCGTGGCGTCCAAGCCCGCCCACCGCATGAGGCGGGGCGCGACGTCGAAGCGGTAGAAGTACACCGGCGCATAGCGGGCATGCCGTTCCGCAACCGCCACGCACGGATACCAGAACGCGTAGTCCCCGCCGAAGTCCGCAGCGGCCGCCGCCGCACCGGGAAGACCGGGGTACGCCCGCGCGATCAGGTCGCGTCCGACGGCCGTTCCTCGTCCGAGCACGGCCGCGATGCGTGGAGCCGACTTCGGGAGGATGTCGATGCGCCCGCGGAAGATCGTCCCCTCCCGGTCGTTGGTGCCGATGATCAGCGGCACGCGGTGCGCGGTGCCGGTGCGGAAGGACACGATCGGATGCCGCGGCACCAGTCGCCCGTCGATCACCGGCGCCAGGCAGAACGTCCCCGGCGTCTGCGCGGGCGTGCGGACCTGAAGGACCAGAGCCGCGTTCGCCAAGGCGGACGGGGTCGCGCCGGTCAGGAGCGCCACCGTCGCTTCGACCGTGAGCGGATCGTCGCGCGCCGCGTCGAGGCCGACAGCGGACGACCCGCCCGGTGCGATCGGCGGCGACTGTCCGCGCAGGATCTCGACGAACTGTTCGGCCCATCCGGCCGCCGTCGCGCGGGAGTACACCGCATCGGGCGGCGCGCTCTGCGCGATCGCCCGCGCGAACAGCCCGCGGGCCGAGGGTGTGCCCATCAGGGTGGTGACCGCGTTGCCGCCGGCGGACTCCCCGAAGACGGTGACCCGTCCGGGATCGCCGCCGAACCGGTGGATGTTCCGGTGCACCCAGCGCAGCGCCGCGATCTGGTCACGCAGTCCGAGATTGGACTCCATCGGACGGCGCCGCGTCGAGTACCGCGAGAAATCCAGATAGCCGAGCGCCCCCAGCCGGTAGTTGAAGCTGACGTAGACGACCCTGCCCGTGTCGACGAAGTTGCGCCCCTGGCCGGTGAAGTCCTGTGATGAGCCGGCGGTGTACCCGCCCCCGTGGATGAACACCATCACGGGCAGCGGCGCTCCGCCGGCGGGCACCGATGACGGAGCGACGACGTTGACCGTCAGGCAGTCCTCGGCCGATGGGACGCCGGGCGGCGTGCCGGTGAACTGGCCCTTGTGCACCTGCGGCGCGACCGGACCGAACGCGGCCGCATCCCGGCATCCGCTCCACGGCGCGACTCTGCGCGGGGAACGGAACCGGAGCGGACCGACCGGGGCTGCGCTGTACGGGATCCCACGCCACGCGGTCGTGTCGCCCTCGCGGATGCCGCGGATCACACCTCCGGTCACCCGTACCTCGAGCGGACGCTGCCTGTTCACAGTTCGTGTCTACGCCGTCTGCGCGCGAAGCACCACGCGCCCGTGGTGACGGAAGCACCACGCGCCCGTGGTGACGGCCGCCCTCAGCCGAGGTCGCGCGCGAGCTGCCGGCCGGCCTCCCGCAGCCACCGGGCGGGATCGGCCATCGCCGACGCAGGCGTTCCGGCGAGCGCGGTCAGGGAGATGACCGCGGCGAAGGCCGAGGTGTCGGCACCGGACTGGATCCGTCCGGCCGCCAGCGCGACGCGCGCACCGGAGGCGGCCGCCGCGACGTGGGCGGGCACCTTTCCGGACGCGGACTGCCCATCGAAGGCTCCCTCACCGGTGACGATGACGGATGCCGCACGCATCGCCCCGGGCAGGCCGATGAGCTCGGCCACGGTCGCCGCGCCCGACGCCAGAGACCCGCCCCACGCCAGCAACCCGAAGCCTGCGCCTCCGGCCGCCCCCGCTCCCGGTGTGCCCGGGTCCGCGGGGAGCAGGCGGGCCAGCTGGGCGAGCCCCCCGTCCAGCTGTGCGATCTGCTCCGGGTCGCCGCCCTTCTGCGGACCGAACACGGCGGCGGCACCGCGGGCGCCGAGCAGCGGGTTGACCACGTCGACCAGCCCGATCACACCCGCGGGCGGCAGCGCGGCCAGTCCGGACAGGTCGGCGGCCGCGATTGCCCCGAGTCCCTGCCCGCCGGCGGGGACGTCCGCGCCGCGCGCATCGAGGAAGCGGGCCCCCAGAGCCCGCAGCATCCCGGTGCCGCCGTCGGTCGATGCCGACGAGCCCAGCCCCACGACCACCCGCGAGACGCCCGCCGCGAGCGCCGCGGCGATCGCCTGCCCGAGACCGGCGGTGTGCGCGCCCATCGGACGGAGGTTCTCGAGCAGCTCGATACCCGAGGTCGCACCGAGTTCCACCACAGCGGTGCCGGCCGGGGCCTGGGCGGTCGGCGGCAGCCGCAGCCACGCCGCATCCACCTCGAGATCCGCGGGTCCCCGGACGCGCACCGGCACGCGCCGGGCACCCGGGACGGCTGCCGCGAACGCGTCCAGGGTGCCCTCGCCCCCGTCGGCCATCGGGCGGAGCACGGCCTCATCCTGACGGCGGACGGAGTGCCAGCCCTCCGCCAGTGCGGATGCGGCATCCGCTGCGCCGATCGTCCCCTTGAACGAGTCGGGGGCGAAGACGACGATCACGGGTTCACGCTAGCGGGCGGGGAGGGTCGGCGGACTAGCGTGTGAGCGTGGACACGGGAGCGTTGCGGGTCGAGACCCTCGGTGCCGGCGTCGTCAAGCGCACGACGCGCCTGGCCGACGGCCGCGAGCTGTTCTACTTCGATGATCCGGGCACCGCTCTGGGCGCCGAGCGCGGCGTGGATGCCCGCACCCTGGCGCCCCGGCCTGCCACGGCCACGATGCGCCGCGACGTGCTGACCGGCGATTGGATCTCCCTCGCCGCGGCGCGGCAGGACCGCGCCGTGCTGCCGCCGCCGGAGCTGGACCCGCTCGCACCGCAGACGCCGACGAATCCGTCCGAGATCCCGTCGCGGTACGACGTCGCGGTGTTCGAGAACCGCTCCCCCGCGTTCGGCCCCGCGCTGACCGAAGCGACCGCCGGCGCACCGGCCGCGACAGATCCACCGCGCGGGCTCGACGATCTCGACGCACCCGGGCTCGCTCGCGCGCGGACGGCCGTCGGACGCTGCGAGGTGGTGTGCTTCAGCCCAGCGCACGAGGGATCCTTCGGATCGCTCACCCCGACCCGCGCGCGCACGGTGATCGAGGCATGGGCGGACCGCACCGCAGTGCTGTCCCGGCTGCCCGGTGTCGCGCAGGTGTTCCCGTTCGAGAACCGCGGCGAGGAGATCGGCGTGACCCTGCGGCATCCGCACGGACAGATCTACGCGTATCCGTACGTCCCGCCGCGCACGCGCCGCCTGCTCGAGGCGATCCAGCGGGAAGGCGCGGACCTCTTCGCGCGCATCCTCGCGTCCGAACAGGCCTCCGAGCGCGTGATCCTGCGCGGGGAGCACTGGACGGCGTTCGTGCCGTTCGCGGCCCGCTGGCCGCTGGAGGTGCACCTGCTGCCGCACCGTGCGCTGCCGGACCTCGCCGCGACCAGCGACGCTGAGCGCGACGAGCTCGCGCCCCTCTACCTGCGCCTGCTTCGAGGCGTCGATGTCATGTACGGCACTCCGACCCCGTACATCGCGGCGTGGCATCAGGCTCCGGTCCACGCCGGCAGGGACGCCGTGCGGCTCAGGCTGGAGCTGACATCGCCGCGGCGGGCGGCCGACAAGCTCAAGTTCCTCGCCGGGTCCGAAGCCGCGATGGGCGCATGGATCGGCGACGTCCTGCCCGAGGAAGCGGCCGCCGCGCTGCGTGCGGCGGTCGCGGAGGTTTCCGGATGAGCGCCTCGGCCGCCGCGCGCACGCTGTTCACCGAAGCCTTCGGATCCCGGCCCGCCGGCATCTGGTCAGCGCCGGGACGGGTGAACCTCATCGGCGAGCACACGGACTACAACGACGGCTTCGTGCTGCCGTTCGCCCTCCCGCAGCGCACTCATGCGGCGGCGGGCGCACGGGGCGACGGGCGGATCCGGGTCATCTCGACCTTCGATGGGGCGCCGGTGGAGGTCGCGCTCGACGAGCTCGACGACCTCTTCCCCGCACACGGGACGGCCGACCGGCCGACCGTGCCGGCCTGGTCGGCCTATCCGCTGGGCGTCGCCTGGGCTCTGCTGCACGCGGCCGGACCGGACGCGGCATCCGGCCTGGACCTGGCGATCGCCTCGGACGTCCCGATCGGCGCAGGCCTGTCCTCGTCCGCGGCGATCGAGTGCGCCGTGGCGATCGCCCTGAACGACACCTGGGATCTCGGACTGGACAGGGTGGCCCTCGCCGCCGCCGCGCGCACCGCCGAGAACGATGCGGTCGGTGCGCCCACGGGCATCATGGACCAGATGGCATCGCTGCTGGGGCAGCCGGGCGCCGCCGTGCTCCTGGACTGCCGCTCGCTGGAGGGCACCGTCGTCGATCTGCGGCTGGCCGAGGCGGGACTCGCCCTGGTCGTCCTCGACACCGGCGTGACGCACGCGCACGCGACCGGAGGCTACCGCGAGCGCCGCGCCGCGTGCGAGCGGGGCGCGCAGGTTCTGCGGGTGCGCGCTCTGCGAGACCTCACCGTCGCCGATCTGCCGCGCGCCGCCCGGCAGCTGGATGCCGAGACGTACCGCCGAGTCCGCCACGTCGTGACCGAGAACCAGCGCGTGCTGGACACGGTGCGGTCGCTGCGCACAGGGGGTGCCGGATCCATCGGTGAGCTTCTCCTGGAATCGCACGCATCCATGCGCGACGATTTCGAGATCTCGGTGCCCGAAGTGGACACCGCGGTCGAGGCGGCCATGACGGCGGGCGCGGTCGGGGCCCGGATGACCGGCGGCGGCTTCGGCGGCGCCGTGATCGCGCTGGTCCCATCGGGCAGGGTCGACGATGTGCAGGATGCCGCTGCCACCGCCTTCGCGACATCCGGGTTCGCTCCTCCCACCACCCTGGGGGTCGAGCCCTCCGCCGGCGCGGGCCGGGACGCCTGAGCAGCGCGTCGGATCAGCGTGCCGCCGCGCTCCGCCGGACGCGATATCGGGCGGCCGGTCCGGCCGCAAGCCCCTGGCCAGACGGCGCGGACGCCCATACGTTCGGGGGGATGCCGGAGCATTCGCCGCCTCGGCCGGAGAGGACGAGCGCGTGGGATTCATCACCGTAGGCATCGAGAACACCGCCGATATCAGGCTCTTCTACACCGACCAGGGCCAGGGTCCGGTGGTCGTGCTCATCCACGGGTTCCCGTTGGACTCGGAGTCCTGGGGAAAGCAGCAGGCCGCCCTGGTGGCGGCCGGGCACCGCGTGATCGCGTACGACCGACGCGGCTTCGGCGCCTCGAGCAAGACCGGCGGCGGCTCTGACTACGACACCTTCGCCGCCGACCTGGACGCGCTGATGAGAACCCTCGACATCGAAGATGTGACGCTGGTCGGCTTCTCGATGGGCACCGGCGAGGTCGCCCGGTATCTCGCGAACTACGGCAGCGACCGCGTGGCCAAAGCGGTGTTCCTCGGCTCGCTCGAGCCGTACCTGCTGCAGACGGACGACAACCCCGAGGGCGCCGGGCCGCGGGAGTTCTTCGAGGGCTTCGCGACGTCCATCCGCGACGATCGATACGCGTTCCTGACCGGCTTCTTCGCCGACTTCTACAACCTGGACGAGAACCTGGGTTCGCGGATATCGCCGGAGGCGCTGGAAGCCAGCGTCCAGACCGCCAACCGCGCGGGTAACGCCGCTCTGGCGGCGGCGCCACTGACCTGGCCCACCGATTTCCGCGCCGACATCGCGAAGCTCGCCCTGCCCAGCCTGATCGTGCACGGCACGGCCGACCGGATCCTCCCCATTGATGCCACGGCGCGCCGGTTCCGCACGCTGCTGCCGGGCGCGACCTACGTCGAGATCGAGGGGGCTCCGCACGGGATGCTGTGGACCCACGCCGACGAGGTCAACGAGGCTCTGCTCGCCTTCCTCAGCAGCTAGAGGCCGACGGCGCCGCGGGCTCAGTCGTGCTCGGGGCGCAGGAGCCGCAGGCCGGCGATCACGAGCGGGATCAGCAGCACGATCGCGGCGACGATGATCGCGGTGATGCCGATGGCGCCGTTGCGCGGATCCCCGCCCAGCCGGCCGACGGCCAGCCAGCACAGGCCCCACGCCAGTGCCAGGCCGGGGGCGATGCGCCATCCGCTCGCCCATGCGATCCCCAGGCCGATGACGGCGACGACGACCAGCACCGCGACCCCCCACGCCGCCGCGGCATCCGCCCACGCCTCAGGCACGACGCCGGTCAACCACGCCGCGATGTTGGCCACGGACGCGAGCGTGACCCACCCCAGATGAAGGCCGGTCACCCCGTCGATCAGGAGCGCATCCCAGAAGCCGGCGCGCGGCGTCCGGGTGACCACCGAGAAGTGGAACGTGATGCCCAGAGCGATCAGCAGCAGCAGGATCACCACGACCGTCCATTCGATCGTGAGGAACTGCGCGGCCACCAGCCACAGACCGTTGAGCACGATCGTCAGGGCGATCCACCACCCCACTGCGCGGTGCCGCTCGGACGCGCGCTGACCGGGCAGCGCCTGCCAGATCGCGTACCCGATCAGGCCCGCGTAGATGACGGTCCAGATGCTGAAAGCGGGCCCGGCCGGGGCGAGGAAGGACCCCTGCTCCGAGAGCCGGCCGCCCTGCGACTCGTCGACCTCGGTGCCGCCCAGACCGCCGACGCCGACGAGGACCGCGACGAGGGTGAATCCCAGCGCACACAGCACCGCGATCTGGCGCGTCAGATCCAGGCCGGTGGCCGCCGCACCCCGGGACCGGGGCTTGCCGGAGGGGCGTGCCGCGCCGGGGGAATTGGTCGCTCCAGGAGTGTTCACCCTGCCACGGTACGTTCACCACGCCACCCCGCGTAGGGGTTGACACACGCGCGCGGCCGGGATGGCATCATGGCGCCATGACCCGCGACTGGACGCCCCTTGCTCTGACCTACCTGGTGCTGGCGGTGGCCGGACTGGCCGGCACCTGGTGGTTCAACGCGCTGGCCATCATCCAGATGGCCGATTTCATCGGCGACCTGGTCAGCAGCGGTCCGGCGGTGTCCTCCATCACGGTCGACCTGCTCATCGCGGCGGTCGCGGGCAGTGTCTTCGTGCTGGTGGAGGCGCGGCGCCTGGGCATGCGCTTCGGCTGGCTGTACGTCCTCGGCTCGGCCGTCACGGCGTTCGCGTTCACGTTCCCGCTGTTCCTGGCCATGCGGCAGCGTCGGCTGGTCCGCGCCGCTCGCGCGACCACGTGACGGCGACGCGCCCGCGGGTCGATCGGACGCGCGACACTGGACTCAGACGCGGCCCTGGAATGCGCCGACTCCGCCGCCCCCGCCCTGCACCTCCCGACCGAAGGAACGACCCGTGCCGCAGCATCCCGACCCGATCGTGACCATCGCACCCGGCCGGGTACGCGGCTTCTGGCGGGGCGACTCGGCGGCCTTCCTCGGCATCCCGTTCGCCCAGGCGCCGGTCGGAGACCTCCGCTTCGCCGCGCCCGTCCCACCCGAGCCGTGGGACGGTGTCCGCGACGCGATCGAGTACGGCGCGACGGCACATCGCGAAAAGCCCGGGGAGGTGACGCTGATCCCCGAGCCGTCGGTGCCCGGCGAGGCCACCCTGAACGTCAACGTGTTCACACCGTCGCCGGACGGTGCGGCAGCGTTGCCCGTTCTGGTCTACATCCACGGCGGCGGGTACACCGAGGGCTCTCCCGCCAGTCCCTGGTACGACGGCGCCGCCTTCAACCGCGACGGAGTCGTGACCGTGACGGTGTCCTATCGACTGGGTTTCGACGGGTTCGGCCACATCGCCGGCGCGTGCGCGCGGGCGAGGGTTTCCCCGCAGATTCGCGCGTACAGCAGTGTGCCCCGTGGGACGGCCTTCTCGGCATCCATCGCGCCCTTCCAATCGTGCAGCTGCCGCACGTAGAAGTCCCGCTCGATCCCGCCCTCGCCCCTCACCGTCTGCCAGCCCAGGAACATGTCGCCGGAGGCCTGCATGGTGCGCTGACCGCGCACGACCCGTTCGCCCTGGTTCTCGTACTCGCACGGCTCGAGGAACCGCTCCAGCACCGACGCCTGCGCCTCCTTGGCCTGCAGGAACAGCGGGTCGGATTCGTCCCGTCCGCGCAGCAGCACGATCCACGCGCGGGTGCCGACGCTGCCGACTCCGACCACCTTGCGGGCCATGTGCACGTAGGTGTATTCCGAGAGCGGATGCCGAGCCGCCGGGGGGAGCGTGCCCTGATACGACCGGAGGATCTCGCGCGCGGCCGCCTCCGGATCGTCGATGTCGGTGCCCTCCAGCAGATCCTCCACCGGAACGATCAGCGGCGGATCCGCGGTGATCCGCATCCGCCCGTCCTCCGTGGTCACCAGCTTCGCGAACGCCTGCATCCGGTCCTTGCCGAGGGCCTTCGCCGCGACGGCATCGAACCTCTTCAGCTGCCGCTTCTCTGCGCGCTCCGCGCTCTGCTCCTCGCGCAGCCAGCGTTGCAACGCCTCCACGTCCAGATGGTCGTACCACGCGTCCAGGACGGTCGCCTCGGCGGCGGCCAGCATCCGCTCGCGGTATCCGCGCGCCGCCGCGAGGAGGATCGCCCGCCGTTCATCGTCCGCGAAGCCGCGGTGCCGCCCGGCGATCTCGAAGCTCGCCACGAGGCGCTTCAGGTCCCACTCGAACGGACCGGGATGGGTCTCGTCGAAGTCGTTGATGTCGAAGACGAGTCTCCGCTCGGCGGAGGCGAACAGTCCGAAGTTGGACAGGTGCGCGTCCCCGCAGAGCTGGACGATGAGCCCGCTGCTCGGAGTGCGAGCCAGGTCCGCCGCCATCAGGAGGGCCGCGCCCCGATAGAACGTGAAGGGCGAGACGCTCATCCGCCCGTGGCGCACGGGCACGAGGTCTGCGACGCGGGAGGCGGCCTGATCTTCCAGGAGGGACACCGGGTCGGCGCGATCTTCCGGGGCACCCCAGATGCCGTGGCTGGATCGGGGGGCACGCACGCGCGCTGCCGACCCGTACGATCGTCTTCCCTCGAAGTCGGTCGGCGGCGGCGGTGTCGTCGTCGGCATGGACTGACCATCATCGGACATCCGCGTCCCCCTCGCCGTGTCCGCCCGCATGCGGGGCGCCTCGGAGTGTGGTGCCCAGTCTGGCACTCCGGTCCACCGGGCAGAACGGTGTGCGTGCGACCGGCTAGTTCAGGCCGAACAGATCGAGCGGGTGGGTGAGCCGCCACCACGCGCTCGGCGGTTCGATGTCGGCAGCCAGTTCGAGTGCCGTGCCCGTCGAATCCAGCGGACCGCGCACCGCGAGCGTGCCCACGGCGGCGCCCTTCTCGCGTGCGTCGCCCAGCGCGAAGTCGGTGGTGACGGCGCCGACACCGCCGTTCCACAGGATCACGCTCGCGTCGTCGTCCGTCACGATGGCGACGTTCTGACCCCACTCGGTGGTGACATGGCCGACGACCGTGCCCTTGGTCACCGACGGGACCGGCTGCAGAGCCAGCTCGACCTCGGAGTACAGGGTCCGCGACACGGCCAGCCGGACCTCGCCGTCCGGCTGCCCCAGGACCGCACTGTAGACGCGCACCGTCGTCTCGCCCACGACGATGTCCTTCGCCGAGAGCAGGCTGAAGGAGTCCAGCGAGCCCGTCTTGATCCCGACCACCCCGGCATCGGCCAGCAGTGCGTTGGTGTTGGTCACCAGTCCGGCGCCGGGCAACTCGACGGCCGGCTTGGCGACGATCTCGGCGATCACCGGATGCGCCATCGCGCGCTGGGCCAGCGCGATCAGCGCGTCCGGGCTGGCCGAATTGCGCGGGTCCAGCCCGGTCGGCTCCACGACGGTGACGCCGGGGACGCCGTGCGCGGCAAGCCAGGTGTTCGCGGCGCGCGCGAACACCGCGTCGTTGGGCCACAGCGCGCCGGCCAGTCGGTCGGCGTAGTTGTTGGCCGAGCCGATGAGCATGCCTTCGAGCATCTGGTATTCGGTGAGCGAGCCGCCCACCGGCACATCCAGCGCGGACTCGCCGTTCTCGCGGTATCCCCAGTACGCGTTGTTGTCCCGCGCCGTGAAGCGGAATTCCGGGCCCTGCTCGCCGAGCGCCAGCGGCATCTGGTCGAGCACCAGCAACGCTGTCACAACCTTCGTGATGCTCGCAATCGGGGCAGCCTCGACGGTGGAGGTGGCAAGGCCCTCGATGCCGGCGACGGCGACCGACGCGCTGCCCTCGGCGGGCCAGCTCAGCGCCGCGGCGGGCGCGGCGAGGGGTTGCACGTCCATCGCCTCCACCGTCGGCGCTACGGCGTGCAGCGGCCACAACAGCGTGGTGGCGGAGTACGCGCCCAGCACGAGTGCGATGATCGCGATGGGGAGCAGTACGCCGGCCCGCCAGAGCGAGCGGCGCGGCGCGTCTGCGAGCAGATCGGGTTCGACGACGACATACGGGGATGCCGGTACCTCGAGCGTGCGAGCGGCAGGAGGCGTCAGCACGAGCGTCCGCTCGTCCACCCACTCCAGTGCGGTCGGCCTGGCCGTCCGGGACGGGGCGGTCTGGCGCAGCGCGGCCGTCGTCGTCGGCCCGATCGGCGATCCCGCCGCGACGGCGGTCGAGGCGCCGACCGCGGGCGCCGGAGTGGACGAGGACGGAGGGCCGGCCGCCGTCACCTGGGCCAGAGCGCCCGACACGGCGACGGTCGGGGGCGCGGCGGTCTCGGATGAGCCGTCGGCGTACCGGGCGTCACCGCGCTGCAGGCGCACGGAACGTCGCGTCGGTGCGGCGGCGTCGTCCGGAGTCACTCGCCTAAATTACCCCGTGTCGCGCCAGGCTATATACTCGGTGCGTCAACACGGGAGTCCGGTGTGCCGGGCTGAGAGGAAGCGAACACGCTTCGACCGTCGAACCTGATCTGGGTAATGCCAGCGCAGGAAGGAGATCTGCCTTGAGTACCACCACGTCCGCATCTCGCCCCGCACGCCGGGGTTTCTCGGGAATCGTCTGGCGGTGGCGGGTCGTCGACATCGTCGTCGCCAGCGTCATCGCCGTCGCCTGCTCCCTGGTGTTCCTGCTCTGGAACGTGGGCTACGAAGCGCCCAGCGCACTGCTCAAGCCCCTGCTGCCCGGGCTGCAGGGACTCCTGGCCGGGCCTTGGCTGGTCGCCGGCGTTCTCGGCGCGCTGATCATCCGCAAACCCGGCGCGGCCCTGTACACCGAACTGGTCGCTTCGGTCATCTCCGCGCTCATCGGAAACCAGTGGGGGCCGCTGACGATCGCCTCCGGGCTGGTGCAGGGCCTGGGCGCCGAACTGGTGTTCCTGCTCTTCGCCTACGCGGTATGGCGGCTGCCGGTGGCGGTCCTCGCCGGCGCGGGCGCCGGACTGGCGTGCGGCATCAATGACCGCATCCTCTGGTACGCCGGTGCCGACACGACTTTCACGATCGTGTACATCGTCGCAACCACCGTTTCGGGCGCTCTCATCGCCGGTGCCGGCTCGTGGTTCATCGCCCGCGGGCTCGCGGCAACCGGTGCTCTCGGCCGATTCGCCTCGGGCCGGGACACGACGCGGCGGGTCTGACGTGGCACTGCTCACGTGACGGCGGGGGCGGACGGCGGCCTTCCCGCGGCGATCGAGGCGCGCGGGTGGGGCTGGCGCTACGCGACGCGCCTGCGGTGGGCACTGCGCGACATCTCGTTCCGGATCGAGCCGGGAGAGCATGTCCTGCTGCTGGGCGCATCCGGCTCCGGCAAGTCGACGCTGCTGCACGCGCTGGCCGGGGTGCTCGGCGGCGACGATGAGGGCGAGCACACCGGGGAACTGACGGTGGCGGGTGCGCCGGCGAGCCGGGCGCGGGGTGCCGCGGGCATGGTCCTGCAGGATCCGGACAGCCAGGCGATCCTCGCCCGGGTGGGCGATGATGTCGCGTTCGGCTGCGAGAACCTCGGTGTCCCGCGCTCGCAGATCTGGCCGCGGGTGCGCGCGGCCATGGACGCGGTGGGGCTGGATGTGCCGCTGGATCGGTCGACGTCGACGCTGTCGGGCGGACAGAAGCAGCGGCTCGCGCTGGCCGGTGTCCTCGCCATGCAGCCCGGTGTCATCCTGTTGGACGAGCCGACCGCCAACCTGGATCCGGCCGGCGTCGTCGAGGTGCGCGATGCGGTCGAGCGCGCGCTGGCGGCGACCGGCGCAACTCTCGTCGTGGTCGAGCACCGGCTGGACGTGTGGCTGCCGCTCGTCGATCGGGTCTTGGTCGTGGGCGCGTCCGCGTCCGGTGAGCAGGGGATCCTCGCGGACGGCACGCCCGATGCGGTCCTGCGCGCGCGGGGCGACGAGCTCGCCGCGGGCGGGGTCTGGGTTCCCGGCATCCCCCCGGCCTTCCCGCCGCCTCCCGCGCGGCGAGCGGGATCCACGCTCCTGACGGCGGAGTCGCTGGCGGTCTCCCGGGTGCGCGGCACCAGGGTGGCCGGACCTGTCGATCTGGAGGTCAGGGCCGGTGAGGTGCTCGGAATCGTCGGCCCCAACGGCGCAGGAAAGTCCACCCTCGGGTTGACGCTCGCGGGGCTCATCCCTGCCGAGTCCGGGCGGGTGGCGGCATCCGCACGTCTGTCCGCAGGGGTGCCGGGCGACCCCATCGCGTGGCCCTCTCGCGCGCTGCTGACCCGGATCGGGACCGTCTTCCAAGACCCCGAGCACCAGCTGCTGACCACCACCGTCCGGGCCGAGCTGGAGGTCGGTCCTCGCGCGCTCGCACTGCCTGCGGCCGAGATCGCCGCGCGGGTGGACGAGCTGCTCGAACGGCTGCGCCTGGCCCCGCTCGCGGATGCGAATCCGTACACGCTGTCGGGGGGAGAGAAGCGGCGGCTCACGGTCGCCGCGATGCTGGCGACGCGTCCACGGGTCCTGGTGCTGGATGAGCCCACTTTCGGGCAGGATGCCGCGACCTGGGCCGAGCTCGTCGACATCATCGCGCGCCTGCGCGATGGCTCGGACGGGGACGAGGGTGCCGCCGTGGTCGCGATCACGCATGATCAGACGGTGCTGGAAGCCCTGCATGCGCGGCGGTTCACCGTGGGCGGTGCCGGGTGACGGTGACCGACCGGCCGGCCCGGTCAGGGCCGATCGCCGGCCTCAACCCCGTCGCCAAGCTCGGCGCGGCGCTGCTGATCGCGGTGCCGCTCGTGCTGACCATCGACCCGGTCTCGGCCGCGGTCGCGCTGCTGCTGGAGCTGCCGCTGCTGCTGGCGGCCGGGCTGCGTCCGCGGGAGTTCTGGCTGCGGACCATCCCGATCTGGGTCGCCGCGCCGCTGGCGGCGGTCACGATCGCCCTGTACGGCGCGTCCAGCGGCGAGGTGTACCTCGAATGGTTCGTGGTCCGCATCAGCGAAGGCTCCCTGATGCTCGCCCTGGCCACGTTCTTCCGTGTGCTGGCGATCGGTCTGCCCGCCGTCGTTCTGTTCGTCACGGTGGATCCGACGGACTTGGCGGACGGCCTCTCCCAGCTGCTGAAGCTCCCGGCGCGGTTCGTGCTGGGGGCTCTGGCCGGTATGCGCCTGCTGGGCCTGCTCACCGACGACTGGCGCGCGCTCGCCCTGGCCCGGCGTGCCCGCGGCGTCGCCGACAGCGGAAGAGTGCGCAGGGTCGTGGGAATGGCGTTCGCGCTGTTCGTCCTCTCGATCCGGCGGGGATCGACGTTGGCCACGGCGATGGAGGCCCGCGGCTTCGGCGGGAGCGAGTCGCGCACCTGGGCGCGGGAGTCGCGATTCGGCTGGCGCGAATGGATGCTGCTGGCCGTCGGAGCCGCGATCTCGGCGACCGCGGTGGCGGTGGCAGTGCTGACCGGGTCGTGGAATTTCATCCTCGGTCCGGTGTAGCCGCCTCATGTCGCGTCCCACAGCTCCCGGTAGTACGCGAGGCGGGTCGGATCCGGTGCGACGCCGTACGCCTCGATGAGCGCGTCCTCCCACCCGGGACCGTAGTTCCACACCGTGCTCATCGCCGCCACGGCGATGTCGGCCCAGCGGTCGCCCACCCCCAGCGCACCGAGATCCACGTGCGCCGTCCACCGCCCATCGTCTCCGACGAGTGTGTTCGGGCAGCAGGCGTCGCCGTGGCAGACGACGAGCCGGTCGACCGGCGGCGGGTGGTGGAGCGCGTCGGGCACCCGGATGCCGCGCATGGCGGCGTTCGCGATTCGCGCGGGCACATCCCACACAAAGGGGCAGAGCCGGACCGGCAGGGCGTCGTGGAACGCCCGGAGCCCCGCCCCCACCGCGGCCACGGCCGTCGCGGGATCGGCGAGCCACCGCGGCGTCACCGCCGAGAGCCCGGGCAGCGCCACCGTCACCATCCACTCCTGGGTCGCGTCGCCGCCCAGCTCGAGTACTCGCGGCACCGATGTATACGCCGACGCCCACCTCAGTCGCGCCGCTTCATCGCGAAACGAGGTCTCCGCATTGCGGGGGCCGAACTTGATGACCCGGTCATCGTCGGTGCGGAAGGTCACTCCGCCGATCTCGTTCCGCCACAGGGGCACCAGCCCGGCGCCGCGGGCGAGGATCCGCACGCGGGCGGGCGGCGGGAGCTGCGCGCCGGTGGCCGCACCCGGATCAACGCCACGGGGATCGCCCGCCCAGAACGGTCGCTGAGGCATGCACCCATCCTGCCCCGCCGACCGCCCCGGCCGGGGAGGCGTCGATGCTGATCCGCTGCACTGCGCGGCCGGGGGACCTGCGGGTAGCCTGAGACGCGCGATCGCCGTTTCCGGCGGTGACCGCGAATGGAACTCGGTTCCACCTATGCTGGGACGCAATGCCGTCCGCGGCGCGCCGCGGGTTCGAAGGAGAGCACATGGACATCACGGGCGCCTCCGCCCTCGTGACCGGCGGTGCGAGCGGGCTCGGGCTCGCGACCGCCCGCCGGTTGGCCGCAGCCGGCGCAGCGGTGACGATCCTCGACCTGCCCTCGTCCGCTGGCGCGGACGTGGCCGCAGAACTCGGCGGCGCATTCGCGCCGGCCGATGTGACCAGCCCCGAAGAGGTGGCCGCGGCCGTGAGCGTGGCCGCCGCCGGAGGTCCGCTGCGGGTTCTGGTCAACTGCGCCGGGATCGCCCCGCCCGCGAAGGTCCTCGACCGGGAGGGGACACCGACGCCACTGGACGCCTTCGAGCGCATCGTCCGCGTCAACCTGATCGGCACGTACAACGTGATCGCCCAGGCATCCGCTGTCATGTCGCGCACGGAGCCCTTCGCCGCGGGCGGCGACTCGGCGCTCGTAGCAGACCGCGGCGTCATCATCAACACCGCGAGCGTGGCCGCCTTCGACGGCCAGATCGGGCAGCCGGCCTACTCGGCCAGCAAGGGCGGCGTGCACGCGATGACGCTGCCGATAGCTCGGGAACTCGCCCGCTACGGCATCCGCGTGGTGACGATCGCTCCGGGGATCATGGAGACGCCGATGCTCGCGTCGCTGCCGCAGGCCGCCCAGGACTCGCTCGGCGCGCAGGTGCCGTACCCGGCGCGGCTGGGACGGCCCGACGAATACGCGCGACTGGTGCTGGCGATCGTGGAGAACGACTACCTCAACGGCGAGACCATCCGCCTGGACGGTGCGATCCGCATGGCACCCAGATGATCTGCACGGCACCCAGCTAAGGAGCCCACATGTCCGAACCCATCCTGTTCTCCGTCGATGACGGTCTCGGCCGCATCACCCTCAACCGCCCGGCGCGGCTCAACGCCTTCGACGAGGCGACCGCGCGGGCGTGGGAGCGGATCACCGCAGAGGTCGTCGACCGTGACGACGTCGGGGCGATCCTGCTGGATGCCGAGGGCCCCTCCTTCTGCGCGGGCGGCGACGTTCTGTCGATGGCCGCCGGCGGCTTCTCGGCGGACGGCATCGCCGAGCTGGCCGGAGTGATCAACCGCGGCATCCTGTCGCTGACCGAATCCTCCAAGCCCGTCGTCGCGGCCGCTCAGGGCACCACCGCCGGCGGCGGCCTGGGCATCCTGCTCGCCTCCGACTACGCGGTCGTCGGGGAGGACTCCCGGATCGGGAGTCTGTACGCGAACATGGGGCTCACCCCCGATCTGTCCGTCACCGCCCAGCTGGGTCGCGCGGTCGGACAGCGCCGCGCCCTGCAGCTCGTGCTGCAGGATCGGCTGCTCAGCGCCGCCGAAGCGGTGGAGTGGGGTCTGGTGGCCGAAGCCGTCGCCCCCGACCAGGTGCGGCCGCGCGCCGAGGCCGTCGCGCGCTTCTGGCTTGCCGGCGCCGGCGCGGCATACGGGCAGGCCAAGCGCCTGGTCCGCACCGCGCCCGAACGCACGGTGGTCGCGCAGCTCGAGGACGAGGCCCGCACGATCGGGGCCGCCCTGGCGACGCCGGATGCCCAGGCCCGCGTCGCGGCTTTCGCCGCGGCATCCCGCACCTCCGCCCCCCGCCCATGACCTGACCTGCGTGTCCCACTTTCTGTTGCCCGGGGGCCGGGCAGCCGACAACAAGTGGGACATGCAACCCAGACCCCGGCATCACCGGGCGTCGAGCCTCCGCCCCTGACCGAAGGACGACCGATGACAGACAAGCCCCTGGCCGGCAAGACGATCCTGATGTCCGGCGGCAGCCGCGGCATCGGTCTGGCGATCGCCCTGCGCGCCGCCGCGGACGGCGCGAACATCGCGCTGCTGGCCAAGACCGACTCCCCGCACCCGAAGCTCGAGGGCACCGTCCACACGGCGGCGGAGCAGATCCGTGCGGCCGGGGGCAACGCGCTGCCGATCGTCGGCGACGTGCGCAACGACGATGACATCACCGAGGCGGTGCTGAAGACCCAGGGGGAGTTCGGCGGGATCGACATCGTGGTGAACAACGCCAGCGTCATCGACCTGTCGCGTTCGCTCGATCTGACCGCGAAGAAGTACGACCTCATGCAGGACGTGAACGTGCGCGGCACCTTCATGCTGTCGCAGGCGGCGGTGCCGATCCTGCGCGCCGCCGAGAACCCGCACATCCTCTCGCTGTCCCCGCCGCTGAACCTGGATCCGAAGTGGCTCGGCGCGCACACCGGCTACACGCTGGCCAAGTACGGCATGACGATGGTGACCCTCGGATTCGCCGCCGAGTTCGCCACGGACGGGATCGCGGCCAACACGCTCTGGCCGCGGACGACCATCGCCACCGCCGCCGTGCAGAACCTGCTCGGCGGCGAGCAGGTCATGGCAGCGAGCCGCACGCCCCGGATCTACGCGGATGCCGCGTACGAGGTGCTCACCCGCCCGGCGCGCGAGTACACCGGACAGACCCTCATCGTCGAGGACGTGCTCACGGATGCCGGGATAACCGACTTCGCGCTGTACGCGGCCGTGCCGGGAACCCCCGACGAGCGCCTGTTCCCGGACATCTTCCTGTAGCCCCGCGCGCCCGCTGCCGGCGGCGAGACCGGATACCTGCCGCGAGACAGGGGTGAACGCGCTGGGTTTCGCGGCGCCCATCCGCTCTCGCGGAGCCGGGCCGGGCGACGTAGGGTGTCGGCATGGGAGTGCGGTCCCTGTTTCCGATCCTGAACTCGCGCGACCTGCCCCGGCTCGTGAGGTTCTACCAGGACGCCCTCGGCGCGACCGTAGAGTACCGCTTCGCCAGCGGCGCCGAGGACGACTACGTCTCGCTGCGGCTCGGCAGCGAAGCGCTGGGCATCGGGCGCGTGCCGGACGCGCCGACCTCGGGGGACCGGGTGGCGCTGTGGTTCTACGTCGACGATGTGGACGCGGTGCACGCGGAATGGGCGCGCCACGGCGGAACGACGGTGCAGCCGCCGAGCGACATGCCCTGGGGTGAGCGGGTCGCTCAGGTGCGCGACCTCGACGGCAACCTCGTGAACCTGGGCGCGCAGCCCTCCACCCGGTAGCCGCCCGGTGCGCGTCGGCGCTCGTTGTCGGTGAGCAGGATGCCGCCGACGACCGGGGCGTCGCCGGCGTCCGCCAGGTGTTGCGCAGGTGCGTCCCCTACCCTGGAAGGATGACCGCCACGCCCGAGACCCCCATTCGTCAGGTGCGTCCGGCGACGGCGGCCGGCGCGGCGCCGCAGGTGCGGCCCAAGACCGAAGGCTGGTCGCAGAAGAAGGACGCCACCGGACGTCCGCTCCTGCAGTTCGCCAGCCCCAAGCGCGGCAAGCCCCCGGTGCACCTGGCCGACCTGACGCCCGAGCAGCGCGTCGCCAAGGTGCAGGAGCTGGGGATGCCGGGCTTTCGCGCCAAGCAGCTGGAGACCCACTACTTCACGCACTGGACGCACGACCCGGCCGCGATGAGCGACCTGCCCGCGGCGGGTCGCGAAGAGTTCGTCCACGGGATGCTCCCCCCGCTGCTGACGGAGGTGCGACGTCTCGAGACCGACCGTGGGGACACCATCAAGTTCCTGTGGAAGCTGCACGACGGCGCCCTCGTCGAGTCGGTGCTGATGCGCTACCCCGGCCGGATCACGCTGTGCGTCTCGTCGCAGGCGGGCTGCGGCATGAACTGCCCGTTCTGCGCGACCGGACAGGCCGGCCTGACGCGCAACATGTCTGCGGCCGAGATCGTCGAGCAGATCGTCCGCGCCAACCGGCTCATCGCGGACGGGGGACTGGGCGGCAAGAAGAAGGACGACCACTCCGCCGAGCGGGTCAGCAACATCGTGTTCATGGGGATGGGCGAGCCGCTGGCCAACTACGCCCGCGTCATGCAGGCGGTGCGCGTCATGACCGACAAGAAGCACGGGCTCGGGATGAGCGCGCGGGGCATCACCGTGTCGACCGTCGGACTCGTGCCGGCGATCGACAAGCTCGCGAACGAGGACATCCCGGTGACGTTCGCGCTGTCGCTGCACGCCCCCGATGACAAGCTGCGCGACGAGCTGATTCCGGTCAATTCCCGCTGGAAGGTCGATGAGGCCCTGGACGCGGCCCGCAACTACTTCGACAAGACCGGACGTCGCGTGTCGATCGAGTACGCGCTGATCAAGGACATGAACGACCACGCCTGGCGCGCCGATCTGCTCGCGGACAAGCTGAACGCGCGCGGCCGGGGGTGGGTGCACGTGAACCCGATCCCGCTGAACCCGACGCCGGGCTCGATCTGGACCGCCTCCGAGGTCAGCGTTCAGAACGAGTTCGTCCGCCGGCTGAACGACGCCGGCATCCCGACGACGCTGCGCGACACGCGCGGCAAGGAGATCGACGGAGCGTGCGGCCAGCTGGTGGCCACCACCGAGGACGCGGCCGCCGCCGCGGCGACGCCGGCCGAGGACTGACCCGCAGCAGGGAGCGCCGCACCGCCGCTACCGTTGAGGGATGGTCAACTATCGATATCTCGGCAACAGCGGACTCAAGGTCTCGGAGATCACCTACGGCAATTGGGTGACCCACGCATCGCAGGTGGACGACACCGACGCGATCGCGACCGTCCACGCCGCACTGGATGCGGGGATCACGACGTTCGACACCGCCGACACGTATGCGAACACCGGCGCCGAGACGGTGCTGGGCAAGGCGCTCGCCGGGCAGCGCCGGGAATCGCTGGAGATCTTCACGAAGGTCTACTGGCCCACCGGGCCGAAGGGTCCCAACGACGGCGGGCTCTCCCGCAAGCACATCGTCGAGGCCATCAACGGCTCCCTGTCCCGGCTGGGCACGGACTACGTCGACCTGTATCAGGCGCACCGCTTCGACTACGAGACGCCGCTGGAGGAGACGTTCCAGGCCTTCGCCGATCTCGTCCGGCAGGGGAAGGTCCTGTACATCGGCGTCTCGGAGTGGACCGCCGAGCAGCTGCGCGCGGGTCACGCGCTGGCCAAGAGCTACGGCATCCAGCTCATCTCCAACCAGCCGCAGTACTCGATGCTGTGGCGCGTCATCGAGGGCAAGGTGGTCCCGGCCGCGGAGGAACTCGGGATCTCGCAGATCGTCTGGTCGCCGATGGCGCAGGGCGTGCTGAGCGGCAAGTACCTTCCCGGCGAACCCGCGCCGGAGGGCTCGCGCGCGACGGATGAGAACGGTTCCCGCTTCATCCAGCGCTTCCTCCAGGATGACGTGCTGACGGCCGTGCAGCGACTGCGGCCGATCGCGGACGAGGTCGGACTGACGATGCCGCAGCTGGCGATCGCGTGGGTGCTGCAGAACCCGAACGTCGCCGCCGCACTCGTCGGGGCGTCGCGACCGGAGCAGATCGCCTCGAACGTGGCCGCGTCGGGCGTGACCCTGGATGCCGACACCATGGCCGCCATCGACGCGGCCGTGGCGGGCGTGGCGGTCACCGACCCCGAGGAGACCTATTCCGTCTCGCCGAAGTCGCGCGACTGACCCGGGCGATCCGATGGCTGTGACCAGCGCCGGCATCCTCCTCTACCGGCTGGTGGAGGGGGCGCCGCAGGTGCTCATCGCGCACATGGGCGGGCCCTACTGGGCATCGAAGGATGCCGGAGCGTGGTCCATCCCGAAGGGCGAATACGACGCCGACTCCGAAGCTGCGCTGGATGCCGCGTTGCGCGAGTTCGCCGAGGAGCTCGGCGTTCCCGCGCCCGCCGTGCCGTACGCGGAGCTGGGCACGTTCCCGTACTCCTCGGGCAAGCGGGTGACGGTCTTCGTCGCCGACGGCGCGGGGCTCCCGCTCGAGGACCTTCGGTTCGGGGAGTTCGATCTGGAGTGGCCTCCGCGCTCAGGGCGGAGGCAGTCCTTCCCCGAGGTGGACCGCGTCGAGTGGACAGGGTGGGAGAACGCGCGGGAGCGGCTGGTCAAGGGGCAGCGCCCGGCGCTGGATGCCCTGGAGAGGCAGCTCGCCGACGCGGGCGCCTAGCGGTCCGCGGCGTCGTGTCGGCGCGCGTCGACCGGCCGGATCCCCGCCGCGGCGACGGCGTCCGCGAGCGCCTCCCCGAACAGGCGGACGTCCTCCCGGCTGGTGTAGAAGTGCGGTGACACCCGGACGAGCCCTCGCTTGTGGACCACGTCGATCCCGCGATCCTGCAGCTGCGTGACCAGTCCTTCGGCGTCGTCGACGCCGAAGCTGATGATCCCGGCCCGAGCAGCGGCATCCGTCACCGGAGTGAACCCCTGTGCGGACACCGTGGCGTCCACCATGGCCGTCAGGTCGGCGACCTTGCCGTGCACGGACTCCCAGCCGAGGGAGTCCAGATACTGCAGCGTCGAGTCCAGCACGTACAGGCCGGGGTAGTTCGGGTCGGAGTACTCGAAGCTGCGGCTCGGGGGCGCATTGCGGTAGCCGCGATAGGCGGGGGTGAGCTGGTCGCGTGCGCGATCCGCGAAGACACCGATGCTCAGTCCGAATCCGGACAGCATCCACTTGAACACGGCGGCGCCGTAGACATCCACCCAGGTGAGGTCGACATCGATCGCGCCGAGCGCCTCTATCCCGTCCACGACCAGCAGCGCGCCGACTTCCCGGCACGCCCGGCCCAGCCGCTCCAGGTCCAGCCGGGAGCCGGTCACGGCGTGCACGTGGGTCACGGCGAGGACTCGCGTGCGGGCGCCGATGCGCTCGAGCAGGCGGTCCTCGCGCAGCCGCTCATCGTCGATCTCGACCCGGTGCAGCGTGCCGCCGGCCGCTTCGGCCGTGGTCCAGGGCAGCACCACCGAGGGGAAGTCGTCGGCGGCGACGACGACCTCATCGCCCGGGCGCCACGCGACGCTGTTGGCGGCAAGGTTCATGACGTCGCTGGTGTTGCGCAGGAAGGTCACATCCTCGGACGGCACCCGCAGCAGCCGTCCGACGCGGACGCGCGCCAGCTCGGCGCGGCGGACCCATTCGGGCTGCGCCGAGGCGCCCCAGGCGGCCAGGTGCGTGTAGTACTCGGCGGCCGCGGCGGGCGCACCAGGCCACGGCAGTCCCGCCCCGGCGGAGTTGAGGTACACCCGTCCGGCGCGGTAGGGGAAGTCGGCCTTGGCGCGCACCTCCCACTCGTCGAGGGTCAGCACGGGAGGGTGTCAGCTCCTGCCCGGGATGGAGGCCACGGCTTTGATCTCCACCTTCGCGCCGGGAACGGCCAGCCCGGTCACCGACACGGTGGCGCTGGCCGGACGGGCGCTGCCGAAGAACTCGGCAGCGATCGGGGCGATCTTCGCGCGGTCGTCCATGTCGGTGAGGAACGTGGTGATCGACACGACGTCCTGCGGCGTCGCCCCGGCCGCCTCGAGCACGGTGCGCATGTTGGCCAGCACCTGCCGCATCTGCTCGGCGACGTCATCGCCGCCGACGACGACCAGGTCGTTGTCGGTGGGGCCGCATCCGGAGAGGAACAGAAGATCCCCGTGCGCCACGGCATCCGTATAGTGACCGATCGGCGGGTGCAGCTTCTCGGCGCGGATCTCTTTCCTCATGGGTCTCTCCTTGACGGCTCTGGCGGTGCGACGGTTCCGGTCCGGGGTCCGGCCGACGTTACCCGAACGCCCGGATGCCGAACACGTCCCTGCCTTGGGGCGGAAGACCGGTCGATCGGCAGGCGGGGATTTCGTATCGTCGGTCGGATGTCGGCAATGAGCACGGACGAGTGGCTGCAGCGAGTGCGACGGGACTTCCCGTACCGGCCGGACTGGGTGTACCTGCAGTCGGCGGGCACCGGCCTGGCCTTTCCCGGGGCCGCCGCAGCGGCCGGCCAGTACTATCTCGACGTCGCCGGACTGGGCTGTGACGCGCAGTCGCTGTGGCAGCGTCCGGTCTCCAGCGCGCGGGAGCGCATGGCGCGGCTGCTGTCCGTTCCCGCCGACGAAGTCGGGTTCTTCCGCAACACCAGCGAGGTGATCAACATCGCCGCGCACAGCGTCGCCTGGCAGCCCGGCGACACCATCGTCGGGATGGCCGACGAGTACCCGTGCAACGTCCTCCCGTGGGAGGCGGCCCAGGCGCAGGGCGTCACCGTCGTGCGGATCCAGCCCGACCCGGAGCTGGACCGCGAGCAGCAGCTGCTGGACGCGCTCACGCCGCGCACCCGTGTGCTCAGCGTCTCGCACGTGCACCCCTGGACGGGCACCAAGGTGGACCTGACCCGGCTGGGCAGGGCCTGTCGCGAGGTTGATGCGCTGCTGATCGTGGACGGAATCCAGGCGCTCGGAGCCACGCCGGTCGACCTGTCCTACGTCGACGTGTACGGCGCCGGGATGTTCAAGTGGATGCTCTCCGGCTTCGGCACCGCGGTGGGCGTGTTCCGGGAGCGTGCCCGCAGCATGCTGACTCCGATCTTCCGCAGCTACGCCAATCCGGCCCCGAGCACGTCCTTCGCCTACGCCGCACCGAACGTGCCCGGGCTGTACGTGCTGGACGCGACGCTGGAGTATCTGGAGGACCTGGGCTGGGACCGCATCCACGAACAGGTCGAGGATCTCACCGGGCGGACCATCGGCGCGCTGCGCGGGCTGGGCATCCGCCCGGTCACACCCGAGCACGCGCGGGCCGGGATCGTCGGATTCGATGTGCCGGACTCGACCCGCGTCGCGGCGGAGATGGCCCTGCGCAACGTCTCGGTCTCGGACAAGGAGGGGCGCGTGCTGGTGTCTCCGTACTTCTACAACACGCCCGCCCACATCGACCGGTTCGCCGAGGCGCTGGCCGACACGCTCCGGGTGATCGCCCGCGAGACAGGATGGTCGCCGCGAGACTGAGTGCGTCTGCACGGGCGTCGTGGCGATTGTCCGGTCTCGCGGGCCATGCGGCGGGCGTCGCCTGCGGGTGTGCCGCGGGACCACTGCGGCACACGTTTGTATACCGGGTGACAGGCCGGATCGCCAACCTGGCCACCATGCGGCCTCTGTGTATACAATACGGAGGTGTCGATCGCAAAAGAGATGCGCGTGAAGGCCAGCGACCGCGCCTACGCGGCGCTCCTCGACGAGATCCAGCGCGGCGCGCTGCCGCCCGGAACGGTGATCGCCGAGGTGGAGCAGGCCGCGCGGCTCGGGGTCAGCCGCACCCCGCTGCGCGAAGCGCTCGGGCGCCTGGCCGCCGCGGGACTGGTCGCTCAGCAGTCTCCGCGGGTCCTGGTCGTCACCGATCTCGGCGCCAGCGACATCCGCGAGCTCTTCCAGGTGCGCCGGGCGCTCGAAGAGACCGCGTCCCGGCTCGCCGCCGAGACGGCGTGCGAGCGGCAGGACGTCTCGGACACCTTCGCAGCACTCGCCGCGGACTTCACCGCTGCGGCGTCGCGACTCGACGACGACGCCGCGCTGGATGCGTACTACGCGCGCATCGCGGACTACGACGCGGCGCTGGACGCGGCTGTCGGAAACGATTACCTCACCGGGGCGCTGCGCACCATCCGCACGCACCTCGTTCGGGTGCGCCGGCTCGCGCGGGACAATCCCGGCCGGCTGGAGGAATCCGTTGCCGAGCACCGGCTCATCGCGAGTGCGATCGCCGCCGGCGACGCAGAGCTGGCCGCGCACGCCACCCACGTTCACCTGCACAACGCGCTGACCAACATCCTCAGCTCCCTCCCGGACCCCGCCGCAACCACGCGCGGCGACTCGACCCGGCGGGAGCCGAATCCCCCCCGCCTCAGGAAAGGCCCATCATGACGATCGACCACCATCTCCGCGTCCACCGCAGCGACGAGGAGCTCGCCCGAGAGGGACAGCTGGCCTGGCGCATCGCGGAGGTCGCCGCCGACCCCGTCGAGGTCGAGCCTGAGGTCGTGGACATGATCATCAACCGCGTCATCGACAACGCGGCCGTCGCCGCGGCATCCCTCACGCGTGCCCCGGTCAGCGCGGCCCGTCAGCAGGCGCTCGACCATGCCGTCTCGATCAGCGGCAAGGGCGCGACCGTCTTCGGCTGCAGCATCGAACGCCGCACGAGCCCGGAGTGGGCGGCGTGGGCGAACGGCGTGGCGGTGCGCGAACTGGACTACCACGACACGTTCCTCGCCGCCGAGTACTCGCACCCGGGCGACAACATCCCGCCGATCGTGGCCGTCGCCCAGCACGTCGGGTCCGCCGGCGCGGCGCTGGTCCGTGCGATCGCGACCGGGTACGAGATCCAGGTCGACCTGGTCAAGGCGATCTCGCTGCACAAGCACAAGATCGACCACGTCGCGCACCTCGGCCCGTCCGCGGCGGCGGGCATCGGCACGCTGCTCGGACTGCCGGTGGAGACGATCTATCAGGCGGTCGGCCAAGCCCTGCACACCACCACCGCCACGCGCCAGTCCCGCAAGGGCGAGATCTCCACCTGGAAGGCGTACGCCCCGGCGTTCGCGGGCAAGATGGCCGTCGAGGCGGTCGACCGCGCGATGCGCGGCGAGACCTCGCCCAGCCCGATCTACGAGGGCGAGGACGGCGTGATCGCGTGGCTGCTGGACGGGCCGGATGCCGCGTACGAGGTACCCCTCCCGGGGGACGGCGAGCCCAAGCGCGGCATCCTGGACTCCTACACGAAGGAGCATTCGGCCGAGTATCAGGCTCAGGCGTGGATCGACCTGGCCCGCAGACTGGGCAACGAGCACCCGTCCCTGCGCGAGGGCAAGGGCCCGGACGGCCAGGAGATCGAGTCCGTCGTGCTGCACACGAGCCACCACACGCATTACGTCATCGGTTCCGGCGCGAACGACCCGCAGAAGTACGACCCGACCGCATCCCGCGAGACGCTCGATCACTCGATCCCGTACATCTTCGCGGTCGCGCTGCAGGACGGCACCTGGCACCACGTCGATTCCTACGCGCCCGAGCGCGCCGGTCGGCCGGACACCGTCGCGCTGTGGCACAAGGTCACCACGGCCGAGGACGAGGAGTGGACGCGCCGCTACCACTCGGCGGATCCCCACGAGAAGGCCTTCGGCGGGCGAGTGGTGATCACCTTCGCGGATGGCGCGGAGCTGGTCGATGAGATCGCCGTCGCCGACGCGCACCCGCTCGGCGCGCATCCGTTCGCGCGGGCGGACTACATCCGCAAGTTCCGGAACCTGGCCGAGCCGGTGCTCGAGCCGCAGGAGATCGAGCGCTTCCTCGAGCTGGCCCAGCGCCTGCCCGAGCTGACGGCGGACGAGGTGCAGCAGCTGACCATCGTCGCCAAGGTCGGGGTCCTGGCCACCGCGCCGGCACCGAAGGGACTGTTCTGATGCTGCGATCGGTCGAGAGCGCGGGACGGAACGGCGTTGCGGCGGTCGCCGCGCCGGTTGCAATCCGATCCGTCCCCGCCGTTTCACGCGAGGGAGCCCGCTGATGCTGTATGCCACCACTCCGGCCGCCGAGAAGCGGCGCCTGTTCCGCGCGCGGCTCGCATCCGGCGAGCTGCTGCGCTTCCCGGGCGCGTTCAATCCGCTCAGCGCGCGCCTGATCGAGCAGAAGGGGTTCGAGGGCGTCTACATCTCCGGTGCCGTTCTGGCCGCCGACCTCGGCCTGCCCGACATCGGACTGACCACCCTCACCGAGGTCGCCGGCCGCGGACAGCAGATCGCGCGGATGACCGAGTTGCCGGCCATCATCGACGCCGACACCGGCTTCGGGGAGCCGATGAACGTCGCCCGCACGATCCAGACCCTCGAAGACGCCGGACTGGCCGGCGCGCACATCGAGGACCAGATCAACCCGAAGCGCTGCGGGCACCTCGACGGCAAGGCGGTGGTGGACCAGGACACCGCCGTCAAGCGCATCCGCGCAGCCGTCGACGCCCGCCGCGACCCGAACTTCCTGATCATGGCGCGCACCGACATCCGCGCCGTGGACGGTCAGGATGCCGCGGTGGACCGGGCAAAGGCGCTGGTGGATGCCGGTGCCGATGCGATCTTCCCCGAGGCGATGCGCACGCTCGACGAGTTCGCGGCGGTGCGGAAGGCGGTCGACGTGCCGATCCTCGCCAACATGACGGAGTTCGGCAAGAGCGATCTGTTCTCGGTGGACCAGCTGCGCGACGTCGGGGTGAACATCGTCATCTGGCCGGTGTCGCTGCTTCGCATCGCGATGGGCGCGGCCGGCCGTGCGCTGGATACGCTGATCGATGAGGGCCACCTCACTTCCACGCTCGGGGAGATGCAGCACCGTGCGGATCTCTACGACCTGATCGATTACGAGGGCTACAACCGGTTCGACACCTCGGTGTTCGACTTCCAGATCACCCGCTGAGCGGCATCCGCGTCCCCCGCGCCGCGCGTCCCGACAACCTCCCCCAGAACGACCGCTGAGCGGACAAGAGCGGAACACGCCGCACCTCGAAGGAGAGAAATGACAGACATCGAGATCAAGAAGGGCCTGGCGGGGGTGACGGTCGACTACACCGCCGTCTCCAAGGTCAACCCGGACACCAACAGCCTGCTGTATCGCGGCTACCCGGTGCAGGAGCTCGCCGCCACGCAGTCCTTCGAGGCCGTGGCCTACCTGCTCTGGTACGGCGAACTGCCGACCGACGCGCAGCTGGCCGAGTTCGTCGCCGAGGAGCGGGCCGGCCGCGCGCTTGATGAGAACGTCAAGCAGGCGATCGACCTGGTGCCGCTGGAGGCCCACCCGATGGACGTCCTGCGCACAGCGGTGTCGCTGGCCGGGGCATCGGATCCCGCCGCCTTCGACAACTCGCGCGAGTCCGACCTCGCCAAATCCAAGCGCCTGTTCGCGAAGCTGCCGGCGATGGTCGCATACGACCAGCGCCGCCGGCGTGGGCAGGAGCTGGTCGATCCGCGCGAGGATCTGGACTACTCGCAGAACTTCCTGTGGATGACCTTCGGCGAGGTGCCCGATCCCGTGGTCGCGCACGCGTTCAACGTCTCGATGATCCTGTACGCCGAGCACTCCTTCAACGCCTCGACCTTCACCGCGCGCGTGATCACCAGCACCATCGCCGACCTGTACTCGGCCGTGGTCGGTGCCATCGGCGCCCTCAAGGGACCGCTGCACGGCGGCGCGAACGAAGCCGTCATGCACATCTTCGACGAGATCGGATCGGCTGCGGAGGTCTCGGCGTGGCTGGACACCGCGCTGGCCGAGAAGCGCAAGATCATGGGCTTCGGGCACCGCGTCTACAAGCACGGCGACTCACGCGTGCCGACGATGAAGGCTGCGTTGGACACGCTCGTCGCGCACTACGACGCCGCGGACCTGGCGGCGCTGTACGACGCGCTCGAGTCGGAGTTCGTCTCGCGCAAGGGCATCTACCCGAACCTCGACTACCCGTCGGGGCCGGCGTACAACCTGATGGGGTTCGACACCCCGACCTTCACGCCGCTGTTCGTCGCTGCGCGCGTCACCGGGTGGACCGCGCACATCATGGAGCAGGCGGCATCCAACGCCCTCATCCGCCCACTGTCGGCCTACAACGGTCCGGACGAGCGGCACATCGAAGGCTACGTCCCGGATGCCGAGGCCGAGGCCACGCGCGAACGGCCCGAGGAAGCCGCGGGCTGAGCACCGCCACCACACCGATCCCGAGGAGCTGACATGCCCACCGCCGTCATCGTCGATGTCGTCCGCACACCGTCCGGCCGAGGCAAGCCGGGGGGAGCGCTCTCGAGCGTCCACCCGGTCGATCTGGCCGCCGGTGTGCTGCGATCCGTCCTCGAGCGCAACGGTCTGGATTCGCGGCAGGTCAACGACGTCCTGCTCGGGTGCGTCAGCCAGGTCGGCGACCAGGCGATGAACATCGCCCGTCAGGCGGTCCTCGCGGCCGGGTTCGACGAGACCGTCCCGGCCGCCACGATCGACCGGCAATGCGGGTCCAGTCAGCAGGCGGCGCATTTCGCCGCGCAGGGCGTGATGGCCGGCGCGTACGACATCGTGATCGCGGGCGGCGTGGAATCGATGAGCCGAGTTCCGCTCGGATCCTCGCGCGCCGGGGGATCCCGCTCGCACCTCCTGGACGAGCGCTACCCCGAGGGGCTGATCAATCAGGGTGTCTCGGCCGAGCTGATCGCGCAGAAGTGGGGGCTGTCGCGCGACGTGCTGGACGCCTACTCGGCGGAGTCGCATCGCCGGGCAGCGGATGCCGCGGCGCAGGGCAGGTTCGACTCGCAGCTGCTTCCGGTGCCTGTGGGCGATGGCGCCGTGGTCGCGAGCGACGAGACCGTGCGCGAGGGAACCACGATCGATGGGCTGCGGAGTCTGCACCCGGCGTTCCGCACGGACGAGCTCGCCGCGCGCTTCCCTGAGCTTGACTGGCGGATCACACCCGGCAACTCGTCCCCGCTGACCGACGGGGCCTCCGCGGCGCTGATCATGAGCGAGGAGAAGGCGCTCGAACTCGGGCTCACCCCGCGCGCCCGGTTCCACGCCTTCGCCGTGGTCGGCGATGACCCCCTGTACATGCTCACCGGTCCCATCCCCGCGACGCGGCGGATCCTCGAACGCAGCGGCCTCAGCATCCATGACATCGACGCGTATGAGGTCAACGAGGCGTTCGCCTCCGTCCCGCTCGCGTGGGCGCGCGAGCTGCGTGCCGACCCCGACCGGCTCAACCCATGGGGCGGTGCGATCGCGCTCGGTCACGCCCTCGGCTCGTCGGGCACGCGACTGCTCGGAACGCTGCTGGCCGAGCTCGAGGCGACCGGTGGGCGATACGGGCTGCAGACGATGTGCGAGGGCGGCGGCATGGCCAACGCCACGATCATCGAGCGGCTCTGATCCCGCACCTCGCCGGCGCCGCCGCGAGCGCGCGCCTTCTCTGTGTTCACTTGCCCTGGATGTACGCCCCAGGCCTCTCGGACGTACATCCAGTGCAAGTGAACGGAGGGGTTGATGGGGATGCTGCGGCGGTTCTTTGTGTTCCTCGCAAATACTCGGGACCCCCTGTAAAATAGGCAGAGTGCTCACGTGGGCACGGTGACGTTCACCAGGATGATCCGCCAACGGAGGCAGTGATGACCATGACGATGCCCACATCCCACGCCGACGAACGGGCCGCGATTGTCGCCGCGGTGCGCGACTTCGCGCAGGCCGAGATCGCGCCGCACGCGTTGGACTGGGATGAGCGCAAGCACTTCCCCCGCGATGTGCTCGCCCGCGCCGGCGAGCTGGGTCTCGGCGGCATCTACGTCCGCGAGGACGTGGGCGGCTCGGCGCTCAGCCGCGCCGACGCGGTCGCGGTCGTCGAAGAGCTGGCCAAGGCGGACCCCTCGATCGCGGCGTACATCACGATCCACAACATGGTGGCGTGGATGATCGACTCCTACGGCACCGACGCGCAACGGCGACGTTGGCTGCCCGGCCTGACCGCGATGACGGATTTCGGCAGCTACTGCCTCACCGAGCCCGGCGCCGGCTCCGACGCCGCCGCCATCACCACCAGTGCGATCCGGATCACCGATGCGGACGGCGGCGACTCCTACGCTCTGACCGGAGTCAAGCAGTTCATCTCGGGCGGCGGCGAGGCATCCGTGTATGTCGTGATGGCCCGGACCGGAGAGCCGGGTGCTCGCGGGATCACGGCGTTCCTCGTGCCCGCCGACGCACCGGGGCTGTCGTTCGGCGTGAACGAGAAGAAGATGGGCTGGAACGCACAGCCCACGCGGCAGGTGATCCTGGACGAGGTCCGAGTCGCGGCATCCGATGTGCTGGGCGCCGAGGGGCAGGGGTTCAAGATCGCGATGTCCGGACTGAACGGGGGGCGGATCAGCATCGCCGCGTGCTCGCTCGGCGGCGCACAGTGGGCGCTCGACCGGGCTGTCCAGTACGTTCACGAGCGCTTCACATTCGGCGAGCCGCTGGCCGAGAAGCAGTCCGTGGTGTTCACGCTCGCCGACATGGCGACCGAGCTGCGGGCCGCCCGCGCGCTGGTGCGCGACGCCGCGACGGCGATCGACGAGCAGGCGCCGGATGCGGCGATGCAGTGCGCGATGGCCAAGCGCTTCGCGACGGACGCCGGCTCCCGCATCGCGAACGAGGCCCTGCAGCTGCACGGGGGATACGGGTACCTGCACGAGTACGGTTTCGAGAAGGTCGTCCGCGATCTGCGGGTGCACCAGATCCTGGAGGGCACCAACGAGATCATGCGCGTCATCATCGGCCGCGAGCTGCTGGGGCCGTCGCGATGACCGGCGCACTCGGAGCGGAGATGCAGCGATGAGGATCGCGTTCCTCGGTCTCGGGCACATGGGGCTGCCGATGGCCGCCAACCTCGCTGCGGCAGGTCACGACGTGGTCGGCTTCGACGTGGTTCCGGCCGCGACCGAGGCCGCACGCGTTGCCGCGCTACCTGTGGCCGACTCGGGGCAGGATGCCGTGGCATCCGCCGAGATCGTGATCACGATGTTCCCGAGCGGCCGTCATGTGATCGACGCGTATCGGGGATCCGCCGAGGCGCCCGGGCTGCTGGCGGTGGCCCCGGCGGGGACGCTGTTCATCGACTCCTCGACCATCGCGGTGGACGAGGCGCAGGAGGCCGCGGGCCTGGCTGCCGCGGCCGGCCACCGGGCGCTGGACGCTCCCGTCTCCGGCGGCGTCGTCGGCGCCGAGAACGCCACGCTGGCGTTCATGGTCGGCGGTTCGGAGCGGGACTTCGAGGCGGCTCGGCCGATCCTGGAGGCGATGGGGCGGCGGGTGGTGCACTGCGGCGGGGCAGGACTCGGGCAGGCCGCGAAGGTGTGCAACAACATGATCCTCGCCGTCTCGCAGATCGCGGTCGCAGAGGCCTTCGTGCTCGGCGAGCGGCTCGGCCTCTCGCATCAGGCCCTGTTCGACGTCGCCTCCAACGCGTCCGGCCAGTGCTGGGCGCTGACGACGAACTGTCCGGTGCCCGGACCGGTGCCGTCGAGTCCGGCCAACCGGGACTACCGGCCCGGCTTCGCGGGCGCGCTCATGAACAAGGACCTCGGGCTGGCCGAACAGGCGATCGATCTGACCGGCGTCGACGCGCGGATGGGGCGGCTGGCGCGCGAGATCTACCGGGATTTCGCAGCCGGCGAGGGGGCGGGTCAGGACTTCTCCGGGATCATCCGCACCATCCGCGCCGAAGGCCCCCAGCCATAGCGCCCGTGCCCCCGTGGGTTCCCCTGTCACGACCCGCCGCCGTGCCGTGCAGTTTGCGACAGGGGAGCCGAGTCTGGTTGGGTTCCCCTGTCACGACACGCCGACCGGAGCCGCGCATTGCGACAGGCGAGCAGCGATCTCGCACCGGCGAGCAGCGATCCCGCACCGACGAGCAGCGATCCCGCACCGAGCAAGGAGAGAGATGACCGAGTCCGAGAGCACGACCGCCTACGAGACGATCCTGGTGGAGACCCGCGGGCGGGTCGGCTGGATCACCCTGAACCGTCCCGAGGCGCTGAACGCGCTGAACACGCAGGTGATGCGGGACATCGTGGCCGCGGCATCCGTCTTCGATGCGGACGAGCGCATCGGGGCGATCGTGGTGACCGGTTCGGAGCGCGCGTTCGCGGCCGGGGCGGACATCAAAGAGATGGAAGCCAAGTCCGGCCTGGACATGGTGATGAGCGACCATTTCGGCGGGTGGGCGCAGTTCGCGGCGCTCCGCACGCCGGTGATCGCCGCGGTGTCCGGGTACGCCCTGGGCGGCGGGTGCGAGCTGGCGATGATGTGCGACCTGATCATCGCGGCCGACACGGCCAAGTTCGGTCAGCCCGAGATCAACCTCGGCGTCATCCCGGGCATGGGCGGTTCGCAGCGGCTGGTGCGGGCCGTCGGGTACTACAAGGCCGCCGACCTGGTGCTGACCGGACGGATGATGGATGCCGCGGAGGCCGAACGCGCCGGGCTCGTGTCCCGCGTGGTGCCGGCGGCGGAGCTGCTGGCCGAGGCGGGGAAGGCGGCCGAGGCGATCGCGTCGAAGTCGCTGCCGTCGGTGTACGCGGCCAAGGCGGCGCTGGATGTCGCGCTGGAGTCGACCCTGACCGAGGGCATCCGCTTCGAGCGTCACGTCTTCGCGGCGCTGTTCGACACCGCCGATCAGAAGGAAGGGATGGCAGCCTTCCGTGAGAAGCGCACCCCCGACTTCACGAACCGCTGACGCGCCGATCGGAGGGCGCGAGACTGCAACGGGGCGTCGAGACTGCGGGCACACCCCACCGTCTCGCCACGCGGTTGCAGTCTCGCGGCGGCGGGCGCCAAGGCCGGGCGCGGCCGGCGACGGGTCAGAGGGGCTCGGGCAGGGGGCGCGGGTCGGCGAAATCCCCGGCGTCCTTGCGGAAGCGGGCGAGGATGCGCACCAGCTCGACCGTGTCGTCGCCGGACAGACCAGGATCGGCGAACACCTCCGTGTTGAGCGCATCCGTGGCCTTCTCGACCAGGTCCCGGCCGGCCGGCGTGAGCACGAGCATCGCCGCCCGCCCGTCGCCCGGATGCGGCTCCCGCTCGACGAGTCCGTCGCGGACGAGACGATCCACCGTGTTCGTGACACTGGTCGGGTGCACTTGCAGCCGCGCGATGGCGCTGGCCATCGGCATCCTGCCCGCGCGGGTGAAACCGAGCAGGCGCAGCATCTCGTATCGCGCGAAGGAGAGGTGGAACGGCTTCAGCGCGGCGTCGATGCGCGCGAGCATCAACTGCTGCGCGCGGATGATGGAGGTGACCGCGGACATGCCCGGTGCGGCGTCCGCCCATCCGTGCGCCGTCCACTGGCGTTTGGCCTCGGCGATCGGGTCGACGGGGAGTGGTCCTGATCTCGACATGTGACGTTTCCCCTCTCCCTTACACGGTACTGACCGGGGGCCGGCCCTCCGAACACGGGCGCGGCCACCACGGGAGGGATGAATGTATACATTATTGCGAGTGCCCGGCGTAAACGCCGGTGACTCATCGGCGAATGGGTACATTGCCGCCGCCACGTTAGACTCGCCGGTGGCGTGAGGAGCTGTCGATGAAGATCATTGTCCTGGTCAAGGAGGTCCCGGATACGTATGGGGATCGCAAGCTGGATCTGGAGACCGGGCTGGCCGATCGTGCGGCGAGCGAGACGGTGCTGGATGAGATCGGTGAGCGGGCGCTGGAGGTCGCGCTGAGCTACGCGGATGAGAATCCGGATACCGAGGTCGTGGTGATGTCGATGGCTCCGGCCGGTTCGGCCGCGACGGTGCGGAAGGGTCTGGCGATGGGGGCGGGGTCTGCGGTGCACATCGCGGATGAGGGCCTGGTCGGTGCGGATCTGGGCTTGACGGCGGAGGTGCTGGCGGCGGCGGTGCAGCGGACCGGGTTCGATCTGGTGATCGCCGGGAACGTGTCCACCGATGGGTCCGGAGGGGTGATGGCCTCGATGGTGGCGGAGCTTCTGGATGTGCCGGCCGCGACCGCGCTGAACACGGTCGTGATCGGCGATGGTGTGGTGTCCGGCGAGCGGGCCAGCGATGCGGCGACGATGCAGGTGTCGGCTGCGCTGCCGGCGGTGATCTCGATCACGGAGCGTCTGCCGGATGCGCGGTTCCCGAATTTCAAGGGCATCATGGCGGCGAAGAAGAAACCGTTCGAGACGTTGTCGCTGGTGGATCTGGCGATCGAGCCGGAGGATGCCAGCGCGTCCCGGTCGATCGTGCTGGGTCTGTCGGAGAAGCCGCCGCGGCAGGCGGGTACGAAGATCGTGGACGAGGGTGATGCGGGCCAGAAGCTCGCGGAGTTCCTGGTCCAGAACCGGCTGGTGTAGGGGTGGCGGAGATGACTTTTGCGGACGACTCGGTTCTGGTGCTGCTGGATGTGACCCCCGGCGGCGAGCTGGCCAAGTCCGCCGCGGGCCTGCTCGGCGCTGCGGCCGGGGTGGGCACGCCGGTGGCGCTGCTGGTCTCGGATGCGGCGGGGGTGGCGGATGCCGCGGCTGCGCTGGGCGCGGCGCAGGTGCTGGTCGCTTCCCCGGGCGAGGGTCTGACCGTGCCGGTGGTGGATGCTCTGACCGCCGCGGCGGATCTGGTCCGCCCGGACGCGATCCTGATCTCCAACTCGGTCGAGGGCCGCGATGTCGCCGGTCGGTATGCGGCGCGGACCCGGTCGGGGCTGTGCGTGGACGCGGTCGGGGTGTCCCGGGATGCCGAGGGCGTGGTCGCGCATCACTCGGTGTACGGGGGCGCGTTCGAGGTCGATTCGGCGGTGACCTGGGGTGCGCCGGTGATCACGATCCGGCAGGGCGCGGTCGAGGCGCGCGCGGAGGCGGTGACCTCTCCGGAGGTGGAGATGCTGGAGGTGACGGCATCCGGTCGTCGGGCTGCGACGGTGGAGTCCGTGGACGAGGCGGTCGTGGAGTCCTCGCGTCCGGAGCTGCGTGGCGCCGGGAAGGTGGTCTCGGGCGGGCGCGGGCTGGGCTCGCAGGAGAAGTTCGTCCTGGTCGAGCAGCTCGCCGACGTGCTGGGTGCCGCGGTCGGCGCCTCGCGGGCCGCGGTCGATGCCGGGTATGTGCCGCAGTCGTTCCAGGTGGGGCAGACCGGGGTGTCGGTCTCGCCGCAGCTGTACGTCGCCCTGGGCATCTCCGGTGCGATCCAGCACAAGGCCGGCATGCAGACCGCCAAGACGATCGTCGCGATCAACAAGGACGGGGATGCCCCGATCTTCGAGATCGCCGACTTCGGTGTCGTGGGTGATCTGTTCACCGTGGTGCCGCAGCTGATCGCCGCACTCGAGGCCCGGAAGGCGTAGACCCGATGGCGACCTACCCGCAGACCCGGCGCCGTGGACTGCCCCGGCGTCCCGGCGGCGAACCGTGGCCCCCCGCCGGCGAGGCCGCGCCGGAGCCGGAGCCGATTGCTCCGCAGGCGGAAGCGGCGGGTTCGACGGGATCGGAGCCGCTGAAGGTGACTGCGGAGCCGGCTGTGGGCGCGGCGACGGTTGCTCCGCAGGCGGAAGCGGCGGGTTCGACGGGATCGGAGCCGCTGAAGGTGACTGCGGAGCCGGGTGTGGGCGCGGCGACGATTGCTCCGCAGGCGGAAGCGGCGGGCGCTGCGCGGACGATCCGCCGCGGACTGCCGCGCGTGCCCGGCGGCGAGCCGTGGCCACCGGCGGGACGTGTGCCGGTCGGTGCGGCGGGCGCCGCATCCGTCGCCGACACGGCCGCGGCCGGTCCCGCAACGACGGCGACCGCCGTGCAACCGCAGGAGTCCGACAGCGCGATGACCTCGTCGATTCCGGATGCCGCGGCCGCAGCATCCGGATCGGCTGCCGTTTCCGCGCCCGCTGCCGCCGTTCCCGCGCCCGCTGTGGCTGCGGTTCCGGCATCCGACGGCGCCGACAGCTCTGATCGCCCGCTGCGCCGCGGCCTGCCCCGCGTGCCCGGCGGGGAGGCGTGGCCACCGGCGGGCTTCGCGCCCGCCGCGGCTCCGGCCGCCGCCGCTCCCGCCACCACGACTCCGGCGCACGACGAGGAGCTCCGCGGCGCGGCGAGCCCGGGGTCGGCATCCGACGAAGCGGCCCGGCTGCCTGACCAGGCGCCGTCCCCGGACGACGTGACCGCGGCCGTGGCAACGCTGCCCCCGCAGACCACCGATCTGTCCGTGCCGCTGCCGTTCACGCGGACCGTATGGGCGGGCACCGGGGGCCGCGCGAAGCCGGCGTCCGCGACCGAGCCGAAGCGGATCGGTCCGTTCACCCGGCTGCAGTGGGCCGGCGCCGTCATCGTCGGCGGCGGTGGGCTGCTGATCGCGGCGGGCATGGCGGTCGCCGCAGTGCGGTGGCTGCTCAGCCTGGAGCCGCTGCAGGAGTTCCTGACCACCTACCCGGGCGATTACCACCTGCCCGAGGGGGCCCCGGTGGGGTTCCCGGCGTGGCTGGGCTGGCAGCACTTCTTCAACGTGTTCCTGATCGTGCTGATCATCCGCTCCGGGCTGCGGGTGCGCTCGGAGAAGCGGCCGAGCGTGTTCTGGTCGCCGCGGTGGAACAGCAAACGCAAGATCAGCCTGACGCTGTGGTTCCACCAGGCGCTGGATATCCTCTGGGTGCTCAACGGCGTGATCTTCGTGGTCCTGCTGTTCGTCTCCGGTCAGTGGATGCGGATCGTGCCCACCTCGTGGGAGGTGTTCCCGAACGCGCTCAGCGCCGCGCTGCAGTACGTGTCGCTGGACTGGCCGACCGAGAACGGCTGGGTCAACTACAACAGCCTGCAGCAACTGGCCTACTTCACCACCGTCTTCATCGCCGCCCCCCTCGCGGTGATCACCGGGGTGCGGATGAGCGGCATCTGGCCGAGCAAAGCGAAGACCCTGAACCGGATCTACCCCGTCGAGTGGGCCCGTGCGGTGCACTTCCCGGTGATGCTGTACTTCGTCGCCTTCATCATCGTGCACGTCGCCCTCGTCTTCGCCACCGGGGCGCTGCGCAACCTGAACCACATGTACGCCGCGCAGGGCTCGGCCGACGGGCTCGCCTACGCCGACAACTGGGCCGGGTTCTGGATCTTCGCCGCGTCCATGGTGGTCATCGCGGCCGCCTGGGTCGCAGCCCGCCCGCTCGTCCTGGCACCCATCGCCCGCCTCTTCGGAAAGGTCAGCGGGCGTTAGCCCGACACGTATGACGAACCAGAATCACGAGCCCGCGAACGGCGGGGCAGCCGCCGGCCTGGACGAAGCGGAACGCTGGAGCGCGCTGACCACCCGGATCCTCGCGCCCAACGCCGGCCTGATGACCCTCGACGGCACGAACACGTTCGTCATCCGCGCGGAGGACGCCGGCTCCGCCGTGGTCGTTGATCCCGGCCCCGATACGGCGGCGCACCTGGATCGCCTCGAAGCATTCGGGCCGATCTCGCTCGTGCTGCTCACCCACCACCACTTCGACCACATCGAGGGGGCCGCGGAGTTCGCCGAGCGCACCGGCGCGGTCGTGCGCGCCCTCGACCCCGCCCTGTGCATCGACGCCCCGGCGCTGTACGACGGCGAGGTGATGGAGGCGGCCGGCACGCGCATCGTCGTGGTGGCGACCCCGGGGCACACCGCGGACTCGGTGTGCTTCCTGCTGCCCGACGACATCGTGGCGGGCACCGACGGGACGGGCGGCACGCTGCTGACCGGGGACACCATCCTCGGCCGCGGCACCACGATCCTCGCGCGTCCGGACGGCTCGCTCCGCGACTACCTGGGCTCTCTCGCCCGGCTGCGGGACCTGGCGGGCGTGGACCTGGTGCTGCCCGGTCACGGCCCCGCCCTGCCCAGCCTCCCGGCCGTCGTCGACTCCTACCTCGAGCACCGCCGCGAGCGCCTCGCGCAGGTGTCGGCGGCGCTGCGGACGCTCGACTTGCAGCCCAGTTCGGATCCCGAGGTGGTCACCCGGGTGACGGACTTCGTCTACCCGCACACGCATCCCGGTGTGCGCTTCGCGGCGGAGGCGTCGACCTACGCGCAGCTCGCGTTCCTCGAGACCGAGCGCTGATCGCGCTGTGATCGAACGCTGACCGAGCGCTGATCGAGCGGCTCATCGGGGTTCCCCCGTCGCGTTCTGCGGGGGCCGCCGGCGTGTCGTGACAGGCGAGCAGCAGTGAAAGCCGCGACAGGCGAGCAGCAGTGAAACCGCGACGGGCGCAGGGGCCCAGGGCGACCAGCGGTTACGCGTCGGTCTGGCCGGATGCCGCGCCCGCGGCGAATCCGTCGGCGTACGCCTCATCGGCACCACGCCAGAACATGTCGCGCTCCGGATCGCGCACGATCGCGCGCGCCCCGGGCAGGTCGAGCGGCCCGACGAGGTCCGCGCGACCACGGATCACGGCCACCGGCAACCGGGCCGCCTTGCCCTTCACCAGATCGGCCGCGGCGGCCAGCTCGTCGGCCACGCACGGCAGGGTCACCACGAGCGGCCTGCCCTCGGCATCCGTCTGTCCGCGCATGTCCTCGAACACCTCCACGCCGGCGGCGCCGATCGCGCTGTCGGTCTGGCCGTCGCGCCACGCACGCCCGAGGGTGTCGGAGATGATCACTCCGACCCGGATCCGCAGCCGCTGCCGCAGTCGCGCGGCCAGAGCCCGTGCCGACCCGTCCGGATCCGCGGGAAGCAGCAGCACCGTTCCGTCCGGGGTGTTCGAGGCGTCCACGCCGGCCGCGGCCGACACGATGCCGAGCTTGTTCTCGACGATCCGCGTGGTGTGGCCGGTGGCCGAGGTGCGGGTCGCGACGACGCGCACCGTCTCGGCGGTGATGGCGTCCTCGCGGTCGTCGGCGGCGACGATGCGTCCCTCCGCCTTGGAGACGATCTTGGAGGTCACGACGAGGATGTCGCCGTCCTGGAGAGACGAGCCCGCGGCATCCAGGATGACCTCGAACAGGTTCGTGTGCGGAACGATCTCGGGGATGCCCTCGAGAGCCCAGATCTGCAGCAACTCAGTAATCGGAACGTCGGCGCCGGCGCGTCAGCGGACGAACCGAACCTCGGTCAGCGTCTCACCGAGGAACGGCTCCGTGTGGGTGGCGCCGTCGAGGGTGAAGCCGTTGCGCTGGTAGAAGCGGTGGGCGCGCGGGTTGTCCTCGGCGACCCACAGGTAGACCGACTCGGTCTTCTCCACGGCCGCGTCGAACAGCTGCTGGCCGATGCCGGTGCCGTGGTAAGCGTCGAGCAGGTAGATGAAGTACAGCTCGCGCAGGCGCGGGGCATCCCGGTCACGCGCGGGGCCGGAGCCGACGAAACCGACGATCTCGCCGCCCACCAGCGCCGCGCTCATGCGGAAGTCCGGGCCCTGTGCGGCCCAGTGCGTCCACAGCTCGGCCAGGCGTCGAGGCGATACCTGCTCCAGCGCTGCCTTGCTGATCAGGTGGTCGTAGGTCTCGTGCCAGCAGGTTGCGTGGACGCGTCCGAGCGCTTCAGCGTCGACGTCCCGCACCGGACGGACAACGATGTCGGTCTGCAGTTCGGCTCCCATGGCCAGACTCTACGCGCGCGCGGCGCGGAGAAGAAATCCACCGATTCGGGTGTTCGCGGGGCCCTTCGGGAGGAGGGGATGCCGCGGCCCGGGCTGTCGGTCGACCACAACACAATCGCTGCGCGGGCCGCCGATGGCTACGATCGCATCTCGTGAACGTGATCTGGCGAACCCTCCTGACGATCTGGCGCGCCAAGCTGCAGCTGCGCCGCAAGGGGACGCTCGAGCCCACCGCGATCGGGCGGGTGAGGGTGCGCACGCTGCCGACGGACCTCGACCTGCTCGGCCATATGAACAACGGCCGGTACGCGTCGCTCTTCGACCTGGGCCGCTTCGATCTGCTCATCCGCACCGGCATCTGGGACGTCTTCAAGGAGCGCGGCTGGTACGCGGTCGTCGCCAACGAGACGATCACGTTCCGCAAGTCGCTTCAGCTGTGGCAGCGGTTCACCGTGGAATCCCGGCTGCTTGGCCACGATGACAAGTCGGCCTACCTGATGCACCGAGCGGTGGTGGACGGGGAGGTGTACGCGGAGATGATCGTGCGAGCGAGGTTCCTGCGGCGCTCCGGCGGGCTGGTCCCCCACGAGGAGCTGTTCGGGGCGCTGCACCGACCGGACAATCTGCCGGAGCTCGCCCCGTGGGTGACGCAATGGGCTGCCGCATCCGCGTTGCCCTCGACCCGGGTGCCCGCACCGAGCCTCTGGAAGTGACCCGATAGCGTGGACGGATGATCGCCGTCCTGCGCGTCTCCGGGCTCCTCCTGTGGAGGCACTGGCCGGCGCTGCTGGCGCTGTACCTCGCCGGAACGCTCGGCCGATACGTCGCCATCGAGGTCGCGGGCTTCGTCGGCGCGTACAGCGCGGTCGCCGGCGCACTGCTGTTCCCGCTGGCGATCCTGTCGCGCCTGGTCGCACTGGTGGCGATGCTGCTGGTGCTCCGAGACGGAATGGCCCAGCTCGGGGTGATCGCCCCGATCCCGGCGGGCCGGTCAGAGCGGCGCCGTGCGTTCATCGACGCCCTGCTGGCCGGCATCCTTCCGTTCGTCGCCTTCTATGCGGCGTGGGGCTACCTGCGAGAGGATGCCGCGGCGTACTTCAGCCGCCTCCTCGAGATCAACGCCGGTCTGATCGCCGATGAGATCTTCGGCGATGCGCAGCGCGCGGGCGACGCAGCGGTGGGCGAGCTGAGCTTCGGCCCCGTCACGATCGCGATCATCGTGGCCGCGTTCACCGGGCGGTGGCTGTGGAAGCGCTATCGGGGACGGGTGCCGAAGGCGTTCGCCGCGGTGGCCGTCTATCTCGAGGTGCTCTGGGTCTATCTGTCGGTGACGCTCATCGCGGACGCCCTGAACACGGTCGTCGCATGGGCGCAGAAGCGCCAGGCCATGGTCTGGCTCGCCGATGTCCGCGAGTGGGTCGGCGGCCAGCTCGCGCCGGTCGCGTGGACGTGGGATGCCGCGGAATGGTTCCTCAGCGAGCTCGGCGGCATCGTGCTGCTTCCGATCGCGTGGCTGGCGATCGCCGGTGTCATCTACGGGCAGGCGGTCGCCCCGCAGACGCTGCAGCTGGGAGTCCCCGTCGTGGTCCGTGCCCGCGCGCGCTTCGACACACTTCCCTCGCGGCTGCGTGCCCGGCTGCGGGACCTGTGGGCGGACCTGCTCTCGCGCTTCCAGCCCATCGGTCGGGCACTGCTGCTGATGTGGCGCGCAGGCCCCGTGCTGGTCGGGTCGTACGTCTTGCTGTTCACCGTCCTGCTGTTCCTCGACGCCGCGCTCGAGCTGGGCATCACCCGGGTGATCGGTCCGCAGGAACTCGGTGGATTCTGGATGGTCAATGCTCCGCTGATCTTCCTGTTCGTCCCGCTCGTGATCGAGCCGCTCCGGGTGGTGCTGGTGGCCAGCGCGTACGACGCGGTGATCGGCAGGCTCGTCTCGGTTCCGGTCGCGCCGCCGGCCGAGGAACCGGCTCGACCGGCCGCAATGGCACCGGTTCCACCGGCCGCGTCGCCGGAAGCTCCGCAGCCGCTCGTGGGGGAGCCCACCGAGGAGCACGCGCCGCGCTGAACGCGTCAGGGCTCGATGACGAGACGGACGAACTGCGGGATCGCGGCCGCGGACGCCAGCTCGATGAAGAACGGTCCGGCCGCGTCCTCCGGCACCAGGTAGTCCAGCGTGAGCGAATAGCGGATCGAAAGATCGGAGTCGCAGAACGTCAGGCGGTCCGGGTCGTACCCGCGATCCAGTCCGGCGGATGCTTCGTTCCACTGCCTGCCCGCGCCACCGGCTTCGCGCAGTTGCGGACTCAGGCAGCTGATCGGCTCCGTGCCGGGGGAGACCAGCACCGTCGCGCTGACCAGACGGGTCCCTTCCGGGGCGGCCGGATCGTCCGCGAACCGCGCCCGCGCCGGACCGATGGCTGCGCCCGCGTAATCCACCGCACCGCCCGGCTCCACGGTGATCGGCTTCGTGGCATGGCCGAGATCCCAGTCGGACCACTCATTGAGGGCGACCACCCCCGCGGTGACGGGGAGCAGCACCGCGACCAGTCCCAGCGAGACGGCGTTGCGTCGCCACCAGCCGACGGTCACCGGCTGCTCCAGCCGACCGGCGCGAGCTCGGCCCGCTCCTCGACGGGGATGCCGGCCAGATCCACCTCGAGCACGATGAGCGAGTCCAGGCGCGGATCCGTGCTGACCCCGAAGGTCAGCACCGCCAACCCGCCGGTGACATCCTCGGGCAGCTCGAACGCGACGCTGCCGGAGCGTGAGGCAGCGACTGACAGCGGGTGCCCCAGAAGCGATTCGGGCCGCTCGCTGGCCCGGAAGGTGCGGCCGCCGAGGTCCAACGTCGCCAGAGCGAGGGAGTTCCCGGCCTCGGAGACCACGGCGGCGGCATCCAGATCCACCACGACCCAGTTGCCGGCCGCGCTCCACTCGTCGGTGCGGGCCGTCTCGGCCCGACGGACATCGACGACGGTCACGGCGATGTCCCGCCCGATGCCGGTCTCACCGACCTCGACCATCACGGGGAACGGCTGTTCCGGCGCCGCCTCGGAGGGAGTGATCACCGCGATCCCCCAGGCGGCGGCGATCAGGGCGGCGCCGGCGGGCCACGCCAGCCATGCCCTCACCCTCCGGCTCCGATGTCGTCCAGGATCACCGTCATCGTCGCGGCCGGTACCGGGTCGGTCCACCATTGTCCGTTCGCGACGAACGATCCGGTGTGCAGTGTCATGTCGGACAGGGTGATCCCCACCGGCTGTCCGTCCGTGAACCGCCCTGCAGTGACCGCCCACGCCAGAACGAGCTGGGCGGGAACCCCGGGCTGCAGCCACGGCGCCACCGTCCCGTCGTCGTAGCGGGCGATCGAATCGGGAGGGGTGTCGGCGAGACCCTCCAGCCGCAGCGACTCCGTCAGACTGCTCGTGGAATGCACCGCGATCGGCCGGGTCCAGGTGTTCTCGACATCGACCACGACGGCCAGGACGCGTTCCCCGTCTTCGACGTAGACGCCGGCCTCGGTCAGCTCGTCCACCAGGACGACCCGTTCGATCGTGAGAGCGAACTGATCGTTCCGATGCTCCTGCCCCGGCTCGATCGTGACCGGTGCGGGCTCGGCGGCGGTGGCCAGCCCGCCGAACGCCGCGGTGGCCACGAGGAACAGGCCGGTCGCGATCCCCGTCAACCAGCTGGTGGGAAGACGATCGGATGCCGCGCGGAGCCAATCCAGCCGCCGCCGCGGCGGCGCCGCCGAGTCTTCGCCCTCCGTGGTCACCTCTTCACCCTATGTGCGCGCGTTAGCTCACCCCATGCTCCCGCGCAAGGCGTTGTGACGCGTTGCCGCGGTGCGCTTGCCTGTCCCATGGAATCGCCCGACCCCGGGGCGGTCCGCAACGCGAAGGAGTGAACTCGTGGATACCTCGACACTCATCTGGATCATCGTCGGCATCGTCGTGGTCGTGGCGGTGGTCATCATCATTGCGGTGGTGCTCTCGCGCCGGAACTCGGCGAAGCGGCTCGAAGCGCAGCACGAGAAGGCCCAGGGTCTGCGCGAGGATGCCCGCAAGACCGAGACGGCAGCCCGGGAGCGCGAGGCGCAGGCGGCGCAGGCGCGGGCGGACACCGCGAGTGCTGCCGCCGAGGCGGAGCAGGCCAAGGCACGCGCCGCTCAGGCCAGCGTCGAGGCCGACCGCGCCGCGGCGACCATCGACGACCACGCGTCCGACGCCGCGAAGCTGCGCGCGGAGCAGGCCGAGAAGCTGCGCGAAGCCGACAAGATCGATCCGGCGGTCACCACCGCCGGGTCGCGACGCACCGCAGATGACCGCCGCGCCGTCCAGGGCCACGAAGAGCCGGTGTTCGACGACGGCACCGCCGCCCGCGACCGCCGGGATGTCGTCCGCGACCAGGACGGCGACATCCGCACCGACGACCGTCCGTCCGCTCCGGGGCGCGCCTGATCAGAGGCCCCCGTCGCCGGCGCGCCAGAGCTCCCGCGCCGATTCGTCCGGCGTCGCAGCCGGCGCCCGCGGCCAGGCTCACCGCGGCGGGCGGCTCACCGTGCCGGAGCGGGCGGCGAACGCGTCGTGCAGGGCGCTGCGCACCGCACGGATCCCGCTGCGCGACGCCGACGACTGCCGCGCAGCAGTGAAGATCTCGCGCGCAGGATTCCCCGGCAGATCCAGCAACCGGACCGGGGGATCCAGATCGGCCCAGACCAGGTCGGGCAGCACGCCCACCGCGCGGCCGGCGGCGATCAGGCGCACCTGCGCGGTGAGGTCGGCGACCTCGAAGCGGACATCCGGCTCGAAACCGGCGGCCCGGCACTGCTGGAGCGCCCAGTACCGGGCGGCGGTCCCGGCCGGCTCCATCACCCACGCGCGGTCGCGCAGCTCGGCCACCCCGCCGGCGGGATCCTCGCGCGGCACGGCGAGGCGGATGGGATCGCTGCCCAGGCTCTCGCGTTCCAACCCGCCACGGTGCGCGCGCGTGTGCCCCGGATACTGCTCTGCGATCACCAGATCGAAACCGCGAGCGGACAGCTCGAACAGTCCCTCTTCGGGGGGCACTTCGGCGATCTCCACGCGCAACCGCGGCTCGCGATCGGCGAGCAGGGTCAGCGCGCCGGGCAGGATCGCCTGGGCCGCGGTCTGCAGCACCGCGACACGCACGGGGGCGATGCCGGCCTGCAGCGACTCCAGCTCGCCGCGGATCTGCTCCTCCAGTTCCAGCGCCCGCGCCGCGTGCGCGGCGAGGGCGACGCCGTGCTCGGTGAGGCGCACGCGTCTGCCGTCCGGAATCAGCAGGGGAACCCCCGCGTCGCGCTCGAGCTGCGCGAGCTGCTGCGAAATCGTCGAGGGACTGTAGGACAGCGCCTCCGCGACCGCCGCCAGGGTGCCGCGGAGCGCGAGCTCGTGCAGCAGCCGCAGCCGGCGCAGTTCGAACACGGCGATCCTCGCTCAGGAAAAACAGTCGATGAGACTGATTGGTATCGATCATAGATGGTCACTTTTCGTGAACGATCGGATGCCGCATGCTTGACTCATGCACTCGACACCCGTGCCGCCCACCGCGCCCGCCGATACGCTCGCGGACCGGGCCATCGAGCTCGCCCGCCGGTGGGTCGCCGAGAGCGCTCAGGCCGACGTCGACCCCGCCGCCGCGCGGCTGGCGGGCGTGCTGAAAGACCCGAGCGGCCTGACGTTCACGATCGGCTTCGTGGACGGAGTGATGCGCCCCGAGAGCCTCGTCGCTGCGGCATCCAATCTGAGCCGCGTCGCCCCGCTGGTGCCGAAGTTCCTGCCCTGGTACCTGCGCCGCGCCGTGCAGGTCGGCGGTGTCGTCGCGCCGGTGCTGCCTGCACCGGTCGTTCCGCTGGCGCGCCGGGCCCTGCGCGAGATGGTCGGGCACCTCGTCGTCGACGCGCGCCCCGACAAGCTCGGTCCGGCGATCGCGCGCATCCGCGAGAGCGGGGCCAGGCTCAACCTGAACCTCCTGGGCGAGGCCGTTTTGGGCGAGCAGGAGGCGCTTCGGCGGCTGGAGGGCATCCACGAGCTGATCAGGCGGCCGGACGTGGACTACGTCTCGGTCAAAGTCTCGGCGATCGCCAGTCACATCTCGATGTGGGCGTTCGACGAACTCGTCGACGAAGTGGTCGAACGGCTGAAGCCGCTTTACCTGACCGCGGCCTCGCCGGACGCCGCGGACGGGCCGACGTTCATCAACCTCGACATGGAGGAGTACCGCGATCTGGATCTGACCATCGCGGTGTTCACCCGCATCCTCGAGGATCCGAGGCTGCGCGGGCTCGAGGCGGGCATCGTCCTGCAGGCGTACCTGCCGGATGCCCTCCCCGCGCTCGAGCAGCTCACGGCATGGGCGCGGATGCGGGTGGAATCTGGTGGCGCGCGCATCAAGATCCGGCTCGTCAAAGGCGCGAACCTCGCCGTGGAGCGAGTGGATGCCGTGCTCCACGACTGGCCGCAGGCCACCTTCGACAGCAAGCTGGACTCCGACGCCAACTACCTGCGGTGCCTGGATGTCGCGCTGCGCCCGGAGCACACCGCGGCCGTGCGGATCGGGGTCGCCGGACACAATCTGTTCGACATCGCCTACGCGTGGCTGCTGGCCGGGCAGCGCGGAGTCCGGGACGAGATCGACGTCGAGATGCTGCTGGGCATGGCCCAGGGTCAGGTCCAGGCGGTCGCCCGCGAGGTCGGGCAGGTGCTGCTGTACGTGCCGGTCGTCCGCCCCGACGAGTTCGACGTCGCGATCAGCTACCTCGTCCGCCGGCTCGAAGAGAACGCGTCCAGCGAGAACTTCCTCTCCGCGGCCTTCGAGCTGGCCGAGGACCCGGCGCTGTTCGACCGCGAACGCGATCGGTTCGTGGCCTCCATCGCCCGCTCAGCGGATCCCTCATTGCGCACCGGACCGAACCGCAGCCAGGATCGGACCCGACCGCCCGCCGATCACCCAGGCGCGGGCGCGACCGAGCGCCTCGTGCGAGGCCCGGCTGGTCAAGGAACGGGGACCGATGGCACCTCGAGCGACCGCAACGACGGCGCAGGTGAGGAAGGTCCCGCGCGTTTGACGCAGGCCGTGCTCGGCATCGGCCGGCCCGGCTCGGGCGACGGCGACACGGTGCCGATCGAGCCCTCGGCCGCGGCCAGCCTCTTCGGTGGCGCCGCCTTCGTCGAGACTGCGGTGTATGCCTCGCGGGAGGCTGACGGCCGCGCGGCCGGCGCCCCCGGTTTCCGCAACGCGGCGGACTCCGACCCGTCGCTGGCGGCCAACCGGGAGTGGAGCCGCGGCATCCTGGACCGGATCCGGATCTCGCGCAGCGGGGCGGCCGCGGATCCGGAGGCGATGCCCGGAAGCGCGACCATCGCGGCGGCGCGGATCACCGACTCCGACGCGCTCGAGAACACCGTCGCGCGCGTGCGCCAGGCCGCCGAGGCGTGGGGCGCTCAGCCGGCGAGCGAGCGGGCCGCAGTGCTGGAGGCGGCGGCCCGGTCCCTTGAGGCGCGCCGCGGTGAGCTGATCGAGGTCGCTGCTTCCGAGACGGGCAAGGTCTTCGCCGAAGCGGACGTCGAGGTCAGTGAAGCGGTCGACTTCGCCGCGTACTACGCCGCGACGGCGCGAGAGCTGGACCGCGTCAGCGGGGCGGTGTTCGTGCCCTCCCGCCTGACCGTGGTCACGCCGCCGTGGAACTTCCCGATCGCGATCCCCGCCGGTGGGGTGCTCGCAGCGCTCGCCGCCGGCTCCGGGGTCGTGTTCAAACCCGCGCCGCAGGCTCGCCGCTGCGCGGCCGTGGTCGCCGAGGCACTGTGGGATGCCGGGGTGCCTCGCGATGTCCTGGCCCTCGTCGACATCGACGAGGGCGCACTGGGGGAGCGGCTGGTGTCCCATCCGCACGTCGACCGCGTGATCCTCACCGGATCCTGGGAGACGGCGGCCCTGTTCCGCTCCTGGCGCACCGACCTGCCGCTGCTGGCCGAGACCAGCGGCAAGAACGCGATGATCGTGATGCCCTCCGCCGACCTCGACCTGGCGGCGGCGGACCTCGTCAAGAGCGCGTTCGGCCACGCCGGACAGAAGTGCTCCGCGGCGTCCCTGGCGATCCTCGTCGGTCCGGTCGGCCGCTCCAAGCGCTTCGCACGTCAACTCGTGGATGCCGCGACCTCGCTGCGCATCGGACCCCCCAGCGACCCGATGGCCGAGGTGGGACCGGTCATCGAGCCCCCGCAAGGCAAGCTGGCGTGGGCGCTGACCACCCTCGAGGAGGGCGAGCACTGGCTCGTCGAGCCACGCCCGCTGGATGAGGGAGGGGAGTTCGCCGGGCGCCTTTGGAGTCCCGGCATCCGCACCGGCGTGCAGCCGGGATCTCGGTTCCATCGCGAGGAGTTCTTCGGCCCGGTCCTGGGCGTGATGCATGCCCACTCGCTGGCGCACGCGATCCGGCTGCAGAACGCGGTGGCCTACGGTCTCACCGCGGGCCTGTACACGCAGAACCCCGACGATCTGGCCGCCTGGCTGAGCGAGGTTGAAGCGGGCAACCTCTACGTCAACCGGGGGATCACCGGCGCGATCGTGCAGCGCCAGCCGTTCGGCGGCTGGAAGCGCTCCTCGGTCGGCGCCGGCGCCAAGGCGGGTGGACCCAACTACCTCATCGGCCTGGGCTCCTGGCGCCCGTCGGGAGGCGCTGCGACCTCGGCGACGCTGCACCTGCGCGGGCTGGATTCGCGGATCACCACCGTGATCGAGGCGGCCCAGCCGTCGCTGGACTACGAGTCGTTCGAGTGGCTGCGCCGCGGCGCGCTCTCGGACGCGCTGGCCTGGGACCGCGAGTTCGGTCAGGTCCGCGACGTCTCGCATCTGGGCGTGGAGCGGAACCTGTTCCGCTATCGCCCGCTGCCGGTCGCCGTCCGGGCGACGGCGGATGCGTCGTGGCAGGCACTGCTGCGGGTCGTCGTGGCCGGGCTTCGCGCCGGTTCCGAGTTCACGCTGAGTGCTCCGGTCGGGCTGCCGGCCGCAGTGCGCCGGTCCCTCAGCGACCAGGGCGCGGCGGTCTTCGTCGAGACCGAGGAGCAGTGGCTGGAGCGGATGGTGGCCGAGGATGAGGCGTCCGGTCCCCGTCCGCCCCGTGCGCGCCTGGTCGGACCCGCGCCGTCGGCCTCGGCGTTGCATCGCGCGTTGGCCGACGCCGTGTCAGGCGACCCCGACCTGGCGATCTACTCGAACGAGGTGACCACCTCGGGCAGGCTCGAGTTGCTGCCGTTCCTGCACGAGCAGTCCATCACTATCACCGCGCACCGCTTCGGAAACCCCGACGCCTGGTCGGAACAGGTGATCTGACCGACCGCCTGCGCGACGGATTCCCGAGGAGAAAGAAGTTATCTTTCTAGCCGTCAGCGCGATGTGCCACCACGATGGTCTGTGGGGGGACGGACGTACTGCCGGATTTCAGGTCTCGACGGTGCGTCCTTCTGCTGGGGGATCTGCGACCCCGGCCACCGGCGTCCGCGCCGGCTGGCCGGGGGCCGCGTTCCCCTCCGAGGCGGCGACCGTGAACCCCTCCACGAGCCCCAGGATCGCGAGGCCGAACAGGGTCCACCGTCCGCTCGGGACCTCCGCGTCCTGCGGGATGTCGTAGCGCGGGTGGCCCAGTCCCTCGGCGGATCGGATGGCGAAGCCCTCACCCAGCGCCGCCATCGCCTCGGTGAAGTCGGTGATGGTCAGCGGCGAGCGCATCCGGCGCCCGTACCGCTCCAGGAGAGCGGCGTAGAAGTCGGCGAACGCTGCCACCGACCCGAGGTGCCGCTCCGCGCTGGCCACCCGCAGCTCGGGCCACGCCCCCGCCGCAGTGCGCAGCGCGAGCGCGGTGATGAACGCGTGCGAGTCGCGGGACTCCGGTTCGAGATGGAACTTGGAGGCATAGGTGACGTGGTCCTGTGCCGCCGCGCGCACGACCTCGTGCATCGAGCCGTCCGCGGCCAGCACGTCCTGGATCGCGCCCACTGCGCTGGCCACCGGCGGGGCGAACCGGAGCCCGACCATCTCCACCGCCAGATCGCGGTGGAACTCCGTCTGGTCCGCCCAGATCCGGTAGGCCGCTCCGGTCGTCAGACCGACCGAGCGGAGGACCTCCTGCAGCCGGATGTGCTGGACGCCCGCGGTCACGCCGCGCTCCAGCAGCATCTGGATGGCGGCCTCGAGGATCAGGCGTCGAGTCTCGTCAGCGGTGCGGCGCGGCATGCTCCCAGCCTGGCAGGCGCGCAGCAGGCCGCGCGTCACCGACGCACGAGACAGATTCCCCGGCGGCTTCTTCCGGCCGAGCGCAGCGCGAACGCCGCAGAACAGGTGAGGACGGATGCCGCGGCCGACGCGGGCGATTCGTCGTCTGCACCGGGGATCCCGACTGCCCGCATGCGAGAATGGGTGGCGGCGTGCCTGAGTCGTACCCTTCCACCCCACGCACCTGAGCGAAGGCAGCGGGCCGAAGGGCCGCCGGGCCCCTGGACAGCGTCCGCCGCCCCTGCCTGAGGAGCAGAATGTCCACGCAGAACACGGCGCCGGCAGCCGAAGCGCTGAGCGCCTCCGCCCGCACGCAGCATCATCGCCGCTACCTGATGTGCCGTCCGGAGCACTTCACGGTCAGCTACACGATCAACCCTTGGATGGTGCCGGCGAACCCCACGGACACGGCCGTCGCCGTGCGCCAATGGCAGACGCTGTATGACACCTACCTCGCGCTCGGACACGAGGTCGAGCTCATCGACCCGATCGAGGGGCTGCCCGACATGGTCTACACCGCCAACGGCGGGTTCGTGATCGACGGTGTGGCGTACGGGCCGAAGTTCCGCTTCCGGGAGCGCGCCGGCGAGGCGGGGCCGTTCATCGACTGGTTCCGCGCGCACGGGTTCGACACTCGCGTGCCCACGGAGGTCAACGAGGGCGAGGGGGACTTCCTGCTGGTCGGGGACACGATCCTCGCCGGCACCGGCTTCCGCTCCACCGGCGACAGCCACCGCGAGGTCGGCGAGGTGTTCGGCCGCGAGGTCGTCTCGCTCAGCCTCACCGATCCCCGCTTCTACCACCTGGACACAGCGCTCACCGTGCTCGACCCCGTAGAAGGCGTGGACAACGGCGGGCCGGAACGGGCAAACATCGCCTACCTGCCGGCCGCGTTCGACGCGCGCAGCCAGGCGATCCTGGCCGACCGCTACCCGGAGGCCGTCCACGTCTCGGACGAGGACGGCTCGGTGTTCGGTCTCAACTCCGCCAGCGACGGGCGCAACGTCCTCATCTCGCCCCGCGCGAAGGGCTTCGAACGACAGCTGCGCGAGCGCGGCTACCATCCGGTGCTGATCGATCTGTCCGAACTCCTGCTCGGCGGCGGCGGCATCAAATGCTGCACGCTGGAGCTTCGCGGAGCGGCGTCATGACCGTCCCGATGGTCCTGGACGCCGCCACCTCTGCCGTCATCGCGGCCGAGGCCGCGCACGTGGCACACAACTATCACCCGCTGCCGGTCGTCATCGCGCGCGGTGAGGGAGCGTGGGTGACCGATGTCGAGGGCAAGCGCTACCTCGACCTGCTGTCGGCCTACTCCGCGCTGAACTTCGGGCACCGGCATCCGGCGATCCTCGCCGCCGCCCAGGAGCAGCTGGCCCGCCTGACGCTCACCAGCCGCGCGTACCACAACGACCAGCTCGGCGTCTTCGGCGCGGCACTGGCCGGGCTGTGCGGCAAGGACCTCGTCCTGCCGATGAACACCGGCGCGGAGGCCGTGGAGACCGGCATCAAGGTCGCGCGAGCCTGGGGCTACCGCGTGAAGGGGATCGCCCGCGACCGGGCGACGGTCGTGGTCGCAGGCGGGAACTTCCACGGCCGCACCACCACCATCGTCGGCTTCAGCGACGACCCACAGGCGCGCGATGACTTCGGCCCGTACGCGCCGGGGTTCCGCACCGTGCCGTTCGGGGATGCCGCGGCGCTGGAGGCGGCGATCGACGAGAACACCGCGGCGGTGCTGCTCGAGCCGATCCAGGGCGAGGCCGGTGTCATCCTCCCGCCGGAGGGCTACCTGCGCGCCGTGCGCGAGATCACCGAGCGGCACAACGTGCTGTTCATCGCCGATGAGATCCAGTCCGGACTGGGCCGAGTGGGCGAGACGTTCGCATGCGACCGCGAAGGCGTCGTGCCGGACATGTACCTGCTGGGCAAAGCGCTGGGCGGTGGCATTCTGCCGCTGTCGGCGGTCGTGGCGAACAGCGACGTCCTCGGGGTGATTCGCCCCGGTGAGCACGGCTCCACGTTCGGCGGCAACCCGCTGGCCGCGGCGGTCGGCACCCGCGTCGTCGAGATGCTGACCACCGGCGAGTTCCAGCGCCGGGCGGCCGCCCTCGGCGAGCACCTCGAGGCCAAACTCGCCGAGCTCATCGGCGCGGGGGTCACCGCGGTGCGGGTGGTCGGGCTGTGGGCCGGCATCGACATCGATCCGGCAAGCGGCACCGGCCGCGAGATCGCGGAGCGACTGATCGGCCGAGGGGTTCTGGTCAAGGACACGCACGGTCAGACCATCCGCATCGCACCGCCGCTCGTGGTGCGAGCTACCGAGCTGGACTGGGCCGTCGAGCAGCTGCGCCTGGTCCTGGCCAGTTGAGCCGCCCCGCGGCACGGGCGGCGCGCGCGGCGGTCGATAATGAGACGGTGGCGTTGGAGCAGCAGGCGGAGCAGGACGAGGGCGGCCCGCCGCGCTCGGTGATCGATCGGGCGTTCGCGATTCTGGGCACGTTCCAGGGCGGACGCATCCGCCAGTCCCTGTCGGACATCAGCCGGAGGACGGGTCTGCCCATCGCGACCTGCTACCGGATCGTCCAGCGCCTCACCGACTGGGGCGCGCTGGAGCGGGACGGTGAGAGCAAGTACCGCGTCGGCCTCCGCCTGTGGGAGGTGGCCTCACTTGCTCCGCGCGCGGTCGGTCTGCAACGGCTGGCGAGACCGTACATCCAGGACCTCTACGAGACCACAGGCTACGCATCGCACCTCGCGATCCGGGAGGGTCTCGAGCTGGTCTCCATCGAACGCTTCCAGAGCCCTCGTCGTCCCACCCGACGGCCGCTCGTCGGGGGACGCTATCCGATGCACGCGACGGCCATCGGCCAGGTCCTGCTGGCACATGCTCCGGAGGACGTGCGCGAGCAGGTGCTCTCCGGCGAGCTGGAGCCGTACACGTCGCGCACCTACACGGATCGCGCCGCGCTCGAGCGGGCACTCGCCGACATCGCGCGGGCCGGCTATGCGGTCAGCGACCGGCAGATCGACAACGTGCACATCGGTGTGGCGGCTCCGGTGCGCGGCGCGGACGGAACCGTGATCGCGGCCGTCTCGCTCGCCCTGACCGAGAAGGATGTCGACGGCAAGAACATGATCCACCTCGTGCGCCTCACCGCTGCGTCCATCTCGCGGGCACTGGAGGCGGCCGGCTTCGACGGGTCGAGCGGCTGAGCTCCGGCATCCGAGAAATATACCTATGGGTATAGCCATGAATGCTAGGCTCTCGCCCATGACGTCAATGGCGGTGTCGCGGGATCGAATCTTTGCCGGGGGCGAGTGGATCAGCCCGTCCACGAGCGCACAAGTGGTCGTGGAAAGTCCGGTGGACTACACCGAAGTCGGCCGTGCGCCGGACGGCTCGGCCGAGGACGTGGATCGCGCGGTCCGCGCAGCCCGCGAGGCGTTCGACCACGGGCCCTGGCCGCACCTGAGCTCCGCGGAACGCGCCGACTGGATCGATCGCCTCGCCGACGAGCTGGAGCGGCGCGGGGCGGACACCTCCGCGCTCATCACCGCTGAGATCGGGCAGCCCGTGGCGCTGTCACGTCCGTGGGGCGGCATCCGTCCGGTCAGTCACCTGCGCTACTACGCGAAGGTCGCGCGCGAGGCGGACGCCGAAGAGATCCGCGCGAACGTGAGTCGGCCCGGCACATCCATCGTCCGCCGCGAGCCGCTCGGCGTCGCCGCGCTCATCGTCCCCTGGAACCACCCCCAGGCCTCCACCACGCTCAAGCTCGCACCGGCGCTGGCCGCAGGGTGCACGGTCGTCATCAAGCCGGCCGCCGAGACGCCGCTGGACATCTTCAACCTCGCCGATGCCAGCCTCGCCATCGGAATGCCGCCCGGCGTGATCAACATCGTCCCCGGAGGCCGCGAGACCGGCCAGGCGCTGGTCGCGCACCCCGGCGTGGACAAGGTGGCCTTCACCGGTTCATCCGAGGCCGGCCGTCACATCGCCTCGGTCGCGGGGCGCCGGCTCGTGCCGGTCACGCTCGAGCTGGGCGGCAAATCCGCCGCCATCGTGCTCGAATCGGCCGATCTGGATGCGACCTTCCAGAGCCTGCGCAACGCCGCGTTCGACAACACGGGGCAGACGTGTGCCCTCATGGCGCGCGTGCTCGCGCCGCGCAGCCTCTATGACACAGTCCGGGACCGACTGGTGGATCTGGCCCGCGACCTCCGCGTCGGCGACCCGCTGGATGAGTCCACCGAGCTCGGGCCGCTGGTCTCACGCCGCATCTACGACCGCGTCACGGGCATGGTGGACGCTGCGCGGGCAGCGGGAGCCACCATCCTGGCCGGCGACACCGCACTGCCCGAGCAGGGCTACTACGTGGCGCCGACGATCGTCACCGGCGCCGCCTCGGACAGCCAGATCGCGCAGGAGGAGGTCTTCGGACCGGTGATCACCCTGCTGCCCTACGAGGATGTCGATGACGCGGTCCGAATCGCCAACGACTCGCGGTACGGACTGGCCGGCGCGGTCTACGGCGACCCGGATGCGGTGCTGGACGTGGCGCGGCGGGTGCGCACCGGATCGATCGGACTGAACGGCTACCGCCCCGACCTGAACCAGCCGTACGGCGGCTACAAGGACTCCGGTCTCGGGCGCGAGTTCGGCGCCGAGGCGGTCGGCAACTTCCAGGAGATCAAGTCCATCTGGCGCTGACCGGACGAACCGTCGGCGGTGCAGCCTCCGGGGGCTGATCAAGCGCGGACGGAGCTGCTCAGAAGCCTTCGGGCCGGCGAGGCCGATAGGGCGCCTCGAGCCGGGCCACCTCGTCGGCGGTGAGCTCGATCTCCAGCGCGCCGATCGCATCGTGCAGGTGCCCGAGCTTCGTGGCGCCGATGATCGGCGCCGAGACCGCGGGCTTGGTGAAGTGCCACGCCAGGGCGATCTGCGCCCGGGACGCGCCGCGCTCCACCGCGATCTCGCCGACCGCCTCCGCGATCGCACGGTCGGACTCCTCGTCCTGCAGGTACAGTCGCGCGCCCGTCGCATCCAGGTCCAGGCGCGGGCTGTGGGCGCCGTAGTCGCGCGTGAGCCGGCCGCGCGCGAGCGGACTCCACGGGATCACTCCCACGCCCTGATCGAGGCAGAACGGGTGCATCTCCCGCTCCTCCTCGCGCATGAGCAGGTTGTACTGGTCCTGCATGGACACGAACCGGGTCCAGCCGTGCACGTCGGCGGTGTACTGCATCTTCGCGAATTGCCAGGCGTGCATCGACGACGCGCCGATGGCGCGGACCTTGCCCGAGACGACGAGCTCGTGCAGCGCCTCCATCGTCTCCTCGATCGGAGTGCGGTGGTCGAGACGGTGGATCTGGTACAGGTCGATGTAGTCGGTGCGCAGCCGCCGCAGCGACCCCTCCACCTGCGTCCGGATCGCACTGCGGGAAAGCCCCGCGTCGTCCGGCCCCGGGCCCATCGGCATCCCCAGCTTGGTCGCGATGATCACGCGATCGCGCGAGGTGAACTCCCGCAGCAGCTGCCCGGTGATATCCTCGCTCGATCCCAGCGAGTAGACGTTCGCCGTATCGAAGACGGTGATGCCGGCTTCGACGGCGTCGCGGAAGAACGGCCGGGAATCCTCCAGGCCCAGTGACCAGCCGTGCGCTCCCTGTCCCGGTTCGCCGTAGCTCATGCAGCCGAGGATGACGCGGGAGATGGGCAGTTCGCTCGCGCCGAGCGTCGTGTACTTCATGGCGAGGAGGAGTTCCGTTCGGCTTCAGGGTTCGGGTCGGCAGGTCGGGTGACGCGGCGCCGGCTTCAGGCGCCGGGCGATGCCCTGAGCGTGCGGATGCCCTCGGTGTCGCCGGTGTAGGTCTTGGCGAGCTGGATCTGCTCGTAAACGTGATGGCGCAATTCCACGAAGCGGGGGTCCGAGCGCGTCTCCAGCTGGTCGCGCTCCAGCGGCAGGTCGACGGTGAGATCCTCCAGGATGACCGTCGGCGAGGACGAGAGCATGATGACGCGCTCGCCGAGATAGACGGACTCGTCGATGTCGTGGGTGACGAACAGCACCGTCAGGCCGAGCTTCTTCCACACCGAGCGGATCAGGTCCTCCAGATCGGCGCGGGTCTGCGCGTCGACCGCGGCGAACGGCTCGTCCATGAGGAGCACCTCGGGCCGGTATGCCACGGCCCGCGCGATCGCGACGCGCTGCTGCATCCCGCCGGACAGCTGCCACGGGTAGGACTTCGGCACGTGCGAGAGCCCGACCGCCTCCAGGGCTTCGCGCACGCGCTCCTGACGCTCCGCCTTCGGCACGCCGGCTGCCTTCAACGGCAGCTCCACGTTCTCGGCCACGCGCATCCACGGGTACAGCGACCGCCCGTACTCCTGGAACACGAGTGCCATGTTCCGCGGCGGGCCGTCGACGATCTTGCCGTCCAGCGTGACGGTTCCCGCCGTCGGCGCCATGAGCCCCGAGATGCACTTCAGCAGCGTCGTCTTGCCCGACCCGGAGGGCCCCACCAGGCAGACGAACTCCCCCTTGCGCAGATCGAAGGTCAGGTCGCGCACGGCTTCGACCGCGCCGCCCTGCGTCGGATAGATCTTCTGCAGGCCGCGGACGGACAGCAGCGCCTCACCCGTCACGGGCGTCGGTGATTCACGACTCACGGGATTCCACCTCTCGTTGTCCGTAGTACCAGGCCAGCACCCGGCGGTCGATCACGCGGAACAGCACGGCGATCAGGATGCCGATCAGTCCGATGATCACGATGCCCGCCCACATGGGGCCCATCTGGAAGGTCTGCTTGAACAGCATGATGCGATACCCCAGGCCATCCAGGGCGGCATACATCTCCGAGACGACCATCAGGATGATCGCGATCGGCAGGGCCAGCCGGATGCCGGTCATGATGCGCGGCGTCGCCGCAGGCAGCACGAAATAGCGCAGCCGCGACCAGCCGTGCATCCCGTACGTGCGCGTCGTGTCCGCCAGGACCGCATCCACGGACCGGACGCCGTCGATCGTGTTCAGCAGGATCGGCCAGAGGCATCCCAGGAAGATCAGGAAGATCTTCGAACGGTCGTCGATGCCGAGGATGAGCAGCAGCACCGGCAGCAGGACCGGGGGCGGCACGGCGCGGATGAACTCGAAGATCGGGCCGGTGAGCTTGCGCGCGAACCGGTTGGACCCGATCAGCAGTCCCAGCAGGATGCCGACCACGATGGCACCGCAGAGACCCACGGCGAGGCGGTAGATCGAGGGCAGCACTTCTTCGACCAGCAGGGGTCCCGCCCACACGGTGAACAGATCGCTGACCAGCTGTCCGGGCTTGGGCACGAACGGGTTGGTCTCGTTCAGCGTGGCCAGCCACCACACCAGCACGATGGCGATCGGCAGGGCGAGGGCGGCCGAGACGGCCTTCAGCATCCTCATGCCACCACCTCGGAACGCATCGACGGGTGCCATGCGAGCACCGCGTTCTCGAGGGTGCGCAGCAGCAGATTGATCACGAGGCCGAGCACGCCGGCCAGCAGCGCGAGCGCGTACACGACGGTGACGTTGCCGGCGGACTGGTAGGTGGCGATCATCTGGCCGATGCCGGGCGCACCGACGACGATCTCGATCGTGATCGCGACCACCAGTGCGATGGTGCCGGACAGGCGCACACCCGTCATCAGGTACGGCAGCACGGTGGGCCACACGACGTAGCGCGCGCGATCGAGAGGCCCGAGGCCGTAGCTGCGCGCAGTCGCCTCGGCCACGGGATCCACGTCGGTGACACCGGCGATCACATGGATCAGGATCACCCAGAAGCACGCCCAGACGACGACGAAGATCGTCGCCGACGGACGCACCCCGAAGATGACGATCGCGATCGGGATGAGCCCCACCGAGGGGATCGGGCGCAGGAACTCGATGGTCGAGTGGGTGTACTCGCGAATCCAGCGGTTGGAGCCGAGGATCACGCCCAGCACCACACCCAGGACGAGGGAGAGCGCGAGCCCCACCGCCCACCCGAACATCGTCATCCCCAGCGCTTCCCAGAACTCGCCCCGCAGCTGCTCTCCGCCGACGACCTGGAAGACCTCGGCGAAGACCTGCGAGAACGGTGGGAGGTAGTCGGGATTGACGATGCTCAGGCGGGACGCGACCTCCCAGACGGCGATGAAGGCGAGCACGCCCGCAGCGCCGAGAACCGGGGTCGACCAGCGGGTCCGGCTGAACGTCAAGCGGGGGCGCTCCTGTACCGCGGTCACGGCTCCCAGATGAGGTTGTCGAAGTCGACCGGCTTCTTGATGTACCCGAGTTCGAGCGACCAGTCCGCGATCGGCTGCAGGTTCTCCACGGTCAGGGGCAGCTTGCCGTAGGACCCGAGGCGGATCCGCGCAGCCAGTGCCGGATCGATCTTCGTGAAGGTTGCGATGCTCTCGCGGAGCTCCTCGTCGTTCTCCAGTGCGTACGTGTTGGCCACGTCGATCGTCTCGGCGACCTTGGCGTAGTACTCGGGGTTCTTCTCGACCTCCGAGCGGATCGCGTACCAGACGCCCGCGACGACGGCGTGGTCCGAGAGCTCCACGAACGGGTTCGCGAGGGTCTTGAAGCCCTTGTCCTCCCGGCCCAGCGTGCCGAACGGCTCGCCGGCGACGAAGGAGTCGATGGCGCCGCTCTCGAGGGCCGCCGGCTGGTCCGGAACGCCCATCTGCACGTACTCGACCTTGGTCGGGTCGCCGCCGTCGGCCTTGATCGCGATGTCGGCGAGGAGCTGCGTGTAACCGCCGGGGGCGTTGACGGCGACCTTCTTGCCCTCGAGGTCCTTGGCCGACTTCAGCGGGCTGTCGGCGACCACCAGGAGGTCGTTGATGCCGTTCTCCGGGTCATCGGGGGTGGCACTGGCCGCGGCGATGACGACCAGGTCGATGCCGTTCTCGACTGCTTGGAAGACACCGGTGGTGCCGCCGTATCCGATCTGGACCTGACCGGACTGCATGGCCTGGATGATCTCGCTCGACGAGCCGGCCGACTGAAGAGTCAGGTCGAAGCCGTTCTCCTCGAAGACGCCGTTCTGCTGGGCCATGTAGACCGGGCCGATGTCGGTGACCGGGATGACGCCGGCGACGAGCGGCTGGATCTCGACGGGCGCGTCGGCGGCCGCCGTCTCGGTGGGTGCCGGCGCTGCCGAACTGCACGCGGTCAATGCGACCGCCGCGATCAGTCCGATTGCGCCGAGCAGGGGTCGGGTGAATTTTGCCATGACTGCCTCCGTTGCCAGTTTCACTTGGATCGTGACATATGGACCGACCGTTGTCCAGCAATTCACGCCACAATGCGTACCGGCGTACGCTATGCGGTACAAATGCCTTGCCTTTCCGGCGACGGCATACATAGGCTTACCCGCGCACCGCCGGTCGTTCTGCTCGCCAGAGCGCTGTGGCCGGCACGCCGTTTCGAAGGAGAGACCATGCCTACCAAGACTCGAGCCGCGATCATCCGCGAGCAGCCCGGCCCGTTCGAGGTGGTCGATGTCGAGCTCGATGATCCGCGCCAGGGAGAGATCCTGGTCAAGATGGTCGTCAGCGGCCTCTGCCACTCCGACTATCACCTGGTCACCGGTGACAGCACCGCCGGCACGCTGCCGATGGTGGGCGGGCACGAGGGGACCGGCATCGTCCAGGAGGTCGGTCCGAACACACCCGGCTGGGAAGTGGGCGACAAGGTGGTGTTCTCGTTCATCGCCAGCTGCGGCAAATGCCGCTGGTGCAACGAGGGCATGACCAACCTCTGCGATCTCGGCGCGTTCCTGATGCGCGGCAGCCGCTTCACCGACATCGACAGCTACCGCGTGTCGCTGCCGGACGGCACACCGGTCAGCCAGATGTGCGGACTCGGCACGTTCGCCGGCCACACCGTCGTGGATGTCAACTCCGCGGTGAAGCTGCCCGCCGACGCGCCGCTGGAGAAGCTCTGGCTTCTGGGCTGCGGCGTCGGCACGGGCTGGGGATCGGCGGTCTACTCCGCAGAGACGCGCCCCGGCGACGCGATCATCATCATGGGTGTCGGCGGTGTCGGAATCAACGCCGTCCAGGGCGCGAAGCACGCCGGAGCCACCGCGATCATCGCCGTCGACCCGGTCGAGTTCAAGCGGCAGAAGGCGCTCGAAGTGGGCGCGACGCACGCGTTCGCCACCATCGCTGAGGCGACCGAGTTCGTCAAGAGCATCACCAACGGGCAGGGCGCCGACCGCGCGATCGTCACTGTGGGCGTCGTGTCCGGCCAGGACGTCGCGGACGCGTTCTACGCGATCCGCAAGGCCGGAACGGTCGTCGTGACCGGGATCGCTCCGGCCTCGGAGACCAGCATCCCCGTGCCGGTGCTGGATATCACCCGCTACCAGAAGCGCATCCAGGGGGCCATCTACGGCTCCAGCAACCCGAGGGCGGACATCCCGCGCCAGTACGCCATGTATCAGGCCGGCCAGCTCAAGCTGGACGAGCTCATCTCGGGCTTCTACTCCCTCGACGACGTCGAGCAGGGCTATGTCGACCTTCTCGAGGGTCGCAACATCCGCGGCGGCATCCGTCACGACTGACCGCCGCGGCACAGGGCTGAGCGTCAGCGCGTGAAGGCGCTCAGCCCTGTGATGGCCTTGCCGACGATGAGCGAGTTGACCTCGTGCGTGCCCTCGAACGTGTACAGGGCTTCGGCGTCGGCGAAGAAGCGTGCCACGTCGTTCTCGACGCGGATGCCCTCCGCGCCGCAGATCTCCCGGGCCAGGGCGACCGTCTCTCGCGCGCGGTCGGCAGCCCATGTCTTGGTGAGAGCGGCGTGCTCATCGGCCATGGCCCCCCGCCGATGCAGCTCGGTCAAGCGCACCGTCATCGCGAGCGTGGCGGTGGCGTTGCCCAGCATCCGGGTCAGCTTCTCCTGGATCAGCTGGAAGCCGGCGATCGGACGCCCGAACTGCTCGCGGCGCAGCGCGTACGCGAGTGCGGCCTCGTAGGCGCCGGCCTGGAGACCCGCGGCGTTCCAGCCGACCGCGTAGCGCAGCTTGGCGAGGATGGCGGACAGATCGCGGAACGAGTCGATCCGCTGCAGCCGCTGCGATTCGTCCACGCGCACGTCTTCCAGGAGGATGTCCGCGTTGCGGACCATGCGCAGGCTGATCTTGCCGGTGATGTCCGCAAGGCTCAGCCCGGGAGAGTCGCGGGGGACCAGGAACGCCTTGGTGCGGCCATCGGCGGCATCCCGCGCCACGACGACGATGATGTCCGACTGCGCCGCGTTGCCGATCCAGCGCTTCCTGCCGCTGATCCGCCAGGTGTCGCCCTCGCGAGTCGCGGTGGTCTCCATGCCTCCGGCCACATCCGACCCGTGCAGCGGCTCGGTCAGCGCGAAGCAGCCGGTCACTGCGAACGACGGGATGAGGGGATCCAGGCGTGCGACCTGCTCGGGTGATCCGCCCTCGCGCACGACGGTGCGGAACATGCTGACCTGGCCGCCGTAGAGGGTGCCGATCGACATGTCGAAGCGGGCCAGCTCGAAATGCCGGAAGCCGACGTAGAAGGGGCTCAGCCGGCCGTCCTGGTCGAGTAGACCGGGATCGTCCTCCAGGTGCAGTTCGGCCAGCAGCGCCCGCAGATGCACGGGCGACTCCGCCCGCTCCCACCAATCGGACAGGTGCGGCCGGGCGTGCTCCTGAAGCAGATCCCGCAGCGACTGCAGCTTGGCCAGCTCGAGGTCGGTCAGCAGCTCGTGGTAGCCGAACAGGTCGGTCGGCGCAGCCGCGGTCACTTCGCCACGTCCGCGGTCTCGGCCAGCCTCGCCAGCTCGCGCGCGGCGTCCGCTTTGACGCGCGCCAGTTCCACCTTGCCGGTGGAGGAGCGCTCCAGTGAGTCGCGGACGAAGACGTGGCGCGGCTTCTTGTAGCCGGCCAGTCGCTGGTCCAGGAACGCCAGCAGTTCGGGAACGTCGATGCGGGAACCGGGCATCGGGGCGACCATGGCGCTGACGACTTCGCCGAACCGGCGATCGGGCATCCCGAACACGATCACGTCATCGACGCCCTCGTGCTCCAGCAGCACGTCCTCGACCTCGGCCGGGAACACCTTCTCCCCGCCGGTGTTCACGACGGCGGCGAGTCGGCCGAGCAGGTCGACGGACCCGTCTCCGCGCGCGCGTGCCCAGTCACCCGGCATGACGTAGCGGTTCCCGCGGATCGTGGGGAAGGTCTTCTCGGTCTTCTCCGGGTCGCGGTAATAGCCCTTGGGGAGGATGCCGCGGAAGGCGAGGATGCCCAGCGCACCGGCATCCGCCTGGATCTCGTTCAGATCCTCATCCAGCAGCACCGTGCCGGGGGTGATCATCAGCTTGGCGGGCAGGTCCTGGGCGCTGTGGGTGATCCCGAACGCGTACGGACCGCCTTCGCTCGAGGCGAGCATGTCGACGATCGCGATGTCGCCGAGCGCGTGCAGGCGTCGTTTGACGTCGTCGCTGAAGCGCATGCCCGAGCTGACGATGGAGTTCACGCCGGACAGGGCCACCTCGAGCCGTTCCGCCGCCTCGACGAACGGGAGCGCCAGCGCGTCGCCGGCGACGATGAGCCGCGTCACGTCGTAGTAGATGGTCAGACGCAGCGCCTCTTCGATGTCCATCCGAGGTGCGGCGTGCAGCACCACGGTACCGCCCAGCGCCAACGTGCCCATGGTGGTGGACTGCGCTGTGCCGTGCAGAAGCGGAGTGAGCGGGAGGGTGACGACACGCGGTGTCGCCGGGTCCACGGCGATCCGGATCGCTCCGTCCAGGTCCGTGGGCGGTGTGACGCCGATCAGGCCCCACGTCGACTGCTGGCGTGCCACCAGAAGCGTGTCCAGATCCCACACCACCGCTTTCGGCATGCCCGTGGTGCCACCGGTGTACAGCCGCAGCTCGGCGCCGCGCGGCGCCTGCGGAGGAAGGACGCCGCCGGCTGCGACGACGTCTTCGTAGCGGGTCGCCCCGTCGATCGCGTCACCGCCGTGCGCAGCGCTGTCGTCGACGACGATGAGCTCCACCGCCGGTTCGATCCCGGCCACCGCCTCGCGGGCCAGCTCCGCCAGCGAGGCCGGGACCAGCAGCACGCGCAGATCGGAGTCCAGGATCAGGTCCCGCACCTCGCCGGCGCGGTAGCGGTAGTTGATCGCGACCGGAGCGACGCCGATCGCGAGGCACGCCCAGGTGAAGCTGAGGTATTCCGGACGGTTGTACAGGAGCATGCCGGCGGCATCGCCGACCGAGAGCCCGCGTTCGCTCAGGTGGCGCGCCAGCGCGCCCGCCTCAGCGGCGAGGCGGCCCCACGTCACCCGGTCGTCACGCGTGATGATGGCGATGCGATCCGGGTCGGCGTGGGCGATCCCCTGCCAGAGATCGCTGTAGTGCGGTGCGGTCACTTCTCGCCTCCATCGCGAACGGGGGGTCCTGAACGGGGTGCCTGGCCGGCGAACCGGGAATGCCATGCGGAGTCGATCGTCTCGGCGCTCCACCCGCCGTCGGAATACTCGGCGTCCTGTTCCACGGGGTGCGAATACAGGGTGAGCTTGTCGCCGCCGATGCCGATCGCCTGCCCGGTGACATCGCCGGACGCGGCGGAGGCCAGCCAGACGATGAGAGGGGCGACGTCCTCGGGGGTGCCCAGGGCGTTGTCGTGGCGGAACGCGTGCGGGATCGGCTCGCCGGCCAGGTACCGCTGGTACAGCTCCGTGTAGGCCGGGATGGTCGCGGTCATCGGGGAGAGGGCCGTGGGGATCACCGCGTTGGCGGTGATTCCGGCACGGGCCAGTTCGAGCGACCAGGTGCGCGCCATCGCCACGATGCCCGCCTTCACGGCGGAGTAGTTGGTCTGGCCGAAGCTGCCGAACTGCCCGGCCGGCGATCCGACCAGGATCAGCCGCCCGCCCTCGCCCTGCTCCCGCAGCCGCGTGGCCACTGCCCGGCCGCAGGTGAAGGTGCCGCGGAGGTGGCTGGAGACGACGGCGTCGAAATCGTCGTCGGACATCTTCCAGAGCACCCGGTCGCGGAGCACACCAGCGTTGGCGACGAGGACATCCACGCGACCGAACTGCTGCACGGCATCCGCGACGAGCTGCTCGGCCGTCTCGGCCGGGCCGACTGCCCCGATCGAGGCGACCGCACGGCCACCGCGGGCGGTGATCTCGCCGACCGTCTCGGCGGCGCTGGCGGCGTCCACGTCGTTCACCACGACTGCTGCGCCGGCATCCGCGAGAGCGATGGCGTAGGCGCGGCCGAGGCTGCGCCCTGCGCCCGTGACGATGGCCGATCGACCGTCGAGCCTGATGGCGCTCACCGGTAGTGCCTCAGGATGAGCTCCGCGTAGACGGCGGGCTTGGCCGATCCCTCGACCTCGAATGTCAGGGCGAGTTTCACCTGCCAGCCTCCGCTGATCTCGGTCACGTCCGCGACCTCGCCGCGCACCCGGATGCGGGAGCCCGAAGGCACGGGGCTCGGGAACCGGATCTTGTCGAATCCGTAGACGATGCCCGTGGAGGTGCCGCTGACGCGGTAGATCTCGCGCAGGTGGGGGACCACCATGCTGAGGGTGAGCATCCCGTGCGCGATGCGCCCGCCGAAGGGCGACTTGGCGGCGGCCTCCGCGTCGACGTGGATCGGGTTGTCGTCGCCCGACAGCTGCGCGTAGATGTCGATGTCCTCCTGCGGGATCTCCCGCCACGTCGAGGGACCGAACGTCGCGCCGGCGATGTCGCCGACCTCGTCGATCGTCACGAACACGTGGGGTGATTCCGTCATGTCGACTCCTTTGATGCTGCTTCTGAATGGTGTGGAAATTGAATGTCAGTTTACCTGTGACGTTTTGCGTGTCCGAGGGGGCTGGACGGCCTTCAGCTGGCGCCGCCCATGGTGATGATCGCCCGGCCGGTGATCTCTCCGCGGGAGAGCGACTGATAGGCGGCGTCGGCCTCGGCCAGGTCGTAGCGCCGCGTCACCAGCGACCCGACATCGAACCGCCCGGACGCGGCCAGAGCCGCGACTTCGGGCAAGTCGGTGCGGGTGCGGCCGCCGAACGACCCGACGATGTGATAGCCGCGCCGCACCAGCGGCGTGATCTCCACCTCGGCCGCCGCCGCTCCCGCGCCGATGCCGATGGCGACCATGCGGCCGCCGTCGTCCAGCATCCCCACCGCCTCACGGAACGTCGCGGGATGACCGAGCGCCTCGAAGGCCACCCGCACCCCGCCCACCATCTCGCGCACCGCGGCCACGGGGTCCACTTCTGCGGCGTTGACCACGTGCGTCGCACCCAGCTCGCGGGCACGGTCGAGCTTGGCGTCGGCGACATCGATCGCGACGATGGTGGTGGCGCCCGCACTCAGTGCCATCGGGATGAGGCTCGATCCGATGCCGCCCACGCCCACGATCGCGACCGAGTCGCCCGGCGCCACCTCGCCCGCCCGGAACACCGCGCCGTACGAGGTCAGTCCGGAGCACCCCAGGATGCACGCCGACTCGGGGTCCAGGCCGTCGGGGATCGCCGTCAGTGCGGACAGCGGAACCACCGCGTACTCGGCCAGGCCGCCCATCGAGTACATCGCCAGGAACGAGCCGTCCGGCATGGCCAGCCGGCTCTCGCCGTCGTAGAGCGTGCCCCGCAACCGGTTCTGGGCGAAGAAGTTCAGGCACAGGTCGTCACGCCCGCGACGGCACTGGTCGCAGTCTTCGCACGGCATGATGAAGCCGGCAGCGACCAGATCGCCGACGGCCAGGCCACGGGCGTCCGTCGTCCCGGCGCCCAGCGCCACGATCCGTCCGCTGACCTCGTGGCCGAGCACTGCGGGGCGGGGGAAGGCGACCTCCCCCTTGAGCACGTGCAGATCCGTGTGGCACACCCCGCATGCGATCACCTCGAGCAGCGCCTCGCCGGCGCGCGGAGTCGGCGTGGCGATCTCGGCGATCTCCAGATGCGGCTGGTCCCCGACGAGGATCGCGGCCCGCATCGTCGCGGGAAGAGCTCTGGGCACGGCGGGATCCTCGAATCTCTTGGGGGTGACAGTGGAATCCTGTCGGGTCTGCGGCCGTTCCGGCACGAGTCTTTTCGTTCAGTGAAAGCGAGGGTGGGGATGCCGCGTGCCCCGGTGGCATATTGATCCGACGCTGAACAGATGAAAGAGGAGTGTCGCGATGGCAACCCAGGAGCTGCTGCTCGACCCGACCGGGATGGAGGACGGCGCGCAGAACAGCACGCTGTCTCCGCGCCCGGTGAGCCTGCGAGGACTGACGATCGGTCTCCTCGACAACACCAAGCCCAACTCGACGATGCTGTTGAACGAGATAGCGCGCGAGCTGCAGGACCACCACGGCGCCGGGGAGTCCCGGCTCTACACCAAGGACTACTTCGGCACCCCGCTCAGCCAGGAGCTGCTCGAGGAGATCGCCGGCGAGTGCGATGTCGTGATCACGGCCGTGGGCGACTGCGGGTCATGCAGCGCGGCGACGGTCGCCGACGGCATCCTGCTCGAGCGCGCCGGCGTGCCCACCGTGAGCATCACGTCCGACTCCTTCCTGATGTCCGGTGCGGCCATGGCGTCCGTGCAGGGGTTCCCCGGATTCGATTTCTATGCGGTCAAGCACCCGATGGCCAGCTTGAACGCCGACGAAGTGCGCGAACGCGCGCTGACCGCGCTGCCGGACGTGCTGCGCATTCTTGGAGTTGAGGGTTGATGATGAGCACGACAGCACTGGACCAGGCAGCCGCACCGGAGGTCGACGCCGACCGTATCCGCGAGGCCATGGAGTACTACTGGACCAAGGAGTGGACCGACGGGCTTCCGGTCGTCCCGGTCACCGAGTCGTACCTGAACCAGTTCCTCGCGGGGGTGGACCGCGATCCGGAAGAGGTCCTGTTCACGATCACCCACCTGAACCGCCACCTCACGGTCCGGCTCGCGGCGATCAACGCCGCGCTGGCCGGGTGCCTGCCCGAATACTTCCCCGTCGTACTGGCGGCATGGGAGGCCATCGCCAAAGAGCCGCACCCCGCGCGCGGCATCTGGCAGAGCACGACCGGCACCGCCCCGTTCCTCGTGGTCAACGGACCGATCCGCGCGGAGATCGGTCTGAACAGCCAGGGCAACATCTTCGGCTCCGGCTTTCGCGCCAATGCCACCATCGGTCGTGCGATCCGCCTGGGATGCATCAACGTCTTCGGCCTGCACCCGCACAAGCTCGATCAGGCCACCCAGGGCACTCCGGCGAAGTACTCGGCCTGCATCGCCGAGAACGAGGAGGAGAGCCCCTGGCCCGCGCTGCACACGGAGTACGGCTTCGATGCGTCCGACAGCGTGGTCACCGCCTATGTGATCCGCTCGGTGATGCACATCGAAGCGCGGCACACCATGGAGCCCGAGCAGCTCGCGCTGGATTTCGTGGACAGCATCTGCCGTACCGGCGCATTGATCCACGAGTACACCAGCGCACTCCTGGTCATCGTGCCGGAGCACGCCGAGGTCTTCGCGTCGGCGGGATGGAGCAAGGACGATCTGCGCAACTTCGTGTTCGAGCACTCCGTGCGCCGCCGTTCCGAGCTGGTCGCCGTGGGCAAGGACGCGCTCTCGCACAAGACCCGCTGGCGCCTCTCGTCGGAGCACCCCGACTCGATGCCCGACACGGCGAGCACGACCGACGAGCCGGACGTCGTCCGCGCGCTGAGCCACCCCAGCTCGATCCAGATCATGGTCGCCGGCGCCAACAACGCGGGCGTCTCGGCGGTCGTGGAGATCTTCACGTTGAACCCGCCGCGGGAGAACCCCTTCTCGTACAGCAGGATCGGCGCATAAGCCGCCAGCGGCATCGGGGCGGGCGGCGGTACACGCCGCCCGCGGGAGGAACAAGTGAGACTCACTGACGAGGAACGCGTGATGCGCGACGGCGCCGAGGGCGAAGCGGTCGCCGCGGCGATGGATCTGCTCATCCGCTACGGCGAGGCCCTCGGGGCGGAGCGGCTCGTGGACACGCGCAACGTCGCGGGCACGATGACCCAGCCTTCGCCGGCCAAGGCGAAGCTGGAGCGGGAGGGCGGCTGGGCGCGCGCCTACGCCGTCATCAATCTGGACTGCGATCGGGACATCGAGATCCCGCGCATGAAGGTGCCGACGTGTCAGCTGCAGCACGGCTTCGCCGAGGACGCCGCGGGTCTCACCGCGTATCCGACGACCTCGATCGAGCTGCAGGGCAGCGCGGAGAACTACTTCAGCGAGCGAGGCGTCAACATCCTCGCGACGTGCACTCCCTACCAGGTCGGAAACCTGCCGGTCCGCGGCGAGCACGTGGCGTGGATGGAGTCCTCCGCGGTTGTCTACGCCAACTCGGTGCTCGGCGCCCGCACGAACTGCGAAGGCTCGGCCTCGACCGGCGCCGCCGGGCTGACCGGCAAGATCCCGTACTGGGGCAACCACGTTCCCGAGAACCGCCTCGCCACGCACGTCGTGCGGGCCGACGTCGGCATCGACAACTTCCAGGAGTGGGGGATGTTCGGGTACTTCGTCGGCGAGACCGTCGAAGAAGCGCGGCCCGCGGTGATCGGATCGCTGGCGCAGCCGGACCTCGCCGACCTGAAGCACTTCGGTGCTGCGACGGCCACGTCCGGCGGTGTCGAGCTCTTCCACATGCCCGGCGTCACCCCTGAGGCCCCGACGCTCGAGGCGGCGTTCGGTGGCCTGCACATCCCGGAGCCGGTCGCGTACGGACCGCGCGAGCGGCAGTGGGTGTACGACACCCTCAACGCGCAGGGCACGAGCACCGACGTCGATTTCGTCCTCCTCGGCTGCCCGCACGCGTCGCTGGACCAGGTCGCCCGAATCGCCCACCTGCTGGAGGGTCGACGCCTGCACGCGGACACCGAGCTGTGGGTGATGACCCCGCGCGCGCTGCGGACGATGGCGGACCGAAACGGCTACACCCGGATCATCACCCAGGCAGGTGGGCACGTCCTCACCGACTCGTGCCCCGCGATGTCCAAGGCGGCCCCTCCGGGAACCCGCGTGTTCGCCACCGATTCGGCCAAGCAGGCGCACTACCTGCCCGCGATCCTCGGTATCGAAGCCTGGTTCGGAACGCTCGACGAATGCATCGACGCGGCCGTCACCGGCCGCTGGCGCGGGGGGCTGCGCCCGTGATCGAACTACGTGGACGCGGTATCGTCCCGGGCGTCGTCGAGGCCGAAGCCCTGGTCACCCGCGACGCGATCTCGGGCTTCGGCGGCATCGATGTCGCCACCGGCACGGTGATCGAGCCACGTCACGAGCTGTTCGGGGTCTGCTTCACCGGTAAGGTGCTGGTCTTCCCCGGCGCGAAGGGTTCATCCGGCTGGTCGGGGTTTTTCCAGAGCACGCGACTGATGGGCACGGCACCTGCGGCGATGGTGTTCCGCGTGATCACGACGAAGGCGGTGCTCGGTGCTATCGTCACGCGGGTGCCGACCGTCGTGGAGGCGATGCCGGACCCCCTCGAGACCATTCGAACCGGCGATCGCGTGCGCGTGGACGGCGACACCGGGCTCATCACGATCCTCGACCGAGGCAGGCAGCAGGCGGGTTTCACTGAGTGAAAGGAGTGCTGGAGCCCGCGCACACAACTAGGCAGACTCAACCCGCCCCCCGCGATGCCGCGGGCAGGCGGAACCCGACACAGGAGTCAGGCATGATCACAGCAGTGACACACCGCACCACACGATCCCCGAAGCGGCGGATCGCGAAGATCGTCGCGGCCACCCTTGCCGCCGGAGCGCTCGCGCTCTCCGGATGTGCGAGTTCCGCCCCTGAGCCCGGTGGCACCGAAGCGGCTCCCGAGGCCAAGCTCACCAAGATGGTGGTCGTCACCTTCCTTCCCCTGGAGTCCTTCACCTTCACACCGGAGATGTTCGCCTACGCCGGCGGCTACTTCGAGAAGCACGGACTGGATGTCCAGCTGCAGCCCGTGCAGGGCACCGCCGCGGCGATCCAGACTCTGCTGGGCGGCGCGACTCCGATCACGCGGGCCAGCACGGTCGACGTCTTCCCCGCCATGGAGAAGGGCCAGCCCATCGTCGCCATCGGCACGATGGCATACAAGTCGAACCTGCGGGTCGCATCCGCGAAGGAGAACGCGATCGAGTCGGCCGCCGACATGGAGGGCCAGGTCATGGGCATGGGCTCGATCGGTGGAACGAGCGAGAAGATGCTGAACCTCGCCCTCGACGACGCCGATGTCCCCCGCGACTCGGTGACGCGTCAGGCGGTCCCGGTGACCGGAGCGACCTTCGAGCTGGTCAAGCAGAAGCAACTGGCCGGCTACATCGTGAGCCTGGACACCTCCATCGCCCTCGCGGAGCAGAACCCCGACGCGGTCATCAGCTCCGCCGATCTGGGCGACGCGCCCGACCTGCAGACCTGGATCACGACCCCGGCGAACCTGGAGGACCCGGACAAGGTCAAGGACATTCAGGCGTTCCTCTCCGCGATCCGCGAGGCGACCCAGTTCGTCATCGACGACGCCGAGAACGACTTCGAGAACGTCCTTCAGATTCTCCGCGACAGCGGCGACTTCGCCTTCGCCGCGCTGGATGACGACGATGTGGCACGCCAGGCGCTCGAGGTGTACACCAGCCAGACGTGGATCGATGCCGAGGGCGACCGCGCGCTGCTGGAGAACGACTTCGACGGATGGGTTGCAGCGTACGAGACGTACGCGAAGTCCGGTCTCCTCGAAGGCGGCAAGGACCCGCTGGAGTGGATCACCGACGACTACCTGCCCACCGACTGACCGAGCACTCCCGCCGGCGCCGTCCCACCCGTTTCCCGGGTGGGACGGCGCGGCACACCGATACGAGAGGCAACACCTCCCATGACAAATGAGACGCTCGTGCCGAGCGCATCACCCGTCGCCGTAGAGCCACCGCGGTTGCGCATCCAGGACATCGGGCGCGACTTCCACACCCGCAACGGCGTCACCCACGCGGTCTCCGGCGTGAACCTGAGCATCGAGCGGGGCGAGTTCGTCGCCCTGATCGGCCGCTCCGGCTGCGGCAAGACCACCCTGCTGCGCATGATCGGCGGACTGCTCCCGCCCAGCACCGGCACCGTCGAGGTCGACGGCAAGTCGCTGTGGCGCGGCGGTCACGTGGATCCGTCCGCGGTCACGAAGCTGGGCTTCGTGTTCCAGGAGAGCAACCTGTTCCCGTGGTTCTCCATCCTGGACAACATCGCCCTACCGCTCAAGCTCCGAGGCGTGGGCAAAGCCGAGCGGCGGGAGCGGGCTGCCGAGCTGGCGCGGCTGGTCGGCCTCACCGGGTTCGAGCGCTCCTACCCGCGTGAGCTGTCCGGAGGGATGCGCCAGCGCGCCGCCATCGCGCGGGCGCTGAGCACGGAGCCGGAACTTCTGCTGATGGACGAGCCGTTCGGGGCGCTGGACGCGCTCACCCGAGAGCGGATGAACCTGGAGCTTCAGCGCATCGTGCTGGAGACGAATTCGACGGTGGTCTTCGTCACGCACGACATCCCCGAGGCGGTCTTCCTCGCGGACCGGGTCGTGCACATGACCCCCCGTCCCGGTCGGATCCGTCAGATCCTGCCGGCGGAATTCCCCAAGCCTCGCGCCGTCGAGGTCACCACGACCCCTGAGTTCAACGAGATCGTGCGCATCCTGCGTCGCGACCTCGACGAGGAGGAATGACGACATGTCACCCCGAATGTTGAAAGCACTGCCGTGGATCGTCACGCCGTCGCTCGTGGTCATCATCGTCGTCGCCTGGTGGGCGATTGTGACGCTGCTGAACGTCAACCCGTTCATCTTCCCGCCGCCGCAGGCCGTGGGCGCATCGTTCATCCAGCTGCTGTCCGAACCGCGCACGTGGGCGGCCGTCGTCGTGACGGTGAGCGAGGTCATCATCGGCTTCGTGATCGCGGTCGTGTGCGGTGTGGTGGTGGGCGTCGTCCTGGGCAAGGTGCAATGGCTGGAACTCAGCCTCCGGCCCCTGATCGTCATCGCGCAGGTTGCTCCGAAGGTGGCCTTCGTGCCCCTGTTCGTGATCTGGTTCGGTTTCGGTCTGACCTCCAAGGTCGTCCTGGCGGCGCTGCTGGCGTTCTTCCCGATCATGCTCAACGTGCTGCTCGGCGTGCGTTCGGTCGAGCAGGGCCACCGTGAGGTGATGCAGAGCCTGAACGCGAGCAGGCGTCAGACGTTCCTGCAGCTGGACATGCGCAGCCTGCAGCCGTACCTGTTCGCGGGCATGGAGGTCGGCATCGTCCTGGCGACGATCGGCGCCATCGTGGGCGAGTACCTGGGCGGCAACAACGGCCTCGGAAACATGGTCGTCTCCGCGATGAACTCCCTGGATGCGGCGAGGACGTTCGCGCTGATCCTCTTGCTGTCGATCATCGGCCTCGTGCTGTATCTGATCGTCAACGAGGCCAAGCGGTTCGTGATCCCGTGGCACGAGTCCGTGTACGGGCTGCGGAACGTCAGCGCGTAGCAGCAGCGGGTCTCCACGTCGCTTCGCGTTGCGATCCCTAGGATGGGATCGCAACGCGAAGCGCGCGTGTATCGGGACGGCGGCATACCAGTGGCGGAAGACAGGTCCCGCGATCGAATCCAGAGCATCGAGCGCGGCATCGAGGTGCTCCGGGCCTTCGGTGGTCACGACGCGGCGCTGAGCCCCAGTGAGATCGTCGCCCGGGTCGGCCTTCCGCGCCCGGTGGTGCGACGCATCCTGCTCACCTTCGCCCACCTCGGCTACGCCCGCTCGCAGAACGGCATGTGGAGCCTGACCCCCCGGATCCTCGAGCTCAGCGCCGGATACTTCTCCACCGCCTCGCTGCCCGAGGTCGCCTACCCCTTCATGGGAGAGGTGGTCGAGCGCACGGGCGAGACCTGCAGTGTGGGCGTGCTGGACGGCGTCGACATCATCCACGTCGCCCGCGTGGAGGACCGCCGTCCGCTTCCCGACGCGGTGCGTGTGGGGATGCGCCTGCCGGCGCACGCGACGGCGCTCGGCAAGGTGCTGCTCGCGAACGCGCCGGATACGGCGGTGGACGACTACTTCCGCGTCGCCCCCCTCGAGGGTCACACACCGCAGACGATCGTGGACGAGTCCGACCTGCGCGACCGACTCGCGCTGGTGCGTGAGCGCGGCTTCGACGTCTCGGTCGAGGAGCTTCATCCCGGGATGCTCGCGGCCGCCGTGCCGATCCTCGTCGACTCCGAGGCGGTCGGGGCGCTGGCAGCGTCATCGACCACGGTGCGCGAGTCGGAGCAGAGCATGATCGAGGACGTCGTCCCGGTCCTGCGGGATGCCGCTGTGCGGGTCGCGCGCACCTATCGCAGCGCGAATCCGCAGCTGTTCCGGGCGGCCCGGGCATAGCGGCGCCCGGTCATCGCGCGCGTGTCGCGCGCAATGCCGGGCGCACTGGCTAGCTGACCGGCGCGGCGATGCCGGTCGGAAGGGTGGTGCCCAGGTAGGCGCCTGCGGCGGTGAGGCGGGCCTGGAGCTCGCCGATGTCGATGCCGGCAGCGCTGGTGCCCCCACTGAGCGCCAGGTCGGCGGCCGTGCCTGCGGCCTGGCCCATCACGAAGCACGGTCCGGTGACCCGCCCGGAGGACTGGCCACCCTGGGTCATCGATGCGCAGCGCCCGGCGACCAGCAGGTTCTCGACGACCTGAGGCACCAGCATCCGGTACGGGAGCTGGTTGTACCCGCGGGAGTCGACCGGCGCGAAGCGGAATTCCACGTCGCCGACCACGTGCGCCTCGACGGGCCAGCCGTTCACGCCGATGGTGTCGTCGAAGTCGGCGCAGCCGAGGACGTCGTCCTCGGTCAGCTGGTACGGCCCGACGATGCGGCGGGTCTCGCGGATTCCGATCGAGGGGGCGATGTCCACGATGTAGGAGTCCTGGAAGCCGGGGGTGACGGCTTTGATGAATGCGAACGTGTCCTTGACCTGCTGGCGGCCCTGGATCTCGCCGCGGGTGAGCTGCTCCACGTTCGTGCCGTCGACGGCCGAGCCGTCCTCGTTGGAGAGCTGCGTCAGGTTCGAGCGCCATTCCAGCGGGTTGCGCTGCGGGCGCACGATCGGCTTCTTGCGGGGAAAGCTGTGCGTGCCGGCCTCTTCGGCCTCCTCCATGATCCGGCGGATGGTCTTCCACGCCTCGCCGGCCTCTTCGGGGTGCACCCCGTTGATGCGGAACATCAGCGACGGGTACATGAGGTGTTCGGAGCGCTCGAACGGCGCCCCCGACCAGGCGGCCAGGTCGCCGTCGCCCGAGCCGTCGATGAAGAAGCGGCCGCGGATCGCGGCGCGACCGGACTTGGACTCCACCACGACAGCGTCGATCTTTGCAGTGTCGGCCATCACGACGTCGACGACGGCGGTATGGAAGAGCAGCTCGGCGCCGCTGGCCAGGACAAGCTCGTCGGCGGCGATCTTCAGGACGGAGATGTCGTACGAGAGCGCCTGGATGCGGTTGTCCACCGAGAGGTGCGGCTCGTTCAGTCCGTCCATCGCGGCCATGCGGTCCAGCAGTTCGTCGGCGTAGCCGCGGATGACGCGTCGGTCCTCGCCGTAGATCCGCGCGTGCAGCCCGCAGAACGTGGCGAGGCCGCCCATGGTCCCGGCGCCGCCGAGGAAGCCGTAGCGCTCGATGAGCAGAGTCGATCGGCCCGCGCGCGCCGCGGCGGTGGCGGCCATGATGCCGGCGGGGCCGCCACCGACCACGACGACGTCGTACTCGCCGATGACCGGCACGTCGGCGGCGGGCAGGTGGATGGTGGGGGTGCTCATGCGGTCTCCGTCAGTGAAAGGGCGGATGCCTCGTCCGAGGCGTCCGACGTGCAGGGCCCGGCGGGGCGTGCGCACAGCACGGCTCCGCAGCTGAGCGGCTGGACGAGCTGCTCGTACTGGTCGAGCATGCCGCCGCCGGTGTCGCGGTCCGCAGGGGGCGCGTACGGCGGCCGGGCGGCGAGCTCGGCCGGATCCACGAGCAGATCGAGGCTGCCGGTGGCCAGGTCGATGTCGATGATGTCGTCGTCCTGCACGAGGCCGAGCGGCGCCCCGGGGGCCGAGGCCTCGGGGGAGACCTCGCCCACCGTCATGCCCTGGTTGACCAGGCCGCTGAACTGTCCGTCGGTGACCAGAGCGACGCTCTGGGCGAGGCCCTTCGCGTGCAGGGCGAAGATGAACGCGCTGGTCAGCCCCATGCCGGGTGCGCCCGAGACGCCGATGCCGCGGATCACGGCGACATCGCCATGGCGCAGCCGCCCGTTCGAGATGCCGTCGATGGCCTCCTCGCGGTTGGCGAAGATGCGGGCGGGGCCGGTGAACCGGCGCGGCCCGGGGTCGGGCACCGGACGCTTGGCGACGGCTCCGCCCGGCGCGAGCGTGCCTCGCAGCACCGCGATCGCGGGATCGGTGCCGAACGGGTCGGCGATCGGGCGGATGATCTCCCCGTCGGCCGGCCGGGCGTCGGCGGCGTTCTCGGCGATCGTCTTGCCGGTCACGGTGAGCTGGTCGCCGTCGAGCAGCGGCAGCAGCTCGCGCAGGATGGTCGCCCCGCCGCCGACGTCTTCGAACTGCTCCACGAGCCACGGACCGTTCGGGCGCACCGAGGCCAGGAGGGGCGTGTCGCGGCCTAGCGTGCGGAAGGTCTCCCACACGTCGATGTCCAGACCGGATTCGACCGCGATCGCCTGGAGGTGCTTGATCGTGTTGATCGAGCCGCCCACAGCCAGCATCGTGCGCACGGCGTTGCGGATGGAGCCGTCCGTGATGATGGCACGCGGCCGGATGTCCCGTTCGATGAGGTCGACCAGGGCGACCGCGGACCGGCGGACCGAATCCCACATCGGTTCGCTGTTGGCGCGGACCGGAGCCGCGCCGGGGACGGCCATGCCGATCGCCTCGGCGACCATGTGCATCGAGTTCGCCGTCGCCAGCCCCGCGCACACCCCCGGGCCGAGGATCGCGTCGTCGGCGAGCTCCTCGAGGTGCTCGGTGGACTCGCCGGTGACGGCCGCCTTGGCGGCCAGCAGGAACACCTCCTCGACGTCGGCTTCGCGGCCCTCCGCGAGTCCGGAATGCTGGTACCCGCAGGGCACGATGATGGTGGGGATGTCCAGACGCCCGGCCGCCATCAGATGCGCGGGGGTGGTCTTGTCGCACGAGCTGAGGCAGATCATCGCGTCGAGTTTGGCGCCCTCGACCGCGGCTTCGATGTCGTTGACGATCAGATCGCGGCTGGGGAGGATGTACCGGCCGGCGCGGCCGGCGCTCGTGACGAAGTCACTCGGGGCGACCGTGCGGATCTCGAAGGGCAGCACGCCCAGGGCGCGCAGCTCGGTCTTGAGCGCGTCGGCGACCTCGTCGAGGTGGGCGTAGCAGGCGGCCAGCTCGGAGGACGTGTTGACGATCGCGACCTTGGGCTTGAGCAGGTCGCCGGCCGGGATCCCGAGCGAGCGCCACTGCGCCCGACGCGCGATGCCCAGCGCGGATGTGGGCGGGAGGTTGCTGCGCAGGGGCCTGACGGCGTCGCTGGGTGAATCTGGCATGGTCGTCCTCGTCTCATGCGGTCGGCGCGGAAGGAATGGTCGTGCGGCCGACGTGATCTAGTGTACGCAATGCGGTCCGTACGTCGCAATGCGTACGGACCTGGGTGGTCAATGGGAGATGCGCACCGGCTCACCCGGGGCGGTGGACCGGCGGTGGCGGCGCGCCATCAGCCAGGACGGGAACTTGGCGATTTTGGCGTCGATCACGAGGGGGCGGTCTCGGGGACCGTCGACCCAGTCCCGCACCGCATCGAGGTCGGCGACGCTGCGGACGGTGATCCCCTCGCAGCCGTATCCCCGGGCGATGGCGGCGATGTCCGTCTCGGGGAAGCGCACCAGGTCGAGCTTGTCGGTGTACGGCTCGAAGAGGTTGACTTCCGCCCCGTACGCGTCGTCGTTGTAGACGATCACAACCATGCCCAGCCCGAGCCGCACGGCCGTGTCGAGCTCGACGAGCGACATCAGGAACGCCCCGTCGCCCGTGCCGACGACCGGGAGTCTGTCCGGCTGCGCGACTCCGGCGCCGATTCCGGCGGCCAGCCCCATGCCGATCGCCTGGAACGACAGCGGGATGCAGTACCCCCGCTCGTCCGGCACTCGCAGGTGCGCGCCCGGATAGCAGTTGACGTTTCCGCCGTCCGGCACCACGACCCGCTCGATCGGGAGGATGGCATCCAGGGCGTTCGTCAGCTCCTGCGGATCGACGCGGTCCGCCGTCGGTCGCGGTGTGAACGGCTGATCCTTCCAGTACCGGAACCGGCGCACCCGCTCCGCAACGTCGGGGGTGCGATAGCCCGCCTTGCCCGGTGCGCGCTTCTGGACCGCATCCGCGACTGCGGCGGCGACGGATGCGGCATCCCCAACGATGCCGAGGTCGACCGTGCGATGCAGGCCGATCGCGTCGGCGCGGTCATCGACCTGCACGGTCGTGGCCGTCTGCAGCAGCTCGCCGCTGCGGGTGGTCCACGTGTTGAGCGCGGCGCCGAAGGCGACCAGGACATCGGCGCCGGAGATGAGCTCCGCCGCGCCCTCGGTGGCGAAGCCGCCCATGACGTCCAGCGCCCATTCGTCCTCGACGAACAGACCGCGCCCGGCCGCGGAGGTGACCAGCAGGGCACCGGATGCCGCGGCCAGCCGTCGCAGTTCGTCCTTCGCACTCCACGCGCCACGTCCTCCCACGATGACCGGGCGCTCCGCCGCGGTCAGCAGTCCCACCAGGTGCGCGAGCTCCTCGGGTGAGGGGCCGGAGGGCGCAGGCGCGGGAAAGAGGGGGATGGCGGCTTCGTCGAAGTCGACGTACTCCTCCTGAAGATCGACCGGCAGCGAGAGCACGACGGTCTCGCGCCCCACCACGGCGGTGCGGATCGCGGCGGCGGTGTCCCCCACGGCCGACGCCGCCGTGCGGATCCGCGCAGGAGTGGCGCCGACGGAGGCGACGGCGGCGTCCTGGTCGATGTAGAAGTTCGAGGTGACATCGCCCGCCGCGGTGTCACCGGTGACGACGAGCAGCGGCGTGTGGCACTTGGCCGCCTCCGCGATGCCGGTCAGGGCGTTGGTCAACCCGCAGCCCTGGTGCACGGACAGCACGGCCAGGCGCCCGGGGGTGGTGCGGCTGAACGCGTCGGCCATCGTGGCCGCACCCATCTCGTGCCGCGTCGCGGTGAACGGCATCCCGGCGTCGATCATCGCGTTGGTGACATGGAAGTTGCCGCTTCCGACGACACCGAAGATGTGCGCCCCGCCCCGTGAGGCGATCGTCCTGCCGATCGCCTCAGCCACCGTGATCCGCTCGGTCATACCGCCTCCGTCGCCGTTGCGCGTCCGGTCGGCGACCGGGGGTCCGCCTTTCCAGCATTGCGGGCCGAGCGCAGAAGGTCAACGCCATGCGTACCAGCGACCGCGATGCGTACGAGGGGTCGGCGTCAGAAGACCTCCACGAATCGCTCCGGCCACCCGCTGGCGCCATCGGGGTCTGTCCGGGTGCGAGTCTCGGTCTGGACCTCCCCTGTCATGCTGGTCGCCCGGCATCGGACCACGTGGTTGCCGGTGGTCGCCGTCCAGGGCAGCATCCACTGCACCCACGTGTCATCGGAGATGGCTGTCGCCAGCGTCGCCGTCTGCCAGGGTTCCTCGTCGACCTGCACCTCGACGGCCGCAATGCCCACCGTCGGCTGCCAGGCGACTCCGGCGATGACCGTCTCCCCGGATTTCAGACCCTGCGCTTTGCGGGGCACGTCGATCCTCGACTGCAGCTTGATCGGCCCGCGCTCGGACCACCCGCGGGTCGTCCAGTACGCGCTGACCGCGTCGAACCGCGTGACCTCCAGCTCGGTGACCCACTTCGTCGCCGACACGTAGCCGTACAGGCCGGGCACGACCATTCGCACCGGGAAGCCGTGTTCGGGTGGCAGCGGCTCGCCGTTCATCGCGATCGCCAGGATCGCATTGCGCGCGTCGGTCAGAGCCGCCAGCGGCGAGCTGGCGGTGAATCCGTCGATCGAGTGCGAGAGCACCATGTCCGCCTCGGCGGTCGGCGCGGCCCGCGCCAGGAGGTCGCGGATCGGGTAGCCGAGCCACAGCGCGTTGCCGATCAAATCGCCGCCGACCTCGTTCGACACGCACGCGAGGGTGGTGTAGCTCTCCTGCAGCGGCAGCGCCAGCAGCTCATCCCACGTGATGGTGACCTCGGTGCCGACCAGTCCGTGGATGCGCAGAGTCCAGTCCGCCGGGTCCACCTGGGGCACCAGGAGCGCCGTGTCGATGCGGTAGAACTGCGCGTTGGGGGTGACCACCGGCGCCAGGCCGGGAACGTCGAGCTCGGCCGTGGCCGGCACCGGCGGCGCCGCGACGGCCGGAGCCGGCAGCGTCAGTGCGTCCCTGACCGCGGTCACGGCGTGGACGCCGGCGCGGGCGAGCGAAGAACCCACCGCCGCCAGCACGCCCACCGCCACGGTGCCCACCGTCCAGAGCAGGAAGGTGCGGCGTTGGAGTGGTGTGGACTGCTCGGCCGGGTCCGGTTCGGGCTCCGTCGCGCGCTCGGGCACCGCGATCGGTGCGACCTTCAGACGCCCGGGTACCCGGGCCATCAGCAGGGCCAGAGCCAGGGCCGCTGCGGCGCCGGCGACCACCGAGGGCACCCAGTCCAGCGGGGCGGGATCGGCCCGGGTGACGGCGGCGACGGCGCCCACTCCGCCGAACAGGATCATCGCGGCGATGCCGAACGGCGGCCACCGCAGCTCCACCAGCCCGGTGATCGCCGCGAGCACCACCAGCACGATGCCGATGCCGATGATCAGCGCGAGCTTGTCGTCGGTCCCGAACAGCGCGATCGCGGCATCCTTGGCCCAGGGCGGCGCGAGATCGATCAGGGCGGAGCCGATCACCGCGATCGGGCTCGCATCGGGCCACATCAGGGTCGCCGTCAGCTCTCCCAGACCGCCGCCGAGCACGGCTGCGGCAACGCCGGCCCCCGCCGCCGCGAGCCGTCGACCCCTCGTCCCGCTCCCCACGGCTGAAGCCTACGCTCGCGCCGCGCCGGGCGGGGCGGCGCGCGCTTCACACCGGGATCGCACGAAACATGCGGGCAACACACCCCCGACTAGAGTCGTGGAATGGGTGATCTTTTCGACGGCTACGGGTCCACATTGGCACCCCGAAAGAGCGCATCCGGCATCCCCGCCTTCGATGAGATGTTCGGCAGCCCTTCGCATCCGGGCGAGGCAGCGCAGTCCCGCGAGGCGTATCGCGAGCTCTACCAGGCACTGGCCCAGATGACTCAGGAGGAGCTGCGCGGTCGGACCGAATCGCTCGCCAGTTCGTACCTCGCCCAGGGTGTGACGTTCGATTTCGCCGGCGAGGAACGCCCATTCCCGTTGGATGCCGTTCCCCGGGTCATCACGTTCGACGAGTGGTCGCGGGTCGAGGCGGGGGTCAAGCAGCGCGTGCGCGCACTGGAGGCCTTCCTCGACGATGCGTACGGCCGCCAGCACTGCGTGCGCGACGGCGTCCTGCCGGCCGGGCTGATCGCCTCGTCCCAGTATTTCTACCGTCAGGCTGCCGGCATCCGCTCGGCCAACGGGGTGCGCATCCAGGTCTCGGGGATCGATCTGATCCGTGACGAGCACGGAGAGATGCGCGTGCTGGAGGACAACGTGCGGGTCCCGTCCGGGGTCAGCTACGTCATCTCCAACCGCCGCGTGATGGCCCAGACGCTGCCCGAGCTGTTCGTGTCGATGCGCGTGCGTCCGGTCGGCGATTACCCGAACAAGCTCCTCGCCGCGCTGCGCGCCTCCGCGCCCGCCGGCATCGAGGACCCCAACGTCGTGGTGCTCACTCCGGGGGTCTACAACTCCGCGTACTTCGAGCACACGCTGCTCGCGCGGCTGATGGGTGTCGAGCTCGTCGAAGGGCGGGATCTGCTCTGCGTCGGCGGCAAGGTGTTCATGCGCACGACCCGGGGACCGCAGCGCGTCGATGTGATCTACCGTCGCGTCGACGACGAATTCCTGGACCCGCTGCAGTTCCGCGCCGACTCGATGCTCGGCGCACCGGGACTCATGCTCGCCGCGCGGCTGGGCAACGTGACGATCGCCAACGCGGTGGGCAACGGCGTAGCCGACGACAAGCTGCTCTATACCTATGTCCCGGAGCTGATCCGGTACTACCTCGCCGAGGAGCCGATCCTCAAGAACGTCGACACGTGGCGGCTCGAGGATCCCGGCGCACTGGAGGAGGTGCTGGACCGGCTCGACGAGCTCGTCATCAAGCCCGTCGACGGCTCCGGCGGAAAGGGGCTGGTGGTCGGTCCGGACGCGTCACCGGCCGAGCTGGAGACTCTGCGCGAGCGGCTGCGCGCCGACCCGCGCGGGTGGATCGCCCAGCCGGTGGTCATGCTCTCGACGATCCCGACGCTCGTGGAGGACGGCATGCGCCCGCGGCACGCCGATCTCCGTCCGTTCGCCGTCAACGACGGGGAGGACATCTGGGTGCTTCCGGGCGGGCTGACCCGTGTCGCACTGCCGGAGGGGCAGCTCGTGGTCAACTCCAGCCAGGGCGGCGGCTCGAAGGACACGTGGATCGTCGGCGGCTCCGCCCCCTCGCACGTCGAGTATGGGCAGGGAAGCGGCCTGGCCGGCCTGGTGGCCGATCAGGCCGCGACGATCACTGCAGCGATCCCGATCATCTACGACGGGCAGCCGCCCCCCACCCACTCTCCGCAGGATCGCCCGCGCACGCGCGTGGAGCAGCAGGAGCAGCAGCAGCAGGCTAGCGATGCCACCATCCCGTCGACCGCGAGACTGCATCCGCGCCTCGAGACTGCGGGTAAACCGCACTGTCTGGATGCCCCGTTGCAGTCTCGCGGGGAAGAGGATGGTGCCGCATGCTGAGCCGGATCGCCGAGAGCCTGTTCTGGATCGGGCGGTACATCGAGCGCAGCGACGGCACCGCGCGCATCCTCGACGTGCACCTGCAGCTCCTGCTCGAGGATCCGTGGATCGACGAGGACACCGCGTGCCGCTCGCTTCTGCTGGTGATGGGCGCCCTCCCGCCCGGACCCGACGAGGTGGTGCGCCGCCAGGACGTGCTGGCCAGGCTCGCGGTCGACCAGATGAATCCGGCATCCATCTCCTACGCGCTGCAGGCGTCCCGCGAGAACGCCCGCCGTGCGCGTGAGATCGTCTCGACCGAACTGTGGGAGACGCTCAACACCACCAATTCACGGATGCCGCGGCGGCTGCAGGCCGACAAGGCCCATGAGTTCTTCAAATGGGTGCGCGAGCGGGCTGCGCTCGCGGTCGGCACCGTCGACTCCTCCACCAGCCGGGACGAGGCGTGGCAGTTCTTCACGCTCGGTCGGAGCATCGAACGGGCCGACATGACCGCGCGCCTGCTCGCGACCAGGTCCCTGACCGAGGCATCCGGACCGTCGTGGACGACGATCCTGCGCTCCTGCGGTGCGTACGAGGCCTATCTGCGGACGTACCGAGGCATGCCGAGCGCCCGGAATGCGGCCGAGTTCCTGCTGCTGGACCGGCTGTTTCCGCGGTCGATCATCTACTCGATCCAGCGTGCGGAGGAGTGCATGAGCGCGATCGATCCCCGCGCCGATCGCGTGGGTCACTCCAACACCGTGCTGCGGGCGCTCGGGCAGATCCGCAACGACCTGGAGTACCGGCCGATCAGCGAGATCCTCGACCATCTGCCGCAGCACATGCGTGCCGTCCAGAAGGTCACGCGGGAGGCGTCGGAGGCCATCAAGGCGCGCTTCTTCCCGACCCAGGCCGAGCCGAGCTGGATCGGAGAGGTTTCATGACGACCCGACACGCCCGCCGACCGCTGGGGCGGCAATCGTGAAGCGACTCCGCATCGAGCATCAGACCGGGTTCTCCTACCCCGGCGAGGTCTCCGCGTCCTACAACGAGGCGCGGATGCTGCCCAGCTCGACCGACAGCCAGTTCGTGCTGAGCTCGTCGCTGGACATCGAGCCGTCGACCTCGGTCAACCAGTATGTCGACTACTTCGGCACCCGCGTCGCCGCTTTCGATGTCCTCTCCCCGCACGCGTCGCTGACCATCTCGGCGCGCTCACTCGTTGAGGTGCGCCCGCGGCCGATGGAGCACGCGGACATCAGCTGGACCCGTCTGGGCACCGAGGTGCAGCGATCCATCGAGACGGTGGAGCAGCTCGTCCAGACAAGCCGCACCCGACCGCACCCCGAGGTCGCCGAGATCGCCCGCGTCATCGCGGCCCAGCACGAGCGGCCGGGCATCGCCGCGCACGAGATCGCCATGGCGGTCGGCAACGCGGTCGAGTACATGCACGGCATCACCGGCGTGCATTCGACGGCGGCGGAGGCGTGGGCCGAGCGCAAAGGCGTCTGCCAGGACATCACCCACATCACCCTGGGGGCGCTGCGCGAGGTCGGCATCCCGGCACGGTACGTGTCGGGGTACTTCCATCCGCGGCCGGAGGCGGAGGTGGGGGTCCCGGTCACCGGCGAGTCCCACGCGTGGGTCGAGTGGTTCGCCGGCGAATGGCAGGGTTTCGATCCGACCAACAACATCGACATCGGCGATCGTCATGTCCTGGTCGGACGCGGCCGCGACTACAACGACGTGCCGCCGCTGCGGGGCGTGTACGCCGGTCCGTTCAAATCGCAGCTGCACGTGAAGGTCACGATCACCCGCGAGGCCTGAGGCTCCGCCCACTCGGCGCCGACAGGGCGTCCCCGCCGAGCGGGCCTTCGGAAACGGGCCGGCCCACTCGCGCCGCGGCGGATGCGCCGATGGAGTGGGCCGGTGTGCTCCGGCCTAAGCGGTGACGCGCGCCCTCTGGTACTGAGCCGAGCCGAAGCCGAGGATCAGGTAGCCGACGAACGGGATCAGCCACAGCAGGAACACGGAGAACACCGCGCCCTGCCCGAAGCCCTTGCCCACGCGCAGCGCGACGATGACGGCGAAGACGATGTTGACGATCGGGATGATGTAGAGCAGGCCCATCCACGCCGAGAAGCCGGCGATCTTCACGAGTACGAAGACGTTGACGATGGGGATGATCGCGAGCCATCCTGCGTAGCCGGCCTTGGTGAACACCTTCCACAGCGCGATGACGGTGATGATGTACACGACGAGACCGAACAGGGACGACGTCGTATAGAGCGAGGAGACGTCCGCCTGGGACGTGATCGAGCTGAGAGGATGCATGTCGCTCAGCATAGGGGTGGGAAACCCCGGTCCCGCGGCATATTACCCGCGCGGCACGCGGGGCGATTCGGATTCATCACCGAAGCGACATGAGCCGGTGGTTACGCGGTGGCGGTGTCGTCGCCTAGCGTAGACAGCGCGAGAGTCGCAACGCCCACCGGCGGAGCGCAACCGAGCCGAGCGACACGCGGACCGCGCGTCATGGTCGGCTTCCCACGCTCGCACGAGAGGACAGCCATGAAGGTCGCCGCATCAACAGACTGGCGAGATGGCATCCCGTTCGACACGCCCCTGATCGTCGCGGAGATCCTCCCCGGCGAGGAGACCCGATGCTCCGTCTGCGGAGGGGACTCCGCGCTGCGTTCCCGAACCGAACTGTGGGTGATCAAGCACCGTCACCCCAAGCACCACGACGGCTACGTCCGGTTCTACTGTCCCGAGCACCTGCCCGAGATCGCGCCGGTCGAGCCGGTCCTGGAGCGCCCGGCGGTCCGTGCGCGGCGCCCCGCGGCGCCGCGGGCCGCCGCGGCGACGCGTACCCCCGCGGCGCCTGAGAAGCAGCGGGCAGTGTGCCCCGAATGCTACGTCGAGGTCTCCGCGCTGGGGCTGTGCGGGATCTGCGGACAGACGATCGCCTGATCGCCGCGGCGCCGCGGCGGCGGGAGGAGAGGTCATGGCACGCAACTGGGCCGGAAGCCACGAGTACGCGGCTCCCCGGATCGTCGCCGCCGCCACTGTTCAGGACGTGCAGCGGGCGATCGCGACCGGCGGGCGGGTGCATGCACTCGGGACCCGTCACTCGTTCACCGATCTGCCCGACACCACCGGGACCCTGATCGACCTCGCCCCGTTGACGGGGGGATACGAACTGGATCGGGATGCCGCGAGCGTCACCGTGGCCGCAGGGACCCGTTATGGGGAACTGGCGCTGTGGCTCGAGCAGCGCGGCTGTGCGCTGCACAACCTCGGGTCGCTGCCGCACATCTCCGTCGCCGGGGCGATTGCGACCGCGACGCACGGTTCCGGCGACGCCAACGGCGTGCTGACCAGCGCGGTCCGCGGCATCCGGTACATCGGCGCGGATGGGCAGGAACGCGAGGTCCTCCGGGGCGAGCCGGACTTCAGCGCGCTCGCCGTCGGGCTCGGCGCCTTCGGTGTGATCGTGGCTGTCACCCTCGCCGTGCAGCCGACCTACCGGGTGCGGCAGGACATCTACCGCGGGGTGTCCTGGGATGCCGCCCTCGCCGGTCTGGACGCCGTCACCGGCGCCGGCTACAGCGTGTCCGTGTTCACGCGCTGGGACCCGGAGCTGATCGGCGACGTATGGGTGAAGACCCGCATGGGCGCGGACGATGACGAGGTCGCGGATGGGCTGCTGGACGGCGCGCGGGTGGCCGAGGCCAACCCGCTCGACGGGCTCGCCGACCTGACCGAGCTCGGCGGCGTGCCGGGACCGTGGATGCTGCGGCTTCCGCATTTCCGTCTCGACGGCACTCCGTCCTTCGGAGACGAGCTGCAGACGGAGTACTTCGTGGCGCGATCGGACGCACCGGCCGCTTTGCGTGCGGTGCGCGAGCTGGCGCCGGTGATCCAGCCGCACCTGTTCGTGAGCGAACTGAGGACCGCGGCATCCGATGATCTCTGGCTCAGCGGAGCCTACCGGCGTGATCTCGTCGCGATCCACTTCACCTGGCGCAACGACCCCGCCGGGGTGCGCGGGGCGCTGCCGCACATCGAAGCCGCGCTCGCCCCGTTCCGGGCACGTCCGCACTGGGGCAAACTGCACCTGTTCGAGGCCGACGACATCGCGCGGGTGCACCCCCGTGCCGCCGACGCGCGAGCCGTCTTCGAAAGACTCGACCCGGAGGGGCGTTTCGTCAACGCGCATCTGGTGCGCGTGGGGCTGCGCGAGCCCCGGCGCTGAGGGTCAGCTCCGGCGCGTCAGCTCGCCCGCGTCTGTTCGCACGGACGCCGAGCGCGGCGCAGGCTCCCGCGCCTCCCGCGGCAGTCCGATCGGGGTCGTCGAGGCCACCTCGTCGCTGAACTCGGCCGGGACGGGCCGCACGACGCTGATCGGCAGGGTCTCGTCGATCGTGAGCGCGAACCGGCGGGACTCGGAACGATGCAACCGGCCGGTGGCGAGCAGCCACGTCCCCCCGATCGCGAACGCCACGACTGCGGACACCGCGCCGAGGAGGATCGCCATGCGCGGGCCGTATTCGGCGGCGACCCAGCCGACGATGGGCGCCCCGACGGGGGTTCCGCCCATGAGGATCGCCATGTACAGCGCCAGCACGCGTCCGCGCAGAGCGGGATCGGTCGTGGTCTGCACGTAGCCGTTCGCCGTGGTCAGCATCGTGACCACCGCGAAGCCGGTGAACATGAGCGTCGCGGCATATCCCCAGTACGAGGGCATGAAGGCCGAGACTCCGGCGGCCACCGCGAACAGCAGAGTGCCGCCGATGACCACCCGCAGGCGTGCCCGGTCCCGACGGGCCGCCAGCAGGGCGCCGGCGAGCGAACCGATCGCCAGGATCGAACTGAGCAGCCCGTATCCGTCCGCTCCCTGATCGAACTCGAGCGCCATCGTCGACGCGAAGATCGGGAAGTTCATGCCGAACGCGCCGACCAGGAAGACCATCGCGAAGGTCACGACGAGGTCGGGGCGCCGTGCGACGTAGCGGAAGCCGTCGGCCAGCCGGGACGCCCCGGAGGTGTTCGCCCGCGGGAGCAGCTCGTGCGAGCGGATCATCAGGAGGGCGACGATCATGCCGAAGAATGTGACCGCGTTGATCAGGAACACCCAGCCGGTGCCCACGGCGACGATGACGATGCCCGCAACGGCAGGTCCGATCATGCGGGCACCGTTGAAGGATGCCGCGTTCAGGGCGACCGCGTTGGACGCGTTCTCCCGCGTCACCACGTCCGAGACGAACGCCTGCCTGGCCGGATTGTCGAACGCGGAGACCACGCCCAGTGCCAGAGCGAAGCCGTACATGATCATCAGCGTCATGTGACCGGTGAGGATCATCACGCCGAGCGCGATGGCGAGCAGGAACAGCAGCAGCTGGGTGACCATCAGCAGCTTGCGTCGATCGAACCGGTCGGCGACGTAGCCGGTGAGGCTCACCAGCAGCAGCGGCGGTGCGAACTGCAGGGCCATGGTGATGCCCATCGCGGCGGCGTCATTGTCGGTGAGCTCGGTCAGGACCACCCAGTTCTGCGCGGTCGCCTGCATCCAGGCGCCGATGTTCGACACGAGTGCGCCGATGAACCAGACGCGGTAGTTGAAGACCGAGAACGAACGGAACATCGCGCTCATCGGGCGACCATCCTCTGCATGATGGCGGCGGCGCTCGCGACGATCGCGCGCTCTTCGGGGCTGATCTCGGCGAGGGCTTCCTCGACCCACGCATCGCGTCGCCGTGCGGTCTCGTCGACCACGGTGCGGCCGTCATCGCTCAGATCGATCACGACTTTGCGGCCATCGCTCTCGTCGGCCGAGCGGGTGATGTACCCGGCCTCCTGGAGGCAGTTGACGGTGCGGTTCATCGACGGTGCGGAGACGCGCTCGCGGTCGGCGAGTTCGGTCAGCGTGTGCGGGCCGTGGACGGACAGGACGGCCAGCACCGCGAACTGGCCGTCGCTCATCGAGTCGACAGCGCGTTCGGTGCGCATGCGGCGAGCGAGTCGGAACACTGCGATACGCAGATCCGATGCGGCGCGGGCGAGGTCCGGGGAGGGTGGTGCTGCGTGCTCAGTCATCGATCCTTAGCCTAGTTCATTATCCTTGCTAAGTATATCTGACGGCCGGTCGCCCCGGCGCCGCTGCCCGAGCGAAAACGTCGCGGCCAGGCCGAGCACGAGGAACCCGGCCGCCGCGAACGCGGCGTACTGGGTGCCGGTGGAGAAGGCGGCCTTCGCCTCGTCGGCCAGATCGGAGGTGGACGGATCCGCCTCCAGCCCCGCGATCGCGCCCCCCGCAGTGTCCACGACGGCGGAGACAACCTGGTCGCGCTGGTCCGCGGGCACGCCGCGCGCGTCCAGCGAAGCGCCCAGAAGCAGGGCCGTACTGGTGAACAGGACGGTGCCGAGCACCGCGATGCCCAGCGCGGAGCCGAGCTGCCGAGCGGTGGACTGTGTTCCCGAGCCCTGTCCGCTCTGCTCCACGGGCACATCGCCGAGCACGACGCCGGTGAGCTGGGCGGTTGCCAGGCCGACGCCGAAGCCGTACACGAAGAGGAACGGGATCAGGGCCGCCCACTGGGTCGACGGGGAGATCACGAGTGCAAGCCCGGCCACCCCGACGATCTCGGCGATCAGCCCCAGCCGGACGATCGTCACCGGAGCGATGCGGTTGCTGAACGCGCCGGCGAACCCGCTGGCGACGAACGAACCGATGGCGAGGGCGAGCAGGACCAGGCCGGTCTGCAGGGCGTCGAAGCCGATCACGAACTGCAGCCACAGCGGCAGGGACAGGATGATCCCGAACTCGCCCAGTGAGACCACCAGCGCCGCGATGTTGCCGTTGCGGAAGGAGGGGATGCGGAACAGCCCGAAGGCGATCAGCGTCGACCGCCCCGTGCGCATCCGATGCCGCCCCCACGCGATGAACGCGATCAGGCCGCCCGCGGACACGACGAAGGCGAGTGGAACGGGGGACAGCTCCCACGGCCACGTCCACGCCCCGATCGTCAGGGGTTCGTTCGTCGTCCACCAGCCCAGGGACCGCCCCTCGATGAGACCGAAGACCAGAGCGGCGCTGGTGAGGACGGACAGCAGCGCGCCCACGGCATCCACCCGCCGGCGCGTGCCCTCCTTGGACTCGTCGACCGTGAGCAGCACTCCGACGATGATCAGGATGCCGAGCGGCACGTTGATGCCGAATGCCCATCGCCACGAGAACTCCGTCGTGAGCCAGCCGCCCAGCAGCGGGCCGAGCGCCGCCATGCCGCCGATGGTGGAGCCCCAGACGGCGAACGCGATGCCGCGCTCGCGGCCGCGGAACGTGGCGTTGATCAGCGAAAGGGTCGTGGGCAGGATCATCGCGCCGCCGACGCCCTGGACGAATCGCGCGAGGATCAGCAGTTCGCCCGAGGTGGCGAGGGCGGCCGCCACCGAGGACGTGGCGAAGATCACGACGCCGATGAGCATGGTCCGTCGGCGTCCGAAGCGATCGGCGAGACTGCCGAACACGAGCAGGAGCGCGGCGAAGACCAGGGTGTACACCTCCTGGACCCATTGCACCTGGGTCGAGGAGATCTGCAGCTCATCGACGATCGACGGGATCGCCACGTTGACGATGGTTGAGTCCACGATGATCAGGGAGACGGCGATGCTGATGAAGACCAGTCCGAACCAGCGTCGAGAGGAAGCCTGCGTCCCGTTCATTTCGCTAGCTTATCTAGCGAAATTCGGATGTGGGCAGTGGCCGGCAAGGATGTCGCGTTCCCGCGCTGTCTAGACTCGCCGCATGCCCGACTTCATCGATGCGCACGGCATCGCGATCGTCTACGACGTTCACCCCGCTCGAACTCCGCCGAAGGCGATCGTGCAGCTCGCGCACGGCGTCGGTGAGCACGCCGGACGCTATGGTGCGCTGGTCGAGGCACTCGCCGCCGACGGATACACCGTGTACGCCGACGACCATCGTGGTCACGGCCGCACCGGGATGAAGCAGCACGGCGACGATGTGTCCAAGCTCGGCCGCCTGGGACCGGGCGGCGTCATGGGCGCCGTTCGAGCGGTGTCGCAGCTGACGGCACTCATCCGGTCGGAGAATCCGGGTCTGCCCCTCGTGCTCCTGGGTCATTCGTGGGGCTCGTTCATGGCACAGATGCTGCTGAACCGTGAACCGGAGGCCTATGACGCCCTCGTGCTCAGCGGTACGGTCTATCGCCAACTCGGCTGGGGCAACCTCGGCGAACTGAACGCGCGATGGAGCGGACCGGATGCGACAGGCATGGAATGGCTCGCCAGTGATCCCGAGGTCGCGGCAGCGTTCCTCGCCGATCCGCTGACCACCGCTGCGCCGATGCGGCAGCTCTTCGGCCTGCACGGCCAGCTGCGCATGATGGGCAAGCCGAAAAAGAACCTCGGCCGCGACATCCCGACACTGCTCATGGTGGGTCGCGACGACACGGTCGGCGGCCCGCGCAGCGTGCACAAACTCGCTGATGCGTACCGCACGCGTTCGGGTTTCACCGACGTCACGACGTTCGTCTACCCGAACGCGCGCCATGAGATCTTCAACGAGGCAGCACAGGCCGAAGTGCGCGCCGACCTGCTCGCCTGGCTGGACGCGCGCTTCCCGGTCCGGGACTGATCAGCGGGCGCTAAAGGCCGCGTCGAACGCCGCCTCCGGCGCGGCGAACGCGTTCCGCTTGACGAACGCGAGCGCCTCCGGGGCGCCCAGCAGCCGGTCCATTCCGGCGTCCTCCCACTCGACCGAGATGGGGCCGTCGTAGCCGATGCTGTTCAGCGCACGGAAGGAGGCCTCCCACGGGACGTCACCGCGGCCGGTCGAGACGAAATCCCATCCGCGGCGCAGATCAGCCCACGCGAGGTGAGAGCCCAGTCGGCCGTTGCGGCCGTTGCCGAGATTGAGCTTCACGTCCTTGCAGTCCACGTGGTAGATCAGGTCCTTGAACTCCAGGATGAAGTCGACGGGATTGAGCTCCTGCCACATGAAGTGGGAGGGGTCCCAGTTCAGGCCGAACGCGGGCCGGTGGCCGATCGCCTCGAGCGTGCGCACCGTCGTCCAGTAGTCGTAGGCGATCTCACTGGGGTGCACTTCGTGCGCGAACCTGACCCCGACCTCGTCGAACACATCCAGGATCGGGTTCCACCGGTCGGCGAAGTCCTGGTAGCCCGCGTCCACCGCGGCCTGCGACACCGGCGGGAACATCGCGACGTACTTCCAGATGCTCGAACCGGTGAAGCCGACCACGGTCTTGACCCCGAGCTTCGCGGCCAGCCGTGCGGTGTGCTTCATCTCCTCGGCGGCTCGCTGACGAACGCCCTCGGGATCGCCGTCCCCCCACACCCGGTCCGAGAGGATGTCCCGGTGCCGCTGGTCGATCGGGTCGTCGCAGACCGCCTGGCCCTTGAGGTGGTTCGAGATCGCCCAGACCTTCAGCCCGTGGCGCTCGAGCAGATCGAGCCGGCCCTGCACGTACTCCTCGTCGTCCCAGCGCCAGGGGTCCAGGTGGTCGCCCCAGCAGGCGATCTCGAGTCCGTCGTAGCCCCATTCGGCGGCGAGCCGGGCCACCTCCTCCAGCGGCAGGTCGGCCCACTGCCCGGTGAACAGGGTGATCGGTCGCGTCATTGCGTGTTCCTTTCCTCGCGCCCCGCGCCCGGCGGGGCAGTGTCTCTCAGAATGCACCGACCGCGTGGGTGGCGCGATCAGTTCGGGATCGGGATCCAGCTGCTGCCCGCCGCGGAGCTGCGCTCGACGGCATCCAGAACCCTCTGCACATGGAGGCCGTCGGCGAAGGAGGGCCGCGGCTGCGTACCCTCGGCGATGGCGGATACGAAGTCGACCACCTGGTGCGAGAAGCCGTGCTCGTAGCCGAGCATGTGGCCGGCCGGCCACCACGCGCGAATGTACGGATGGTCCGGCTCGGTGACGATGATCGTGCGGAAGCCCTGCTCGGTCGCGGGCAGCGTCGCGTCGAAGAACTCCAGTTCATTCATCCGCTCGAGATCGAACGCGACGGCGCCGAGGGAGCCGGAGACCTCGATGCTGAGCGCATTCTTGCGCCCGGTGGCGAAGCGGCTCGCTTCGAACGTGCCGAGCGGCGCGTACGATCCGTCCGCCGATCCGTAGCGGCCGGAGAAGACCGCCACGTCGTCCACGGTGACCTCGCCCCGATCGGCGGCAGCGGTCCCGGAAAGGCCGATGCCTTCGCCCAGGAGCGGGCGCTCCGCGACGATGGTGTCCAGAATCCCCGACACGCTCTGCAGCCGCAGCCCGGTGATGAACTCGGACAGGTCGACGGCGTGGGCGCCGATATCGCCCAGCGCACCGGAACCGGCGCGATCCTTCTGCAGGCGCCACGTCAGCGGGGCCTCGGCGTCGCTCAGCCAGTCCTGGCGGTAGGACGCGCGCACCTGCCGGATCTGACCGATGCGTCCGGCCGCGACCAGGTCCCGGGCCAGCGTCGCCGCCGGCACACGACGATAGGTGAAGCCCACCATCGCCCGCACTCCGCGCGCGGCCGCACGGTCGGCGGCATCGGTCATGGCCTGCGCCTCGGCGACGGAATTGGCCAGCGGCTTCTCGCACAGGACGTGCTTGCCGGCATCCAGGGCCGCGATCGCGATCTCGGCGTGCGTGTCCCCGGGCGTGACGATGTCGACGATGTCGATGTCGTCACGGGCGATCACCTCGCGCCAGTCGGTCGCCGCCTCCTCCCATCCCCACTTCTGCGCGGCCGCCGTGACCCCGTCCGGGTCCCGGCCCACGATCACGCTCATCGAGGGCTGCGCGGGGAGGTCGAAGAAGCGCGGAGCGACGCGCCACCCTTGCGAGTGCGCGGCGCCCATGAAGCCGTAGCCGATCATGGCGACGCGAAGGTTTTCGGTCACAGGTACTCCGTGGGGGTGTCGAAGGCGGGGAGTGCCTCGAGGGGGCGTCTGCGAAAGGCAGACGCCCCCTTCCGGCGAGAGGTGGTGCGGATCAGGACTCGAACGCCAGACCGATGTACTGGTCGACGTTCTCCTTCGTAACGACGGGGGCATCCAGCACGATGCGGTTGGCCACACCGGGTGTGACCAGGTCGCTCATCGTCTTGCCCTGTGCGATCAGTCGGGCGAGGGCGATGCCGTCGGCGGCCTGCGTCGACGGGTAGATGATCGTCGCCTTGAGCACCGTGTCGTCCGCCTCGATGGCCTCCATCGCGTTCAGCGAACCCGCGCCGCCGACCATGAAGAACTCGTCGCGACCCGCGGCGTTGATCGCCGCGAGGACGCCGATGCCCTGGTCGTCATCGTGGTTCCACAGCGCATCGATCTGCGGGTTGGCCGACAGCAGCTGGGATGCCGCGGCCTCGCCGCCCTGGACGGTGAAGTCGGCGGCCACGCGAGGGCCGACCTCCAGTCCGCAGTCCGCCAGCGCGTCGGCGAAGCCGGCCGAGCGGTCCTGCGTCAGCGGGAGCGAGTCGATGCCGGCGATCTCGGCGACGATCGCGTCGGGGTTGTCGCCGACCTGCTCGCAGATGTACGTGCCGGCGCTGACGCCCATGCCGTAGTTGTCGCCGAGCACGGTGGCCCGCGCAGCGAACGGGCTGGAGAACTCGCGGTCGACATTGATGACCGGGATGCCGGCCTCCATGGCTTTGATGGCGACCTCGGTCAGAGCGGCGCCGTCACTGGGCAGCAGCACGATCGCATCGACCCCGTCGTTGATGAAGGTCTCGACGGCCGCGATCTGCGCGTTGACGTCGTTGGTGCCCTCGGCCAGCTGCAGCTCGACGTCAGGGAAGCTCTCCGCCGCGGCGATCGCGCCGGAGTTGATGGCGCCGAGCCAGCCGTGGTCGGCGGCCGGTCCGGAGAACCCGATGACGACCGTGTCGCCGGTGGCCTGGTTCTCCTCCGAGGTGGTGCCCTGGTCGGCGCCCTCTTCTTCTTCGGGCGCGCCGGGTGTACAGCCGGCCAGCAGTGCGATGGCCGTCAGCGCGGCGGCGCCGGCACCGATCGCCCGCGTGCGCACGGAACGGGTTGAACGCATGAATTCCTCCTTGAATGTGAATGCAGGTCGGGCGGCGAGGGCGTCGTCGCACTTCCGCGCGAGGACCGCCCACGGGGCTGACCGCCTTCAAGGTAGCAGAACGAGTCGTAGACACGACAGCTTTCGTCCGGGATCCGGTAAAAGCCCGTAGACCGTGGGAATTTCGGGATCGGTGATCGAAATCCGCGCGCGTGACGCCGGATCGCATCGCGTTGAATGGCTCTCGAACGCGGAGACGTCGACATGTTATGGTCGGCGTGTGATCAAAGATGACCAACGCTCGGCGTTACTCGAGGTGCGCGGTGTGACGAAGAGCTTTGCCGGAGTGCGGGCCCTGCGCGGGGTCGATCTGGACGTGCTCCCCGGCGAAGTCCACTGCGTCCTCGGGCAGAACGGCGCCGGCAAGTCGACGCTGATCAAGACGCTCGCGGGTGTGCATCGCCCCGACAAGGGGACGATCGGGTGGCTCGGCGAACCGGTCGAGATCGCAATGCCGGAAGCGGCTCTGGAACTGGGCATCGCCACGATGTACCAGGAACTGGATGTCGTGGACGGGCTGACGATCGCGGAGAACATCTTCCTCGGGCACGAGCTGGCCAGGGGCGGGTTCACCAAGCGGTCGGAGGCGGCGCGGCAGACCAGGGAACTGCTGCGCCGTCTCGGTCACGCCAATCTGTCGCCGCACACCGAGGTCGGTCGACTCAGCGCCGCCAACAAGCAGATCGTGAGCATGGCGCGCGCACTGTCGCACGACATCAAGCTCATGATCATGGACGAGCCCTCCGCGGTGCTCGACACCGAGGAGGTGAAGAACCTCTTCTCCGTGGTCAGGGAGCTCACCTCCGAAGGGATCGCCGTGGTGTACATCACACACCGGCTGGAGGAGATCCGGCAGATCGGCGACCGGATCACCGTCCTGAAGGACGGCGCGTCGATGGCCTCCGGCCTGCCGGCGGCCGACACGCCGACTCAGGAGCTGATCCGGCTCATGACCGGCCGGGCTGTCGAGAACGTCTTCCCGCCGGGCGTCCCGGTACCGGAGGATTCGCCGCTGGTTCTGGAGGTCGAGGGGCTGGGCCTGGCCGGTGTCTTCTCGGATGTCAGCTTCACCGTCCGGGCCGGCGAGATCGTGGGGTTCGCCGGCCTGGTCGGCTCCGGCAGATCAGAGATCATCGAGACGGTCTACGGCGCGCGCAAGGCGACGGCCGGCACCGTGCGGGTCGCCGGAAAGACCGTGCCTCGAGGATCGGTGGTGGCCGCCGTCGAGGCCGGCGTCGGCCTGTCGCCCGAGGAGCGCAAGAGCCAGGGACTCGTCCTGGACGAGCCGATCTTCGTCAACGTGACCCTGTCCTCCGTCTCCCGGTTCGCCAAAGGGGGCTTCCTGGACGAGCGGGCCGAACGCAAAGCGACCGCCGAACAGATCGATGCGCTCGAGCTGCGACCGGCGAACCCGGACCGGGCGACCAGAACCCTCTCCGGAGGCAACCAGCAGAAGATCCTGCTGGCGCGGTGGCTGGTCCACGGCACTCGCGTGCTGCTGCTGGATGAGCCCACCCGCGGCGTGGATGTCGGCGCGCGCGCCGAGATCTACGCGCTGATCCGGCGGCTGTCGGCGGCCGGGAACGCGGTGGTCATCGTCTCGAGCGAGATCGAAGAGGTGCTCGGCCTGGCCGACAAGGTCCTCGTCGTCTCGGACGGTCGCGTCCTGGAAACCCTCCCCGCCGCCCAGATCGACGAGCACGGTGTGCTCGATCTCGTCATGAAAGGAACCGCCGCGTGAGCGAGCCAGTAACCACCGGGGACCTGGTCGGTCCGCCTTCCTCCACGGGCGCCCGCTCTCCGCTCGAGGCCCCCTCGGGCCGCGACGGCGAGAAGAGCGGTCTGCAGAAGATCATGTCCGGATCCGTCGGCCGCAACCTCGGACTCGTCCTGGCCCTGCTGGTGCTCGTGGTCGTCGGCGCCGTCACCGCCGGGGAGAGTTTCACCACGCTCAGCAACGCTCTCGTGATCCTCCGTCAGGCCTCGATCATCGGCGTCGTCAGCATCGGCATGACCCTGGTCATCATCGCCGGCGGTATCGACCTGTCCGTCGGCTCGGTGCTCGGCCTCGCCTCGATCGTGGCGACCCTCGCGGCGATCCAGGACCTCGCCGATCAGACCCACTGGATCGTGATGATCCTGATCGCCCTCGCGGTCGGGCTCGGTGCGGGCCTGATCAACGGAGTCGTGATCGCGTACGGCAACGTCGTCGCCTTCATGGCGACCCTCGCGATGCTGGTCGCCGCGCGCGGGCTCGCCGAGATCCTCGCCGAACGCCGCACGCTGATCGTCGAGGATCGCGGCTTCATCAGCTTCATGAACGCCGACCTCATCGGCGTGGACGTCCTGATCTGGATCTTCGCGATCGTCGCCGCGCTGGGCTGGGTGATCCTCAACCGCACGACGTTCGGTCGCCGCACCGTCGCCATCGGCGGCAACCGCGAGGCCGCGCGGCTCGCGGGCATCAACGTGAAGCGCCACACGATGTGGCTGTACGCGATCGCCGGCCTGTGCGCGGGGATCGGCGCCGTCATGATCCTCGGGCGCACGACTGCCGGCAGCTCCACGCATGGCACGCTGCTGGAGCTGGACGTGATCGCGGCGGTCGTCGTCGGCGGCACGCTGCTGGTCGGCGGACGCGGGACGATCACCGGCACCGTCTTCGGCGTGCTGATCTTCGCCACCCTGACGAACGTGTTCGTCCAGAACAACCTGACATCATCGGTGCAGGCGGTCGCCAAGGGCATCATCATCGTGATCGCGGTGCTGCTGCAGCAGCGGTTCGCCAAGCCCGGCGGCCGCCAATCGTAACGGACACGGTCGCCTTCTGCCGTTGTGTAGCGTGGCCAGCGACGGGAACGGCAGAACTTCCCGGACTTCGGCCGACCGGGTCGTATGAGTGAGTGGATCGTGCAATGGGTGTCGAATCTTCCGCCGGAATGGGCGTGACGGAGCTGTTCCAGCTCCTTCGCGACGGTGTTCCGCGCACGCGTGCTCAGCTCGCGAAATCCACCGGCCTGGCCCGTTCCACGATCGCGGTGCGGGTGGACGAGCTGATGCGGATGGGCCTGGTCACACCGGTCGCCGAGGCAGCCTCCACGGGTGGCCGCCCTCCGTCGCAGTTCGCCCTCAACCCGGGCGCCCGTGTGGTCGTGGCGGCGGACATCGGTGCGACGCACGCCACCGTCGCGATCAGCGACCTGGGCGCGACCATCCTCGCGGAGCGCATCGAACCGCTGGACATCACGCTGGGCCCGGTGCCGGTGCTGACCTGGACCCTCGAGACCGCGATGACCCTGCTGGCTGAGACGGGGCGGAGCGTCGGCGACATCGCGGCGATCGGCATCGGCGTTCCGGGGCCGGTGGAATTCTCCACCGGGCGCCCGGTCAACCCACCGATCATGCCCGGGTGGGACCGGTTCGACATCCCGGGGTGGGTGCGTCAGCATCTCGAAGCGCCGGTGCTCGTCGACAATGACGTCAACATCATGGCGCTCGGCGAGCAGGCCACCGCGTGGCCGTCGGTCGAGCATCTGATGTTCGTGAAGATCGCCACCGGCATCGGCGCGGGGGTCATCTCGGGCGGGCAGCTGCTGCGCGGCGCGCAGGGCGTGGCGGGCGATATCGGTCATGTGCGGGTGGCACGCGGCTCCGACGTGCCGTGCAGCTGCGGGAACCGCGGATGCCTGGAGGCGCTCGCCTCGGGACCGGCGATTGCGCGCGAACTGCGCGCGCAGGGCATCGCGGCCGCCAATGGCGATGACGTGGTCGAACTGGTCAAGCACGGCAACGTCGACGCGATCCAGGCCGTGCGGCAAGCCGGCCGCGACATCGGCGAGGTGCTCACCGCCTGCGTGAGCCTGATGAACCCGTCCATCATCGCGATCGGCGGCTCCATGGCCCGGGTCGGCGAGCACCTGATCGCCGGGGTGCGCGAGGTCGTCTACACCCGCTCGACGCCGTTGGCGACGGAGCATCTGGCGATCGTGCAGTCATCGGCCGCGGAGAACGCCGGTGTCCGAGGTGCGGCCATGCTCGCCATCGAGCACGCGCTCTCGCCGGCGGCGCTGCACATGCTCGTCAGCGCCTGAGGGCGCTCTCGCCGCGGAGCGGCACTTAAGCTGAGTCCATGCACGGCGAATACAAGGTGCCCGGAGGCAAGCTGGTCGTCGTCGACCTCGAAGAGCGCGACGGCAGGATCTTCGGGTTCCGCCTCGCCGGCGACTTCTTCCTCGAGCCGGACAGTGCGCTGGACGACATCGACGACGCCGTCAACGGACTCCCCATCGAGACGGATGCCGCGGCCATCGCCGCGGCCGTGCGCGAGGCACTGCCCGACGGCGCCCAGCTGCTGGGGTTCACGCCCGAGGCGGTCGGCACCGCCGTCCGCCGCGCGCTGGTGACCCCGCCGGGCTGGCGCGACTTCGACTGGGAGATCGTGCACGAAAAGCCCGTCTCGCCACGGATGAACCTCGCGCTGGACGAGGTGCTCACCACCAGGGTCGGCGACGGCCGGCGTCGCCCCACGCTCCGGCTGTGGGAGTGGGACGAGTCCGCGGTCGTGATCGGGTCGTTCCAGTCGTATCGCAACGAGGTCGATCCGGAGGGTGCAGCCCGGCATGGGTTCGACGTCGTCCGGCGCATCTCCGGCGGCGGCGCGATGCTCATGGCCGCGAACTCGATCGTGACCTACTCGCTGTACGTCCCGGCATCCCTGGTCGCCGGCATGACGTTCGCCGATTCGTATGCCTTCCTGGACGACTGGGTGCTGCAGGCGCTGCGCTCCCTCGGCATCGACGCCACCTACCAGCCGCTCAACGACATCGCGAGCCCGCAGGGGAAGATCGGCGGGGCGGCGCAGAAGCGCCTCGCGAACGGCGGGGTGCTGCACCACGCCACGCTCAGCTACGACATGGACGGTCAGGTGATGACCGAGGTGCTGCGCATCGGCCGCGAGAAGCTCAGCGACAAGGGCACCACCTCGGCGGCCAAGCGGGTCGACCCGCTGCGTCGTCAGACCGGACTGCCACGCGAAGCGATCATCGAGCGCTTCATCGAGACGTTCGCGAAACTGTACGGGGCCGTGCCCGGCCGCATCAGCGACGAGGAGTACGCCGAGGCCGAAGCCCTGGTCGAGTCGAAGTTCGCGACGGACCCGTGGCTGTACCGGGTGCCGTGACGGGCGCCGAGATCGTCGACACGGCGGGCGTCGCTCCGCCGCGGGGTGCGGTGACGATCCACCACGGCGACAACCTCGCCGTGGTCGCGGCATATCCGGACGAGTCCTTCACCCTGATCTACCTGGATCCGCCGTTCAACACCGGGCGCGTGCAGGGCCGGGCGCTGGAGACCGCGCGCTCGGTCCGACCCGGGTCGCCCGAGCCGGTGGCCGGCGCCACGCCGCTCGGCACGGTGCCGGAAACGACCGGCGTCCCGGTGGCAGACGGAGCCGTCGTGCGGCGCGGGTTCCACGGCCGGGAGTACGAGCGGCTGCGCGGCGACCTGCGCGAGTACGACGACCGGTTCGACGATTACTGGGGTTTCCTCGAGCCGCGGCTGGCCGAGGCGTGGCGTCTGCTGGCCGCGGACGGCACGCTCTACGTGCACCTGGACTATCGCGAAGCGCATTACGCCAAGGTCCTCATGGACGCCCTCTTCGGCCGCGACCGCTTTCTGAACGAGCTGATCTGGGCGTACGACTACGGGGCCAAGACCCGGCGCCGCTGGCCGACCAAGCACGACACCATCCTGGTGTACGTCAAGGATCCCGACCGGTACTGGTTCAACTCGGATGCCGTGGACCGCGAGCCGTACATGGCGCCCGGACTGGTCACCGCCGAGAAGGCCGCCCGCGGCAAGCTGCCCACCGACGTCTGGTGGCACACGATCGTGCCGACCACCGGCCGGGAGAAGACCGGCTATCCGACGCAGAAGCCGGAGGGGATCCTGCGACGCATCGTTCAGGCATCCAGCCGGCCCGGCGACCGCGTTCTGGACTTCTTCGCCGGCAGCGGCACGACCGGGGCTGTCGCCGCGGCGCTGGGGCGCGACGCTGTGCTGGTGGATGCCAACCTCGAGGCGGTCGAGGTCATGCTCAAGCGCATCCCCGGGGCACAGGTCATCGCCTGACCGGGGTCATGCCGGCCGGCGCGTCGGTATAACCCGGTCCCGGTGCGTCGCCCGCGGCCGGGCGTCAAAGCCGCGGGAGAAATCGCCTCGGGCACCCGGTGATGACGGTCCGCGGTCGGAATCGCCCGGTGTTTTGACCACGCTGCGGACCCGGGGTCGAGCCGGTGGACGAATCGCCTCCTCCCCAGGGCGCGCACTGCGGGCATAGCCCGCAGAATCGGCGGCGGCGGCGCCGCAGCACCCGCCTCCGCGCCACGCTGACCGGCATGTTGCAGCACACCGACGCCGAACTGCGCGGGCGAGCCACGCACTTTCATCGACGGCGCGACCTCGTGGCCCGAGGATGGACCGATCGTGACCTGCGCGAGGCCGTCGCCGAGGGGCGGGTCGTGCGCCCGCGCGCGGGCGCGTACCTCGCTGCGGGAACCGCCGCCGATCTCGTGGACGCCTGTGCGCTCGGAGGGCGCCTGACCTGCGTCTCGGAACTGCTCCGCCACGGCGTCTTCGTTCTCGACCCGTCCGCGCTGCACGTGCACCTCCACGCGGCCCGCAGCCATGCGCCCATGCCGACACGGTCGGTTCGGCGCCACTGGGGCCGCCTGCATCGCACACCGCACCCGTGCTCGACGTCGGTCGAGCTGTTCGACGCCGTCGTCTCCGCCGTGCGGTGCCAGCCTCCCCGAGCGGCGCTGGCGACGCTCGACTCGGCACTGCACGCGGGCGTTGTCCGGCTCGACGATCTCGATGAGCTCTTCGGTGCGCTTCCCCGGCGGCACCGGGTGCTGCGCCGGCTGATCGACCCGCGCGCGGAGTCCGGTCCCGAGACGCTGCTCCGGCTGATTCTGCGTTCCCTCGGTGTGCGCTTCGAGGTGCAGGTGTCCATCGCGGGCGTCGGTCGAGTCGATTTCGTCGTCGCCGGCTGGCTGATCGTCGAATGCGACAGCGCGCAGTTCCATTCCAGCTGGGCGGACCAGCGCACCGACCGTCGCCGGGACCAGGCCGCCGCCGCGCTCGGCTTCGCGACCTACCGCCCCATCGCCGAGGACATCATGTGGCACGCAGACCGGGTCCGAGCGGCTCTGGCCGGCCTGCTGGCCGGTCGCGGCACCCGGCGGCCGGCACTCGGCGGCCGGCACCCGGCAGGCGCCCGGTGAATCCGCGGGGATGAACCGTGCCCGCCGGCAGCACGTGCGGGCGCCACCGCCGGAATGTCCCCGCTTTTTGACGCACCAGGAAGTCCCGCCGGCTCAGACCAGCGCGCGCACGCTCGCATATCCGTCGGCGGAGACGTCCGGGCGGGAGGGGTCGCCGCCGAAGATCCGCGTTGCGCCGGGCATCGCCCTCCACGCCGGCCACCCCGGATCGTGGTCGCGGACGAACGACACCGCAGAGCCGTGCACGGCGGCCGCGAGCGCGCGGGGCGGGCGGTCCCCGGCCAGCGCTTCGACGCCCGCATCCAGGCAGTCGAACCAGAACGGCACGTCCAGGCAATGGCAGGCCCACCCGATCACCGGTGACGGCCATTCGAACCGGTACACCCAGGTCGGCGCATCGGCGCGTGCCTCCGCGACGCGCACCACTCCGGCCCGGAAGACGGCGTCGGTCGCGTAGCGGCCCAGCACGGCCGCCGTCCCCTTGCGGTGCTGGGCCGCGTTGGCCCGCAGGTACTCCGCGCGCGCGTGGGGAGCCACGCCCAGCAGCCCGAGTCCGAACGCCGCGGGTACGAGCCGCAGCTTGTTCTTGAGGCGGTCGGTCAGCATGGTGAACTCGTCATCGGTGGAACCGACGACCAGGGGGATGCCGGACCCGACGCCCGCGCGAAGCGCATCGACCGTCGGCATCGTGATCAGGTCGCCGTCGACCATCGGACCCCACGGGAGGCCCTCGGACAGGATGGCGCGGACCCCGGCGAGCCGGTCCTTCGAATCGGTGGATGCCGCGGCCCCCTGCAACCGCACGAGCGTCGCCTCCGGGACGTCGGCGAACCCGTCGCGCGTGGGCGCCACCCCCGCGAGGTTCGCCAGCTTCGCCGAGAGCGTCCGGGCGCGCTCCGGCGGCACGTCCGCCAGGGCAGGAGACATCGCCCAGGCGGCCGAGAACAGACCCTGGGCGGCCGGCATGCCGAGCAGGGTGAGGACCGCGCCGCCACCGGCGGACTGCCCTGCGATGGTCACCCGGCCCGGATCGCCGCCGAACGCGGAAATGTTCTCGCGCACCCACGCCAGCGCGGCGAGCCAGTCCCGGACCCCCCGGTTGCCGGGCCGGTCCGGCGACCGGGTCGAGATCGCCGGCTACCTCGGCCGATCCGATGTCTTCGACGAGTCGATCGCCGATTTCGCCGAGGCCTACGCCGATCAGAACGAGGCCGACTTCGCCGAGTTCACCTCCGCCATCGCGTCCGGCCGCCTGCTCGCGGTGCAGGGGCTGTAGCCGCGGCATCCGGGGAGCCTCCTCGCCCCTCGACGGCACGCACCCCCTTGCCGCGGAGGTGCGGCGATGTCACCATCGGCTGTGAGGGCGCGCATGGCCGGCCCACGCAGTCGCACGCGGAACGACCACGCCCTGTCACCACAACGGGCCGGCGTGTCCACGCGTGCGGGAAGGGAAGCCCATGGCCGACTTCGCATTCGGTCCGGTCGAGCTGTATCTGGTCGGATTCGACGGGGAGAGACCATCGCCGGGCGTGCTCAGCGCGCTCATGGAACTCATCGACAGCGGGCTGGTGCGGCTGCTGGACTTGGTTCTGGTCACCAAATCGACGACGGGAGAGGTCACCGTCACCGAGATCGAGGAGGATTCGGATGCCTACGGGCTGGCCGAGGTCGAATTCCTCGCGTCCGGGATCGCCGCGGAGGAAGACATCCACGAGCTCGCCGAATCCATCCTGCCGGGCGCGTCGGCGGCGCTCGTCGCCCTCGAGCTGGTCTACGCGCGGACCCTCACCGAACGGCTCGCCTCGTCGGGGGCCGTGGTCCTGCGCGCCGAGCGCATCCCCGCTCCGGTCGTTAACGCGGTACTGGAAGCAGCCGAACTGAACTGAGAGAGGAAGAGAAATGCCTATTCGCAGAATGGGGCGGCCCGGTCTGCTCGGCATGGCCGCCCGCACGGCGGTCGTCGCCGGGACGGCGACAGCCGTGAGCGGCAGTGTGCAGCGTCATCAGCAGGAGAGGGCGCAGAACGAGCAGTATCAGCAAGATGCCCAGGCCGCCGCGCAGCAGGCGCAGCTGGACGAAGCCGCGCGGCGCGCAGCGCAGCAGGCCCGGTCGGCTCCCGTGCCCGCAGGCGGAGGGGGCGACCTGGTCGGCGAGCTGCAGAAACTCGCCGCACTCAAAGACGCCGGGATCCTGACCGACCAGGAATTCACGACCGCCAAGGCCAAACTGCTCGGCTGAGCCGACCGGATGCCCGGCTACGGCGACGTGATCTCCGCGGCGGCCTCCTCCGCGGCATCCGTCGTCACCGGCAGCGCACGGATGGCGTCGCCGGTGACCGGCACGCCGCCGGTCTGGTCCGGCAGGGCGTCCAGGTCGGTCGCCGCCTGCTGGAACTGCGACTGGTAGAGCCGCCAGTACGCTCCCTGGGCGGCGATGAGCTCCTCGTGCGTGCCCTTCTCCACGATGTCGCCGTGCTCCATCACCAGGATCAGGTCGGCGTCGCGGATGGTGGAGAGCCGGTGTGCGATCACGAACGACGTGCGCCCCTCGCGCAGCACCGCCATCGCGTGCTGCAGCAGCAGCTCCGTCCGGGTGTCCACCGAGGAGGTTGCCTCGTCCAGGATCAGCACCGACGGCTGGGCGACGAAGGCCCGCGCGATGGTGATCAGCTGCTTCTCGCCGGCGGAGACATTCGAGGCCTCCTCATCCAGGACGGTGTCATACCCGTCCGGGAGCGAATGCACGAAGCGGTCCACGCGGGTCGCCGTCGCCGCCTGGACGATCTCTTCGTCGGTCGCCGATTCACGGCCGTAGCGGATGTTCTCGCGGATCGTCCCGGCGAACAGCCAGGGATCCTGCAGCACCATGCCGGTGCGAGAGCGCACGTCGTCCCGGGTGAGCTGTGCGATGTCCTGCCCGTCCAGCAGGATGCGCCCGCCGTCGAGCTCGTAGAACCGCATGATGAGGTTGACCAGGGTCGTCTTGCCGGCACCGGTCGGACCGACGATCGCCACGGTCTGGCCGGGTTCGACGCGGAAGGACAGGTCCGTGATGAGCGGGTGCTCCGGGTTGTACGCGAAGCGCACGTTCTGGAACTCGATGACACCCTCTCCGTGCACCGGTTCGGGCGCATCCGGGGCGTCGGGCTCCTGCTCGTCCGCGTCCAGCAGGTTGAACACCCGTTCGGCCGATGCGGTACCGGACTGGATGACGGCGGCCATGCCGCCCAGCTGGGACAGCGGCTGGGTGAACTGCTGCGAGTACTGGATGAACGCCTGGACGTCACCGAGGCGCAGCTGGCCGTTGGCCACCATCAGGCCACCCAGTACGGCGATGCCGACATAGGTGAGGTTTCCGATGAACATCATGCCCGGCATGATGATCCCGGAGAGGAACTGCGCCTTGAAGCTGGCCTGGTACAGCTCCTCGTTCTCGACCTGGAACTTCTCTCGCGAGTCGACCTCACGGCCGAACACCTTCACCAGCGCGTGACCCGAGAAGGACTCCTCCACGCGCGCGTTCAGGCGCCCCACCTTGCGCCACTGGGTTCCGAACGCCTTCTGCGAGCGGGGTCCGATGACGCCGAAGATGACCGCCATCAGCGGCAGCGACACCAGCGCGACCAGCGCCAGCTGCCACGAGATGGAGAACATCATGATCAGCACGCCGATGACCGTCAGCACCGATGTCACCACGCTGGACAGGGACTGCTGCATCGTCTGGGTGATGTTGTCGATGTCGTTGGTGACGCGCGAGATGAGCTCGCCGCGCTGCACCTTGTCGAAGTAGGACAACGGCAGCCGGTTGATCTTCGTCTCGACCGACTCGCGCAGACGCCACATCGTGCGCACCATGATGATGTTGATCACGTAACCCTGGATCCAGCTCAGGAACGAGGAGCCGACGTAGATCGCCAGGACCGCCACGACCACGGTGCGCAGCGCATCGAAATCGACGCCCGCGCCGACGGTGAAGTTGTCCATCGCCGCGATGACGTTCGCGAGGTCGGTCTGGCCCGCGCTGCGCAGCGCGTCGACCACCACTGCCTGCGAGGTGCCCGCCGGGAACTGCTCCGCGAGCGCGTTGGAGGCGACGCCTTCGAAGATGAGGTTGGTCGCCTGCCCGAGGATCTTCGGTGCGATCACGGCGAGGAAGACTCCGGCGGCACCCAGGATCGAGACGAAGACGAAGGCCACCGCGTGCGGCCGGAGCAGGCCGATCAGGCGCGCGAAGCTCTTGCCGAAGTTCGACGCCTTGCCGGGGGCGACGCTGTCCCAGTCGCCGGAGTTCAGCCGGGCCTGCTCGGCCAGTTCCAGTTCGAGGCGCTCCTCCTCGGCGAGGTTGTCCGGAGCGCTCATACCTCCACCCCCAGCTGCGATTCGACGATCTCGCGATACGTCTCGCTCGTCCTCAGCAGCTCCTCGTGCGTGCCCAAGCCCACCATGCGACCGTCCTCGAGGACCACGATGCGATCCGCGGCGGTGATGGTGGATACGCGCTGGGCGACGACGACCTTGGTCACCTGAGGCAGCTCGCGCCAGAGCGCCTGCCGCAGCCGGGCGTCGGTGGCCAGGTCCAGGGCGGAGAACGAGTCGTCGAAGATGAGGATGTCCGGCTGGTGCACGATGGCGCGGGCGATGGCGAGGCGCTGGCGCTGGCCGCCGGACACATTCGTCCCGCCCTGCGCGATCCGCGCGTTCAGCTGTCCCTCCATCTCCTGCACGAAGTCCTTGCCCTGGGCGATCTCCAGTGCGTGCCACAGCTCGTCGTCGGTGGCCTCCTCGCGTCCGAATCGGAGGTTCGAGGCGACCGTGCCGGAGAACAGGAACGGACGCTGCGGCACCAGGCCGATGCCCTTCCACAGATGGTCCAGGTCCGCCTCGCGGACATCCACCCCGCCGACCAGCACCGCGCCGGCGGTCACGTCGAACAGCCGCGGGATGAGCGAGACGAGAGTCGTCTTGCCGGACCCCGTTGAGCCCACGATCGCCACGGTCTCACCCCGGGCGGCTGCGAAGGTGATGTCCCTCAGGACCGGCGACTCCGCCCCGGGGTAGGTGAACTCCGCGTGCTCGAAGGCGACGGTGCCGGGTGCGGCGAAGTCGCGGACCGGATCGGCCGCGCGCGCGAGGGTGGACTGACTGGCCAGGACTTCGCCGATGCGCTCCGCGGACACGGCTGCCCTCGGGATCATGATCGTCATGAAACTGGCCATCAGCACGCCCATCAGGATCTGCGCGACGTACTGCATGAACGCGAACAGGGTGCCGATCTCCACGGTGCCCGCGTCCACCTGGATTCCGCCGAACCAGATCACGCCGATGAGTGTGATGTTCAGCACCAGCATGGCCACCGGGAACAGCAGCACGAACAGGGATCCCACCTTGCGGCCGACCACCATGATGTCGGTATTGGCGACCGCGAACCGCTCCTCTTCGATGTCCTCCCGGACGAACGCGCGCACCACCCGTACCCCGGTCAACTGCTCGCGCAGGACGCGGTTCACCGCATCGAGCTTCTTCTGGAAGCTGCGGAACAGCGGCACCATGCGGCTGATGATCAGGACCACGAACACCAGCAGGAGCGGCACCGACACGCCGATCAGCCAGCTCAGACCGACGTCCTGCTGCAGTGCCATGATGACCCCGCCGATCGCCAGGAGCGGCGCGGTGACCAGCATCGTGGCGCCCATCATCGCCAGCATCTGCACCTGCTGCACGTCGTTGGTGTTGCGGGTGATCAGCGATCCGGGGCCGAAGGTGGACACCTCCCGCTCGGAGAAGCCGCTGACCTTCTCGTACACGTCCAGGCGGATGTCCCGCCCGGCGGCCATCGCCGCGCGGGCGGCGAAGTAGGTCGCGATCACCGAGGCGACGATCTGTCCGAGCGAGATCGCCAGCATGAACGTGCCGGTCGACCAGATGTAGGCGGTGTCGCCGCGTGAGACGCCGTTGTCGATGATGTCGGCGTTCAGTCGTGGCAGGTACAGCGAGGCCATCGCGGCGATGAACTGGAACAGCAGCACGCCCAGCAGAAGCCAGCGATACGGCTTCAGATAGCGGAAGAGGAGTTTGCCGAGCACGGGATCTCCGAAGAAGGTCGAGAGAAAGTGGCGGAGCGGCGCCACCGAACCACCCTGCCACGATCCTCCGACACGCTCATCCCCTGCGGCCCTCGGTACGCTGAGGGCGGAATGGCGGGGCTCAGACGAACCGGACCGCCTGCTGCAGGCGCGTGCGGATGTCGAAGATCTCGTTGCCGCCGATCGAACGCGCACCGGGCACACCCTGCCGCAGCAGGTTCGACAGCGCACCGCGCGCGACCAGCACGACGGGGGTGCCGCGCACCCGGCCGAGGTCGGTGACCGCCTGGACCAGGTCGTCGTCGGGCAGGACGATGACGGCGCCGCCGAACCGGACGCCCGCCGCCCGCGCCAGAACGCGCATCCGCGCGAGCAGGTCGGCGACCGGAGTGCCCGGAACCGCGTCACCCGTGATCTCACCCCGTCGGATGCCGATCGGGCCGCCGAAGTCTTCGGAGAGGACCGCGTACAGTCCGGAAGGGCTCAGCACGATGTGATCCAGCTTGTCGTCACCGGTGCCCCCGCGGACCGGCGCGGCCACGTCGTGCCAGACCGTGTACCCCATGCCCAGCTCGGAGACGACGCGCGCGGTGGCCTCCTCCGCCAGCGCGTCGGCGAGCATGCGACGCAGTTCGCGCGGCGCTGACCGCACCAGGGCCGGGTCGTACGGATCGTCGATCGTCACGCCTCGGCCGGCCCACTCCCTGATCAGGGTGAGGTATCGCTCCCGCCGCCATCCACCCGGCTGCCCGTGGGATCGCGCCTTCGGCCGCGTGTCCGCGGGGCGCGCCGGAGCACGCCAGCCGGCCCACTCCGGGGCAGGGGCGTCCGCGAAGCCGTGCCCGCGGTCGTATGCCGCCCGCGCCGCGGACGTGCCGACGAGCTCCCACGCCCGCTGCACCTGGACGAAGACGGCGGCATCCCCGCCGGTGTCCGGGTGCGTCTGGCGGAGCCGGAGCCGGTACGCACGCCGCAGCGACTCCTCGTCGGTCGTGGGCTCGACGCCGAGGACGTCGTAGGCCGACGCGGACAGCGGGCTGTCGAACACGCGGACCCCTCCCCTGCCGCGCACGCGGCCGGATACAGGCTAATCGCTGCACGGGACCACTCGGTCCGCGCGGCCGCGATCGGGACCTCGCCCCGACCCTCAGCGGCGCTCGTTGCGGCGCGCGTACGCCGAAGCGCTCCGGCTGGACAGGGCGAGCAGGATCAGGATGTCCAGGCTCAGCGAGACGAAGGTGCCCTCGATGGTGATCTCCTGTCCCTGCGCCCACCAGGCGGTGAACGCGGTCGAGATCGACAGCGCCGAGATCAGCATCACCACGACCCTCGGCCAGTTCCGGCCGCGGTAGATCAGGTACGCCAGCAGCGCGTCGATCGCGAGCACCACCGCCCCCAAGGCGACCAGGATCGACAGCGTGAGCTGCTTGATCTCCGGCGTCAGCGCCCCGCCGCCGTCCCAGATATCCAGCTGGTCGGCGACCTCGTCCCATCCGGCGACCAGGGCGACGAGCACCAGGACGCCGGTGATGACCCGGAACAGCACCAGCAGGGCGCCTGCGATCGTCGTCGTCGGCCGCCGCATGCCGGGGTCGTACCCGGTCGGCTTGAGCAGCTGCTCGGGCGGTTCGAACGCGGGCCGCTTGGCCGGCATCGCCGCGGCATCGGGCGACGGGCCCGCGGCCGGCGTCGGCACGTTCTGCGGCGTCGGGCCCGTGCCGGAGGTCTGCGCGGTCACCTCGCCACCTCCGCGAGGGCACGCACGTCGATGATCGGGAGGTCTCCGTCGGTGCGGATCGAATCGCCGCCGCCGTTTCGCGCGTGGTAGCCCGTCGAGAAGTCCTTGATCACATCCACCCGCACCCGGGGATCGGCCGCGGTCACCGTGGCGACGATGTGGTCGCGCTCGACGTCCGTGTCGGCGTCGATGCGGTGGGTGATCTGGAGGGTGAACAGCGACAGGCCCACGCTGGTGTCGAACGTGCCCGCCGCGACCCAGTCGACGCGGCGCCCGCCCGGCAGGAGCCAGCCTTCGGGGCACTTCCAGAACCGCACGTGATGACGCTGCGCCGGATTGCCGTCCACTTCCTGCTGATAGGCGAAGTCCTGCTGGCGCCCGAACAGGAACAGCGGGCTCACCGGGGCCTGATGGTAGCTGCGGCGCGACAGGGTCGAGGTGACGATCTGCCAGGACGAGCGCAGCGTGACCGGGTCGGCACGGGTCCAGGCGGCATCGCTCATCGCGCGCTCGATCTGATCCCGCTCACCGAGCAAGGCCAGGTTGACCGGGTCGCCCAGCAGGCCGTCGCTGGTGCGAGCCCGTCCGATGAAGTAGTCCGGCACGTAGATCGTGGTCAGGATGCGATGCAGTCGCGGCAGCACCAGGTACGCCAGCAGCCCCCAGAATGCGATCACGAGGACGATCCCCCACCAGCCGATCCGGAAGGACTCGTTGAAGCTCAGGAACGCCAGCCAGACCGCGGCGGCACCGGCGAAGACGAAGAAGAACCAGTCCACGGCGATGCCCAGCGAGTATCTGCGGGACCGGGACTTCTGCACCTTCACGATCGTCTCCTAGCCCCACAGCCCGATACGCGGCCGGTAGGCGAAAGCGGATGCCGCGGCATCCGCGGCCAGCTCGCCGATCGTCGCCGGCTGCCAGCGCGGCGCACGGTCCTTGTCCACCAGCTGCGCGCGGATGCCCTCGATCAGATCCGGCTGCGAGGTGACGAACCACAACACCAGGCCGTACTCCTGGGCCAGGGCGGCACGCAGGTCGGGCAGGTCGCGGGCGCGCCGGACGGCCTCGAGGGTGACCGCCAGGCCGGTGGGCGACAGTTCGCCCAGGACCGCGGCAGTGTCGGATGCCGCCGCTTCCGGCCTGGCCCGCAACCTGTCGACGATGTCCGCGACCGTCCCTGCCGAGAAGGCGTCATCGATCCAGTCGCGGCTGCGCGCGAGGCCGGATTCGCGTGGTCGCCCACCGTCCGCCGACCGGCTCAGGAATCGGGAGACGCGTTCCGCCGCCGTTCCTGGGCCGGTTGCGAGCGCACCGCGCAGGCCGTCGAGGTCCGCGGAGGGCACGAAGTGGTCGGCCAGGCCGACGGCGATCGCGTCCGCGGCATCCATCGTCCTGCCCGTCAGTGCGAGGTACTCGCCGAGTCTCCCGGGGGCATGCGCCAGCAGCCGGCTGCCGCCGACGTCCGGGGTGAAGCCGATCCGGGTCTCCGGCATCGCGAGCTGCGAGCGCTCGGTCACGATGCGGATCGCCGCGTGGCCGGCCAGGCCGATGCCACCGCCCATGGTGACGCCGTCGGCCAGAACGACGATCGGCTTGGGGTACTCCGCGATCCGTGCGTTCAGCGCGTACTCCGCGCGGAAGAAGCCGCCGGCGGCCTCGGCATCGCCGGAGCGGATCTGCTCGTACAGCGCCCGGACATCGCCGCCTGCGCAGAATCCTCGGTCTCCGGCGCCGTCGAGCAGCACGATCTGGACGCCCGGATCGTGCTCCCAGGCGTCCAGAGCGGCGGCCAGGTCGCCGATCATCCGCAGGTCCAGGGCGTTCAGCGCGCGGGGACGATTCAGGGTGAGGTGGCCGAGGCCGTGCGATGACCGCACGAGTACGGGCGCCTCGCTCGGCAGGGCGGGGTCGGTCACGATCGCAACGTTACCGCGCAGGCGCGTGGGTTCGTTCGCGGGCAGCCGGACTGCCGCGGAGGAGGTGGTGCCGTGCACGGAGCAACGGTTTCCGCCAGGATAGGAGACGACTGACCGACGACGAGAGGTTCGCATGCCCGAGGGACAGGTGCTGGAGTTCTCCGGGATCACCAAGCGCTTCGGTGCCGTGACCGCGGTCTCCGACTTCTCCGCCCGCGTCGAGCCGGGTCGGGTCACCGGCTTCCTGGGGCCCAACGGCGCCGGCAAGACCACGACGCTGCGGATCCTCCTCGGCCTGGTCCGGCCCACCGCCGGCACGGCCCTGATCGGCGGCGCCCCGTATTCGTCGCTGCGCGAGCCGCTGCAGAGCGTCGGGGCGGTGCTGGAGGCCTCCAGCTTCCACCCCGGCCGGACCGCGGCGAACCACCTGCGGGTCTACGCGCAGGCGGCCGGGCTGCCCGCCGTCCGGGTGGATGAGGCGCTCGGCGTGGTCGGACTCGCCGACGTGGGCGGCCGCAAGGTGGGCGGATTCTCGCTCGGCATGAGGCAGCGCCTCGGACTCGCCTATGCCCTGCTCGGCGATCCCGGCGTGCTCGTCCTGGACGAGCCCTCCAACGGCCTGGATCCCGAGGGCATCAAGTGGATGCGCGGGTTCCTGCGCAACCTGGCTCAAGAGGGCCGTACCGTCCTGGTGTCCTCGCACCTGCTCGCAGAGGTGCAGCAGACCGTCGATTCGGTGCTGATCATCGCCCAGGGCCGCCTCGTCTATCAGGGCGCGCTGGAGGACCTCGCCGACCCGAGCGAATTCGCCACCGTCGTGGACGCGCCCGAGCGCACGGCGCTGGCCGCCGCGCTCGAGGCCGCGGGCGCCTCGTTCGAGCTTCTCCGCTCCGGTCTGACGGTGCGCGGACTGGATCCGGTCGCGGTCGGGCAGATCGCGGCATCCGCCGGCGTCGCGCTGTCCTCTCTGCAGCGGCGCGGGCCTGCGCTCGAGGAGGTCTTCCTCGACCTGGTCAGCGGAGCCCGCGTGCACCCGACCGCAGCCGGGGCGCTCGGCGCGGTCACGGCGCTGACGCCGATCGCGGACGCGGATGCCGAGACGGAACCGGCGCTCTCCCCCAGGCGAGTCGACCCTGCGGAGACGGCGACGGCCGGATCGGCTCCGGAGCCCCGCGAGCAGACCGACGCTGCGGAGACCGGCGTGGTCGTGCACGCCACGGACGACGCCATGACCGGACAGGACGCTGACGCCCCGCAGATCTCAGCCCCCGCAACCGGGCAGCCCCCGCACGCCCCACAGCCCGCCGGGGCCACACCGCCCGCGACGTACGCCGTCGCCAGCACCGGCGTCATCGACATCGTCCCGTTCGACGCGGGCGACGCGGCCACCGACGCCTACCGAGACGGCCTCGCACTGGACGCCGACCCCGATGTCGAGGCGCTGGGCGCCATCGATGCGGAGCTGTCCCGCCCCGCCAACGCGCCCGCCACCGGCGTGGTGGGCTTCGACACCGACGCGGCCGTCGCCTCCGGCGCGTTCAGCTCCGAGGCGCCGGACATCGAGCGTCCGCTCGGCGACGCGGACCTCGTCGAGGAATCCGGTGACGTGGAGCGACCGTGGGAGAACTACGTCAAGACCGAGGCGGATGTCGAGGCGGACGCGTTCTTCTCCAGCTTCGCCGCCGAGCAGAGGGCCGAACGAGCCGCCTCCCGCGCACCGGGCACGATGGCCGAAGAGCAGACGGGGGACGCGGCATCCCAGCCGGCGATGCCCGACGAGGGCACCGCCGAGGAAGACCGCACCGACGAGGGGGGTGAGCCGCGATGAGCCTGGCGAACGCGACACGCTCGGAGGCCACCAAGCAGTTCACCACGTCGATCTGGTGGATCCTGGCGATCGTCCTGATCGCCTACGTCGGCTTCACCGCCACCGTCCTGGGCTTCGTGTTCTCGGCGGCCGCGACCGGTGCGCTCGGCGACGGTGGACCCTCCCTGCCCGCGGACGGCCTGTCGGCGACGCTCTACAGCGCGGCGACCGCGGTCGGCTACGTCTTCCCGCTTCTCATCGGAACGCTGATGGTCACCACCGAGTTCCGTCACAAGACGCTCACTCCGACGTTCCTGGCCACGCCCAAGCGCGGACTGGTGCTGTCGGCGAAGATCGTGGTCGGCATCGCCCTGGGCGTCGTGCTGGGCCTGATCGGGGTCGCGTCCTCGGTGATCCCGTCCGCCGCGTTCCTTGCCGGCTACGGCCTGGACACCGACTTCGCCTCGAGCGAGACCTGGGCGCTGTTCGGCCGCATGATCCTCGCGTTCGTCCTATGGGTGCTCGTCGGCATCGGCGTGGGTGTGCTCGTGCGCAATCAGGTCGGCGCGATCGTCGGGGTGCTGGTGTTCACCCAGTTCCTGGAGCCAGTGGGACGAGCCGCCGCGGGCTTCGTCGAAGGGCTGGGCGACGTGACGCGCTTCCTGCCCGGCGCCGCGAGCGACGCGCTGGTCGGGGCGAGCCTGTTCACCACAGCCGGAGCACCGGGCATGTCCACCGACGAGTCGCTGGCGTGGTGGGTCGGCGGCGTGGTCCTGCTCGGCTACGCCCTGGTCCTGCTCCTGCTCGGGCACCTGCTCAGCTGGCGGCGCGACGTCACCTGACCCGAGAGCCGGTGCGGTGTCGGTCAGACCGCGGGAGCGGGCCTGGTCCTGACCGACCGCGGCTTCTTCGCGGGAGCCGGCAAGACGGGGATGGCTCCGGTGGCGAGCTCCACGACGTCGACCGCTTCGGTGTCCACGTCCAGACGCAGCGCCTGGACGAGTTGCAGCCCGTTCCGGGTGGTCAGGATGATGCGGGAGTAGTCGGGGTGCTCGTGCAGGTCGATCACGACGCTCGGACGCCGCCGCCGGATGATCGCGAAGTCCTCTCCTCCGGCGGACTTCCAGGTGCCCATCGCGAGAACGCCGCGAACGTGCGTGCCCGGGCTGGGCACACCTCGAAGCCACGTCCACGCATCGTCGGTCAGCTGGACCTTGGCGATGGTGGACCGCTCGATCGCCACATTCCCTTTATGGAATGCCAGCGCGCGCTCGACGCCCGACAGCACGATCTCCAGCTGGGTGGAGTCGAGCAGGAGGGTGACCATGGCACTAGTCTGCCAGCGCTCCCCGACGCCGGTCAGTCGTTTTGCTTACAGACGGACAACGATCGCGCCGCCCCGCCCGCTCCGGCGGTGCCAGACTGGGACGGTGACTCTGCTGGAACCGGCTCGGGCCGTCCAAGGATCGGCGATGCGCGATGCGCTGAGCCGCGCCGCCTCCGGCGAGCGCCTCGACGTGGCCGAGGCCGAGGCGCTGCTGCACGTCGAGGGTGCGCAGTTCGACGACATGCTGCGGCTCTCCGGGGCCGTGCGGGATGCCGGTCTTGCGGCATCCGGTCGTGCCGGCGTGATCACCTACTCGCGCAAGGTGTTCATCCCGCTCACCACGCTGTGCCGGGACCGCTGCCACTACTGCGTCTTCGTGGACACCCCCGCTCAGCTGCTGAAGCTGCACAAGCCGGTGTTCATGTCGCCCGAGCAGGTGCTCACGGTCGCACGTCAGGGCGCTGCCCTGGGCTGCAAAGAGGCGCTGCTCACGCTCGGGGACCGGCCCGAGGACCGGTGGCCGGAGGCGCGCGCCTGGCTGGACGAGCACGGCTTCGCCTCGACGCTGGACTACGTCGGTGCGATGGCCCGGCTGATCACTGCCGAGACCGGGCTGCTGGCGCATCTGAATCCCGGGGTGATGTCGGCCGATGAGCTGCGGATGCTGCGGCCCACCGCCCCCTCGATGGGGATGATGCTGGAGACGACCTCGCGCGCCCTGTTCGAGCAGCCGGGGCAGGTCCACTACGGCTCCCCCGACAAGGACCCCGCGCTGCGCCTGGCCGTGATCGAGGACGCCGGGCGGGCGCGGATCCCGTTCACGACGGGCGTGCTGATCGGCATCGGCGAGACCCTGCGCGATCGCGCGGAGTCGATCGTCGCGATCCGCGACGCGCATGAGCGGCACCAGCTCGACGGGCAGGGCCACGTGCAGGAGGTGATCGTGCAGAACTTCCGCGCGAAGCCCCGCACCGCGATGCACGCCGCCCCGGACGCGTCGGTCCTCGAGTACGTCGCTGCGGTCGCGGTCACGCGGCTCGTGCTCGGCCCGCGCATGCGCGTCCAGGTCCCGCCGAACCTGTCCGATCCGGCCGAGTTCGAGCTGCTGCTGCGAGCCGGCGCGGACGACTGGGGCGGCGTCTCGCCGCTGACCGCCGACCACGTCAACCCGGAGCGGCCGTGGCCGCACCTGTCCGATCTCGCCGCGCGCACGGCCGACCTCGGCTTCGAGCTGCGCGAGCGCCTCACCGCCCAGCCGGAGTTCGTCCGGGACGCCGCAACCTGGATCGACCCCGGTCTGCACGCCGCCGTGGCCGCCCTCGCGGACTCCGGCTCCGGCCTGGCTGCGGCCGATCCGGTCAAAGCCCGGGGAGATTCCGCCCGGCAACAGGCCGCGGCGGACTCGGACGGCCCGTTCGCCCCGGCGGTTTCACCGCGCCGCGGCTTGTCCGCCCGCGCCGGCATCCGCGGCCTGGCCGAACGCGCCGCAGCAGACCCGCTCAGCCTCGAGGACGGCGAGTGGGCCGCCCTGCTGCATGCGGACGGTGCTGACCTGGACGCTCTCACCACCACCGCGGACGATGTCCGCCGGTACACCGTCGGCGAGGCGGTGAGCCTCGTCGTGAACCGCAACCTCACCTCAACCGGCTTCCGCTCCACCGCGACCGGCGAGCCGGGAACCTTCACCCTCGACGACGTGGCCGCCGTGGCGACCGACGCCTGGGATCTCGGCGCCACCGAGCTGTGCGTGCAGGGCCGGCTCGAGTCCACGCAGCCGCCCACCGCGTACCTGCAGATCGCGCGGGCCGTCAAAGCCGCAACGCCGGGGATGCACCTGCACGCCTACCGCCCGCAGGACGTCCGGGATCTGGCCGACCGCGGCGGGCTCGGGCTGGCGGGCGCGCTGGCCGCGCTCCGCGACGCCGGCGTCGACACCGTTCCCGGCACCGGTGTGAAGGTGCTGAGCGAACGGGTGCGCGCCCTGGTCGCGCCCGGCGACCTGGAGATCGACCGGTGGGTCGAGGGCATCACCGCCGCCCACCGCGCCGGCTTCCGTTCCACTTCGGTGCTGTTCTACGGCCATGTCGAGACCGCCTCAGAGCGCGTCGCGCACCTCCGCCGGCTGCGTGAGATCCAGGGTCACACCGGCGGCTTCACCGAGTTCGTGCCCATCCCCCTGCCCGGTCCGGCCGGTGGCGTGCCGCTCGTCGCGGGCCGCGCCCCGCTCGACGAGCACCGCGCGATGGTCGCGGTCTCGCGCCTGCTGCTGAGCGGCAGCATCCCGCACGTGCAGATCCCCTGGACCCGGGTCGGGCGCGACGCCGCCGCGGTGCTGCTGCAGTCCGGCGGCGACGACCTCGGCGGGGCGCTGCTGGACGGACGCGTCCTGCCCGAGGCGGGGGTCGAGCACGGACTCGAGCTGCCGACGGTGGATGCGGCGCGCATCGCCGCGCGCCTGTTCCGTCCCTTCCGCGAACGCACGACCGACTACCGCGAGCCGACCGATCGGCACACCGGGGCCGCGAAATGACGCGCGTCGAGGTGGCGATCGTCGGGGCCGGTTTCGCGGGCCTGGGGATGGCCATCGCGCTCCGGCGGGCCGGCCGGCCGGATTTCGTGGTCCTTGAACGGGCCGGCGCGGTCGGCGGCACGTGGCGGGAGAACACCTACCCCGGCGTCGCCTGCGACGTCCCCTCGCACCTGTACGGCTTCGCGGACCACCCGAATCCGGACTGGTCCGGTGTCTTCGCGCGCGGCGAAGAGATCCGCGGCTATCTGCAGGCCGTCGCCGAGCGCGAGAACCTCGGCGACCGGCTCCGCCTGCACACCCCGGTGCTGTCCGCGCACTGGGATGCCGCGGCATCCGTCTGGCGCATCCAGACCGGCGGCGATTCGGCCGGTGCGCTCGAGGCGGAGGTGCTCGTGCTGGCCTGCGGACGCCTGACCGAGCCGTCCATCCCCGACATCGCCGGGCTGGAGAGCTTCCCCGGTCCCCTATTCCACTCCTCGCGCTGGGATCACACTGCCGGGCTGGACGGGGCACGGGTCGCGCTGGTGGGCACCGGCGCCAGTGCAGTGCAGGTGCTGCCCGAACTCGCGCGCATGGCCGCCCACGTCACCCTGTTCCAGCGCACGCCGGCGTGGATCGTGCCCCGAGGCGGCGGGGCCTACAGCGACGAGGAGCGCCGCCGCTTCGCGGAGCATCCCGACGCGCTCGCCCGCCTGCGGGCGGATCTGTACCGCGAGGGCGAGGCACGGTTCGCATCCCGGTCGGGGGATGCCGCGGCATCCGCCGCCGCGCGTGCCATCGCCCTGGAGCACCTGCACGGTCAGGTCGCCGACCCTGCGCTGCGAGCAGCGCTCACCCCCGATTACGCGTTCGGATGCAAGCGGGTGCTGCTGTCGGACGACTTCTATCCCGCGGTGGCAAGCGAACGCGTGACGCTCGATCCGTCCGCTCTCGCGTCGGTGAGCGGGCGCGCGCTGACCTCTTCTGGCGGCGCGGTGCACGACGCCGATGTGCTGGTGCTGGCCACCGGCTTCGCCTCCACGCAGCAGCCGTACGCCGACCTCGTGCGCGGCCAGGACGGCGTCACGCTCGCGGAGCACTGGTCGGCGGGGATGAGCTCGTTCGGCTCGACCGTGGTCAGCGGCTTCCCGAACATGTTCGTCCTCAACGGACCCAACGCATCGCTCGGCCACAACTCGTCGGTCCTGATGATCGAGGAGCAGGCCGCGTATGCGCTGCGTGCGCTGACCGCCCGCGAGGCGATCGCCGATCGGGTGCTCCGGGTCGCACCGGCCGCGGAGCAGGCGTACACCGACGAGATCGCCGCGGCCGCCCGCACCACCCCGTGGATCTCGGGAGGGTGCCGCAACTGGTACGTCGATGAGCGCTCCGGACGGCTGACGCTGCTGTGGCCGGGCACCGTGGACGCGTTCCACGGGCGGCTCGCCCGCGCCGACGGCTCCGAGTTCCTCACCTCCGCGGAGCCCACCCGCGCCGATACGACTGGCACTCCCGTGGAGGGTGTGCCGAGAGGAGCATCATGACCTTTCCCCTGCGCTTCGGCTACAAGGCCTCCGCCGAGCAGTTCGGGCCGAACGAGCTGCTCGATTTCGCGGTGCTCGCGGAGGAGATGGGCTTCGACTCGGTGTTCATCTCCGATCATCTGCAGCCCTGGCTGCACGAGGGCGGCCACGCACCGGCGTCCGTCCCGTGGCTGGGCGCGCTCGGCGCCCGCACCTCGCGCATCGCGTTCGGCACCTCCGTCCTGACGCCGACCTTCCGGTACAACCCCACCATCGTCGCGCAGGACTTCGCGACGCTCGGCGTGATGTACCCCGGTCGGGTGATCCTCGGCGTGGGCACCGGCGAGGCGCTGAACGAGGCGTCCCTCGGCCTGCCCTGGCCCGATCCGCCCGAGCGGTTCCAGCGGCTCAAAGAGGCCATCACCCTGATCCGCCGGCTCTGGTCGGAGGAGCGCGTCACCTTCGAGGGCGCGTTCTACACGACCCGGAACATCACGATCTACGACCGCCCCGACGAACCCGTGCCCATCTACATCGGCGCGGCAGGACCCGCGGCGACGCGTCTTGCCGGGAGGATCGCCGACGGGTTCATCACGACCTCCGGCAAGTCACCGAGCCTGTATTCGGACACGCTGCTGCCCGCCCTGCACGACGGGCTGGAGAAGGCCGGACGCACCGCGGACGAGATCGACACGCTCATGGAGGTGAAGGTCTCCTACCACCCCGACCCGGCCGTCGCTCTGGAGAAGACGCGCTTCTGGGCGCCCCTCGCACTGAGCCCGGAGGAGAAGATGGGCGTGGACGATCCGCTCGAGATGCAGCGCCTCGGCGAACAGCTGCCCATCGAACGGACGGCATCGCGTTTCATCGTCTCCAGCGATCCCGACGAGCACGTCGAGAGCATCGCCCGCTATGTCGACCTGGGCTTCCGCCACCTCGTCTTCCACGACCCCGGGAACGACCAGGAGGAGTTCCTGCGGGCCTACGGCGCGGAGATCCTGCCGCGGCTGCGTACCCGGTTCGGGAGGTGACGGCGCCCGAGACCTCCGGTGGCTGGGCCGTCCTGATCCCGGTCAAGCCCACCGCGATCGGCAAGTCGCGGCTGGACCTTCCCGGGGCCGACCGGGTGACCCTGGCCCGCGCGATCGCCTTGGACACCATCGCCGCCACTGCGGCCTGCCCGGCCGTGGCGCAGGTCTTCGTGGTGACCGACGACGGCGCGCTGGTCGCCCTGGCGTTCGATATCGCGGGACTGCGCTTCGTGTCCGAGGACGACGGCACCAGCACCGCGCGGGGCATCGACGCCGCGATCGCCGTCGGTGCGGCGGCGGCCGGAGACGGGATGCCGCGGGCGGCCCTGCTCGGAGACCTGCCGGCGCTGCGGCCGGAGGATCTGGAACTCGCCCTGACCGCCGCCTCCGGGATCGAGCGGGCCGTGGTCGCCGACGCGGAGGGGACCGGGACGACGCTGGTGACCGCGCGGCCGGGCACCCCGCTGCGGACCGCGTTCGGTGCGGGCTCGTTCGGGCGTCACATCGGACTCGGCTGCGTGCCGCTGACGATCCCGGAGGGTTCGACTCTGCGCCGGGACGTGGACACCGTCGACCAGTTGGAGGCGGCGGCGGCGCTCGGGGTCGGGCCGCGCACGTCGCGGGTGCTGCGCGCTCAGACCAGCAGGTAGAGCGCTCCGACGATGGTGAAGGCGATCACCAGCCGCTCGAACAGCACCTGGTTCAGCCGCCCGACCAGGCGCCGGCCGAACAGCGCCCCGACCATGACCAGCGGCACCAGCACGAGGTCGATCAGCAGCCCCGGGACCGTGATCAACCCGAGACCGATCGAGAACGGCAGCTTCGCGAGATTCACGATGGCGAAGAACCACGCCGCGGTGCCCAGGAACTCCTTCACCGGGAACCTCGAGGCCAGGAAGTACATCGACATCACCGGGCCGGCCGCGTTGGCGACCATTGTGGTGAACCCGCCCAGCGTTCCGTAGGTGGCGGCCGCGACACGGTGCGGTCCGGCGTCACCGACGGGTGCGCGCATCCGCCTGCGCAGCAGCGTGATCCCGATCACGGCCAGCAGCAGCACGCCGATCGTGCGCTTCACCCACTCGTCGTTCGCGACGGCGAGGAAGAGCACGCCCAGCAGGATCCCGGCCACCACCGCCGGGGCAAGCCGCAGGAGCACCCGCCAGTTGGTGTGCCGGCGGTAGGTCAGGACGGCGAAGATGTCCGCCACGATCAGCAGCAGCAGCAGGGTGCCGGTGGACTCCCGGGCAGGCAGCATGGCGGCGAAGATCGCGACGGCGATCGTGTTGGAGCCGGGCAGCGCGGTCTTGGACAGCCCCACGATGAGCGCGGCGACTCCCAGCAGCGCCCACGCGAACCAGGTCAGGTCCGCCACGTCAGAGCTGCGCCGTGGCCAGCGCCGCCTCGGCCAGAGCGGCCGAGCTCGGAATGTCGCGCATCCACAGCGGCGCGACGACGGTGCGGATGCCCAGCCGCGAGATGTCGGCGGCGGACTCGGCATCCTCCTCGGCGATCAGCCATGCGTCCAGCAGACCCGCCTCGGACCGGGCACCGTAGTGCGCGGCCACCGCAGTCGCGGAGGTCTCGACCCCGATCGCGGTGAGGCACACGTCTGCCATGCCGCGCACGACACGGCCGCCGATGACGGGCGAGACCCCCACGACCGCGGCGCCGGTGGTCCGCAGAGCGTCCCGGATGCCGGGAACGGCCAGGATCGGGCCGACCGAGACCACCGGGTTCGACGGGGCGATCAGGACGACATCGGCCGCGGCGATCGCCTCGACCACCCCCGGCGCCGGGCGCGCCGCGGCGATTCCGGGCGCCTCGAACCGGACCGGCGTCAGTGCCGCGCGATGCCTGGTCCACCACTCCTGGAAATGCATCGAGGTCCCGTCGCCCAGCACGACCTGGGTGTCCACCTCCGCGTCGGTCATCGGCAGCAGCCGGGCGCCGAGCGGCCACCGCCGTGACATCCGTTCCAGCACCTGGGACGGCGTCAGGCCCTCGCGCAGCCACCCGGTCCGGGCGAGATGCGTGCCCAGGTCGAGATCGCCGAGGGTGAACCACGGCCAGCCGGCCCCCCACGCCTGCAGTTCCCGGTTGACGCGTTCGGTGTCGCCCGCTCTGCCCCATCCGCGCTCGGTGTCGTTGACGCCTGCCAGGGCGTACAGGAGGGAGTCCACGTCGGGCTGGAGGCGGACACCGGACAGCCACAGGTCGTCTCCGGTGTTGACCACGACGGTGAATGATGCGGCCGATTCCGGCGCCGCAGCACCCGCCCTGCGGCTGAGTGCTTCTCGCACGCCCAACGCGAAACGCGAACCGCCGACGCCCCCGGCCAGCACGACGACGCGGGGAATCGCGGCACCCCCCACCGCGGCGCTCCGGCTCAAGGCGCGAATTCGTCCGCGGCGTGCGGGAGGGTGAATCGCGAGACCGCTTCGATGAGCGCGTCCACCGTCTGCGTCGCCGCGACCACGTCCACCGAGAGCCCCGCACGGCGCGCGTCCTTGGCGGTGCGCGGGCCGATCGCGGCGATGACGGTCGACTCGGGGATCTCCGGGAACTGCAGATGCACCTGCTCGGCCACGGAACCGCTGGTGACCAGGATCGCGTTGATCCGGCCGTTGCGGACGTCTTCGGCGATGCGCTCGGTGACCGGGACCCCCACGGTGCGGTACGCGACCACGCTGCGCACCCGGTGTCCGGCTTCGATGAGCAGACGGGTCAGCACGGGTTTGGCGATCTCGCTGCGCAGGGTGAGGATGTCGCGCGGCTCCGGCTCCAGCGCGATCATCTGCTCGGCCATTCCGGCGGCGGAGTTGTCGCGCTCGGGAACCAGGTCCACCCGATAGCCGACCGCCTGCAGCGCCGCCGCCGTCGTCTCGCCCACCGCGGCGACCTTGGTCGATCCGGGAATCGTGGCGCGGTGTGCGAACAGGACGTCCACGGTGGTGGCGCTGGTCACGGTGAGCCAGTCGAACGCGCCCGCCGCAAGGTCGGCGAGCGCCTGGTCGAGGGTGGCCTGATCGTTGGTGGGTGCGAAGTTGATGAGCGGTGCGACGACCGGGACGGCGCCCTGATGACGCAGATTGGCGGCGACACCATCGCCCCACGGACCTCCGCGGGGCACGAGCACGCGCCAGCCCGCGAGGGGCTTCGGGATTTGGGAGGCGTGGTTCATGGGATGGACTCTCGTGGAACTAGGTCAGCCGCCCCAACGTTCGAGCAGCCGACGAGCGACTTCGAATCCGTGCGCATCGGATTCGCGCCGTCGGCAGCATTCGCGCCATCGCACTGCCTGACAATCGAGCATACCCCCCGCGTCGCGCACTCGCGCGTTCGCGGAGGACGCAGGGGAGGCGCCGGGCTGCGCTCAGCGGGTGTAGGCGCGGACCGCCGCCCAGACGATCAGACCGACCACCGCAGCACCGGCCACGACGGCCGCGGTGGCGCCGGTGGGGTTCCTCCGCGTGAACGCTCTGGCCTGCGCGACCGTACGGTCGGTGACCTCCGCGACGCGACGCGGCACGTTGGCCTTCTCCTCGATCGCGGCGAGGGCGGCCTTGAGCTCGGCTCGGGCCTGCTCGACGGGGTCTGCGATGCCCAGTGCCACGGCGGTGCGCGGCACCGGAACGGGGGTGCGGGCCACGGGAACGGGTGAGCTAGAGCTCATCGCGCACCTCCTTGACGTCATGAATGACCGACTGGACGGGGTTCTGGGCTCGGGCGACCCGGCGGAAGCGGAGGATGCCGAGCAGTGCGAGCACCACCGCCACCAGGACCATGGCCACGAACACGACCAGCGCGGACAGCCACGCCGGCCACCACGAGGACAGCCCGATGATGACGAAAGCGCCGAGTGCGGCGATCGACCAGAACAGGAAGAACAGCGCTGCGACGATCCATCCGGCGCCGATGCCGGCGTCCTTGGAGGTGCGCCGCACCCAGGCCTTGGCGGAGTCGACCTCCGCCACGACGAGGTTGCGGACGAGTTCCGGGATCTCGCCGACCAGCGTGAACAGGCTGTCTTCGGACCGGTCGCGGAATCCGCGAGGAGTGGTCACGTCAGGCTCCGTTGCGCTCGCCGACGGCTTCCGAGATGTCCTCGAACGTCTCCTCGGCAGCGTCCTTCACGGCGCGAGCCGACGTGTCCGCAGCGGCGCGCACATCGTCGGCCTGCTCCTTGCTGGTCTTCAGCGCGGCATCCAGCCGCTGCCCGGGAGTGGTCCCCTCGGACGACGCCGCTTTGGTGACCTTCTTCGCAGTGTCCCACAGCGTGCTGGGCAGAGCCATCGCCGTCGACTTGGCGAAATCCTTGACCTTGCCGACCTGCTCCTGGACGGGGTCCAGGTTCCAGACCTTCTCGACCTGGGTCTTGATCTGCTCGTAACGCTCGCGGCCGGCGCGGGTGCCGAGCACGTAGCCCGCCGCGAGTCCGATGACGAGTCCGACTTTGCCCCTCATGGGGTCTCCTCACGCTCGATGGGCCATTGGGTCTGCACCCAGGGTAACGCCGTATGCCAGTCCCGGCATCCGCTGGTCAGACAGTCGCCCCTGTGCTAGGTGCTGCGGGCCGGGCAGGTGACCGACAGATTACGCCGGTTCGCCGCCGCCGCCGCCCCACAGCGCCACGCGTCGCACGCGCTCCGCCGCGGCGATCGCATCCGGCACGACCTGGGCGATACCGGTGCCGGCGATCACGGCGCCCACGATCGCCAGGCCGGGGACGGCGTGGATGGCAGCCCGCGCCGCGTCCGCCGCTTCGCGGTGGCCCAGCGCCGAGACCGGGGGCGGCTGCGTGTAGCGGGCACGATGCGAGCCGCGCAGCAGTCCCGCGTGCAGAGGCACCTCCAGCAGAGCGGATGCCTCGGCCAGGGCCAGCGCGGCCGCCGCGTCGTCGCCGAGACCGGCGGTCGCGGGAGCCGCGTCGGGGGCGCCGAAGGTCACCTTGAGGACCCGCGCATCGACATCCGCGTCGCGACGCAGCCATTCCCACCGGGCCGTGGAGTCGGACACGGCGGCGGCGCGGGCCGAGCCGGGCGCGGGGTAGACTGCCGTCTTCACCGCGGTCTCCGCGACGTCGGACAGCACCAGGGTGACGACCTCGAGGTCGGTGCCGGGGACCGGTGAGAGCGACGGCACGACGGGGGACAGCAGCCGATGCGATTCGGTCGCGCCGGCGGCGACGATGACCGCCTCGGCCGGATCGATGCCGCTCGGGACCCCGCCGGCCAGGGCGACCCCGTCGCCGACGTCGTGTCCCGCTGCCTCAGCGTCCGACTCCAGAACGACGGTCCATCGTCCGTCGTCCGCGGCGGACAGTGCGCGCACCGGCGCCTCCCGCACGACCCGCGCACCCAGCTCCTCCAGCCGCGCGTGCAGCGCATCCACGAGGCGGGACATCCCGCCGTCGATGCCCTCGTACCGGTCCGGCGTGCGGTCTGCGGCCGCGCGGACCTGCGCCACCGCGCCGGCCAGCGATCCGGTGCGGGTGAGGGCGCTGTTCAGGCCGGGCGCGGCGACCTGCACGTCGATGTCGTCCGGGTGGATCGCGAATGCACCCAGGCTGAGCGGGGCCACCAGCTGCTCGAGCACGGCGGCACCCATCCGCCTGCGCACCAGCCTGCCGAGGCTGCGCTCCTGTCCGATGGTCAGGGGCGGCGCGAGGCGGTCCAGGTAGGCACGCCAGGTGCCGCGCCATCCGATGATCCGCCGGACCCGCTCGTCCCAGGGGTTCTCCGGGATGCCGAGGAGCGTCTCGGCAGGCAGCGGCGCGCTGCCGCCGGCGACTCCGGCGATCCATTCCGCCCGAGCTGCGGCCGGCACGATCGCGTCGGCGAGTCCGAGTTCGCGGACGAGGGCCTGCACCGCGCCGCCGCGCGTGGCGTAGCCCTCCGCGCCCAGGTCGACCGGCACACCGCCCACCTCGGTGGTCTCCAGCGCACCGCCGAGGCGGGCGGATGCCTCCACCAGGGTGACGCGCATCCCGATCTTCGCGCAGGTCAGCGCAGCGACCAGTCCGCCGATGCCGCCGCCGACGACCACGACGTGCGTGCGCTGGGCGTGGGCGGCGAGCTCATCGAGCGTCTCAGGGGCGTCCGGCTCGTTCTGCACCCGTCCATCCTCGCATCGCGCGGCTCGCCCGCTGTGCCTGCGTGCGGCACCGTCCCGGCGATCCGCGGGTTCCGGTGCGACGTGCGGCAGCGGCGGGGTGGACCGATGCGAGCAGGTCAGGGCGCGGTGCGCTGCGCGCGCGCCTCGGCGCGCGTGCGCGGCCGGTCCGGCAGGACGTGGGCGCCACCGGACGCGGCGGACTCGCGGGGTGCCGGGTCGCGGGCGGGCGCGGAATCGTGCCCCGAGGGGGTGATGCGTCCGTCGTGCAGTTCGATCACCCGGTCCGCGCGCTGGACCAGCAGGGGGTCGTGCGTGGAGACGACCGCGGCGATGCCGTGCGTGTGCACCAGTTCGCCGATCAGGTCCATCACCGTCGCGGCGGTCCGGGAGTCCAGCTGCCCGGTCGGCTCGTCCGCGATCAGCACGTGCGGGCGCGCCACGATCGCCCGGGCGATACCCACCCGCTGCTGCTGACCGCCGGACAGCTCCCCCGGGCGCTGCGCGGCGTGCTCGCCCAACCCAACCAGCCGCAGCGCCTCGGCCACCCGCTCGTCGCGTTCCGCCGGCGCGATGCGGGCGATCCGCAACGGCAGTTCCACGTTCTCCGCGGCCGAGAGCACCGGGATCAGGCCGAAGGATTGGAACACGAATCCGAGCTGCTCCCGCCGCAGCCGCGCGAGCGCGTCCTCATCCAGGACGGTCGTGTCCACATCGCCGATCCACACCCGCCCCGCGCTGGGCCGATCCAGCCCGCCGAGCAGGTTCAGCAGCGTCGTCTTGCCCGCCCCGGAGGCGCCGCGGACGACGACCAGCTCGCCCGGGTCGACCTGGATGTCGACATCCACGCACGCGTGCACATCTCCGGCCGAGGAGGAGAAGGTACGGCTCAGCGCCTCGCCGCGCAGTGCCGCGCTCATGCCGACTCCTCGCGCTCGGCTGCCGCCCGCGTCGTCGGGGACTTCTCCTCGCCGTCAGGGACGGCCTCTGCCCGTCTTCCCGGCCAGACCCCGACGTGGTCCGGCTCGAGAGCCAGCCGAACCCGCTCACGCAGATCCAGCGCGGTGACGAACTCGTCCGGCAGCTGCAAGCGCCCCACCCGGTCCACGACCGCGTACTCCTCCGCGACGTGCTGCTCGGCACCGTGCTCATCCACCCGAGTCGACCGCAGCACCTCCGTGGAGGTGCGACCGTCACGGATCTGCACCGTCCGTGCGACGTGCTCGGACACACTCGGATCGTGGGTGACGATCAACGTCGTGACGCCGAGCTCACGATTGACCGACCGCATCGCCTCCAGCACGTGCGCGCTCGTGGAGTCATCCAGCTCACCGGTCGGCTCGTCAGCGAGCAGGACCCGCGGACTGTTGGCGACACCGACCGCGATCGCCACCCGCTGCTGCTCGCCACCGGACATCTCCGCCGGCCGGCGCCCGGCACAGTGCGACACCTCCAGCAGATCCAGCACCTCCGCCACCCGCGCACGGCGGGCGGTGCCGCGCATCCGGCCGGTGACCGCCAGCGCCGCCGCCACGTTCTCGGCCCCGGTCAGGTACGGCAGCAGATTCCTGGCGGTCTGCTGCCAGATGAACCCGACGCTGCGACGACGAAAAGCCACCCGCTCCTTCTCCTTCATCGTCAGCAGGTCATGCCCGGCCACCCACGCCACCCCCGCCGTCGGCCGATCGAGACTGGACAGGATCGACAGCAGCGTCGACTTCCCCGACCCCGACGCGCCCACCACCGCCACCAGCTCCCCCGGATCCACCCGCAGATTCAGACCCTGCAACGCCTGGACCTCCACGCCCTGGCCGTCACCGGCCACGACCTTGAAGATCCGCACCAGATCCGCACACAGGATGTCGGCGCCCGGATCGGCGGCGACGGAAACGGCATCGGCCATGGTCTTATCCTTCCTCTGCGGTGCGCAGCGCCCTCGCCGCGCGGACCCGGCGGGACGCGAACAGCGCCGCCGCGGTCAGCACGGCCGCCGGCAGCACGAACCCGCCGAGGGTGAGCACCAGGGTTGCGGCATCCGCCTGATAGGCCGGCTGAAGCGTCGAGCCGGTGAACGAGCGCAGGTCTACGCCGATGAGCACGACCAACGGCACCAGCGCGCCGAAGACCGTGCCCGCGACCACGGCGGCGATCGCGGGTGGTCCGATCTCCCACATCGCCAGCGAGGTGCCGACGCGGGGCGGCGCACCGAGCGTGCGCAGCAGCGCGAGGACACGGACGCGGGGGCCGGCCGCAAGGGTGAGCGTCATCACGATCGCCAGCGCGCTCAGCAGTGCCGCCACACCGGTCGCCGCCAGCACGGCGATCCGGACGCCCTGGACCGCGGGACCGGCATCGATGTCGGCCCGGATAAGCTGCGCGGTGGCGACCCGGATGCCGGTGCCGAGCACGTCCTGCAGCGCCGCCGTCACCGCGGTCGCGGATGCGCCGTCGTCCAGCCGAAGCAGCAGGATGCGGTCCGAGGGGTCGCGCCCCAGCACGTCCTGCGCGAAGGCCGCGTCGATGACCGCCCAGTCCTCCCGCGCACCGATCGGGGTGGGTCCGGTGGCGATCCCCACCACCTCGGCTGGGATGCCGTTCACGTGCACTTCGTCGGAGCCGTCGATGAACCGCGCGGTGGCGGCGGCCGCCACGAGGGGGAGCTTTCCATCCACGGGCTGGAGCGAGACGCCTGCGGGCAGCAGCCCCGGTCCATCGCCCTGCACCCTGCGCAGCTCCGCCGCCTCCACCACGTACGTCGAGGTGGCGCGCTTGACGCCGCTGACATCCAGCGTGGCGTTCTCGGAGCTGGAGATGCCCGTCGCGGCGAAGACACCCTCGATCCCGCGCACCTGGTCGAGCTGGTCCAGGCTGAACGGCCCGCCCGCGACCCGCATGTCTGCGCCGACCTGCGCCTGAGCGGCCTGCGCCACCCCGGCCTGGAGCGCGGAGAGCAGGATCCCGGACGACACGGCGACGGACACTCCGACGACGAGGGCGAGCACCGGGGTGAGGCCGATCGACGGTTCCCGCAGCGCGCGGGCGGCACCGACGAAGCCGGAGAGCTCGCGGGAGCGCTGCGCTCGACGGAAGATCCAGTTCAGCGGCACCGGGTAGACGCGTAGCGTGATCAGGCACGCGACCAACGACAGCAGGAGCGGAGTTGCCGCCTGCAGGGGATCGAAACCGCCGGCTCCGTAGCCCCGCAGGAACAGCAGCGCGAGGGCGACCGCGGCCAGGATGACGACCGCACCCTCGGCGATCGAGCGCCACCGGCTTCCGCGCCGCCCCAGGTCGCTGCGCGTCCGCCGTTCGGCGGCGGACGCCGCGAGCGCGGTGAGAACGACCAACGGCGCGAACCCGATGATCAGCGCAGGCAAGAAAGACACCTGGTCGGCGGGCGCTGCGAACAGCAGCACACCGACGGCGATGGCCAGACCGGCGCCCAGCGCCGCGGGGACGACGCCGATGACGGACCCTTCAAGCGCCAGCACGCCGCGCAGCTGCCCCGACGAGGCGCCGCGTGCAGACAGCAGCCGCAGGCCGGCGCGGCGGCTCTCCAGGACGAGACGGCAACCCAGGATCAGGACCGCGGCGGCGACTCCGATGGGACCGGCGATCACCATTGCGATCACACCGACCGTGGCCGACTGCTGAGCGAGCGCCAGCTCGATCTCGGGGGTGACGTCCGCGGTGAAGCGCAGGCTCAGGATGCCGATGCCGTCGGCGGTGGTGCCGATCGGGTGCGCCACCGCCGTGAACGAGCGCAGTGCCGCGGCGGTCGCCGCGGCGCTTTCCGCGTCGATGCCCGCGGTATCCAGCGGATACCAGACCAGCGTCGAGGCCCGGCCGGGGAGCGCCTCGGCGAACGGCAGGGACGCCGCGTGCGCGAAGGCCGTGCCGGTCACCCGGCGGGGCAGGTTTCCGTCGTCGAAGATGGAGGGGTCCAGCACCGAGGTCACGTGCTGCCAATAGTCCTCATCGGGGTCGGCGGCCTCGAACGTGCCGACCAGCACCACCTCCACCGAGGAGGCCGGATCGCCGATCCTGCGCGATTGACCGACCGGCCACTCCAGCTGCCCGGCGGAGGCGACCGAGAGCACGACCTCCATCCGGACCTGCGACGCGTCCGGGCGCGACGCGACGTCCGGCATCCGTCCTTCGACGATGCGGATGCGCTCCTCGGCGCGGGGGTCGAACGCCAGGCTGAGGGCGCGGGTTCTGGGATCGGCGAGGTCCGCGTTGTCGGAGTCGAGGGCGACGGTGCGCGCCGGGCCGAGGACCCCCGTCAGCGCGGGATCCGCTGAGGCGCGCACCGTCTCGACCGCCGTACCGAAGCGACCCCACACGTCGCGCGACTCGGGAGGCAGGTCGGCCGAACCCGGGCCGACCTGCGGGAAACCGGCGGCGGTGGTCTCGACATCCCGATCCAGGGCACCGAGGGAAGCCAGCCGATCGTGGAGCATCGCATCGGCGAGGATGCCGAGCCCGAGGGGCGTGGCCGTGGCCAGCAGCGAGAGCACAAGCACCAGCGCGGCCACGGTCGACCCGCCGCCCCATCGGGACCGCAGGTGGTGCCAGGCCAGTGCGGGTGTCCCCAGGCGCAGGCTCATCGGCCGTCCTCCCCGACGGTCGCGGTCTGCGCCGCGCGGCGCACCTCGCTGGCCGCGGCGGCCACCAGGGCGGCCAGCCCGAGCGAGAGCCCCCCGACGGCGATGACCAGTCCGGTCCACACCAGCGCCACGGGGGTTCCGAGCGGCAGGATGCCCGGGGTCACCGCGCGCACCAACCCGGGAACGATGAGCCAGGCTGCCAGGACTCCGGCCGCGGCGCCGAGGCCGACCGCTCCGCCGAGAACCGAGGCCAGTTCCGCGGCGCGTTCCCGACCCTGCGCGCCGGAGGTCACTCCCAGCGCCCGGAGCACCCCGAGTTCGCGACGCCGGGTGAGAGCCAGCGTCTGCACGATCGCGAACGCGGCCAGCAGTGCCAGCGCCGCGGATCCGGCCAGCGCGACCCACCATCCCGGTACCAGCGCTGCGACGATCGTCGCGGCGACCCCCGGCGCGGACGCCGCGACGGCACGGTCCCCGAACGCAGCGCTGAGCGCCACGTCCGCGCTCGGATCGCCGGCCGCCCAGATCGAGGACGCGGGCACCAGCGTCGTCCCCCTCTGGAGCATCGAGACCTGCAGGACGCCGAGCGGCGCCAACACGGCCAGTTCCGTGGCCGCACCGGGGATGCCCGGGACGATGTCGGCTACGCGGAACTCTGCGCGGCGACCGGCCCCGGCGTAGCGGAACTCGAACTCGTCACCGACCTGCACGCCCATCCGGGCGGCCAGGGCGGAGGTGAGCACGGCGCGGACGACCCCCGGTTCCGCACCGGCACCGTCCGGGGTGGCCAGCCACAGCACCTTCTCGCTGGCGTCCGCACTCACCTCGGCGGCGCCGTCGATGGGGAGCGCATCAGCGCCGATAGCCTGCGCCTGGAGGATCCGGACCGTCACCGGTGCGCGGACGAGGGTGGCGGGCTGGACCGCATTGACGGCGAGGAGCGACCACGGTGCCGCGCCGTCCGGAAGCGGCGCCCCGGCGGTCAGGGTCGCGCCGTCCGGGCCGGGAGTGCTCTGTCCGGCGAGGCGCAGGGACGCGTGTGCCCCGGTCGCGTCCAGGACGTGCGCCTGCAGCATGACGGTGTCGGCCGCGCTCTGGCGCGAGGTCTCGATCGAAACGGTCACGCGCACCCCGGTCGCGGCCGCACCGAGCGGGAGCGGCGTGGCCGCGAGAGTGCCGTCCGACGGCACCACCGACGCCGCCAGAGCGGCACGATCGACGGCGCCGCCCGCCGCAGAAACCACGGTCTGCAACGCGGTCTCCGGCACGGCCACCTGCTGTGCCTGCGAGCTGCCGATCTCGATCTGCGCCACCAGCGCCGCGGCTGCGGCATCCACCCCGGGCACGGCTGCCGCAGCGGCCACGAGTCCTGGAGTGGCGGTGTCGGGTGCGAGGTCGATCCGCAGATCCGCGCCGGTGCGCAGAGCAGCGGAGTCGGTGGCCATCGCCGTCGAGGTGGCGCCGTATGCCGAGGCGAACACGGCTTGTGCGACGGTGAGCCCGACCAGGAGCACGGCGACGGCGTAGATCGGGAGGCGTCGCGCGATCTGGCGGGCCGCATACGCCGGGGCCCACCCGGGCCGTCGGGCGGTCGCAACCGCGCAGGCCGCCGCGATCGCCCCGAAGACGGCGAGGACCAGAAGGGCGGCTGCCATCAGCACGACGGTGGGCGCCACCGCCACGATGAGATCGAAGCCGGCGGTGCGGGCCAGAGGCAGCTGCCACAGCACGAAGGCAGCGGCCGACAGCACCAGGAGCACGGCCACGGCGCTCGACGCCCGCGCGCCTCGAACGGGACTGTCCGGCCGGGGACGCGCGGCACCGGTCAGAACCAGCCCCAGCAGGGCGCCGGTGGCGGCCGCTGCCCACCACAGCGAGACCACGGCGGGCACCCCACCGGGCTCGATCAGCGCGAGCAGGAGCACGGCGAGCGCCAGCCCCGCGCCCGCGCCGGCGACCGCGACGGCGGCGGCCTCGACCGCGGCGGCACCCGCGGACTGGCGGCGGGAGAGCCCGCGCGCACGGAGGTTCTCCGCCTCCCGTCCGCGCGCCGCGGCGAGCAGCCGCGCGAGCTGGGCGGCCGCCGTCCCGGCGACGATCACGACGAGCAGGACCGGGGCGGGCGCTGCCGACACCAGCGCCAGCACACCGCGATCCACCTGCGCGGCGACCTCATCGGCCGGAACGCCCGGGGGCGCGGCATCCCCCGCCATGCCCACCGCCACGATCAACCACGCGAGCAGGGTGCACACGGTCGCCACAGCGACCGTGACGGTGGCGACTGCGCTGGCCAGCAGTCCGCCTCGAGCGACCGCCCGGGAGCGCAGCAGGCCCGCCGTGGAGAGCGCCCGAGGACGAGGCGGGAAGACGATCTCCGCGCGCGTCACCCCGGAGGCTCGCAATGCGCGGTGCGGTCAGCGGCAGCGACGCCGGACCGGGATCGTCGGATGCAGGATCGCACGGACCGACCAGCGCAACGATCGGGCATGGCGAGGTCCTCCGCTGGCGGGTGAGGGTCCAACAATCGACGCAATACGGTAACGCACCAGGACGGTCCCGCGAACCCGCTCGTCTCGCCCCTCACGTGGGACTGAGCACACGCGGCGCGCAGAACGCTCCAGACTGCCCGGCTCCGGCACGCAGATCCCCGGCGGCGCGACACCGGCGAGCAGCCGGCCGCCACCTGCGGCCTTCCGCTGCCGCTGGCAGAGGCAGTGGGAGACTGGTGGCATGACGCTCCACATCACCGGCGACGCCGCCGCCGACGGCCTGCTCACGAACGATCCCCTCGCACTGCTCATCGGCATGCTGCTGGATCAGCAGGTCCCGATGGAGACCGCGTTCGCGGGGCCGCTGAAGATCCAGCAGCGGGTCGGAGCGCTGGATGCCGCGACCCTGGCCGGCTACGACCCCGAGGCGTTCGCCGCGGTGTTCTCGCAGACCCCGGCGGTGCACCGGTTCCCCGGTTCGATGGCCGCTCGCGTGCAGGCGCTGAGTGCCGCGATCCAGCAGGAGTGGGGCGGCGATGCCGCGGCGCTGTGGACCCGGGGCGACCCGGACGGCCGAGAGGTGCTGCGCAGGCTGAAGGCGCTTCCGGGTTTCGGGGAGCAGAAGGCAAAGATCTTCCTGGCGCTGCTGGGCAAGCAGTACGGCTACACCGGCGCCGGCTGGCGTGAGGCGGCCGGTGCGTACGGCGAGGAGGGATCGTTCCGCAGCGTGGCGGACATCACCTCCGCCGAGTCGCTGACCAAGGTGCGCGAGCACAAGCGCGCGATGAAGGTTGACGCGGGCCGGGTCAATGCTCCGAAGGAGCGTTGAGGCGGTTCGCGTCAGACCCGAACGCCGAGCGCAGAGACTACGCGCCGTTCAGACGCTCGGCCAGATAAGCGTGCAGACCCTCAAGGGGTACGCGCTCCTGCGCCATCGTGTCCCGATCGCGCACGGTGACCGCGCGGTCCTCGAGCGAGTCGAAATCGATGGTGACGCAGAACGGGGTGCCGATCTCGTCCTGGCGGCGGTAGCGACGGCCGATGGCACCGGCGTCGTCGAAGTCGACGTTCCATTCGCCGCGCAGGTCGGCGGCCACCTCGCGGGCGATGGGCGAGAGCTGCTCGTTGCGTGACAGCGGCAGGACCGCCACCTTCACCGGCGCCAGGCGCGGGTCCAGCTTGAGCACCGTGCGGGTGTCGGTGCCGCCCTTCGCGTTGGGCACCTCTTCTTCGCGGTACGCGTCGACGAGGAACGCCATCATGGCCCGGGTCAGGCCGAAGGACGGCTCGATGACGTACGGCGTGTAGCGCTCACCGCTGGCCTGGTCGAAGTACGACAGGCTCTGACCGGACGCCTCGGAGTGGCTCTTCAGGTCGTAGTCGGTGCGGTTGGCGACGCCCATGAGCTCGCCCCACTGCTTGCCGGGGAATCCGAACTCGTACTCGACGTCGATCGTGCCGGCCGAGTAGTGCGCGCGCTCGTCCTTCGGCACGTCGAAGCGGCGCATGTGCGCGGGATCGATGCCCAGGTCGACGAACCAGTTCCAGCACGCCTCCACCCAGTGCTCGAACCATTCCTGCGCCTCGGCGGGCGGGACGAAGTACTCGATCTCCATCTGCTCGAACTCGCGGGTGCGGAAGATGAAGTTGCCCGGGGTGATCTCGTTGCGGAACGCCTTGCCCACCTGACCGACGCCGAACGGGGGCTTCTTGCGGGCCGCGGTGACCACGTTGGAGAAGTTCACGAAGATGCCCTGCGCCGTCTCGGGGCGCAGGTAGTTCAGGCCGGACTCGTCGTCCACGACACCGAGGTAGGTCTTCATCAGGCCCGAGAAGGCCTTCGGCTCGGTGTACTGACCCTTCACGCCGCAGTTCGGGCAGGGGATGTCGGCCAGGCCGTTCTCGGCCGTGCGGCCCTTGCGCGCTTCGAAGTCCTCGATGAGGTTGTCGGCGCGGAAGCGACGGTGGCAGTTCAGGCACTCCACGAGGGGATCGGTGAAGGTGGCGACATGGCCGGAGGCCTCCCAGACGCGCTTGGGCAGGATCACCGACGAGTCCAGTCCCACCATGTCGCCGCGGCCGCGCACGAAGGTCTGCCACCACTGGCGGCGGATGTTCTCCTTCAGCTCCGTGCCGAGTGGGCCGTAATCCCATGCCGAGCGGGATCCGCCGTAGATCTCGCCGGCCTGGAAGACGAACCCCCGGTGACGTGCGAGGGCGATGACCTTGTCGAGGCGGGACTGCTCGGCCACGGTGGCTCCAATGGTCGGGTGTGGGGTGAGGTTCGTCCAGAGCGCGATGCGTCGAAGCGGCGTGCGCCGCTGGACCGCGAGGGCGGGAGCCGCGCCTCAGGAGGTGCTGCGCGGCATCCCCAATCCTACCGATCGAGCTGGCGATCGAGGTTCACGGCCGCGTTGATCAGGGAGAGGTGACTGAACGCCTGGGGGAAGTTGCCCAGCTGCTCACCGGTCAGCCCGATCTCCTCGGCGTACAGGCCCAGGTGGTTGGCGTAGGTGAGCATCTTCTCGAAGGTGAGCTGGGCCTCCTCGAGGCGCCCGGAACGGGCCAGCGCGTCGACGTACCAGAACGAGCACAGCGTGAAGGTCCCCTCCGATCCGCGCAGGCCGTCGGGGGAGGCGGCCGGGTCGTACCGGTAGACCAGACTGTCCGAGACGAGCTCCTCGTCGATCGCGCGCAGGGTGGACAGCCACATCGGGTCGCGCGGCGAGATGAAGCCCATCACCGGCATGACCAGCACCGACGCATCCAGCACCGTGGTGGCCTGGTGCTGCACGAACGCGCCGCGCTCGGCATCCCACGCCTTCGTCATCACCTGCGCGTAGATCGCATCCCGTTCCTTGCGCCAGCGGAGGATATCGGCGGGTCGGCCGCCGACTTCGGCCAGACGGATGCCGCGGTCCAGCGCCACCCAGCACATGAAGCGGCCGAAGGTGAACTTCTGGGCACCGCCGCGGGTCTCCCAGACACCCTCATCGGCACGGTCCCAGTTGTCGCAGACCCAGTCCAGCATGCGACCGACCTCGGTCCACCCGGCGTGGGGCAGCTGAAGCCCGTGCTCGCTTGCGAGCTGGATGGAGTCCATCGCCTCGCCGTAGATGTCCAGCTGGAGCTGGTCGGCCGCGCCGTTGCCGATGCGGACGGGGGCCGAGCCTCGGTAGCCGCGCAGACTGTCCAGTCGCTCTTCGACCAGGTCGGATGAGCCGTCGACGCGGTACATGATCTTCAGCGGCCCGGACTCGTCCCCGGCGCTCTCCTGCACCCGATCGGTCAGCCACGAGACGAAGGCCTCGGCCTCCTCGTCGTACCCCAGACCGAGGAGGGCGTGGACCGAGAACGAGGCGTCGCGGATCCACGTGTAGCGGTAGTCCCAGTTCCGCTCACCGCCGATCTGCTCGGGCAGACCCGCGGTCGGTGCGGCCACGAGCGCGCCGCTGGGCGCATAGGTGAGCAGCTTGAGCGTGATCGCGGACCGGTTGACCATCTCGCGCCAGCGCCCGCGATACGTGGAGCGATTGCTCCAGTCGCGCCAGAACCGGGTGGTCTCCAGGTACATGGCCTCCAGCTCGGCGACGGGAACCCGCGACGGCTCGGCGCCGCCGGTCTCCAGGATCACGCCGGTGCTGTCCCCTGCCGAGAGGGTGCCGTACATCTTCAGCCCGTTGCCGGCCAGCTCGATCCGGCCGGCCCGTTCTCCGTCGTGCCGGACGACGTCGCCGACGCGGTGCACGGTCAGCGACTGGCCGCCGCCGGTGAAACGGATGCCGTTCTCGGCTGCGGTCTCCACGGTGTGCGCGGCCCGGCCGTAGTCGAAGCGGGGCTGGATCTCGCCCTCGAACGACATGGTGCCGCGCACGACGTTGATCAGCCGCGCGATGCGGTGCCGGTCGGTGGCCTCCTCGCCTGCGATGGGCATGAAGTCGATGACCTCGCCGACGCCCTCCTCGGTGAGGAACCGCGTGACGAGGATCGCCGTGTCCGGCAGGTACAGCTGGCGCGTGACGTAATGGTCGGCGGCCGGGCGGATGCGGCAGAAGCCGCCGCGCTCGGCGTCCAGCAGCGACCCGAAGATGCTCGGCGAGTCGAAGCGCGGCGCGCAGAACCAGTCGATCGTGCCCTGCGTGTCGACCAGAGCTGCGGTCTGCAGATCGCCGATCAGCCCGTGGTCCGCGATGTTCGGATACTCAGCCATGAGCCACCTCTCCCCCGCTCATCGTGGCATCCCGGCCGCGCCGCCGCACGTGCGCGCGCGGTGTGCGCGGTCTCAGCCGAATCCGCACCAGTCGGCGACCCAGGTAAGGATGGCACCGCGCATGTCCTCCGACGCGGCCAGTTCGATCTGTCCGTCTGCGCCGTCCAGCTCCACTTCGACCGTGAAGATCGTGCCTCGCTTGTCCTCCTGCACCGCGTGCGGATCGCATCGCAGCGGGAGGAGCGGAACGTGCACCTCGAGCGGTGCGGCATCCGTGGCGGTAACCGCGACGCCGAGCGGGAACGTGTCCGCCGTGCTGCCCGGTCCGGCGGCGAACGTGAGGAGGTTCGTCGTCTGGATGCCGACGATCCTCACCGCGCCCCGTCCCGTGGGCTTCACCTCGAGCACGAGATCCGCGGCTTCGCCGGCGGGCGACGGGGTGAACGACGCGAGGCTCAGGGCCGCGGCATCCGTCACCGCCTCAGCCCGGCACTCACGCTCGTGGAGCGGTCCGAGGAAGTCCAGCGGGTCATCGATCGGCACTTCGGCCCGCACGTCGCCGGCGCCGGCGGAGTAGTCCACCCGCACCGAACCGGCCCCGGAGTCGGAGACGCCGCAGTCCATCGCGGGCAGCTGCACACGGATGTCGACCGTGCCGCCGGCGCGGACGAGCGACTCGCGCTCCAGCACCCGCCCGGCCGGGGTGGCGAACCGCGGGTCGCTCACCGCGACGGCTCCGATGGTCAGGTCGTGGTCAGTGCCGTTGTGCACCTCGACCTGCGCCTGCCGCGCGGCCACGTCGGAGCGCAGCTGCACGAGCTGGACCGTCACTCCGGCGGGCAGACCCGCGGGAGCGGACGCCTCCGGCGTCGCGGTCGCGGAGCAGCCCGCGAGCAGGATGAGCGCCGCGGCGGATGCTGCGGCGAGGCCGCGTGCCCGTGCGCCGACCCCGCGCGCAAGGTGTCCCCGCATCCTCCTCGCCCCCTCCCGCGTGCGGACGGCGCGCTCGTCGGCCGCCCCCGGTGTTCACTTGCCCTAGATGTACACCGAATCGCGCTTCTGGTGTACATCCAGGGCAAGTGAACAGAAAGGGGAGAGGGCGCGGGGGGGCGAGCGCGCGACGGGAGAGGGGGCGCGGGGGGGGGAGAGGGCGCGGGGCGGGGGCCGGGGCGCGGCTACCGGCGGATGACCTCGCGCTGCACGGTGAAGTCCTCCAGGGCGACCGGGTCGATCTCCACGCCGAGACCTGCGCCGGTCGGCACGCGGACGTGCCCGTCCTCGAGCACGGCGGGCTCGGTCACGATGTCGCGGGCGTAGAAGCGGTTCGAGGCCGACACGTCGCCGGGCAGAGTGAACCCCGGCAGCGCCGCGAGCGCCGCGTTCGCGGCGCGCCCGATGCCGGTCTCGAGCATGCCGCCGCACCACACCGGGATCCCGGCATCCACGCACAGGTCGTGGATGCGAAGCGCCTCCAGATACCCGCCCACGCGGCCGGCCTTGATGTTGATCACGGATGCCGAGCCCAGGGCGATCGCGTCGACGGCGGCCTTCTCGGACACGATGGACTCGTCCAGGCACACCGGGGTGCGCAGGTGCCGGGACAGCGTGGCATGGTCCACGAGGTCGTCCTCCTGCAGCGGCTGCTCGATGAGCAGCAGGTCGAAGCGGTCCAGTTCGGCCAGCGTGTCCACGTCGGCGAGCGTGTAGGCGGAGTTCGCATCGACCTGGAGCGGGATCGGGCCGAACGCGTCCCGCACCGCTGCGGTCTCGGCGACATCGCGCCCCGGCTTGATCTTGATCTTGATGCGCACGTAGCCCTCGTCCAGATACCCGCGGACGACCTCCACCAGGGCGGCGGGGTCCCGCTGGATCCCCACCGACACCCCGGAGGGAACCCGGTCCCGCACGGCGCCGAGGTATTCGCCGAACGCCCGCCCCTCGCTGCGCAGCGCGGCGTCGAGCACAGCGAGCTCGATGCCGGCCTTGGCCATCCGGTGACCGACGAACGGTCGCAGCACGACGGGGACTTCCTCCGGTGCGAGCGTGTGCCGGTCCAGCAGCGCGGGGATCAACCAGCGGAGCGAGGCATCCCACGCACCCTGCGTGTACTCGCTGGAGTACAGCGGCGCGGCTCCGGTGACGATCTCGCCCCACCCGTCGCCGTCTGCCGTGAGCGCGCGCACCAGGATGACCTCGCGCACGGTCTCGGTGCCGAAAGACGTCGTGAACGGGGAGACGAGCGGGATCTGCAGGACGCGCAGTTCGAAGCCCTCGAGACAGACGGACGGCGCGGGTCGAGCGAGCGGCATGCGCCCAGGCTAGTCCGCCGTCAGCGCGCGGAGGCGTCCGTCGACCGGCACGAACGTGGACCGCGCGCGGCGGGGACGCTTTCCGCGTCGCACCCGATCCCCCCGGGTGCCCTGGATCGCCCGCGCGATGGTGTGAACGAGCGTGCGCATAGCCGCCTCCTCTGCGTCGCGAACGCGACCTCTGCAGCGAGGAGTCCGGGCCGGGCGCCCAGATACATGCGGCCTCAGTCGAACGGAGAACCCTGCACGTCGTCCGGGCGCCGCGGGCGAAGCGCCGCAGGCGACGGCCACGGCAGCGCATACCGGTCCACCGGGACGTCGATCGCTCCGAAGTCGTCGGTCTGCACGACCACCCGGCCGGCCTCTCCCGCGGCGCCGGGGGTGACCTCGACCAGCTTGACCCGGAGCGGACCGGCCGCTTCGCGCTCCAGCATCCACACCTCGGCGAGCCACGACAGCCCGCGGGTTTCCAGCGTCGCCTCCGCCTCGAGCCAGTCCACAGGGCCGGATGCCGCGTGCCCGAGCAGATCGACGGCGACCCAGTACTCGCCCTCCGGGCGGATCCAGCCCACCAGCTCGCCGTCGTCGCGGCGGTGCGGTGTCCAGTCGGGCGGGATCATGCCGTTCACGATACCGACCGAGGTGGGCACGCGGCCCGAGCACCAGCCACGCGGCCGAGCGGCACCGCACGCGGCCCGAGCGGCACCGCACGCTCACGGACGCACGAACAGGTACCCGCGCTCGTCGTCGAAGCCGCCGACCACCAACCCCGCGGCGAGGCGGCTGAGGAAGCCTTCCCGCACCCGGACGCGCCAGGCCGCGGCATCCGTCGCCGATTCGCGTCGAAGGGTCTCGATGTCGCGCGGCACCGCCACCGTTGCGACGACGTGCTCGTCGGGCGGGGTCGGCACCGGCGGGGCCGCGAGGGCCCACGACACCAGGAGCCGGTCGGTCTCGTCGCCCCGGTTGACTTCGTCGTCCATGGGTCCGTAGTGATCGACCAGATACTCGCTCACGCGTGCGCCGAGGACCCGCAGGTTGAAGTGCGCGTTGCGCGCCACGAGCGGATCGAATGTCCAGGTGATGTGCCCGACGCCGCGGTCCAGCGCCCACTGGCGCTGATGCTGCTTCAGCACGCGCCCCAGTCCGCGGCTCTGCAGCCCGGGCAGCACCCCGGTGATGTGCGAGTGCATCGAACGCGCCGCCGGCGCCGCGAAGAACGCGATCGACGCCCCCACCATCCGCTCGCCGTCGTAGAGGCCGACGACGTAGTTGCCGGAGTGCTCCAGCGCGCGGACCAGGTTCCCCGGCATCGCGTCGCGCTCCCCCGCCCACACCCGCCGGAGGACCACCGCGGCCTCCTGGATCTGCGCGATCGTCTCCAGCGGACGGATCCCGATTGCGTCCTGAGAAGACTCGGATGCCGCATCCCGATCGTCGTGTGCCATGCGCTCAGTCTGCCGCGCGCGATGCGTCCGCAGCAGCCCGGCGGTCCGGGACCCCTCTTTGCGCCGATAGCCTGAAGCGATGAGATCGGATGAGGACGAACGCCGGCGCCTCACCCGAATGCCCCGGCAGGGGGCGATCGTCGCGGTCCTCGCCGTCGCCGGTCTGTGCTCCTCGTTCATGTTCACGCTGGTCGTGCCGATCCAGGCGCGACTGCCCGAGCTGCTGAACGCGAGCCGCGAGGACACCGCGTGGGTGGTCACCTCGACGCTGCTCGCCGCGGCCGTGATCACCCCGATCGCGGGGCGACTCGGCGACATGTACGGCAAGCGGCGGATCGTTCTGGTGCTGATGGCCGTGATGATCACGGGCTCGGTCATCGCCGCCCTGTCGACGGGAATAGTCGGCGTCATCATCGGTCGCGCGCTGCAGGGCGCCGTGACCGGCGTCATCCCGCTGGGCATCGCGATCCTCCGCGACGTGCTCCACGAGAAGCGCGTCGACTCCGCGATCGCGCTGATCAGCGCCACCCTCGGTGTGGGCGGAGCGCTCGGGCTCCCGATCAGCGCGCTGATCACGGAGCGCAGCGACTGGCATCTGCTGTTCTGGTTCGCGGCCGGTCTCGGCGTCATCGTCTTCGTGCTGGTCCTGTGGATCGTGCCGGTGAGCGTGCTGCGCACCGCCGGCCGCTTCGACTACATCGGCGCCGCCGGGCTCGCCGTCGGGCTCATCGGCATCCTGCTGGCCATTTCGCGCGGGAACGAGTGGGGCTGGGGCTCCCCCGCCGTGCTCGCCACCGGCCTGGGCGGCCTGGTCGTCCTGCTGGCCTGGGGATGGTTCGAGCTGCGCATCCCGGAGCCGCTCCTGGACCTGCGGGTCGCGGCACGACCGGCAGTGCTGCTGACGAACATCGCCTCGGTGGCGATGGGATTCTCGCTGTTCGCCTCCAACGTGATCTACCCGCAGATCCTCGAGCTGCCGGTGGCCACCGGCGCGGGCTTCGGATTGTCGCTTCTGGCCGCGAGCTTCATCATCATGCCCTCCGGGATCGTGATGATGGTGCTCTCCCCGGTCGCAGGGCGCCTGGCGCGCCGCACCGGGCCGAAGCTGCTGCTGGTGATCGGCGCGATCGCACTGGTCGTGGCGTACGGGTTCACCCTGCTGTTCTCGTCCGAGGTGTGGCACATCCTCATCGCGAACCTCCTGATCGGGGTGGGCATCGGCTTCGGCTTCGCATCGATGCCGATGCTGATCATGCGGTCGGTCCCGCAGAGCGAGACGGGCGCTTCCAATGGCCTGAACGCGCTGTTCCGGTCGCTGGGAACCAGTTCCGCGGCCGCGGTGGTCGGTGCGGTGCTGGCCGGCTACTCCGTGGAGTTCGAGGGGATGCCGACGCCGACGCCGACGGCCTTCTCCCTGTCGTTCATCCTCGGCGGTGCGGCCGCGGTCATCGCGCTCGTCGTCGCGCTGTTCATTCCCGCCAAGCGCGCACCGCAGGAGCGGCACCCCTCCCTTCGCGACTGACGGAGGATTAGCCTGGCGCCATGAGCACTGACGATGGCGTCGAGCGGGGCCCCACCGTCCCCCCGGATGACGGGTCACGCCCGGCGGCGGAAGTGCGCACGCCGGTGGAGGACGGCGCCGACCACGACAGCCGGTTCTTCGGGCAGCCGTGGGCGCTGGCGCACGTGTTCGGCGTCGAGATGTGGGAGCGGTTCAGCTTCTACGGCATGCAGGGCATCCTGCTCATCTACATGTACTACTCCGTCGCCGAGGGCGGCCTGGGGGTCCCGGAGGTCATCGCCACGGGCATCGTCGGGGCCTACGGCGGGGCGGTGTACCTCTCCACGATTCTGGGCGCATGGCTGGCCGACCGCCTGTTCGGGTCGGAGCGCGTGCTGTTCGTCAGCGCGATCGTGATCATGTGCGGGCACATCGCGCTCGCACTGCTGCCGGGATACGTGGGTCTGGGCATCGGCCTGGTGCTGGTCGCGGTCGGCTCGGGCGGCCTGAAGGCCAATGCGACCTCGGTGGTCGGAACCCTCTACTCCGAGGATGACCCGCGACGGGATGCCGGCTTCTCCCTGTTCTATCTCGGCATCAACCTGGGCGCATTCTTCGGTCCGCTGCTGACCGGTCTGCTGCAGACCACCTGGGGCTTCCACTGGGGCTTCGGGCTGGCGGCGGCGGGCATGGCGTTGGGGCTGCTGCAGTATTCGTTCGGCCGCAAGCAGCTGCCCGCGGCATCCCGCGCCGTGCCCAACCCGCTGCCGCGCGCACGCTACGGCGCGGTGATCGGCATCGCCGTCGCGGGGGCCGTCGTCCTGGTCGCTCTGGTGCTGCTGGGGGTGATCCGCGCCGACAACCTCGCCGGGGTGGTGATCATCGCCACGGTCATCGCCACCATCGCCTACTTCGCGGTGATCCTCTCCAGCCGCCGGATCAGCGCCATTGAGCGGTCACGCGTGTTCGGTTTCATCCCGCTGTTCATCGTCAGCGTCGGGTTCTGGTCGCTGTACCAGCAGCAGTTCACCGTGCTGACCGTGTACTCGGACAAGCGCCTCGACCGCTCGATCTTCGGGTGGGAGATGCCGGTGTCGTGGGTCCAGTCGATCAACCCGATCTTCATCATCGTGCTTTCCGGCGTCTTCGCCGCGGTGTGGACCAAGCTCGGCACCCGCCAGCCCTCGACGCCGATCAAGTTCGGCCTCGGCGCGATCATCATGGGCGCCGCGTTCCTGCTGTTCCTGCCGTGGGCGAACGGGGCGCCCAACAGCACGCCGCTGCTGGCGATCGTCGGCATCCTGCTGGTCTTCACGATCGCCGAGCTGCTCATCTCACCGGTGGGGCTGTCGGTGACCACGAAGCTGGCCCCGAAGGTCTTCCACACGCAGATGATCGCGCTGTTCTTCCTGTCCATCGCGCTCGGCACGGCCCTGGCCGGGTGGCTCGCGCAGTTCTACGATCCCGAGAACGAGGTGCCGTACTTCACGTCGCTCGGCTTCGTGGCGATCGGGCTGGGCGCCGCGCTCCTGTTCGCGGTGAAGCCGGTGCTGGCGCTGATGAAGGGCGTCCGCTGACCGGCGTCCCCGCTGACCCCGTCCCGCGAGAGCGGACGGGCACCGCGAGACAGCGGAGTTCTGTCCCGGGCTGGTGGCGGCTATCCGGTCTGGCGGGTGTGATCCGATGCGGCCAGCTGTTCCGCGGCTTTGCGAGCGCCGCGCACCGCGACCGCGACGCTCATCAGCGTGGGGTTCATCGCGTTCGCGGTCGGGATCACGCCGTTGCCCCCCACGATCAGGCCGTCGACGCCCCACACCCGCGACCACGGGTCCGCGACCGACGTGCCGTCGTCGGCCTCCCCTATCCGCATGGTGCCCATGTAGTGCAGGCTCGACCCGTTCGGCAGGAGCCGGGGCTCCGCGATGAACGTGCCCAGCGCGTTGCCCGCGCGGCGCAGCCGCTCGGTGGCCGCCGCGATCTCGGCGTTCTCGGCATCCGTCAGCTCGTACTCGATCGTCATGTTCGGAAACCCGCGGTAGTCCAGCTCCTCGTCCGAGAACGTCACGCCGTCCTGGAACCGCGGGCGTTTGCGCATGCCGTAGCCCATATTCACGTAGCCCCAGCGGTTGCCCGCGGCCGGGTGCGACGGGTCGAGCGGGAACGGCGGGTTCTCGGCGTACATGACCTGCAGCGAGAAGGGATGGTTCGGCTCCGAGAACGGGATGCGGTTGACCGCCGCGACCGGGTCGGCCGGGTTCACCGAGCGTCGGGCGATCTCGGCGTCCACATCGGCCTCGGACGCGAACCGTCCGATCTTGTCCGGATCGAGAGCGACGGTGGAGATCACGACGGGGTGCTCGGTGAGATAGCGCCCGAGCGCCGGCGGCCTGATGCCGGACGCCCACAGCAGCTGCGGTGAGCGGAACGCGTCGGCGGCGACGACGACGAGATCCGCCGGCACGACACGCGTCTCGCGGGTGCGGAGGTCCTCGACCGTGACGCCGACCGCCCGACCGTCCTGCACCTCGACACGGCGCACCAGCGTGAGATCGCGCAGCTCGAACCGGGCGCTCAACGGCGACTCCGGGTCGATGAGGGGCCCGAGCACCATGTCCGCCCCGGCCCAGCGCATGGTGCCGTCCGGCTGCGGGTCGCCGGCGACGGGCAGGGTGCTCGGCCCGTAGCCGTCGGGCAGTTCACCGGCGTACTCCTCCTCGAGCAGCGACCGGATGCCTTCACCGACCGCCGAGTCCGCGAACGCCGCGCTCTGGACGTGCAGCAGGTCCTTGGCGACCTCGAGCAGGTCGTGCCATTCGTCATCGGCGATGAACGGGATCTTCTCGCTGAAGGCGGGCGCCGGTGTCGCGCAGGTCCAGTGCGCCCCCTGTCCGCCGACGTTGGTCGCGGCCGCCACGGCCGGAAAGGTCGGCGCGTGCGCGGAGCCGTCCCCGCCGAAGTCGAGGAGGTGCGTGCCCTGTCGCGCCGTGAACATGCCCTCCACCACAGCACCGGCCGGGATGCCCAGCGACTCCCGCAGCTCCCCCGCCTGTGGGCCCTGCGACATCTCGCGCGCACGTTCCTTCTCGGCGGGGTCGGCGATGTTGCGCACACTCTCACCCGGGATCGCGGTCAGCTGCGGACCCGCCTCGAACATCACCACGTGCGCGTCCGGCAGCTGCTCCAGGAGCATCCGCGCGTACGCGGAGCCGATCGGTCCGCTGCCGACGACGGCGATGGTGGCGTGGTGCGACATGGTGTCTCCTTCGGGACGAGTTCGGGTGCTCAGGCGATCGCGGACTCGGCCGCAGCCGTCGACGGCGCGTCGCGCTCGTCGGACAGGCGCCCCGGCGGAAGCAGGAGGGACGCGACGATACCGACCACGTAGGCAAGTGCGAGGCCGATGAAGATCGGCGCGAGCACCCCGGAATACAGTTCGGCCACCTGGGTCTGAACGGCCGGGGATGCGGCTGCCACGGCCTGCGGAGTGAGGGTCGCGGCATCCAGCGACGCCGGCAGTCCCGCGGTCACCCCCACCCCGATCAGGCCCCCGACGATCGCGGTGGCCGTGGTGGAGCCGACCTGCCGGACGAGGCTGACGGTGGCCGTCACACTGCCCGTGTCCGAACGCGACGCGGCGCTCTGCGCCACCGCCACGATGATGTTCATGAACGACCCCGTGCCGATGCCGACCAGCCCCATCGCCAGCATCGGCACCCACAGCGGCATCCCGGCCGGCAGGAATGCCATGACGAGCAGGCCGATCGCGGCCGCGGAGGTGCCGAAGATGGGGAAGGCCCGGTACCGGCCCGTGCGGCTCGCGAGCGATCCGGTGACGAGCGTGCTGACCAGCATCCCGAACACGGTCGCGATGGGCACCAGCCCGGACACGGTGGCCGACGTACCGTACGCCATCTGAATGAAGGTCGGCACGTAGGAGACGACGGAGAAGAGGCCGACGCCGATCACGGTGGACAGGACGATGCAGAACAGGATCGTGCGATTGGCGAAGTGCCGCAGCGGCACCACCGGCTCCGACACCCGCAGCTCGATCGCGATGAAGGCGGCAAGACCGACGATCGCCACCAGCGCGGCCACGAGCACCGGGACGCCGCTGTCGCCGCCCGCGCTGGCCCAACCGGCTCCGAGCACGAACGCGGTGACCGTGATGCCGAGCACCACCGCTCCCGCGATGTCGAACCGCCGGGCGGACCTCCCGGCGATGTGCGGCACCGCGACGACCGCGAGCGCCAGCGCCAGCATGCCGATCGGGATGTTCATCCAGAAGATCCAGCGCCAGCCCCACGCGTCGGTGATCAGACCGCCGGCAAGCGGTCCGACCAGGATCGCGATGGGGAAGGCCGCCCCGATCAGGGAGAGGATGCGGGGACGTTCCCGCGGGGTGGTGACCTCGCCCACGATCGTCTGCGGCATGAGGTGGAGTCCGGCGGACCCGATGCCCTGCGCGACGCGGGCGGTGGCCAGCTGCGTGATGTCCTGAGCGAGGCCGCAGAAGAGCGAGGCGATGATGAACAGCGCCAGGCTCGCCAGGAAGACCAGGCGTGCGCCGACCAGGTCGGCCAGCTTGCCGAGCACCGGCAGAAGCACCGTGCTGGCCAGCGTGTACGAGACGATGACCCAGCTCATGTGCTCGACGGCGCCCAGCTCGCCGGCGATCGTCGCCAGCGAGGTCGCGACGACGGTGTGGTCGAGGGCGCCGAGGAACGACACGGTCAGCAGTGCGACGATGAGGAGGCGGAGCCTCCAGGGAGAAAGCGGCATACGCGATTCACCCGAACGATCGGGCCGTCGACGCGACGGTGTGTGCCCCCCGCGCGACGTCACGCGAGGGAACGGATCCGGGGGATCCCGACGTCATGTCAATCCTAAACGCGCTTTAGCGCAAAAGCAACATAAGTCAGCGGGATCGCATCCGCGACCGCGGTCGGGCCGGCGACACCGCGGGAACGCGGACGGGCGAACCTACGGACCCGATCAGCTCACCGATCCCCTCGACCACCATGCGCACCTCATCGCCTTCGCGCAGCGGCGGCGGGATCAGCGCGCCGGCACGCCCCCACAGCTCGCCGAGGCACCCGCCGTTGCCGACGGTCCCCGACCCGAGCACATCTCCCGCGACGACCTTCGAGTTGCGCGCGGCATAGGCCACCAGTTCGGGGAACGGCCAGCCCATGTTCGAGACCAGATCCGCGCCGATCAGTGCGTCGTTCACGTACACCTCGGCGCGCACCGCGAGGAACCCGTCCTCGTCGAGGAAGGGGGCCAGCTCATCGGCGCTGACGATCCATGGACCGAGCGAGGTGCCGAAGTCCTTGCCTTTCGCGGGCCCGAGGCGCACCTTCATCTCGCGGGCCTGCAGGTCCCGCGCGGACCAGTCGTTCATGATCGTGTAGCCGAAGATGTGGGATGCCGCGGCATCCGGTGTCAGGTTCGACCCGTCCGATCCGGGCACGCCGCCGACGACGACGGCGAGCTCCAGCTCGAAGTCCAGTCGCTCGGTGACCGGCGGGCGCACCGCCTCGCCGGGCCCCAGGACGGTGTGCGGATTCGTGAAGTAGAACGTGGGGGCGTCGTACCATTCCTCGGCGACGTGGCTTGTTCCCTCGACTCCCGCGCTCACCCCCTCGACGTGCTCCTCGAACGCGACGAAGTCGCGGATGGCCGCCGGCACCAGCGGCGCGAGCAGCCGGACGTCGTCGAGGCGCTGACCGGCCGAGTGGTCCGCGCGCAGGACCAGCGCCTGCGCGGCGAGGACTCCCCGAGTCAGAACGTCGGCGACGGTCAGCCCGTGCGGGAACGGCACCACCCGCTCATCGATCACGAATCCCTCGCCGATCGCACCGTCCGCGACCCAGCGCGCGACCCTCATGCGTGCACCAGCGCTTTCAGGAGCGTCTGGGCGTTGCCGCCCAGGATGCGTGCGGCCAGTTCTGCCGGCAGCCCGGCGCCCCGCACGAACGTGACCGGGTCATCCAGTCCCATATCGAACGGGTAGTCGCTGCCGAGCAGGACCTGGGATCCGCCGGCCACCTCGACCAGCGTGCGCAGGTCGTGCGGGTCGTGCACGACGGTGTCGAACCAGATCCTGCGCAGGTAGCTGGCCCACTGCCGCTGGACACCCTGCGCGTCCATGTCGGCCAGCCGCACCCGCACATCCGTGAGCTTCGGGATCCGCGCGCCCACCATCGGCCCGGAGACGGCGAGGCTCTCGGCACCGTTGCGCAGCAGCTCCAGCTCCGCCGCCGCGCGCACTCCGTCGGCGGCGCGCCGCTGCACCTCCTCGTGGAGGGCGGGCAGCAGCACGTGAGCGTGCACATCGGTGACGGCGACGGAGTCGATCGCCTCCGTCATACCGGCTCCGCCATCTTCTGAGCGATCCCGAAGATCAGTCCGCCGGCGTCCGCGTCCCGGTTGCCGTCGATCTGCCACTGGCCGAGCTGTACGGATGCCTCCACCACCGCCTTCGCACGCGGGAGGCGTCGGGCATGGAACTGGTCCCAGAGCTCCTGGTCGACGGCATCCCGCTGGGTGAGCAGCTCGGCCAGGACGAACGCATCCTCCAGCCCCTGTGCGGCACCCTGCGCGATGGTCGGGGGGCAGCTGTGCGCGGCATCCCCGATCACCACGACGCGACCACGGTTCCACGAAGCGTCCAGGATGTGCTGCGTGAACCAGGTGTAGTTCGCGTGCGCGCCGTCTGCGAGGTCCGCGCGGATCGAGTTCCACGGTCCGTCATAGGCGCGGGATTCCTCGAGCATGATGCGGGTGGCATCCTCGTCGGAGGTGCCGAACCGGTCCTGCGCCTTCTCCACCAGGAACGCATACATGCTGTCCTGACCCGTCGGCGTGTACCCGGCGATGTAGACCGGACCGCCGTAGTACAGCTCGCTGCGCTCCACCTCGGCCGGGCGGGAGACGAACGTGCGCCAGATCCCCATGCCGGTGGGCTGCGGTTTCGTGTCGATGCCCATCAGGTCCCGCACGGTGGAGTGCAGGCCGTCGGCGCCGATCAGCAGGTCGTAGTGACCCGCCGACTCGTCGTCGACGAACACCTCGACCGCGCCGTCCGCCCGATCGTCGACGCCGGTGATCCTCCGGCCGAAGTGCACCCCCGCGCCGGCCCGCTGCGCGTGCTCGAGCAGGATCCGAGCGAGGTCGGCGCGCGGCATCCCCATCGCCGACGGGTAATCCGGCCCGCCCGTCTTCACGTCGGGCAGGGCTGCAACGATGGGTGCTCCGGGGCCGGGGGCGCGCAGGTTCAGACCCTCGAACGCGTAGCCCGCCGCACGGATGTCCTCCCATACGCCGATCGCGTCGAATACGCGCAGGGCGTTGCCCTGCAGCGAGATGCCGGACCCCAGCGCGCTCAGCTCGGGCTTGGCTTCGAACACGTCGACGGCGATGCCGGCCTTCGCGAGCTGGATGGCTGCGGCCAGCCCCGCGACGCCGCCTCCGGCGATGGCGGCCTTCTTCACTGCGGTCATGTCGGGAACCTCTCTGTTCTCGTACGGTGCTGATCTTCGGGTGAGGTCGCGACCTACAGGATCGCGACGGGGTTGATGGGTGATCCGACCGCGCCGGTGATCGGCAGGGGCGGCGCGGAGAGGAGGAAGTCGTACCGCCCCGAGGCGGCACACGCCTCGGCGAGCGCCTCGAGGTCCCACATCTCGCCGATGGTCAAGCCGATGTTCGGGATCACCACCTGGTGAAGGGGCTGGAACGCGGGCACGTCGAACTCGTTGGGACGCACCTCGAAACCCCATGTGTCGGTGGCGATCGCCGCGATCTCGGTGCGGTGCAGCCACCCGGCGGTCGTGAGCGAGAGCCCGGGCGCGGGCCCGCCGGCGTAGTCGCCCCAGCCGTCGCGGCGTGCGCGGGCGAGCTGACCGGTGCGGACCAGGACGATGTCGCCGCGGCCGATCGTCACGCCCTCGGCCCGCGCGGTCGCGTCGAGGTCCGCCGTGGTGATCGCGTAGCCGTCGGGCAGTTCGCCGGTCTCGGGCTGCAGGTGGCGGCCGACGTCGAGCAGCACTCCGCGCGAGACGATGACGGATGCCGCGTGCTCGATGCCCGTGACGAGGTCCCCCTCGCTGGTGACCACGTCGCCGGCCCGGCGACCGTTCCAGGCCATGCCGTGATCGAAGATGTGGCCGAGGCCGTCCCACTGCGTGGAGCACTGCAGGGGCATGGAGATGACGTCGTCCGCTCCGCCGATGCCGTGCGGGAAACCCTGGTTGCCGCGTTCGGCGTCGACGCCGGTGTCGGTCATCGTGTGCACCGGATTGGTCCGGCGGCGCCACCCCTTCTGCGGCCCGTTCGTGTCGAAGGACTGCGACAGCGAGACGACCGCACCCTCACGCACGAGCGCGGCCGCCTCGATCCGCTTGGCGGAGTCGATCAGATTGAGGGTGCCGAGCACGTCGTCTGGTCCCCATCTCCCCCAGTTGCGGTACGCCTCGGCGCGCGCGGCGATCTCGGCCTCGGGATTCGTGCGGTCGAGGTCGGCAGGGTCGTCGGACGGCGTCATCACAGGCTCGTTTCCCGGGTGGACACGCCGGCGCCCGATCGAGGGGCGACGCACCGCACGGCCTGCGTGCCGAGGCCCTCGATGCTGCCGGTCATGACGTCGCCGTCGCGCAGGAACCGCCTCCAGTGCTGACCGTTGCCGGCCGGACTGCCGGTCAGCAGGATGTCGCCGGGCAGCAGCGGCATCGTCTGCGACGCTCCCGAGATGAGGGCGGGGATGTCGAAGAGCAGGTCGCTGGTGGAGCCGTCCTGCATGACCTGCCCGTTCAGCTCGAGGCGCAGGTTCACCTCGCCGGCGCGCACGAACGGCGCGGGCACCAGGAACGGTCCGGTCGGAAGGAACCCCGGGGCGTTCTTGGACCGGTACCAGTCCGTGCCGATCTCCTTCATGTCCTTGCGGAAGACGAGGTCGCGCGTGGTGATGTCGTTGACGATCGTGTAGCCGGCGACGTGATCCAGCGCCTCCTCCCGCGAGACCCGGAACGCCTCGCGACCGATCACCACTGCCAGCTCGAGCTCCCAATCGTGCTGATCGCTGTACGCCGGAAGCACCAGCGGCACGTCGTCCCCGACGACGCAGGCCTGCAGGCCGATGAAGAAGTACGGCTCGCCCCCGGCGGCCCGCTCGTCCATCATGGTGGCGGCGAACTCGCGCGCCTGCTCCGGCGTACGATCGCTGTTCTGGGTGAGGCCCGCGGCCACCAGTTCGATCACGTGCTGGCGGTAGTTCGCACCCGCCTGGAGCACCTGGCGCGGCTCGACCGGAGCGGTCAGGACCACCTCGGCCACCGGCATCCAGGATCCGTCCGATGATGCCAGCGCACTCAGGCGGTCCCAGTCCGGCTCGGCGAGGAACGCGTTGAGGTCGGCGGCGCCGAGCTCAACGGCGGTGAGGCGACGGATGCGGTCACCGGCGACCAGACCGAGGGCGACACCGTCGGCGTCTCGGAAGCGGCCGAGCGCGAACGGGGCGTGGAGTCGGTCGGTCGTCGTCATCGTGTGGTTCCGTTCATCGCTCATCGTCGTGCGAGTGGTGGCTCGTGGGCGGCCCGGCATTCACGGCGCGCCGCCCACGAAGTCTGTCAGCCCTGACCGTGCTTGGCGTAGGGGTTGAACAGCGCCGCCTTGATCTCGTCCGGCACCCCCTCCTCCGTCGCACTCGGGCCGTCCGCGGCAGGGAAGGACTCTGTCATGGACATCGGCATGGCCCCGTTGCGGTAGAAGTTGTTCGATCCCTGGGACGGGCGCCAGGTGTTCGGTTCCCAGTCCGGCACGTAGTTGCGGTAGCCGCCGGTGTTCAGCTCGATGCGCAAGCCGGAGGGTTCCCGGTAGTAGAGGAAGTTCTGCTCGCCGATGCCGTGGATGGACGGGCCGTACTCGATGGGATAGCCGTTCTCCATCAGGACGTCTGCGGCGATGAGAAGCTCTTCGCGGGTGTCGACCCAGAACGCGTAGTGGTTGATGCGCCCGGCGCGGGTCGATCCGTCCCGCACGACACCGAGGTCGTGGGACTTCTCGTTGGTGGTCAGCACCGAGAACACCGAGACGGGGGCCTCATCCAGGACCGTCCTGGCCATCACGCGGAAGCCCAGCACCTCGCTGTACCAGGCCGCGAACGCGTCGACATCGCTGGTCGCGATCGTGACGTGGTCCAGCTGGCGCGGGGCTCCTGCGACCTTGCTGCGCCGGGTGGGGCGGTCGGGATAGATCGAGGCGTTCGACCCGTCGGTGACGTGGACGCGCTCCACGTCCCAGTGCAGCGTGAGGGTGTGGCCCCACGGGCCGGTGAAGCGGTAGGCGCGGCCGATTGCCGGTCCCTCGAACCACTCGCCCTCGATGCCTGCCGCCTGAACACGCTTGGCCGCCTCCTCCAACGCCTCGGGGCTGGTCGTGCGCCATGCCGCCGTCACCAGCGACGGCCCGTCGCCCGGTGCGACCACGACGGAGTACTTGTAATAGTCCCCCCAGCAGCGCAGATACACCTTGCCGTCGATCCGGTCGACCTCGGTGAGCCCGACCTGGTTGACGTAGAAGTCGACGGAGACCTCGACATCGGCCGCCGTGATCTCGACATAGGAGAGGTGGGAGAGCAGCTTGATCATCTTCGATCCCTTCGGAGTAAACGCGTGCGGGTGGTTCCGGAACCACTTTCGCCTCCGCCGGGCATATCAGGGAATCCCATATCGCCTATGACCAGAATCACCGACATCTATGTCAGCGCGCTGCGATCCGGTCGGCCAGAGCGGTGTCCGCCACGAGTTCGTCGAGGTCGGCCGGCCGCCGGTGGTGATCCAGCGCGTCCAGCGCGCGCCGCACGGCGAGGCGCTCGGACGATTCGAATCGCGCGGGGGCGATCAGCCGCCCCGCATCGGTGATCCTGGCCACCGTTGTCCGCCCGTCCACCACCTGCACCTCGGTGGCCGCTTCCGCCAGGGCGTGCGCGCGGATCCACCTCCTCGCGCCGGCGGAGCCCACAACCGTGAGCGATGCGGTGATCCCGGCACTGGTCTCCAGCAGCGCCAACGCGCCGTCGGCCGCGGCGAGCCGGAGGGGCGCCCCGCTCAGCACCCGCAGCCATCCCATCGCGTCCCGCAGCAGGCAGCGCAGCTGCGCCGCCGGCGCGGCCCCGTCGGCGACGACCGTGCGGGGCGGGTCGGATCCGGCATCTCGGGCGTCGCCTGCTGCATCGGCCCGCAGCAGGGGGCGCTCGACCACCACGGGGATGCCGGCGCTCACGAGCAGATGGATGTCCGCCGCCGGAGCGAACGCGGGGTCGGCGACCACCAGAGCGCGCGCCCCCGCAGCGGTCGCCGCGAGTCCGGCCTCGACCCACCCCGGGTCCCCGGGCAGCACCACCACCGCCCCGTCCGCGCGGTCGACCAGTCGTGTCCGCCGTGGGAGTTCGGCCAGCGCCACCCGATACGCCCCTGCGGGCGCGAGGACGCCGATCATGGTCCACCTCCGGAGCGGATGCGCGCGGCCGCCGCCTCGGCCAGCGTCAGTGCATAGCGAGAGTCATCGAGCAGCTCGTCGTACTCGACGACGCTCGTGCCGTTCAGCAGGTCGGCGAGCGCGCCCCACTCGGCCACGTACCCGTCGGGGCCGGCGGGCGGATAGGTCGTCACCCTGCCGGACGGCGCCGTCACCCGCACCGTCGCGCTGCCGGCGTGGACGAAGGCGGGCGGGAACGACACCTCCACCAGGTCGGTATCGGTGGTGATGTCCAGGCGCCACACCGCGTCAGCGCCCGACGGCAGCATGACCGTCGTGAGTCGCACGGGGATGCCCGACGCACGGTAGCCGACGGCGTAGCCGATCGGAGCGATCGCGCGCGCGAAGACGACCCTCTCGAACACGGGGGCGAGATCGCGCAGTATCGGTAGATCGTGCACCGCCAGGCCCGTGATCAGCGCGCGCACGACGGATGCCGCGACGCCGGCCTCAGACAGGTCGGGGGCGCCACGGGCCGGGACCGAGGCCGGCGCCGAGGCGTTCGTGACCACGTCGTGGTAGCGGCCGTTGGGCGGCAGCGCCAGGGTCACGGAGACGGCTCGAACCGGGCGACCACCGGCGAGGAGATGGTGCTTCGCCCGGCCCCACGCCGGGTCGTACAGGTGGTTGGTGCCGATCAGCAGAGCCGTTCCCGCCTCGCGGCACGCGGCGATCACCGTCGCGGCATCGTCCGGGGTCGTCGCGAGGGGCTTCTCGCACAGCACGGCGGGCTTTCCGGCCGCCACACTCGCCAGGATCTGCACCGCGTGCTCGGCGGGCGGACTGCACAGCACCACGACCGACACCCGGGGATCGGCCAGCAGCTCCGCGGTCCCCGCAGACCAGCGAGCGCCGATCGGAGACGCGAGCTGCTCGGCGCGACCGCTGCCGGCATCCGAGATGTGCACGACGGAGAAGTCCTCGGGCATGCGGGCGATCGTGGGCAGGTGCAGCGCGGCCGCGCCGGGGCCGGCTCCGACGATCCCGACACCGTGCGACATGGTGGTCCCTTCGTGACAACGCGAGCCCCCTGCGGTCCCTCACGCTTTTGCATGAAGTGTACATAAGCCGTTCGGAACCTGACTATAGGGCTTGCAATATGGTCTGAAGACCAACGATGTTGTGCGAAAATCGCACCATGGCGACAGAGTCCACCCTGCGTTTCGGCGCTCAGACCGACGAGGTGACGAGCCTGCTGCGCATCGTCAACATGGTGCGCGCGGGCGACGCGGCAACCCGACCCGAGATCGGACGCGTGACCGGGCTCGGTCGCGGCGTCGTGACGCAGCGCGTGGAGCAGGCGATCGGCATCGGCTACCTCGAGGACGGCGAGTTCGGCCCCTCCTCGGGCGGTCGGGCGCCGCGCACGCTGCGGTTCCGCAGCGGTCGCGGCCGGATCATCGTGTGCGCGCTCGGTGCGCTGCACATCCACGTCGGCGTCGCGATGCTCGAGGGCGACATCCTCGAAGAGACGCACCGGGCGTGGGACATCTCGCGCGGACCCGCCGAGACGCTGGACACCGCGATGGCCATGATCGACGAGGTCCTCGCCCGCACGCCCGATGTTCCGATCTGGGGCATCTCGGTCGGCATCCCCGGTCCGGTGGACTTCGCCTCCGGGCGGCCCGTCGCACCGCCGATCATGCCGGGCTGGAACGGCTTCGACATCCGCCGCCGGTTCGAGCAGCGCTACGACGCGCCGGTCTGGGTCGACAACGACGTGAACCTGCTCGCGCTCAACGAGCGGACGCGGCGGCCCGACGAGCACGTGAACCTGATCTACTGCAAGGTCGGCTCCGGAATCGGCGCCGGTCTGCTCTCGCAGGGCCGCATCCACCGGGGTGCCAACGGGGCAGCCGGCGACATCGGGCACGTCCGCGTCGCCGGATCGGATGCGCTGTGCCGGTGCGGCAAGATCGGCTGCCTGGAGGCTGTCGCCGGAGGCTGGGCGCTCGTGCGCGACGCGGAGGTCGCGATCGCCGATGGCGCAACCGGCGCGCTCGCGCAGCGCACGCGGGAGGGCGAGCCGCTCACCCCGGAGGCGATCGCGCGTGCAGCCGAGGACGGCGACGCGCTCGCGATCTCGCTGATCCAGCGCTGTGCGCGCGTGGTGGGCGAGTCCATCGCGGCGCTGGTGAACATGTTCAACCCCGGGACGATCGTGATCGGCGGCGCGGTCGTGGGAGCCGGCGAGGTCTTCCTCGCCGAGGTGCGCCAGCGGGTGTACGAGCTGTCACTTCCCCTCGCGACCCGAGACCTGAACATCGTGCAGTCGCAGAACGACGTGCGTGAGCCCTTGCGCGGCGGCGCCGAGATGGTGCGCGAGCAGCTGTTCGATGTCACCTTCCCGCGCTGGTTCGCCGATGGCCGCCCGACGGTCGCGGGGGTCCGCGCGGGCGCCTGATACTTCTTCTCTTTTCCGACAAAAGGGGGTAGGTTGTCGTCCTAAGCCGGTCGTCGGTCCGGTGAACGAGACACGAGGACGTGCCCGCGATGACCCTCTCCGCCCTGCGCGATGACGCCCTGCGATCGACCGACGACGGTTTCGTCCTCCTCCTCGGCCTTCCCTGGATCCGCTCGCTCCCGATCGCCTCCCTCGCCGGCCTCGCCCTGTCGATCGACGGCCACCAGGTCCAGCCGCTGCTCGTCGAGTGCGGGGGGCGCCGCGTCGCGCCCACCGCACTCCCCGACCAGACCGGGTGGTGGTTCCTCCAGGACCGTCTCGCCCTGCGCGGGCCTGCGGACCTCGCGCCCGGCGCGCACGAGGTCGAGGTGTCCTTCTGCCTGGTCATCCCGTATCTGCAGACCAGACCGGACGGACCGCTCACGCTGCCGTTCCAGATCGGACGCTCTCTCACCCTGGATGCCGCGACACCGGTGCGCGCGGCAGTGACGCTCCAGGAGCGCGTCGCAACCGAGACCGCACACGACCACGACCCGCTGCCCGCGAACTGGACGCTCGCGGCATCCGCGTTCAACTGGACGCCCGAGGTGATCCGCGCTGAGCGAGCCGCGCACGACATCGCCCTGGGCATCGTCGCGGACGGCGTGGCATCGGTGATCGAGCTCGAGCCCGGCCAGTTGTGGCGATCGTTCCCCACGGCCTCGGATACCGACGCCGACGCGCTGCGCGCCGGGCTCGACGCGGTCGGGGCAAGCGTGAGCATCGTCGGCGCGAGCCTGGACGACTGGTTCAGCCCGACGCAGCGGCGCACCGACGCCGAGCGCCTCGCCTTCCTCCTCCCGCAGCTGCGCGCCGCGCAGCGCGTCGGCGCCGTGGGCGTGCGGCTGCCCATCGGGCAGGCCGGCGAACCACTGCTGCGCCGGCTGCTGCCGCTGCTGCACGACCTCGACCTGGTGCTGTTCGAGGAGATCCAGGGTCAGCAGACACCGGATTCGACCGCGGCGCGGGACGCGATCGAGGCGATCGCCGCCGTCGACGACCCGCACCTGCGGCTTCTGCTGGACATCAGCATGCTGATGCCGTCGCTGCCGCCGAGCTACCTCGCGCTGCTGCGCGCAGGCGGCGTGCCCGAGACGCTGCTGCAGAGACTCGCCACCGACTGGCGGGACCCTGCGACCAACGGTGCGGTCATCGATGTGCTCCGCTCTGGCGGCGTGCCCGCACGGGTGCACACCGCGTTCATGAACCTGCTCGTGCGATTCGGAAGGTCGGATGCCGCCGACCTGCGCGACATCCTTCCGCTCGTCGGCGCCGTGCATCTGAAGTTCTGGGACCTGGAGGATGCCGACGCCCGAGTGTCGCGGCCGATCAGCGAACTTGCCACCGAACTGGCCGCCACCGGCTTCGCGGGCACACTGTGCAGCGAGTGGGGCGGCCACGAGTGGCTCGACGACGATGCCGCAGACATGACGCGGCGGCACCTCCGACTCGCGCGGAGCGCTCTGCGCGCCGGCGCCGGGGTGCACGCGCGGACGAAGGAATCTTCCCGAGAACAGGAGCAGCCATGGACGATGTCCTCGACGTCCTGATCCTCTCGGGTCACATGACCCGAGAGCACGACAACGAGCACCGCAGCTTCCGCGCCCACAACCAGTGGATCACCACGCTGCTGGAGGACACCGGTCGCTTCCCGTCCAGGAGGATGACTGGGGCTATCCGGACGAGTACAACACCATGCGAGGAGCCAAGCTCAGTGTGCCGACCGGCATCCGTCCCCGCCCCTGGGGAGAGGCCCTGCTGAAGGTCGCCGAACCGGCCACCCGATCACCGCCGGCATCGGCAAGCCCTGGATCAACGAGTACGGCGCCGGCCGGTCGTTCACCATCACGATCGGCCACGACATCGACACGTTCCGTCGCATCGAGTTCATCCGCATGTTCCCGCGCGGCGTCGAGTGGGCCGCCACGGGCGAGGTCGCGCTCGAGGGTCCGGACCGCAGCGGCGAGCGCCGGTTGCTCCCCTGGCCGTACTACAACCGCGGGCGCTGAGCGGCGTCGGTCACTGCGCCGCGAGCACACGGGTTCGCGCCGAGTGCACGGCCTGGTGGCGCGGGGATGCCGTGCGCTCGGCGGCAGGTCGTGCGCTCGGGCACGTGCGTCCCACGTCAGCCGGCGCGGGGCCGCTCAGGCCAGCACGACCTCGCGCTGCACCGGGACGCGGTTGGTGACGTAGCGGCCGGGGCCGCCGTCCGCGCCGGGCATGATCTGCATGTACAGCAGCCGCATCGTCAGCACGACCTCGACGGTCAGCTTCTCACCCGCCTGGGGCGCATGATCGAGCGGAATGACCACCTCGGGCTTGTCGGCGACGAACCAGAGCGTGTCCCACTGCTCGGGCAGCTCGTCGATGCGGTAGCTCCTGCCGTTCAGTTCGAAACGCAGGTCGTCCCTGGGCACCGCGATCCCGTTGACCGAGGCCGCGACGTCGTCGACGGCCGACAGCCACAGGCTGCGGTACCAGGGCAGCTGCACGGATACGGCGATGCCGTCGTCGCGGCGATGGACGTCCTGCTCGGAGAAGAGGGAATTGTGGGTGGCCATGATGTGTCCTCGTTCGGCGCTGGATCAGTAAAGGATGTCGGTGAAACGTGTCGTGGGCAGCTGAGCGCGGCCTCAGGCCGGCAGTCGCTCGGCGACGGTGTCCTCGATCGCGCGCCGCATGAGCGCGTGCTGCTTCTTGACCAGATCGATCGGATCGGACTCCCCGAGGTCGGAGAACGCATGACCCTCCCACTCGCTGGACAGATAGCCCTGATAGCCGCCCTCGACGAACTGGCGGACGATCCGGGGGATGTCCATGGCCGGTTCGTTCCCGTCGTCGTCGATGTCGTAGAACTTGGCGTGCACGTGGAAGATCTGCGGCATGATGTCGAGCCACTCCTCAGGCGGCACCAGCCCGTGCATGTTGAACGCCAGCCGGGTGAACGGGCCGAACCGCAGGGGGTCGACGCCCTCGCCGGTGAGGTAGTCCTCGAACTTCTGGTTGCGCACGTGCATGGGCGTCGGCTCATGCCAGATCTCGTCCATCACGGGGAAATGCTTCTCGTCCATGCCCATCTGGCGCAGCGTCCGCAGCAGCGTCGGGGACAGGCTGTGCATCGTCGAGGAGAAGTCGGCGGTGAAGCCGAGGCGGTCGGACTGCAGCTCGTCGTACATCTCCCGCATCTGCAGGACCTGCGGGTCGTTCGGCCCCGATGGGGCGTGGATCTCGTAGCCGAGCTTCTGGTCGTACTTCTCGGCGAGCGGCAGCAGCCCGCGCAGCAGCTCTTTGCCGTGCGAGCGGATGACGACCTTCGTGAAGCCGAGGGTGTGCGCGGTCTCGAGCTGTCGCGCGAGGAAATCGTGCTCCTCGTCGGGGGTCATGTCGCGGTCCTTGCGGCGCCCCATGTCGAGGTTGGTTCCGATCGCACTCGGCTCGAGTCCGTAGCGGTCCATGCTGTCGCGCCAGATGCGGACGAACTCCTCGTCCACATTGGGATAGGTGCGCAGCATCTGGGCGATGTTGAACTCGATGCCCGGACCGAGCCCGTGATCGGCGGCCGCCTTGATGAGCGTCTCGGGCGTGTACAGCCCTGCCGCGAACTCGGAGGTGAGCGAATAGAGGGTGATCCCGAGCTTGATCCCGGTGCCGGCGATGCCGTCAGTCATGGTTGTCCCTGGCCTGAGTGTCGATGTGCGTTCGGAGGTGGTGCGGGAGGGTCAGCCGCGGACCGGCTGGGCGAGGTGGGTCTGCAGCAGGCTCCGGGCTTCCCCGGCATCCGTGATCATGCGTGAGCCGGCGTCGGCGGCGGCGGAGCGCTGTAGGGCCTGCTCGCCGGCGATGATCTCGAACGGGCTCTGCCAGTGGTTCCAGTGCCAGCCCTCGTACTCGCTGGAGATCGCCCCCGAGTAGCCGTTCTCCACGAGCAGCCGGATCAGGTCGCGCACCGGGACCGACGGTTCTTCGCCGTTCTCGTCGATGCCGAAGAACTTTCCGTGAACGTGACGGATCCAGGGCATGATCTCGAGCCAGTCCGCCACCCTGGCCGAGCCGAACAGGCCGGTGCCGTTGATGCCGAAGTCGATGCCGAGGTCGGGGCGGCCATTCTGCGCGGCCAGTGCGATGAAGCGGCCGAACCGCTGACCGTGGTCGGCCTGATCGACCGGCGGCCCCTGCTGGTAGAACTCGTCCCACAGCCCGGTGACCTGCGCGAGCAGCTCTTCGGAAGCGCCGCGGCGTCGGTACGCCTCGATCAGGGAGGGCGCGAAGCCGCTGACGGTGGCGCCCCAGTCCATGGTGAACCCCAGGAACGGCGAGCGGACCTGCGCGAACCGGTCGCGCAGCGCCAGGATGCGCGGATGCGACGCGTACTGGTCGGCGTGCACCTCGAGCGCCAGAGTGACCCCGTGCTGCTCGGCGATCGGCGCGAGGGCCTCCATCGAGTCCGGGGTGATCGAGATCTGCACCCGCGCGATGGGGAAGCCGAGCTTCGCTGCCGCCTGGATCTGCAGCGTCATGTAGTCGATCAGCTCGTCCTGCGTGAGCAGTCGGTCACGGTGGATGCCGATGTCGGCGTTCACGGCGAGCGACGTCGTCACCAGCCCCACCTCTTCGACCAGGTCGCGGAACCAGCCCGCGAACGAGTCCTCGATCACCGGGAACCCGCGGAAACTGGAGAACCCGATGACCTCCAGTCCTGGTCCGTACCCGTCTGCCGCCACCTTGCGGATGAGGCCTTCGAGGTCGTACTCGCGGCCGTGGAAGGCGCGCGTGAAGCTGTACAGGGTGACGCCCTGGATGGGCGTGCCGAGTTCTCCGGCGTACCGGTCCACCGCGGTCATGCCGCCACCGCCTTCATGGTCTTGATGTCGTGCTCTTCGATGTGAAGCGTCTCGGTGTCCGAGATGATGATGTACGGGATGAAGAGCGTGAGATCCACGCGCACCTCGTGCTCTCGCCCGGGCGAGACCGGCAGTTCCCCCGAGAGCACGGCGGAGTCCGTGGGAAACCACCACGCCCCCGTCTCGTCGGCGAGCTCGGAGAAGTCGAACTCGCGGCCGTTCATCCTCCAGCGCAGCGACTCTGCCGGAGCCTCCACGCCGTCGATGGTCAGCTTCGCCCCGGCGATACAGGATCCCGGCAGCGCGCGGTACCAGGGCAGGCGCACCTCGACCGCGGTGCGCCTGCCCGTGGTCGTGAGCGTTCCCTGCTCGATGATGCGATCCGGGATCACGAGAACCTCCAGGCTCTTGGCCGACACGTTCGGCCGGACATCTTTGTCATTGTTTCCACAGTCTATTGTCGGATTCCGACATAAGCAAGACCTGTCTCACCGGCTCGCCAGGTCCTCGGCGATCGCACGCGCACCGTGCACGGCCAGGGCCACTCCGGTCAGCGTCGGGTTGCACGCCGTCGCGGTGGGGATGACGCCGTTGCCGGCGACGAACAGACCCGGCACGTCCCACACCTCACCCCGGGGCGAGCAGACGCTGGCACCGTCGTCGGCGGCACCCAGGCGGGTGGTGCCCTGGTAGTGCAGCGAGGCGCCGAGGGGCATCACGAAGGGGCGCTCGTCCAAGGGCTCGCCCACGGCCGCGCCGAGGCGCACGATCTCCGCCGTGCCGCGCGCGATCACCTCGTGGTCGCGGGGCGTCAGGCGATAGTGCACGGTCATCGCCGGCATCCCGTATCCGTCCACCTCGTGGTCGGAGAACTCGATGCGGTCCGACGCCTGCAGGTCCTTGGCACAGAACAGGCCCAGCCCCACAATGGACCCGGGCGCGGCCGGGTCGTCCTCGGCGAGCTTCACGGGCGAGGCATCCAGCTGCATCACCTGCCCGTGGAAGGGCATCTCGTCGGTGAAGGGCACCCACGTCACACCGCTGTACTCGCTCAACCCCGTGGCGGCGGGGCCATCGCCGCCGTCGGTCGCCTCGAGGTCGCGGATCCGCACGGCGAACACGATCTGGACCTGGTCGTTGAGGTAGCGGCCGAGGGCATCGGGGCGGACGCCGGATGCCCACAGCAGCTGCGGCGTGCGCAGCGCGTCCGCCGCTACCACGACGAATTCCGCGCGGACTTCACAGCTCTCGCCCGTGCGCAGATCGGTGACGGCGATGCCCGCCGCGCGGCCGTCCTCGACCAGCACCCGCGTGACGAGCGACTCGTCGAAGAGCGTGAAGCGGGGGTTGGTGCGGGTGACCTCGCCGAAGACGACATCCGAGCCCGACCACACGAGGTTGCCGTCCTCCCGGCGGTGCACCGCGAGCGGCATCCGCTGCACGCGGGTCCGCGCGATCCTGCCGGCATCCTCGGCCGCGGCGAGGCGGCCGCGCACCAACGGCGCGTACGGCGAGCTGTCGAACGCGTCGGCCGTCACGCCCAGGAGCCGCTCCGCCTCGGTGAGCAGCTCATCGAAGCCGCCGTCGGCGTCCAGGATCGCGATCCGCTCGCTGTCATTGGGTCGCGGGCACGCGCCGGTCCAGTGTGCAGCCATCCCACCGACATTGCTGGACATCGCCGCGGCGGGGAGCCCGTCCTCGCCCTCGACCTGGTAGCCGCTCTCCAGCAGGAATGTGCCCGGACGCGCGCGGCGCTGCGTGGTCTTGACGATGCCGCCGGCGCGATCCGGGCTCTCCTGTGCGTGCGGACCCTCCGATCGCGTCTGCGCGGCGGCGCGCGCAACGGGGTCGGCGATGTTCTTCACGTGCGCGCCCGGAGGGTCGGTGACGGTCGGGCCCACCTCGAACAGCGCGATCCTCGCCTGCGGCGCGCGCTCGCTGAGGATGCGGGCGTAGGTCGCCCCGGCGGGCCCGCTGCCGACGATCGCGACGTCCACGGCGTCGGGATAGTCGCGTGCGCTCATGCGCCGGCCGCCACGTCGCGGATGTAGCGGACCGACTCCGCGGAGGCGGACTGCGGGTAGTACTCCAGTCCGATCGGGCCGTCGTAGCCCGAGCCACGGAGCACGGCCAGCGTGGTCGGCCAGTCCAGGTCGCCGGTGCCGGGCTCGCCTCGGCCCGGCGCGTCCGCCAGCTGGACGTACTTGATGATCGAGCCCGCGTTCGTCAGCTCGGTCTCGATGTCCTCCCCTTCGACGGCGGAGTGGTAGATGTCATAGAGCACCCCGAAGTTCGGGGAGTCCACGCCGCGCGCCACGTAGACCGCTTCTGCCGTGCGGTCCAGGAGCGAACCCGGATGGTCGACGCGCACGTTGACGGGTTCGAGGACCAGCGTGACGCCGGATCCATCGATCTGGGCGATGGCCTTCTGGTAGATCTCGATCAGCTTGTCGAGCTGAATCTGACGCTTCCAGCCGCCGAACCCGGTTCCGCTCCCGACCACCAGCCGCGGAGTTCCCAGGAAGTGTGCGATCTGGACGCCCTCATCGAGCTTGCGGTAGAACTCGGAGTGATCCCAGGGCGGGATCATGAACTGCGTGCGCGGCTCGGACAGCTGCGCGGTCAGCTGAGTGCCGGTCTCCTCAAGCGCGGCTTTCACGGCGGGAAGGTCTTTCGGGGTCGCCGGGGCGTCGACCCCGGTGGGCCCCCACATCTCGACGGCGGTGAACCCGTCGGCTGCGGCCGCGCGGACGCGGTCGTGGTAGTCGCCGGCCTCGGTGAACAGGAGTTCGATGTTGGGTGCGAGCTGATAGGTCATGATGGCGGCCTTCCGGATCGGTGTGAGGTGGATCGTCTGGATCGGGCGGCATCGCTTCGACGAATATGGGTGCCGCCGGAATAGATCGCCTCGATAGGATGGGCGGCGTACCCGACGTACGACGAAGGATCACACCGCCGTGGCCGATCACCCGTTGCTGTCCCGTCTCGACCTGAATCTGCTGGTCGCTCTGGACGCGCTGCTCACCGAGCGCAGCGTCACCCGCGCCGCCGAACGTCTCCATCTGAGCCAGCCGGCGCTCAGCGCGTCGCTGGCGCGACTGCGCAATCACTTCAACGACCCGATCCTGGCCCGTCGCGGCAACGCGTATGAACTCACGCCGCTGGCGCTGCGGCTGTCCGAGCACACGACCATCGCATTGGATGCCGCCCGGCGCGTCTTCGAAAGCCAGGCCACGTGGACGCCGCACGAGTCGTCGCGGGAGTTCTCGATCTACGGCTCGGACTACGGCTTCGCCACGATCGGCGCGGCGGTCTCCCGCGTCGCCGCTCGCACGGCGACCGGCGTGCGGTTCCGCTTCGTCCTGCACAACACACCCATCGTCGATGACGCGGCCAACAGCCTGCGCTCCGTCGATGCCATGGTCATCCCGCACGGCTACCTCACCGACCTGCCCTACGAGGATCTCTGGCGCGACCGCTGGGTGGTCGTGGCCGACGAGGGCAACGAGCTGGTCGCGGACGGGCTGAGCATGGAGATCCTCGCGCAGTGCCCGTGGGTGTTCACCTACCGCTCGCGGTCGGCCTTCACCTCGGCAGGTCGCCAGCTTCAGCTGCTGGGTCTGGAGCCGGTGGTCGACGTCGTCGTGGAGAGCTTCCTCGCGCTGACGCACTTCGTGGTCGGCACCAACCGGCTCGGTCTGGTGCAGGCCGCACTGGCCCCCGAGATCGCCCGGCTGGGCGGCATCCGCATTCTGGAGCCGCCTTTCGACGCGACCCCGACGACGAACGCGCTGTGGTGGCATCCCGTCCATGACCGCGACCCCGAGCACGCCTGGATGCGCTCGGTGTTCCTCGACGCGGCCCGCGAGGTGCAGGCGACCGTTGCCACCGGCGTCCGCTACGTCGAGCCCATCGTCGCCGCGGACGCCTCGATCAGCCTTTGAGGCCACCGGCGAAGCCCTGGATGAAGCGCTTCTGCGCGAACATGTAGAAGGCCAGGATCGGGATCATCGAGATGATCACGACGGCGAAGATCTTGTTCCACGCCGAGACGAGGCCTCCGACGTAGGTGTACATCGCCACCGGCAGCGTCTGCGTCGTGGATCCGCCGAGGAAGATCAGCGAGTTGAAGAAGTCGTTCCAGACGATCAGCCCGGCCAGGATCGCCACGGTCCCCGTCGCGGGGGCCATGAGCGGCAGCACCACTCGAAAGAACGCCTGCGTGGGGGTGGCGCCGTCGATGACGGCGGCCTCTTCGTACTCGGTCGAAAGTCCCCGGAAGAAGCTCGCGTACAGGAACACCGCCAGCGGCAGCAGGATGCCGATCCACAGCAGGACCATGCCGAGCGCGTTGCCGGTCAGGCCGACGCTGCGGGCTCCGATGTAGAGGGGCACGGTTCCGAGCTGGGCGGGCAGGATGATCGCGATCAGCACGAGGTAGAAGGTGATGTTCGTCCACCGTCGCGTGCGGCGGGCGATCACGTAGGCGGCGACGGAGCCCAGCAGGACCAGTCCGAAGATCGCGCCGGCCGTGATGATCACGCTGTTGAGGATGCTCATCGGGATGCTGTTGCGTCCCGTGGTCGTCAGCACCTCGACGAACGCGCTGACATCGAGCGTGCTCGGCGGTGCGACGGCGCTCGTGGTGAGCGTCTCCTGATCAGACTTCAGCGATGTGACGACGAGGATGTAGAAGGGAAGAAGACCGAGCAGCGTGACGATCCAGACCAGCACTTCGCGGACCGCGGTTGCTTTGGTGTAGCGGAACATGAATCAGGCCCTTCCGGCGTCGCGGTCGCGGGTGACGTACTGCTGGAGGATGGCGAACGCCAGGATGACGATGGTCAGCACGAGCGCGAGGGCCGAGCCGAACCCGAACTGTCCCAGTGAGAACGCCTGCTTGTAGACCTCCGTGGCGAGGGTCTCGGTGGACCCGGCAGGTCCTCCGCCGGTGAGGGCGAGGATCTGGTCGAAGATGCGCAGGCCCTGGATGATGCCGAGCGTGGTCGCGATCGCGATCGACGGACGGATCGCGGGGACGGTGACGTTCCAGAAACGGCCCCAGATTCCGGCGCCATCCAGCGCGGCGGCCTCCTCGACCTCGACCGGGACGCTGGCCAGGCCTGCGAGATAGATCACCATCGTGAAGCCGGTCTGCTGCCAGACCACCGTGATCAGGATCGCCCAGATCGACCATGTCGGGTCGGCGAGCCACACCTTCTGGAGTTCTTCCAGGCCGACGGCACCGAGCACGCCGTTGAGGGGGCCGTCGAACTGGAAGATGAACTTCCACACGTACGCGACGGCCAGCGGGCTCAGCACGACGGGCATGAACAGCAGCGTCCGCAGGATGTACCGGGTCTTGAGCATCCGGTTGATGGCGAGTGCGAACAGCAGACCGATGACGTTCGTGAGGAGGACCGACCCGACCGCGAGGAAGAGGGTGTTCCACACCGCCCCGAGCAGTTGCGGATCGTTGAAGATGCGTACGAAGTTGTCGATGCCGATGAACTCCCAGTCGCCCAGGCCCGTCCAGTCGGTGAACGCGAAGAATCCGCCGGTGAGTGTGGCGACGTAATGCACGCCGATCACCAGCACCACCGCCGGCAGCGCCCACCACCAGTGGCCGTAGCTGATCAGCGGCTTGCGCCGGGTCGGCGGTGCGGGCGTACGCCGGGCTCGGGGCGGCACGGTGAGCGTGCGAGTGCTGTTCTCGTCGATCGTCACTGTCATCTGCTCTCTGACCTCGTCGTCATGCGCTCCGGCTGTCGGCGCTGAGCGCCTCGATCCACTATCACACTCTTGCGTCGAAATCACACATTAGTCGTAGCGATATCTGCTATAAGTCCAGCGGCGGTCGCAACCTCGGAGCGCTTTGGAGGGTGCGGCCGGGGACGCCGGCATGGACGGAGGCGCTCGACGCGGCGCCGCCGCCTTCGAACCGACGGCGGCCATCCGGCCTGCGGGTCTGAGCGGAGCGGTGCGCGTGCTCGTGGACCACCCGCGCGTGGGATTCCATCCCGGCGAGTGAATCACTCGTCGTATTGCCGCATATAAGCAACTGTTATGTCGGAAAGATGCAAATGATGTCACAGTGAAGATGCGGCCTGAAGCCGAGCCAGCTGTGCCGCTGGCGACGAAGACGTCACGAAAGGTTCGAAATGTCACAGCTCTCCACAAACCGACACATCCGATGGTCGCTGCTCGGGCTCCCCGTCGCCGGTGTTCTGGTTCTCGCCGGCTGCTCCGGCCCCGCTGACAACGGCGGCAGCAGCAGCACCGAGGATCCGGCCGCCACCGGCTTCTCGATCATGGTCGCCGAGGCTAACGACGCGGATGACTACTACGCGCAGCTCGCGGCCGAGTACGCCGACGAGGCCGGCATCGAGATCGAGGTGATCCCGTATCCGTCCGACGCCTACAACACGCAGGTCACCACCCAGTTCCAAGCGGGCAACGCGGCGGACGTCGCGATCCTGTCGCCCGGAACCGGCCAGCCCATCTCGGTCATCACTCTCGCCGAGGCCGGATTCCTCGAGCCGCTCGACGACACCTCCGCCTCGATCCTGCCGGTCGGCAGTGAGTCGCAGTTCCAGATCGACGGTGAGACGTATGCTCAGCCCACGTCGCTGACCCCCGTCGGCATGATCTTCAACGTCACCGCCGGCGATGAGGCGGGGATCGAATACCCCGAGACCTACGAGGACCTCCTGGAGGCCTGCTCGGCCGCCCGCGACGCGGGCAAGACCTTCACCGTGCTGGCAGGCGGCATCCCGTTCAACACGGGCTTGTTCACGCAGCTGATTTCGGCCACCCGTGTCTACGCCGAAACCCCGGACTGGAACGAGCAGCGGGCGGCAGGCGATGTGACCTTCGCCGACAGCGGATGGCGTGACGTCCTCGATGACGTCGTGGAGATGAACGACTCGGGCTGCTTCCAGGACGGCGCCGCCGGTGGCACGTTCGACAACATCACCGCGGGACTCGGTGGCGGCACCTCGCTCACCGCGGCCGTGCCGGGCAGCGCGGCCGCCTCGATCAGCAGCGCGACCGGATCCGACCTGAACGTGCAGGCCTTCCCGCCGGACGACGGCCAGGACGCGTTCACGCTCACCGGCGCGAACTACGCATGGGCGATCAACGCCTCGTCGGATGACGCGGTCAAGCAGTCCGCGCAGGCTTTCCTCGACTGGGCGGCGGAGCCCGAGAACGCGCAGCACTTCGCCGAGATCTCCGGAGCGGTGCCGATCACCGGGATCGATCCGGAGACGCTGCTGCCCTCGTACGAACCGATCGGTGAACTGCTCGCCTCCGGCTCGTACACCAGCATCCCGAACTCGAGCTGGCCGAACCCGGCCGTCTACGATGCGCTCGGCGCCGGCGTGCAGGGCCTGCTGACGGGTCAGAGCACCGTCGACCAGATTCTGGAGGAGATGGACGCGGCCTGGGACCAGTAGCAATCCGCTGAACCGCGGCTGCAGCCGCGCGTCCGGGCCGAGGGTTCCTCCCCAGCCCGCGACGCGCGGCTGCAGCATCGCGGAGTGTGAGGAGAGATGGCCGTGGACACGCGCACACCCGAAGAACTGCTCGCAGGCATGACGTGGAGTCAGAAGCTCGCCCAGCTGCAGATCCTCTGGCGCCGCGACCAGGACGACGCGCTGGCCCTGGCCCGCGGCGGCATCGGGGCACTGTTCTGGCCGCAGAGCGCCGAGCGGACGAACGCGCTGCAGCGTGCAGCCATCGAAGAGAGCGCGCACGGCATCCCGTTGCTGATCGGGCTCGATGTCCTCCACGGCCAGTTCACGATCTTTCCGACGCCACTGGCGCAGGCGGCCAGCTTCGATCGCTCGGTGCCCGCGGCGGACGCTCGGATCTCGGCCGCCGAGGCCAGATCGGGCGGCGTGAACTGGACGTTCGCACCGATGCTGGATGTGACCCGCGACCCGCGCTGGGGCCGCGTGGTGGAGGGGTTCGGTGAGGACTCGTTCCTCGCCGCCGCTCTGGGCGCTGCCAAGGTGGCGGCGTACCAGGGCGACGACCTCACCGCAGCGGATGCCCTCGCTGCGTGCGTGAAGCACTTCGTCGCCTACGGGGCTGCCGAAGCGGGCCGCGACTACAACACCACCGACGTCTCGCGGCGCCGCCTGCGCGAGACGTATCTCGAACCCTTCCGTAGCGCCGTCGCTGCGGGGGCGGCATCCGTCATGGCGGCCTTCAACTCGCTCAACGGCACGCCGATGCATGCGCACCGGCGCCTGCTGACCGACGTGCTGAAGGCCGAGTACGGGTTCGAGGGCGTCGTCGTCGGTGACGCCGATGGCGTCGCCCAGCTCGTCCGGCACGGCGTGGCGCGCGACGAGGCCGACGCGGTGCACCAGTCCCTCGCGGCCGGGCTCGATATCGTCATGGGCGGGCCAGAGCTGGCCGGCGACGGCGTGCCGCTGATCGAGCGTGGTGCGGTGGATGCCGCTCGCATCGACGACGCGGTGCTGCGTGTCCTGCGGCTGAAGAAGGCGCTGGGTCTGTTCCAGAACCCGTTCGCGGATGCCGCCGCGGAGCGCACCGCGCCCACTCCGCAGACGCTGCGCACGGCGCAGGACGCGGCCGAGCGCTGCGTCGTGCTGCTGAAGAACCAGGGTGCGGTGCTGCCGCTCCCGGCCGGCACGCAGCGCATCCTGCTGACCGGACCGTACGCCACGAGCACCGATCATCTCGGCGCCTGGGTGCAGCACTTCGGCGCGCAGGCAGGCACCCTCGCTGACGCGCTGCGCGCCGAATTGCCCGAGGCGACGTGGACGGTGGCATCCGGCGCGGAGTTCCTGGGGCCGTCGGACGCGGACATCCGAGAAGCAGTCCTGCTCGCGGCGCAGAGCGACCTGGTGCTCATCGCCGTCGGTGAACCCAGCTCGATCTCCGGCGAGGCCGGTTCCCGCGCGGATATCCGGCTGCCCGGCGATCAGGAGCATCTCATCCAGGCGATCGCGGACACCGGCGTGCCGTTCGTCGTGATCCTGATCACCGGACGCCCGCTGGTCGTCGAGGCCTGGATCGACCGGGCCCCCGCTGCGCTGCTGGCCTGGCACCTGGGCACCCGGGGGCCCGAGGCGATCGCGCGGGTCGTGGCCGGTGCCGTGAACCCCGGCGGCCGCGTCCCGATGACCTTCCCCCGCGCGGCCGGACAGATACCGATCCACCACGACGCTGAGAACACCGGGCGACCCGCACGGACGGGAGGGTCGATGGCTGTGCACCGCTGGGATGTCGGTCTGCAGGGACCGAACAACCTCGACGACTACTACACGTCCAAGTTCCTCGACCTGGAGCGTGGGCCCCGGTTCGCCTTCGGCCACGGACTCAGCTTTACGACGTTCTGCCTGGAGGCGGCATCCCTGTCGACCTCGAAGATTCCCTGTACCGAGCTTCGCGCGGGCGCGCGGGTGGTCGTATCGGCCTCGGTGCGCAACGTCGGCGAGCGCGACGGCGACGACGTCGTGCTCGTCTACCTGTCTGATCCGGTCGCCTCGCTCGCGCAGCCGGTGCAACGGCTGCGCGGGTTCCGACGGGTGGCCGTCGCGGCCGGCGAGGCGGGGGCGGTGTCGTTCGAGCTCGGCGTGGACGATCTCGGTTTCTGGGACGACGAGGATCGCTTCGTGCTCGAACCGGGCGAGCTCGTTCTCACTGTCACCGACGGCACGGACGCCGAGCGATTGGCGCTGAACGTCACGCCGTGATCGGGCGCCGGATCTCGTCGATCGTCGAGGAGATCTCGGCGGTCGCCGCGGTGTGCAGGAGCGGGCCTGTCAGAGGCGCACGAGCCGGATGCGGGCCGCGCCGACGCGATCGTTCGGCAGGATCATCAGCCGCTCGTCGCCGTTGAGCACCCGGCCTTCGACGACCCGGCCGTTCTCGAGGAGCAGCTCCTGGACCGAGTCGATCTCGACCCGCGCATCGGCGGCGACGTAGTCCAGCGTCACCTCGCGCCCGATCACGAGAAACCCGTCCTCGCCCGTTCCGGCGATCAGGGCGAACGGCCGCGTCTCGCCCGGTGTGGCGATCTGCGCGTTCGGGAGGGTCTCATCGGGCACCCGCAGCGCGGTGTCGGGGATGTTCACCCCGGCGTCGAGCAGCATCCGCCGGAAGAGCGCACGTGCGCCGCGCGCCGAGATGACTACGCCGTCGATATGCCGGCTCTCCACGTCGACGTCGGGTTCGAGGACCACGGCGGCGATAGCGCCGCGCAGCGCTGCGGCGGCGATCTCCCTCTCGAGACCCGCGACGAACGAGATCGTGGCCGCCAGCTGAGCGTCGGGATCGGCCAGATCCAGCCCGTACCCCGACCATCCGATGGCTCGGTACGCACCGATCGCGCGGACGAGCTCGGCCGGGCTGAGGCGGCACTCCGGCACGAAGAACGGCTGGGTGCCGGTCGCATACTGCGCCATGGCGGCGTCGGCGTCGCGCACGTAGAGGTCGGGACCCAGGAACGCGAGCGAGGGTGCGGCAGCGCGCCAGATGTCGAGCACGGTGGAGGTCGGACCCCCGCTCGGATACTGGCCGGGGGCGTCCTGGCCGGGCTGCGGCCCGAGCCACGCATTCGCGTACATCGGGATGTCGGCGATCGCCCGGCCGCGGCCGGCGACATGCTCGACGTAGCTCGCGATGGCCCACGCCATGAACACCTCATCCACCGCCGGGGTGTTCCCGAAGACCTCTGGCCAGGACCCGCCGTCGACTGCTCCGTGCGACTCCCAGAGCCGTCGGGCGGACGTGCTGCCGGCGGTCGTCCCGCGCACGTGTTCGAGGAGCGCGGATGGGACGGGGGCGTTCCACGCCGCCTCCGCCGCCGGGTTGCGGTCGCGGCTGTCCGAGAGCAGACCCGACTCGTTCTCGACCTGCACCATGACGACCGTGCCGTCCGGATCGGCATCCCCGAGGTGCCGGATGAGCGCTTCGAAGGCGTTCGCATCGGCCTCGCGCAGTTCGGGGCTGAAGACCGAGAGAACCGGCTTCGCGGTCGCGCCCTCGTAGCTGAAGGCCGGCATGCCCTTCGGTTCGACCACGACGCGCGGGAACCGTTCCGGGTCGGCGCGCACCCACGTGGGAGCGTACGTCGAGGCCGCGTTCTTGAAGGCGCCGAACCACAGGAGCACCAGGCGAAGCTCGGATGTGCGCGCCTCAGCGAGCATGACGTCGACGAGCGAGAAGTCGAACGTCCCCTCGACCGGCTCGGTCAGCGCCCAGCTCACCGGCGCGAGGACGACGTTGCTTCCGACGCGTCGGACGTGGGCGAAGGAATCGGCGATCGCCTTCGGCGATGACGAGGCGGAATTGAACACCTGGCCCCCGACCAGGAGCGCCGGGGCGCCGGCGCGGCGCAGCGCGAACGGTGCTTCTGTCGAGAGGGCCCACGGCCGCGCGGCGGCCATCATCTCAGCGACCGATACGCGAACTCGCGGAACCGCGCCTCGCCCGTCCCTGTCGCGAACAGCGCCGGGCGCAGACTGAGCAGATCGCCGACGGTGTTGGCATGGTAGCCGGAGGTCTCGTAGCGGACGCCGTGCCGCGTCCACGCTCCGCCGGGGACGCGGTACCAGCCGGTGACGATGTGCTCGTCGTTGCGGATGCGCAGCGTCATGCGGTCGGTGGCCGGAGCCGGCTCGCGCCAGTGCGTGCGGATGCCGCCCGAATAGCTCTGCATCCGTTCGCCGTCCACGCCCATGCCGCAGAAGAGCCGGTCGTTGAAGAACAGCAGCAGCCCGGCCTCGACACCTGGCTGGACGGTGACCTCGACCTCGATCTCGTACGCGTGGTCGCCGGTGAGCATCGCGAGCGGCGATGTGTCGGCGGGCGAGGAGCCCTTGGCCCGCAGAATGAGGCCGTCGTCGACCCGCACGCGCTCGGCTTCTCCGCGATCAGGTGCGTGGAACGCCCAGCGCCTGCCCAGATCCGGCTGCGCGAAGTCGTCGGCGAGGTCCGGAGCCGCCGATTGCTCCGCGGCGCCGACGGGCGCGTCGATCGGTGCGCCGAGGTCGTGGACGACCGCCTCTGGCCAGTCGTCCTCACCCCAGCGGATCGGCTCGAGCAGGATCTGCCGGCCGAGCGTGCGATAGCCGTTCTCGTAGCCGTGCGAGATCATCCACCAGTCGTCTTCGTCGGTGCCCGCGGGACCGGGAACGAGCGTCGCATGGCCGCGCGACCACCATGCCTCGGCCGCATCCTCGGTGCGGGCGATCGGGTTGCGGGGGTGGTTCTGCCACGGTCCGTGCACCGATCGGGACCGTGCGACGATCACCATGTGCCCGGTGGGCGGTCCCGCCGTGCCGCCGACGGCGCTGACGAGGTAGAACCAGCCGCCCGTCCCGTTCTGAGTCTCCGCCCCCGACCTCCGGCGTGCTGACGCGCGCCAGAACAGCTTCGGCCCCTCGAGCGCATAGGCCTCGGTGACCCAGTCCTCGGGGTAGCGCCAGCCGTCGTAGACGTACTCGAGCTCGCCCACTGTCGACAGGCCGTCATCCGTCAGCCGGATGCGGCGCACTCCGCTGGTGAACAGGTATCGTCTGCCGTCCTCGCCGACGACGTGGCCGGGGTCGATCACTCCGCGGATGCCGAGGTCGATCGGCTCCGACCACGGACCGCTCATCGCGTCGGCGTGGATCACGAAGATCGCCGCGTCCGTCAGCGTCGACCACGGCGTCGGGATGAACGGGATGTAGATGAAGAAGCGTCCATCGTGCTCGGCCAGGTCGACGGCGAACGTGTTGCCGACCGGGTTGTGCAGTGCGGAGGTCTCGTATGTCCAGTTCACGAGATCCGTCGAACGGTACAGCGGCAGCCCGGGCGCCGCCTCGAACGACGAGTAGGTCAGCCAGTACTGGTCGCCGACCTGAAGCACCGCGGGGTCGGGCCGGTCGCCGGCCAGGACGGGGTTGATGTAGGTGGTCACCGCGTCGCCGATCCGGTCGCCCCTCGCCACACCCACGCGGCGATCGCTTCGATCGTCCGGCGCGCCGCTCATGCCGGCTGCAGTTCCCGCATCGACCTGCGGATGAGGTCGTGCTGCCGCCGAACCAGCAGCAGCGGGTCGACCTCGCCGAGCTCGGCGAACGCGTGGCCTTCCCATTCGCTCGACCAGTAGCCCCGATAGCCGCCCTCGACGAAGACGCGCACCAGTTCCGGATAGTCGATCGCCGGCTCCTGACCGTTCTCATCGATGTCGTAGAACTTCGCATGCACGTGCAGGATCTGCGGCATGATCTCGGCCCACTCCTGCGGAGCGACGTGGCCGTGCATGTTGAAGGCGAGGTGGGCGAAGGAGCCGAGCCGACCAGGGTCGAAGTCGCGGCTGGTGAGGTAGCCGATGAACTCCTGCTGGCGCTCCTGCATCGAGGCATCCGTCGCCCAGATCGCCTGCAGTCGTGCGACGGCCTCCTCGTCGAGCCCGGCGCGCCGCACCGCTCGGAGAAGCGTCGGCGACATGCTGTGCATCGTCGCGGAGAAGTCGGCGACGAACCCGAGGAGCGGCGAGTCCAGCTCGTCGTAGACCTCGCGCACCTTCATCACCGCCGGAGCGTTCGGGCCCATCGGCGCGTGGATCTCGTATGCGAGCTTGAGGTTCAGCTCCTCCGCGATCGGAAGAAGCCGGCGCAGAAGCGTCGGCTTCGCGCTCTGGATGCGCACGAGCGGGAAGCCGAGGGTCGCGGCATCGCGGAACAGGATCTCGCTGAACTCGAACTCCTCATCATCGGTCATGTCGCGGTCACGTCGCCGGCCCATGTCCAGGTTGGCGCCGAACGAGCTCGCGTCGAAGCCGTACTTGTCGAAGGCGGCGCGCCAGTTGCGGACGAACTCGTCCGACACGTGCGGGTAGGTCGGCAGCGCCTGTGAGGCGACGATCTCGATGCCGGGGCCGATGCCGAGCTCGGCCACCCGCGCCAGCAGGCCGTCCACGTCGTACCAGCCGGCACGGAACTCGGCGCTGGCCGAGTACAGCGTCAGGCCGAGCGTGAAGGGGTCGGCGTCCGTCGCCGGCGGTGGAGCCGTCACGCCCGACACGAGAGCCGGGCGCGCGGCATCCCGATCCGTCACCGTCAGCGTCAGCGTCTGGTCCACGACGTTGGGGACGTACATGCCCGCTCCACCGTCCTCGCCCGGTGCGATCTGCATATAGGGCAGGCGCAGCTGACCGACCAGGTGGACCTCGTGGGTCTCACCGGGTTCGCTCGACGTCTCGCGCGCCGCGATCAGCAGCGGGTGATCCTGCAGGTACCAGAGCACCTCGCTCTGCTGGGGCAGGTCGTTCAGCGGGTACCGCACCCCCTGCAGCTCGAACGCCAGGTCATCGTCGGGGATCTGCTCACCGTCGACGGTGAGCTGCAGCGACGTGACCGATGACAGCCACAGGCTGCGGTACCACGGCAGGGTGAGGGAGAGCGCGAAACCGTCGGGGTGCACGCGGAGGCTGTCGTCCTGGATCAGTCCGTTCGGCATGATGTGATCTCCTTGGGGATGGAATGGATGCCGCGGCTCAGAGGCGGTCGGCGACCTGACGCATCAGCGAATGATGGCGGCGGACCTGCTCGATCGAGCGCCACGGCTCGCGCTCGCCCTCGTACTCGCTAGAGAGGTAGCCGGTGTAGCCGGCGTCCTTGATCGCACGCAGCACCGGCTCCCAGGGGATCTGCTGATCCTCGAGCGTGTCGTCGATGTCGTGGAACTTGGCCTGGATGAACACGACGTGCTCGGCCACGCTCGCGAAGTCGCCGGGGTCGACCGCGATGCCGTCCATGAACGCCGGGCGCTGCCCGGGAAGCTCGCCCGGCTTCAGAGCGATCGGCCGATCCTGGAAGATGCCGGTGTCGATCAGCAGCCCGAAGTGCTTGGTGCCGGTGCGGGTGATCAGCGCGATGTAGTCCTCGACGACCTCGTGCCTGATCGGCGTCGGCGAGTGGATCTCGGGGCAGATGATCAGATCGAGCTCCTCGGCGAGCGGCAGGCTGCGTTCCACCGCCTCGGACCAGATGGGGTGCGGAACCAGGTCGCTGGAGACCACGCCGATCTTCGGCCGGACGAAGCGGAAGCCGAGCCGATGGGCCAGCCGCAGGTCGCGTTGCAGCGCGGCAGCGCCCTCGTCGATGGACATCTCGTGCGCGTGCGGGCCGCTCGAGTGCAGACGGGTGTCGATCCAGGAGCCGTAGTTGGTCGGTTCCAGGCCGTACCTCTCGAGCAGCCGGAACCACTCGTCCACCCACTCCTGCGCGGGCTCGGGATAGTTCGGGATGTGCGCCTCGCCGAGGATTTCGACCCCGGTCGCGCCGATGTCGGCGATGCCTGCGAGCGCGGTCTCCAGGTCCAGGACGGTGCCGTAGTCGCCCATGAAGCTGTAGAGCGAGACGCCGTACCTGAACGGCGCTCCGTCGGCCTCCGGCGAGAGGGTGACGTGCTTGGTGACCCGGTAGGTGGAGGGCTGATGCTCGACCGGGATGTAGGACATGCGCAGCCGCAGCTCGATCGACACCTCGTGGACGCCGTCGGGGAGCCCGCCTTCGAACGGCACGGTGACGATGGCGGGCTCTTCCAGCTGCCATCGGACGCCGTCGCTGTCCCAGAGTTCGGCGAGGCTGTAGGTCGTTCCACCGAAGCTCCAACGCGGGACATCGGCCGCGACATCGACGAGGTCGCCGACGCGAACCGCGATCCCGTCGATCAGGGATGCCGCCATCCCTCGGTAGGAGGGCATCCGGACGCGGAACTGGAAGCCGGTGACCCGTCCTCCCGCACGGACGTTGCGGAAGCCGACGGACTGGATCAGGTCTCGTTCGAGGAGCATGCAGGGCCGCACTCTCTGCCGGTAGACGGTACCTGCGGGCATCGCAGGGACGGACGGCGCGTCGTCGTGCCGTACTGTCGACGCTACCCCACACTGTCGCTTTCATGCATAAGTGTGCGTGATGCTCACGTAAGAAGATCCGATGCGGTCGGTCAGATCAGCCGCAGCTCCGCGTCGATCGCCCCCGCCGTGCGCAGCAGCGGCGGAAGGTACGCCTCCAGGAGCCTTTCCACCGTGTCTCGGGTGGCGCTCGTGGAGACGTTCAGTGCCGCGATCACGCTGCCGTCCCGGCCGTGCAGCGGTGCCGCGATCGACCGCAGGCCCGGCTCCAGCTCACCGTCGATCACCGCCCAGCCCTGCGCCCGGACACGGTCCAGCTCGCCACGAAGCGCCCCCGGATCGGTGATGGTGCGGTCGGTGAGGGAGGCCAGATCGGATGCCGCGACCGCAGCGGCGGCGGCGGCATCCGGCAGTCCCGCCAGGAGAACCCGGCCCATGCTGGTCGCGTACGCCGGAAAGCGCGTGCCGATCGTGATCCGCACGCTCATGATCCGCCGCGTGGGCACGCGCGCGATGTAGACGATGTCGGCGCCGTCCAGCACCGCGGCCGAGACGCTCTCACCCACCTCTCGGGACAGCGCCTCCAGATGCGGTTGCACGATCTCCGGCAGCGAGAGCGAGGAGAGGTAGCTGAATCCGAGCTCGAGCACGCGTGGCGTGAGCGAGAACGCCCGGTTGCCGCCCGTGATGCCGCCGTTTCCCGCACCGGGCAGCCCGCGGACGTAGCCGAGCGTCTCGAGGGTGAGCAGGAACCGGCGCGCGGCGGCGCGGGTGATCCCGGCGCGCCGCGCGACCTCGCTGAGCGTCAGCTCGGCGTGATCGGCGTCGAACGCGCGGATCACGGACAGACCGCGGGCCAGGGACTGCACGAAATCGCCGGAGTCCGGAGTGCTCATACGCTCGCCCTGTCCCTCCGCCGGCGATCGTGCCGCCCGCTGCTCATGCTCGAGTCGGCCGCTGCGCGCGGTGCCGCCGCGCGCAGCCGGTTCACCGCTCCAGGACGACCGCGAGTCCCTGACCGACGCCGATGCAGATCGCGGCGACCGCGACCCCACCGCCGCGGCGGGCCAGCTCGTGCGCGGCGTGCCCGATGATCCGGCCGCCCGAGGCGCCCAGGGGGTGGCCGATCGCCAGCGCGCCGCCGTGGATGTTGACCCGCTCGGGGTCGAGGTCCGGCCAGCCCTGGATGTCGGCGAGCGACTGCGACGCGAACGCCTCGTTCAGCTCGACGAAGTCGACATCCGCCCACGTCCGGCCCGCCCGAGCGAGGGCCTTGTTGGCGGCCTCGATCGGCGCGAGCGGGAACTGGTCGGGATCCACGCCGTGGGAGGCGCGCCCGGCGATGCGCGCCAGGGGCTCGCCCGGCAGCACGCCGTCGCCGGCGAGCAGCACCGCGGAGGCGCCGTCGTTGATCGGCGAGGAGTTGCCCGCGGTCACCGTTCCGCTGCCATCCTGGGCGAATAGGGGCTTCAGGCCCGCGAGCTTCTCGACGCTGGAGTCGTCACGGATGCCCTCGTCGCGGGCCAGTTCGGCGCCGGGAACCTGCACGATCTCGCCGTCGTAGATGCCGGCGGCCCACGCCGCGGCCGCGAGACGGTGCGAACGCGCGGCGAACTCGTCCTGCGCCTCGCGGGTCAGCCCGACCTGGCGGGCGACCTTCTCGGCGGACTCGCCGTTGCTGATCGTCCAGTCCTTGCGCAGCGCAGGGTTGGTCATCCGCCACCCGATCGAGGTGTTCCACATCGTCGGGTTGCCCACCGCGGGCCACGGCTTGGCCGATTTCTCCACCACGAACGGGGCGCGGCTCATCGACTCCACGCCGCCGGCGAGGATGATGTCCGCATCGCCGGACTCGATCGCCCGCGAGCCCTGGATGACCGCTTCGACCGAAGATGCGCACAGCCGGTTGACCGTGACACCGGTCACGCTCGAGGGGAACCCGGCGAGCAGCGCTCCGAAACGAGCGACGTTGCGGTTGTCCTCGCCGGCCTGGTTGGCATCGCCGAAGATGACGTCCTCGATCCGGGCCGGGTCGATGCCGGTACGCTCGACGATCGCGCGCATCACCACGGCGGCGAGGTCGTCCGGACGTACACCCGCGAGGGCGCCTCCGGCCCGCCCGAACGGAGTGCGGACGGCGTCGTACACATAGCTGCTCGTCATGTCAGTTCTCCTTCTGGGATGCCTCGGCCGAGGCCTCGGCCAGCGTCAGGCCGGTGAGCTCGGCGAGCGAGGCGACGGTGTTCTCCCCGAACGCCTCGCGCACGGCGAACCCGTCGGCGGTGACGTCGAAGATGGCGTGGTCGGTGTAGACGCGGGTCACGCACCCCACCCCCGTGAGCGGGTACGTGCACTCGGCGACGAGTTTGGACTCGCCCGTCTTGGTCAGCAGGTCGGTCATCACGTAGACGGCCTTCGCGCCGATCGCGAGGTCCATGGCGCCGCCGACGGCCGGGATGGCTCCGGGTGCGCCGGTGGACCAGTTCGCGAGGTCGCCGGTCTGGCTCACCTGGAACGCTCCCAGGACGCAGACGTCCAAGTGGCCGCCGCGCATCATCGCGAACGAGTCGGCGTGGTGGAAGTACGCGGCTCCGGGCAGCGCGGTGACAGCCTGCTTGCCGGCGTTGATCAGGTCCGGGTCCACGTGCGCGGCGTCCGGTGCCGGGCCCATCCCGAGCAGCCCGTTCTCGGTGTGCAGGATGATCTCCTGGTCATCGGGCAGGAAATTGGCCACGAGCGTGGGCGCCCCGATGCCGAGGTTCACGTACGAGCCCTCGTGGATGTCGGCCGCGATGCGCTGCGCGAGCTCGTTGCGGGTGATCTGGGTGCTCATCGTTCTGCTCCGTTCACTGCGTCGGCCGACGCATCGGCGATCGGCTCGCCCTCCAGGTCGACGCCGCCGACGAAGGCGCCGTCGTCGAGCCAGAGCCGCTCGCCCACCGCCACGACGCGGTCGACGTAGATGCCGGGGGTGACCACCGCTTCGGGATCGAGGGATCCGAGGGAGACGACCTCATCGACCTGAACGATGGTCGTGGTCGCGGCCGATGCCATGATCGGCCCGAAGTTGCGTGCCGTCTTTCGGTAGATCAGATTCCCCCAGCGATCGGCCTTCAGCGCACTGACCAGGGCGAAGTCGGCGCGGATGGGGTACTCCAGGACGTAGGCGCGTCCGTCGATGGTCCGCGCCTCCTTGCCCTCGGCCAGCTCGGTGCCGACGCCGGTGGGCGAGAAGAAGCCGCCGATCCCGGCGCCGGCGGCGCGGATCCGCTCGGCGAGGTTGCCTTGCGGGACGATCTCGAGTTCGATCTCGCCCGCGCGGTACAACCCGTCGAAGACCCACGAGTCGTGCTGTCGCGGGAAGGAGCAGATGATCTTGCGGACGCGCCTGGCCGCGAGCAGGGCCGCCAGACCGGTGTCGCCGTTGCCGGCGTTGTTGTTCACGATCGTCAGGTCCCCCGCGCCCGAGGCGATGAGCGCGTCGATCAGCTCGACCGGCTGGCCGGCCCGGCCGAAGCCGCCGATCATGATGGTCGCTCCGTCAGGGATGCCGGAGACCGCGGTCTCGGCATCCGGAACCGTTTTGTCGATCACATGAACTCCTGGTGTTCGCTGTGCGCACGCGTGTGCGCTCTACGTCTATTATAGCGCGGCGGGCTTCCGCTGTCACGGGTGCCGGGCCGGCGGCGACGGCGGGGCGGGCGTGTGCGTGCCGGCGGTGCGGGTATCGGCAGCGTGCCGGGACGTCGGGGGCGGGCGGGCGACGGGCGGGAGCGTCAGGGCTCGAGGGTGAGTGCAGCCGGGATGGGGACGATATCCTCCCGCAGCTGGATGATCTGCCTCGCGTGCTGGGCGATGCGCACGTCCTCGTCCGACGTGGGCGTCCACTGCCGCACCGGCAGCGCTCGTCCCGAGCGGCCGGGCACGACGAACACGCTCATGCACTGGGTGGTCAGGGACAGCTCGGCCGGCCGACGGGGGTCCGCGCTGGAGACGCGCACGTTGATGTGCATGCTGTGCTCGCCGGTGTACATGAGGCGGGCGTCCACGACCACGAGATCGCCGATGCGGACGGGCGCGAAGAAATGGATGCCGCCGGAATAGACCCCGATCGCTTCGCTGGCCCCGTCACCGTCCTGCGCCCACGCCGCGGCGCACGCGTAGGCGGCCTCGTCGATCCAGCGCATGACCGTGCCGCCGTGTGCGTTGCCGCCCCAGTTCACGGCCTCCGGGGGCACGAGGAACCGCAACGTCGTGCGCGGAGCACGACCGGCCTCGGTGTATTCCTCGTCGAGCATGAGGCGCTTGATCTGGTCGCGGGCCGGCATCCGCTCGAGCGCGGCGGCGGCGAGCCGACGATCGGAGGGCGACGTGGGGACCCACTCCGGCACAGTCGCCGCGGTGCCGTCGGCTCCCTTGGCGACGAAGATCAGGATGCACGTGGTCGCCGGTGTGTACGCGTGGACATTGACGTCGCTGGAGGAGACGGTCACGACGACGTGCATGCTCGTTCGGCCGGTGTGCACGAGGCGAGCCACGACCTCGATGATGCTTCCCGGCGGAATGGGCCGCTGATGACGCACGTTGCCGACGTAGGCCGTCACGCAGTACGTCCCCGCCCAGCCCACCGCGCAGGCGTAGCCGGCCTTGTCGATCCACTCCATGACGCTGCCGGCGGCGACCGAACGTCCGCCCGCCGCCGTGTCGCCGGGCTCGCTCATGAACCGCAGCGTGACGCGGTCATCCCGTGCGGCAGCGGCGGTGACGGGGAGCGCGGAGTCCGAGGGGGGCACGGCGCCAGCATAGGCCGAGAGGAACGCCGCGGGTGCGGCTGCGGGCTGCGCGGGCACGCGGCTGGCCGGGTGAGTGCGGTGTGCGGCTACGGGCGGGCAGGGTGACGCGGCTGGCTGCCCGAGTGGGTATGGCACGCTGGGCGCATGGCCAACTCGCCGTCGGGTGACTCGCTCACCGAGCGCATCGTCCGCATCCTCGAGACGTTCTCGGCGGAGCGCACCGTCCAGACGGCCGCGGAGATCGGGCGCCGTGCTGGACTGCCGTCATCCACTGCGCATCGGCAGGTGGACGCGCTGGTGGCGGCCGGCCTGCTGGAACGCGACGACGATGCCCGCGTACGTCTGGGCATGCGGCTGTGGGAGCTGGCGCTTCGCGGCTCCGAGGCCCTGCGGCTGCGCCAGGCAGCGATGCCCTTCATGGAGCGCGTGCAGGCGGCGATCCGCGAGCACACGCAGCTGGCCGTGCTCGAGCAGGACGAGGCGCTGTTCCTCGAGCGGCTCTCGTCTCCGGATTCCGGAGCCAACATCACGCGGATCGCCGGGCGCCTCCCGCTGCACGCGTCCTCGTCCGGACTCGTGCTGCTCGCGTTCGGCCCCACCGAGCTTCAGGAGCGGGTGCTCGCGGCTCCCCTGTCGCGCGTGTCCGCCGAGACGATCACGGATGCCGCGGCCCTGCGCCGCACGCTCGCCGATGTGCGGCGACAGGGGTACGTGATCGCGCCCGGCTCGATCGAGGCTGTCTCGACCGGAGTCGCCGTCCCGGTGCGCGACGGCGCGGGAACGGTTCTGGCGGCACTGTCCGTGGTGCTCCCCCGCGATGCCCCCACCGCCGCGGCACTCGAAGAGCTCCGCGCCGCCGCGGCCGGCATCCGCTCCGCCCTCGCGGCCGACCGGCGCTGACCCGCGGCCGGCTCGCCCGCTCGTTCGCCCGCTCTCCCGTTCACTCGCCCTCTCTTGTTCCCTCCCTCTCTCGTTCCCTCCCCCTCTTGTTCACTTGCCCTGGATGTACGCGAAACGCCGCGCGCGCCGTGCATCCACGACCACCGAATCGGGGTCGTGATCGAGGCGGGGCGCGAAGGACACAGCATCCCGTTCAACGGGAATGCATGCCGTTCGGAGGCGGTGACCGGTCACACTGGGGCGAGGCATCCCATGCGATCCCATCCACCGTCAGAGGAGACGACATGACCGACCCCGTCCGCACCCGCGTCGCCATCATCGGTGCCGGCCCGGCCGGCCTGCTGCTCTCGCACCTGCTCGCGGACGCCGGCATCGACTCGATCGTGCTCGACTCGCGATCGCGGGAAGAGATCGAGACCACCATCCGCGCCGGCATCCTCGAGCAGGGGACCGTCGAGATCCTCGACGAGTCGGGTGCCTCGGATCGCGTGCGCACGGTCGGGCACCGCCACGACGGCATCGAGCTGCGCTTCGCCGGCGAGGGGCACCGGATCGACTTCGCCGACCTGGTCGGCCGCGGCGTGTGGCTCTATCCGCAGCACGAGGTGCTCAAAGACCTGATCGCCGTGCGCCTGGCGGCGGGTCAGGACATCCGCTTCGGGGTCGCCGCCGACCGGGTCGACGGCGCCGAGAGCGACCGTCCCCGTGTGATGGCGAGGGATGCCGCGGGCCGGGCGATCGAGATCGAGGCGGAGTTCGTGGTGGGCGCCGACGGATCGCGCAGCGTCGCGCGCGCGGCAGTGACCGGCTCCTCTACGGGTGGGTACTTCCGCGAGTATCCGTTCGCGTGGTTCGGCATCCTCACCGAAGCGCCGCCCAGCGCACCGGAGCTCATCTACAGCAACTCGCCGCACGGCTTCGCCCTCATCAGCCAGCGCAGCGCGACGGTGCAGCGGATGTACCTGCAGTGCGACCCGGACCTGGATCCGAATTCGATGAGCGAGCGGCAGATCTGGGACGCGCTGCAGGCCAGCGTGGACGGGCACGATCTTGTGGAGGGTCCGATCTTTCAGCGCGACGTGCTGCGGTTCCGCAGCTTCGTCGCCCATCAGCTGCTGCGCGGGCGCGTGGCCCTGATCGGGGATGCGGCGCACACGGTTCCGCCGACCGGCGCGAAGGGGATGAACCTCGCGGTGGCCGACGTCGTCCTCCTGGACAAGGCGCTGCGGGCGCTGCTGCTCGAGAACGACTCACGACTGCTGGAGGCCTTCCCGGAGAAGGCGCTGGATCGCATCTGGAAGGCCCAGCACTTCTCCTGGTGGATGACGAGCATGCTGCACGTCGCGCCGGATGCCTCCGACTTCGACCGCCTCCGGCAGCTCGGCGAGCTGCGCACCGTCGTGGAGTCCGAGTCGGGCCGTCGCTACCTCGCCGAGGCGTACACCGGCTGGCCGCTCGCCGGCCGCTGACCCGCGGCGCCTCCCGGCCCGCGAGAGTGCACGTCCCGGCCCGCGAGAGTGCACGTTCAGCTCGCGAGCGTGCGCGCTCAGCCCGCGAGAGTGCACGTCCCGGCCCGCGAGAGTGCGTTTCGCGCTCGCCAGGTTGCGCCCTGCTGCGCGCGCACGCACCCTCGGCAGCCGCAACGCGCACCCTCGGCAGCGGCAACACGCACCCTCGGCAGCGGCAACGTGCACCCTCGGCAGCCGCAACACGCACCCTCGGCAGCCGCAACACGCACCCTCGGCAGCCGAGCACCACGGAGCGCCACGGAGCGCCTTACAGCTCGTCGGCGAAGACCTCGCTCGCGATGCGATACGCCGTGTTGGCGGCGGGGACGCCGGAGTAGATCGCGCTCTGCAGGATCACTTCCTTGATCTCGTCGAGGCTCAGCCCGTTGCGGCGGGCGGCACGCAGGTGCATCGCGAGCTCCTCGTGATGCCCGTGCGCGATCAGCGAGGTCAGCACCGCGATCGACCGCGACCGGCGGTCCAGACCGGGGCGGGACCACACGTCCCCCCAGGCGACCCGGGTGATGAAGTCCTGCCACTCCGTGGTCAGCGCATTCGCGCCGGCCGTCGAGCGGTCGACGTGCTCGTCCGAGAGCACCTCCCGGCGCACCACCATGCCCTGGTCGTAGCGCTCCTGGTCGGAGAGTCCTTCGCCTGCGGGTCTCATGATGCCTTCCTGACGAACTCCAGCAGCGCGGCCGCGACTGCCTCCGGCTGTTCCGCGGGCGGCAGGTGAGCGGCATCCGCGATGGAAACGACCGTGCCGCGCCGAACGCCCGCGGCGATCTCGGTGGACTTCGCCTCGGGCGCCACGGCGTCGTACTCACCCCACATCGCGAGAATCGGGACCTCGATGCGGCTCAGCCGATCGCGCACGTCGTACGCCGCGAGGGCTTCGCAGCACAGCGCGTAGCTCTCGTCGTCGGCGTCCTGCAGCGCGTGCAGCAGCCGCCCGGACAGCTCGGGCCGCCGTGCGATCGAGTCCGGCGCGAACCACCGCTGCGCCGAGCCCATGATCACGCTCGAGGTCGACTGCGCGCGCACCTGCGCAGCGCGCTCGTGCCATCCCGTCGCGTCCCCGAGCTGAGCCCCGGACGCGATGATCGCGGCACGGCGCACCAGCGACGGATGCCGCAGCGCCAGGGCAAGGCCGACCGCTCCGCCGAGCGAGACGCCGGCGTAGCCGAACGGCTCGCCGGTCCCGGCGGCGACCGCATCGGCCAGCTCCTCGACGGTGAACGGCTCGGATGCCGCGGGCGAGGCGCCGTGACCGGGCAGGTCCCAGGCTGCGACGCGGTAGTCCGTCGCAAGCAGCGGGAGCACGTCCTCCCAGAGGATCGTGGACGTGCCCAGCGACGGTCCGAGCACCACGAGGGGCGCACCGGCCGGACCCACGGGCGTGGTGAAGGAGACGGTGGGAACGGTCACGGGCGGGGGCCCTCCTCGAAAGCGTCGGTGGCGTCGGGCGCGCGCCGCAGCGCGGCGTCCGCGAGTGCGGGCGCCAGGCCGAGATAGCGTGCGGGGTCGACGAGCTCGCCGACATCCAGTGCGGATGCCTCGGGCAGGGCTCGCAGGAGTCCCGCCAGGTCACCGCCGGCCGCGGCGTCGACGATGAGCGAGTCGAATCTGGCCTTGCCGATCAGCGGCACGAGGACGATCCCGAGCCGCTCGCTGACGATGAGCCCGTTCGTGAGGTCCAGGTTCTCGCGGGCGCGACCGGCGTCGAGGGACAGACCCGCGGCCAGGTGCGCGGCGCGGGCGGAGGCGCCCAGCGTCAGACGCAGCAACTCCTGCAGGGCGGGCCACTCGGCGTGCCAGGCGCCGTCGGGACGTTCGTCCACGGCCAGTCCGGCGGCCAGGTGCAGCTGGGCGGCGAGCCCGGGGGCGCGCATGGCGGCGGAGCGGAGCAGGACGGCATCCACCGGGTTCTGCTTCTGCGGCATCGCGGACGAGCCGCCGCCTTCGGCAACGGCCGCTTCGGCCACCTCGGTGCGGGCCATGCCCGCGATGTCCGAGCCGAACATCCCGACCGCGGCGACCACGGCGGCCAGCGCATCGCCGAGCTCGGTGACCGGCCAGCGGTCGGTGTGCCAGGGGGCCGCCGGCGCCTGGAGTCCGAGCTCGTGGGCGTACCGTGCCGGCAGATCGGCTGCGGCGGCGGCGCCGAAGCGCTCGACGAAGGCGGCGAGCGTGCCACCGGCACCGCCCAGCTGAGCCGGGAGGCGGGAGGCGGCCTCGTCCAGGCGGTGGCGCGCGCGGTCCACCGCACGCAGCCAGTTGGCCGCCTTCAGCCCCAGGGTCGTGGGCACGCCGTGCTGGGTGAGCGTGCGTGCGGCCGCGGGGTCGTCGCGGTGGGCGCGGACCAGCCTCGCCAGCGCGTCGGCTGTCTGCGACAGGCTCTCCGCGACGGCTACTGCCACGTCGCGTCCCACGGTCATCAGCGCGGAGTCGAGGATGTCCTGACTCGTCGCGCCGACGTGCACCCAGGCCGCGGCATCCTGATCCTGCTGCGCCACGCTCGCCTTGATCAGGGGAATCAGCGGAATGACCGGGTTGCCCCCGGCGACCGAGTCCCGGGCGAGCCGGCCGAGGTCGATCGCCGGCGGGTTCCGCCGCACCCCGTCCACCGCGATGCCGGCGGCCTGCGGCGCGAGGCCCGCAGCGACCAGCGCGCGCGTGAGGGCGAGTTCGGCGCCGACGAGGTGTGCCAGCACGACACGATCGGATGCCGCATCCCCCGCCCCGATCAAGACCGGGGAGAGCAGTCCGACGTCGTCCGCCGAGGTCGTCGCGCCGTCGGCGGGCGGCGCCGCGAGCGACTCGGCGGACGATGGGTCAGAAGGCAAGGAAGACGGTCTCCTTCTCGCCCTGCAGCCGGATGTCGTGCCGCAGGTACCCCTCCGGGGTGCGCGTTGCGATGAGCGTAGCGCGCTCCTCCGGCGTGAGCGAGGACAGCAGCGGGTCGGCATCGAGCAGCTCGGGGTTCTCGGGCAGGTAGATGCGCGTGTGCAGTTTGTCCGGCATCCCCCGCGCGAACACGACGACCGCGAAGAACGGCGCCTTGCCGTCGATCGGGCCGGGGTTGCGCGTCCAGAACTCGAAACCGCCCTCGTCCGTGGTCGCGGAGCGGCCGAACCCGGTGAAGGTGTGGTCATCGCGACGGCGCGAGCCACGGCCGCGCGGCACTCGGCCGTCGGAGTCGGCGCCGAAGATCTCCACGATCGCGTCGGGGATGGGCGCGCCGTCCCCGTCGTACAGCGTGCCGCCCAGCACGATCGCGCCGGCGCTGTGCGGGAAGGCGACCTCGTGCTTCTTGTCGTAGTCCAGGCCGAACGCGAAGAACGGCCCGATCGTCTGACCGGGGGTGGCCTGATGCGTCTTGGGCTGGGTGGGTGCGGGCATCAGTGCTCTCCCTCGGGTTCGAACCAGGTCGCGTCCGGGCCGTCGACGACGATGTCCCACCGGTAGCCCATCGAGAACTCCGGGACGGTGAGATCGTGGTCGTACGCGCCGATGAGGCGGTCGCGGTCGGCCTGGCGCGGGATGGTGTTGTAGATCGGGTCCAGGGCGAACAGCGGGTCGCCGGGGAAGTACATCTGCGTGATGATCCGCTGCGTGAACGCGCTGCCGAACACCGAGAAGTGGATGTGGGCGGGGCGCCACGCGTTGACGTGGTTCTTCCACGGGTACGGTCCCGGCTTGATGGTGGTGAACTTCCACTCGCCGTTGTCGTTGGTCACGATGCGTCCGGCGCCGGTGAAGTACGGGTCCAGCGGCGCGGGGTGCTGGTCGCGCTGGTGGATGTAGCGGCCCGCGGCGTTGGCCTGCCAGATCTCGATGAGCTGGTTGCGCACCGGTCGGCCCCACGAGTCCAGCAGGCGCCCTTCGACGGTGATGCGCTCGCCCTGCGGCTCGCCGCGGTGCTGCAGCGTCAGGTCGGCCTCGATGGCCGCGACGTCGCGCTGCCCGTAAGCCGGCGAGAACAGCTCGATGGTCTCGGGATCGACGAGCTTGAGGTCCTTGGTGGGGTGACGCAGCAGGCTGGAGCGATACGGCGGGAAGTCGTGCAGGGTGGCCCGCAGCTCCTCGCCGGACTCGTCGCGGCGCGCGTACTCGGCGTGCAGCTGTGCGATCTCTTCGTTGATCTGGCGCTGCGAGGGCATGTCGGCCGAGGCGAGCAGCGACTCGGGCGCCGCAGCGGTCGGTTCGATGATCACCGAGGACGAGAATGCCTCGCCAATCGGGTCCGGACGGGTGATGGTCATGGGGTCTCCTTCGACGCGCGCTCGTTCCGGAGCACGCAGATCAAGCGTCCCATCCGGCCGGACCGCCGACCGCACCGACTCCCACTCAGTGGGAGTCGCGCAGGTCGCGGCTCAGATCCTTCGCCGCCTGCACCACCAGGCCGCCCAGGCGACGCTCGTCCGCGCTCTCCAGGTGCACCACGATGCCGATCGCCGCGGGCGGCAGCGCCTCGGTCGGGGGCAGCGCTGCGGCCACCGATACGTTCCCCAGCGTCATCTCCTCACGGGTCGTCGCGTAGCCCCGAGTGCGGGTCCGGGACAGGTCCGCCCGCAGCGCCTCCTCCGAGGTGATCGACAGCATCGTTTCGCGCCGCAGCGGCACGGAGAAGAACCGCGCGAGCCATGCTTCGTCACGCGTGGCCAGCAGAGCCTTGCCGACGCCGGTGGCGTGCAGCGGATGCCGGCCGCCCATCCGACTCAGCGTCGGAATCGACCCCTTGCCGGTGACTCGGCCCACGTACAGCGCGGTCGCCGACTCCGGCGTCGGGGCATCCAGGACCGCCAGGTGCACGTTCTCGCCGGTGGCTTCGTAGAGGCGCAGCATGTGCGGCAGCGCGGTCTCGCGCAGCCGGAGCGAGAGCGGAGACAGCTCGCCGAGCTCCCACAGCCGGGCGCCGACGGTGTACCGGTGACCCGGTGCCCGGGCGAGCAGGCCGAACTCGATCAGCTGCGCCATCAGGCGATGCAGGGTGGAGGGCGCCAGGCCGGTGCGCTCGGCGAGCTGGGTGGCCGACAGCGACGGTTCCGCTTCGCTGAAGCACTGCAGCACGCGCATCGCGCGGGTCAGCACGCCCTCGCCGCTGTCGCTCATGAAACGCCTCCTCGCCGAGGCTAACCGACGCGCTCCGATTCGGCGGACCGGCCTCGGCCGGCCCGGGTGCCATCCCCTGCAGCGGCAAAAGACCGGGGCGATCCGCGTTTCCGCGGACCGCCCCGGTCCCGTCATCGATTCAGCTCAGCGGACGTTGCTCATCCGAAGACGTCGGCGTTGGCGTAGCCCTTGCCGTTGTACTTCTGGACGATCACCTGCGAAACGGCAGGCTTCCCGTCGACCGTGGTGTCGATGACCGATCCTTCGAGCATGAACGGCGCGGAGAAGTCCTGGATGCTCATCAGCGCTTCCATGAAGGACTCGCGGGTGGGCTCTTCCATCTTCATGAACGCCTGCTCCAGCGTCGCGCCGGCGATCCAGCTCCACACGCAGTGCGGGAAGGCGGGCACGCCCTCCTGGTTCGTGTACTCATCGATGGCCGCGAGGAACGCCTTGCCCTCTTCGCTCTCCTGGAAGGCCGGGCTGGCCGCCGACTCGGAGAACGCCACCGTGTAGACGCCGGGGAAAGCCTCCGCGTGGACGTCGGGCTGCTGGAGGATGCCACCGGGGCTGGAGGTGTTCGAGGGCAGGAACCAGCTGGGCAGCCAGCCGAGCTCCTCGGTCTTCTTCAGCGCCGAGATGACCAGCGGGGTGATCGACATCGCGTTGAAGAACACGTCCGCACCGCTGGAAGCGAGCTCGGTGAGCTGGGCGTCCACCGAGGTGTCCGTGGCCTCGTAGGTGAGCTCCTCGACGATCTCGATGTTGGACGCACCCTCGATGGCCTCCTTGAAGCCCTCGACGTAGCCGTCGCCGTAGTCGTCGTTCTGCGAGAGGATCGCGACCTTGTGGTCTTCACCGGACTCGGCGAGCAGTTCGCCGAACGCGCCACCCTCCTGCTGGTAGATCGGGACGAAGCCGATCTGTTCGGGGCTCTCCTCGCGATCGCTGAACAGCGGGTCACCTGCCATGACGAGCACCTGCGGCACGCCCTCATCGATGGCCGCATCGCGCCAGGCGCGGTTGGTCGGCGTGCCCAGCCCGACGCCGGCGGCGAACACACCGTCCGAGACCATCTGCTGGAAGTTCGTCAGCGCCTTCTGCGGGTCGTACCCGTCGTCGTACGCCTTGATCTCGATGGTGCGCGTCTTCCCGTCACCGAATTCGATGCCGCCCTCGTCGTTCTTCACGCCGAAGTACGCCAGGGCGCCGTCGACGGTGCAGTTGCCGGGTCCGGCCGTGCCGCCGGTGAGCGGGCTGGTGATGCCGAACGTCAGACTCGTGTCGGTGATGCCGGGGCTCGCCTCGGCGGGTCCCTCGCTGGCGTCTCCGCCGTCGCTCGCGCCGCCGCGCGCGCAGCCTGCGGCCAGAACGGCGACGATGCCGATTCCGGCGACGACCGAGGTGATCCGCACCTTCTTCCGGAGTGTGCTCATGTGTCCTGCCTCTTTTCTTGTGACTGTGTGGGTGTGGGGGGAGTGGATGGATCCGACGTCACGCTGGGCGCCACGGTGGCCGCCGCGGTGTTCTGCTGTTCCGGCGCTGCGCCGGCGGGGTTGCCGTTGTGGCCGTTGCTCTTCTTGCGACGCCACAGTCGCGGCAGCGACACCAGTCCACGCGGCAGGACGAACAGGATCACCAGCAGGATGACACCCTGCAGCACGGCGGTCAGGCTCGAGTCGATGGCGTTGGTCACCTGCGGGGCCAGGACGTAGTACGCCCCGCCCAGCAGCGAGCCGACGATGCTGCCGGCGCCGCCGATGACCATCGCCGCAAGCAGCGTGATCGAGTGGCCGAAGCTCATCGTCTCGGGCGAGGTGTACTGCACCACGACCATGTAGAGGAAGCCGCTGACCCCGCCGATGAGCGATGCGATCGTGAACGCCAGCACCTTGTAGCGGTACGGCGAGATCCCCATCGACGAGGCGACCGCCTCATTGCCCTTGACGATCGCGAAGGCACGCCCGTACTTGCCGCGTACGAGGTTGCGCGTGAGCAGGAATACGACCGCCGCGACTGCGATCACGATGTACAGCTGCCACTGGTCGTCCGCCAGACCGGTCCCCTCCGGCGCGCCGGAGAACCGCGCGGACGTGCCCTGCGACCCGCCGGTGACTTCGGAGAGTCGCTTGGCGAGCGGAACACCGACGATCGGCAGCGCGATGGTGACCATCGCGATCGCCAGGCCGCCCAGCCGGGCCGCGGCCAGAGCGATCACCAGGCCGAAGATGCCCGGGATGAGCGCGGCCAGAACGAACACGAGTGCGATGTTCCAGTCGTTGTTCACCCCGTAGGCGGTGACATACGCGCCCACGCCGACGAAGAAGATCTGGCCGAGCGAGACCTGCCCGGTGTACCCCATCACCACGTTCAGCCCCAGCACCGCCACGGCGAAGACGCCGATGCGCGCGAGCGTCTGGTTGACGAAGACCGGGAAGATCAGCGGCGCGATCACGAGGATCACCACGATCAGCAGTACGCCGACCCACCGCACCCACGGCTTGCTCATGAATCCTGCTGCCTGGGCCATCACACTCGCACCACATCTTTCCGGCCGAACAGGCCCTGGGGGCGCACGAAGAGTACGACGAAGATCAGGATGAACGGCACGGCGATCTTGAGATCATGACCGATCAGAGGAACGTACACGGCGGCGAGGTTCTCCAGGACGCCGATCAACCAGGCGGCGATCACCACACCCAGCGGGCTGGACATTCCGCCCAGGATGACCGCGGCCAGCGCGTACACCAGCGCGGAATCCATCATGCCGGGTGTGAGCGTCAGCGACGGGGCGATCAGCGCACCGGCGATCGCGCCGAGCGCTGCCGCCAGTCCCCAGCCGACCATGAGCAGGCGCCCGACCGGCAGACCCGAGAACGCCGCCGACTGCGGGTTGACCGCCACGGCGCGCAGGGCCAGGCCGAGCTTGGTGCCGATGAACAGCAGCTGCAGCAGGATCATGATCCCCACGATCACCAAGGTCGTACCGATCGAACGGATGCTGACCACGGCGCCGAGGATGTTGACGCTCTGCAGCGGGAACAGTGAAGGGAACTGGAGGTTGTTGAAGCTCCAGATCCATCCGGCGATGCCGGTGATCAGCGTCAGCAGGCCGATCGTGACCACGACCGCGGTATCCGGATCGCCGCGCTCGAACCGCCGCATCAGGAAGCGCTCGACCAGCGCTCCGAAGATGAACGAGGCGAGCACCGCGAGGAGGATCGCGATCACCAGCGGCACGCCGATCCGCAGGAACGAGTAGGCGAAGTAGGCGGACAGGACCGCCATCGCCCCCTGCGCGAAGTTGATCAGTCCGGTGGCCTGGTTGACCAGCACGATCGCCAGCGCGAGGGCGGCGTAGATCGAGCCGGCGGACAGGCCGTCGATGACCAGTTGAATGAAAGTGCCCATCGGTCAGCCTCCCAGATAGGCGCGTCGGATCTCGTCCATGCCCTTGAGCTCGGTCGAGGTGCCGGTCAGAACGCTGCGGCCGGTCTCCAGGACCGTCGCAGTGTCGACCAGGGTGAAGGCGAGATTCGCGTTCTGCTCGACGACGAGCATGGCGATCCCGGACTCTCGGCGAAGTCGGCCGATCGCCTGATAAACGTTCTTGGCGGTGCTCGGAGCCAGCCCGAGCGATGCTTCGTCCAGCAGCATCAGCCGCGGCTTGGCCATCACTGCGCGGGCGACCGCGAGCATCTGCTGCTCCCCTCCGGAGAGGGCGGAGCCGTGCGAACGGATCCGCTCCTTGAGATTGGGGAACAGGTCCAGGCAGTACTCGATGTCCGCCTCGATGCCCTTGCGGTCCTTGCGCAGGTAGGCGCCGACGCGCAGGTTCTCACGCACGGTGAGGTCCGCCAGCGTCCCGCGGCCCTCCGGCACGTGGGCGATCCCGAGAGCCGCGACGCGGTCCGGACGCATTCCCCGGATGTCCTTGCCGTCGAACATGATCTGCCCGCCGGCGCGCACGGTGCCGCTGATGGCGCGCAGCGTGGTCGTCTTGCCGGCACCGTTGGCGCCGAGGATGCCCACGGCACCTTCGTCGGGGACGGAGAGCGATACGCCTTCCAGGACCTGGACAGGTCCGTAGAACGCGGTCACATCGGTGAGCTCAAGCAGCGTCATCCGCGGCCTCCTTGCCGATGTAGGCCTCGATGACACGCGGGTCGGACTGTGCTTCCGCCGCCGTGCCTTCCATGAGCTTGCGACCGTGGTCGAGGACGACCACGCGGTCGGTCAGCGCGGCGATGAGACCCATGTGGTGTTCGACGATGACCACCGTGATGTCCTCCTCGTTGCGCAGTCGTTTGATGGAGGCGATGAACTGCTCGACCTCCGAGTGCGGCAGTCCGGCAGCGGGCTCGTCCAGCAGCAGCAGCTTCGGCTTGGACAGCAGTGCGCGGCACAGCTCGATGCCCTTGTGCAGCCCGTGCGACAGCTCGTCCGCGTGCAGGTTCGCCGCCCAGCCCAGGCCGTTGCGCTCGAGCAGATCGCGCGCCTCGGTGCGCAGGCTCTTCTCGGACCGCGAGGTGCGCGGCAGTCGCAGCGACCACTCCACGGGTCCGCCCGGCAGCCGGGTGTGCGCGCCGAGCAGCACGTTCTCCAGCACGGTCGCGTGCAGCTGCAGCGCGGGGTGCTGGAAAGTGCGCGCCAGGCCATGCCCGGCCAGCGCCGACGGCTGCGCGCCGGCGACGTCGGTCTCATCGATCATGATCGATCCCGACGAGGGCTTGTAGTGCCCGCTGATGCAGTTGAACAGCGACGTCTTGCCCGCGCCGTTCGGCCCGACGAGGCCGAAGATCGCGCCGGGTTCGACGTCGAAGCTCACCTCTTCGAGCACCTTGATACCACCGAAACGCAGCGAAACGTCTTTCAGCTTCAATCGCGCGGCCATTCGCCACCTCTCCCCGATCGCCCCATTGCTCGGGATGTAAAGCGATCTTTCACCACATGGAACGTTATGGATCGCGGACGAGATTGTCAACGATTTTGGAACGAGTTTCGAAATCGTGATGAATCCGCCGCTTAAAGGCTATTCCGGCCGCGGAAACACGCCGGGACCGGTTCCGTTCAATGGAACCGAGAATAAGATGACAGCCGGGCCGCATCGTGCGGCGACGCGCTCGATGAGGAGTAACAGTGGCACGGGCATCCGATGGCGAATCCGTCCTGTCCAAGCACCTTCGCGTGCTGGGCGCGTTCGAGGCGGCCGTCCCGTTCCTGACGCTGACCGAGATCGGGGAGCGCGCCGGGCTGGCACCCTCGACGGCGCACCGGATCGTGGGCGAACTCGAACGCGAGGGACTGCTGGAACGGCTGCCCGACCGCACCTACCGCCTGGGCGTGCGGCTGTGGGAACTGGCCTGCCGCACCCCCGGCGCGCTCGGCCTGAGGGAGCTCGCCCGCCCGTATCTGCAGGCCGTCCATGCGCGCGTGCGCCAGCACACGCAACTCGGTGTCCTCAGCGACACGGCGGTGCTGTTCCTGGATCGGCTCTCGGCGCGCGATGCCGTGGTCAACGCGACACTCATCGGCGGGCGGATCCCGCTGCACGCCTCCTCGAGCGGTCTGGTCCTGCTCGCGCATTCGGGTCAGGCGGTGGTGGATGCCGTCCTGGGCGCCCCGATGCGCCGCTACACCCCGCGCACCATCCGGACAGCCGCGGAGCTGTACGCGAAGCTGCGCCGGGTGCGCGCGGACGGGTGGGCGGTGTGCGACGGGCACATCCATCCGGAATCGAGGGGCATCGCGGTGCCCGTGTACGGCGCGCACGAGGACGTCATCGCGGCCATCGGCGTGGTGGTGCCCAATGACAGCACTCCGCCACTCGGGCACATCGAACTGCTGACCCGGGCGTCGCGCGAGATCACCGTCGCCATGCGGGCGGCGTACCTGCCGACCGGACACCCCGCCGCGACTCCCGGCGGCCGCTTCCGGCCGCTGGTGACCTCTTCGGTGCGGTCGATGGAGTACCTCGAATCGATCTCCGCGGGGGTCGCTCCGTAACGCCGGGACACGTCAGCGCGGCCGTCCGCACCCAGGAACTAGGGTTGTCCGCATGTCTGTGAACCCCCCGTTCCGCGCCGATATCGTCGGCAGTTTCCTGCGTCCCGAGGCCGTCAAAGCCGCTCGCGCGCGCCATGCCGCCGGCGAACTGGATGCCGCGGGCCTCCGTCTCGTCGAAGACGAGGCGATCAGCGCGCTGGTTGCTCGCGAGGCCGCCGCCGGCCTGAAGGTCGCCACCGATGGTGAGTTCCGTCGCTCATGGTGGCATTTCGACTTCTTCGGGATGCTGGAGGGCGTCAGCGTGGTCGAGCTCGACCACGGCATCCAGTTCCAGGGGGTCCAGACCCGCCCGCTCGGGCTGCACATCGACGGCGCCGTCGGCTTCCCCACCGACCACCCCATGATCGAGCACTTCCGGGCCCTCAAGCCGATCGCCGACGCCGCCGGGGTCGTGGCGAAGTTCACCATTCCCGCTCCGACCGTGCTGGATTTCCGGCTCGAGCGCGACGCGCTGCAGGGCTCGGTGTACTCCGGACACGACGACATCCTCGAGGACCTCGCTGCCACCTACCGCGGCGCCGTACAGGCCTTCTACGACGCCGGCTGTCGTTACCTGCAGTTCGACGACACCGCGTGGGCGTACCTCTGCTCGGACGTGGAGCTGGCCAAGGCCGCCGAACGCGGCATCCGCACAGATCATCTCGCCGAGCGCTATGCCTCGCTGATCAACGCCTCGCTGCGCGACAAGCCCGCCGACATGGTGATCACCACGCACGTGTGCCGCGGGAACTTCCGCTCGACGTGGATCTCGTCGGGTGGCTACGAGCCGGTCGCCGAGCAGCTGCTGGGCGAGACGGCGTACGACGGCTACTTCCTGGAGTACGACAGCGAGCGCGCCGGCGGATTCGAGCCGCTGCGGTTCCTGCCCAAGGGCGACAAGGTCGTCGAGCTGGGCCTGGTCACCACGAAGTCCGGTGCGCTGGAGAACCCCGACGAGCTGAAGCGCCGCATCGACGAGGCCGCGAAGATCGCGCCGCTGGAGCAGCTGGCACTCAGCCCCCAGTGCGGCTTCGCCTCCACGGAGGAGGGCAACGTCCTGACCGAGGCAGAGCAGTGGGCCAAGATCGAGGAGACCGTCGCGCTGGCGGCCGAGGTATGGCCTGACGCGTAGCCGACCGCCGCGCAGCGTGGCAGAGGGCCCGGGATGACCCCGGCCCTTCGTCATACGGTCAGTCGCTCACGCAGGTGAAGCGCACCGCCGTCGGGCGGCCTCTGCGTCTCAGGAGCGAGGGATCTGCGCGTTCTCCGCAGCGATGGCGTGCAGCCACGCGATCGTGCCGTCGGTCATCGGGTGCGGCGCATCGAGCGACCGCAGGAGCTCGCGCGCCTCGATCATCTCGGCCTCTCGGCGCACGGCGTGCTTGGTCGTCCCGTCGATGAGGTGATCCACCGCGGCGCGGTCCGGTGCGCCGAGTTCGGACGCGATCTGACCGATCAGCCACTCCTGCGCACCGAAGAGCTCGGCGGCGGTGACGCTCTCGACGACCACCGCGGCCAGGCCCTTCATGAACACGCTCCGCAGCAGCTTGAGCCGCGCCGCCGCTCCGGGTTCCGCGCCGACCTCGGTCGCCGGGATGCGCAGGTCGTGCAGCACCGGCTGCAGCCGTGCGACGCCCGAGCCGCTGAGCAGCAGCGGAGTGTCGATGCGGGCCCGGGGCACCGGTGCCATGATCGCGACGTCCACGAAGGGGATGCCCCGCTCGGCCGCCATGGCGGCCAGGCGCTGCTTGTCGGCCGGGCCGCTGGTGTTCATGTCGGCGTAGACGCCGGTGGGAACCATCGCCGGAAGCGCGTCCTCGAGGGCGGATGCGGCGGAGCTCGCGCCGACCAGGCTGAGCACGATGTCGGCTCCGCGTACCGCCCCGGGGATGTCGGCCGCACGGAGCACGTCGGTCGGAGCGATCCAGTCGCGCACATCGATCCCGATCACCGACGCCCCGCGCGCGGGCAGGTCGGTGGCGTAGATGCTCCCTGCTTCACCCAGTCCCAGAACCGCGATGCGCATACTGACCTCCCGCTGGCGGGCATTCGCCTCTATATTGTTGACAATAGTGGTTGGAGCTCGCGCTGTGGCCACGGCTGAGCCGAAGGAGACTCGATGTCGACGATCGCCGAGGACGAGGGCTCCGCCCCCGATACATCCGAACAGCGGGTGACGGACATCATCCGCGGCGCGATCGTGCGGGGCGAGTACGCCCCCAACCAGCGACTGATCGAGGCCGATCTCAGCGATACCTTCGGGGCCAGCCGCGCGACGGTGCGCACGGCCCTGCTGGAGCTGGCCAACGAAGGACTGGTCGAGCGGCTCCCCAACCGGGGTTCCCGGGTCCGCGCGATCTCGGTCGACGAGGCGATCGAGATCCTCGAGGTCCGCATCGGGGTGGAGGGACTGTGCTCCGCCAAGACCGCCGCCTCGGTCACCGACGACGAGATCCAGGAGTTCCTGCGCCTCCGCGAGGACCTGATCGCCGCGGTCGCCGACGGCGACCTCGTGGAGTACTCCCGGCTGAACCAGCGGCTGGACGAGCGCGTCCGCGTTCTGAGCAGACACGCGACAGCCGCCGAGGTGCTCGCCCGCCTGCACGCGCAGAGCGTGCGTCACCAGTTCAAGCTCTCGTCGCGTCCGCAGCGCGCGAAGGTCTCGGTGCTCGAGCACGCCGCGATCATCGATGCGATCGTCGCCCGCGACCCCGGAGCCGCGGAGCAGGCCGTGCGTGCGCACCTGCTGAGCGTCATCGGAGCCCTGCGCGAGATCGCCTGAGCTCCCCGCTCCCCGCTCCCCGACCGCGAGACTGCATAGGCGCCTCGAGACTGAGGAGATCTCCCCCAGTCTCGTAGTGCCCATGCAGTCTCGCGGGAAGGCGGACTCGCGGGAAGGCGGACTCGCGGGCGAGCAGCGCGCGGGCGCGGGCGTCAGCTCTTGCGGTAGTTCTCCCGGGCGAATGCGGAGTACGGCGCCGGCTGCACGGTCGCGCGCATCGACACCTGCCGGTGCTTCTCGACCGCGGGCTTGTGCGAGTTCGGCTCCTCGCCCCAGATCACCTCGACCTCGGTGCCGGGAGTCGCGTACTCGTTGTCGATGCTCGCAAGCGAGACGAAGGCATGCTCGTTCGTGATGTAGCCCACGTCGTGCGAGATCCCCACGTCTCTGCCGTCGACGAGCACCCGGTCCAGCTGGTGCTGTCCGTACCGGGCCTTGGGGAAGTCGATGTACTTGACCGGCAGCCCCGGCTCCAGCAGCGACTGCGCAGCCGATGCGACGTCCTCCGGGTTCCAGACCAGCGTCACCTTCTGGCGCGTCTGCGCGGCGGCGTGGCGCTCGAGTGCCGCACGGCCGATGAAGTCGTGGTCGAAGGCGACGCTGCGGCCGTAGCCGATGTCGTAGGGCGTGATGTAGTAGTCCTCGATGTCCTCGGAGTTCAGGCTCCCGGCGAGCGACCCGGTGCGGGTGACCGGCAGCCACTCGCGGTACGCCTGCGTGCCCTCGCCGCTGAAGATCGCCGGAAGCGGCGACGGCACCCACGCCGACTCGAGGTTCGCCGAGGAGTACGCCTTGGATCCGACCAGGACCAGGTCCAGGTCGGCGCCGGCCGCGATCAGAGCCGCGCGCACCCGTTCGCCGTCGGCCCACGGGCCGAACAGCTCGAAGCCGGGCTGGCCCGCCATGCCGTGGCGCAGCGAGCGCACCTCGACGCCGTCGATCGTGAACGTCGTCATGCCGAAGAACCTCGTCGCGGGCACCTCGGCGCCGGTGACCTTCTCCATCAGCGCGAGCGCGTTCGGGCCCTGCAGCTCGTAGCGGTACAGCTTCGGGTCGCCCTCGCGGACGATCGAGCTGGCGTCGCGCTCGAAGGACACGTCATAGTCGCCGGTCTCGCCGTGGTACTGCACCCAGTCCAGCACCATGTGCCATCCGACCAGGTCGAACGACTGCTCGGCGAGGTAGAACAGGATGGCGTCGCCGATCAGGTAGCCCTCGTGGTTGACCGCGATGAACTGCTTGGCCTGGTCGATCTGGAATTTCGCGAAGCTGTTGACCCCGACATCCGACAGGAGCCGGAGGGCGTCCGGACCGGTGATGAACAGGTCCGTCATGTGATGGGACTGATCCAGCAGCGCGACCGAGGTGCGCCAGGACTGCTGCTCGGAGCGCCAGTTGCTGAATTCGGGTGTCACCGGGAACACGGTGGGGCGCGCCTGTGCATTGCGCAGCAGGTCAACGGCACTGCCGGCGCGGGTGATGGCTTGCGCGAGTGACTCGGGCATGGAGACTCCTTCGTTCCTTGAGGCTTCCATGCTATGCATCAGCGCATATCGGACATACGATCTTGCATAAGCAGTGGTTATGCAAGCGAAAGGATGCCTTACCCGGCGCCCGGTGGACCTCAACCTGATCCGAGTCTTCGTGGCGGTGTACGAGACGCGCAGCCTCACCACCGCTGCGGCGCGATTGTATGTGACGCAGCCGGCGGTGAGCCAGGCGCTGGGCCGGCTCCGACGGGACCTCAACGACCCCCTCTTCCGCCGGGTGGGACGCGCGATGGAACCCACGCCGATGGCGGTCGGGCTGTTCCCCGGATTCCGGGACGGCATCGCCGGCATCGATCGCACGGTCGACGGCGCCATCGGATTCGACCCCGCCCGGTCGCGCCGCCGGTCGCGGATCGCCCTGTCGGAGCTCGGCGAGATCGGCTACTTCCCCTCCATCCTCCGTGCCGTCCGCTCCGCCGCGCCGCATCTGCGCGTGGAGGCGGTGCCGCTGGATGTCCAGGCGCTGCCGGACTGGCTCTCGCAGGGCACGATCGACCTGGCCGTCACGTCCTCCCCGGTGGCGGGCGGCTTCGAGCATGCTGTGCTCAAATCCCAGGCCTACGGCGTGCTCATGTCGCGCGATCATCCGCTGGCCGCCGCGACGGACGGCATCACCCTGGCCGACTACCTCGCCGCCGACCAGGTGGTCGTCGCGGGCGACTCCGGGCTGCCGCGGCTGGAGTCCGCATTCCGCAGGGCGGGCGCCGTGCTGCGCTCGGACGTCGTGCTCAACCACTTCGCCTCGCTGCCGCCGCTGCTGGCGACCAGCCCGGACCTGCTGGCCACCGTGCCGGACACGATCGCCGCCGGCTGGGCGCAGAGCTGGCCGCTGGTGGTCCAGCCGCTGCCACTGGACATGCAGGCCGTGGAGGTGTGCCTCTACCGTCGCACGACCACCCAGCAGCTGGGCGCCCTGGACTGGCTCTACGAGACCGTCGAACGGGCCGTGCGCGGCACCCACGGCGAGTTCTTCGCGATCCACGGTGCGGCTCGCGCCGCCGCCCGTCCGTCCTGAGCGCTGGATTCCGTTCAACGGAATGTGGCTTCGGGCCGCTCCGGCGCGCGCGTAGCGTCCCGGGAGGGGCGGCGCCGATGCCGCCCGGCAAGGAGCTCCGGATGGTCGACACGCTGGCCACGGCATCCGCTCGCCGCAACGCCGCCCACGGCGGCACGCTCGTGGTGACCGGCAGACGCGACGTGGCGCAGGATGTCGTCGAACTCACGCTGGCCCGCCCCGGCCGCGAGCGGCTGCCGGACTGGGCGCCGGGCGCGCACATCGACATCGTGCTCCCGGACGGCACCACCCGCCAGTACAGCCTGCTCGGCGACCGCTGGGATGCGCACAGCTTCACCATCGCGGTGCTGCGCGAACCCGTCGGCCGCGGCGGCTCCGAGCACATCCACGCGCAGCTCAGCGTCGGCGACACGGTCGGCTTCGGCGGCCCGCGCAACAACTTCCGCCTCTCCCCCGCTCCCGGCTACCTGTTCATCGCCGGCGGGATCGGCATCACTCCGCTGATGCCGATGATCCGCCAGGCCGAGCTGCTGGGCGACCCGTGGCGGCTGCTGTACCTGGGCCGCTCCCGCGCACGGCTGGCCTACCTCGACGAACTGGCGGGGTACGGCGAGCGGGTGACCGTCCACACCGCGGACGAGCGCGGCCGCGCGGTGATCGACGACTGGATGCCGGATCCCGCCGTCGCGCCCCTCGTCTACGCGTGCGGACCCGAGCGCCTTCTGGACGCGGTCGACCGGTGGGCGGCGCCGCTGGGCCGCCACCGCGTCCGCCTGGAACGGTTCACCGCGCGCGGCGATGTGGACCGCCCCACCACGGCCTTCGACGTGGAGGTGGCCAGCAGCGGCGCCGTCGTCACGGTGCAGAAAGACGAGTCGATCGTCGACGCGCTGCGCCGCATCGACGTGGACGTGATCACCTCCTGCGCTCAGGGCGTCTGCGGAACGTGCGAGACCGGCGTGCTGGCCGGCGTCCCGGACCACCGCGACTCGCTGCTGAACGAGGCCGAGCGCGCGGAATCGCGCTGCCTGTACCCGTGCATCTCCCGGGCGGTCTCGGACCGCCTGGTGCTGGACCTGTGAACGACCGACCGAATCACGAAGGAAACCCATGAGCATCGTCGAGTCCCCGAGCACGCCGGATGCGGCATCCATCGATCCGTTCGATCTGGAGTTCCTGCGCGATCCGCTGCCGCACCACGCGGTGCTGCGCGACGCCGGACCCGTGGTCCGGCTCGAGAAGTACGGTGTGTACGCGATGGCGCGGTACGACGAGGTGCACGCCGCCCTCGTGGACTGGCAGAACTTCCAGTCGGCGGCCGGTGTCGGCCTGTCCAACTTCCGTCACGAGAAGCCGTGGCGGCCGCCGAGCGTGCTGCTGGAGGCCGACCCGCCGCGCCATGACGCGCCCCGCGCCGTGGTGGCGCCGCTGCTGACCACCCGGCGCCTGCGCGATCTGGAGCAGAGCTGGCGAGCGGATGCCGCGACCGTCGTGGCGGCGGTCCTCGATCGCGGCGACGAGTTCGACGCGGTGACGGATCTGGCCGAGGTGTTCCCACTGCGGGTCTTCCCGGATGCGGTCGGCATCGGCACCGAGGGCCGCGAGAACCTGCTGCCCTACGGGGACTTCGCCTTCAACGCGTTCGGCCCCCCGAACGAGCTCGTCACCGGCGCCGCGCCGCATATGCCCCCGGTCACCGAGTGGATCGGCCGGCAGTGCCTGCGCGAGAACCTCACCGACGACGGGTTCGGCGCGCAGATCTGGGCGGCCGCAGATCGCGGCGAGATCTCCCCCGAGCACGCCCCGATGATCGTCCGCTCGCTGCTGACGGCCGGCGTGGACACCACCGTGACCGGCATCGCGGCCATCGTGCACGCCCTGGCGCACAGCCCGGGCTCGGTCGCGCGGCTGCGCGCGGACCGTTCGCTGACGCGCACGGCATTCGAGGAGGCGGTGCGCCTGGAGTCCCCGGTGCAGACGTTCTTCCGCACCGCGACCCGCGATCTGCGCGTCGGCGACGTCGACATCGCCGACGGCGAGAAGATCCTGATGTTCCTCGGGGCGGCCAACCGCGACCCGCGGCGGTGGGCGGATCCCGACACGTTCGACCTGGACCGGGATCCCTCCGGACACGTGGCCTTCGGCATGGGCATCCACCAGTGCGTGGGCCAGCACATCGCCCGCCTCGAGGCGATCTGCGTCCTGGACGCGCTGCTGGACCGCATCGTCGAGGTCGAGCCGGCCGGCCCGGAGCGCCGTCACCTCAACAACACGCTGCGCGGCTGGGAGAGCATGCCGGTGCGCGTGCGGCGCGGCTGAGACCGAGCCGCCCGCGGGCATGCAGAAGGGGACGGATGCCGCGGCATCCGTCCCCTTCTCAGTGCTCAGTTTGCGACGCTGGCGGTGCGCCACCCACCCTGGTACTCGTTGCGTGCGGTGACCGCGTACGGCACCGGGCTGACGATCGCACGGACGGCGAGCTGATCGTGCGGCTGCACCGTCGTCTTCTTGGATCCGCCGTTGGGCTCGCCCCAGACCACGCGCACCTCGGCGCCGAGGGGGACGTCCACGTCGACGGTCGCAAGGGACAGTCCACGCTTCTCGTTGGCGGTCACACCGGTGAACAGCGACAGGCCGACGGTGTCGCCGTCCGCGTCGATCACGGCGTCGTAGTTCGACGATCCGTAGTTCGCGTTGGGCAGGTCGAAGACCTGGTAGCCGACGCCCTCGCGGTCGATCGGCGTGGTGAGCAGCTTCGCGAGGTCCTCGTCGTTCCAGGCGAGCGTGACCTTCTTGCGCTGCGATGCCGGGTCGATCTTCTCGAGCGCGTCACGGCCGATGAAGTCGTGGTCGAACTTCACGAACGAGCCGTATCCCAGCTCCCACGGGTTGAGGTAGTAGTCCTCGATGTCGTCCGAGACGAACGAGCCGGCGAGGGCGTTGATCGCCTCGTAGCTGTTGGCCGGCAGCCACTCGCGGTATGCGCGCTCGGTCTCGCTGGAGTAGATCGCCGGCAGCGGCGAGGGGATCCAGCCGGACTCGAGCGTGTTGGACGAGTAGGCGCGCGAGCCACACGGCTCGATGCCGAACTCGCGACCGGCCTCGAGGATCGCGTCGCGGATCTTGCCGTGCTGCTCGTACGGGCCCCACAGCTCCAGCCCGGGGGCGCCGGCCATGCCGTGGCGGAGGGTGCGGACCTTCTCGCCCGCGATGGTCAGCTCGCCCATGTGGAAGAAGCGGACCTTCTCCAGCTCGCCGCCGTTGAGCTTCTCGATGATCTGCCAGGCGTTGGGGCCCTGGATCTGGAAGCGGTAGTACTCGCGGTGCACGGCGGCGCCGTACGGGCGAGACGGCGAACGGTCGTCGTAGCGCGTCTCGACGTTGTAGCCGCCGGTCTCGGCGTGGAACTGCAGCCAGTTGGCGCCCGGGGCGCGGCCGACGTACACGTAGTCGTTCTCACCCTCGCGGAAGAGGATGCCATCGCCGATGACACCGCCGTTGGAGGCGGTCGGCACGAACTGCTTCGCCGTGTTCAGCGGGAAGTTCGCGAAGCTGTTGATGCCGGTTTCCGACAGCAGCTTCAGCGCGTCCGGTCCGGAGATGAAGAAGTTCACCATGTGGTGCGTCTGGTCGAAGAGCACCGCAGACTCGCGCCACGCGATCTGCTCGCGGCGCCAGTTGGTGAACTCGGCCGGAACGACCGGGTAGATGTACGTCCCGAGCTGCGAATTTCGCAGGTGTTCGACGGTGTTGCCCGCCTCGTCGAGGACTTCCTGCAGATTGCTGGCCATGTCGTTCCCTTCAACATCTTCGTCTTTGTGGTCCTGCCGCGATGATACGGAGAACATTTCCCTATGTCCAGAGGGATTTCAGGGTCACCAAAATTGTAACCAGAATCTTGACCATTGCGCTAGGGGTGTGGTTCTCTGGGTTCACGGGCCGGGCCGCGCTGCCCGCGGAGTTCCATGCCCGCCGTCCGCCCTCGTGCGGAGACCATCGAGTCAGGAGTTCCTTTGGCTGAGACAACCCGCACGCTTCTTGTGGTCAGCGCCCACGCCGGCGATTTCGTCTGGCGCGCGGGCGGCGCCATCGCCGCCGCCACGCTGCGCGGCGAGCGAGCAGTGGTGGTCTGCGTGTCCTATGGAGAGCGCGGCGAATCGGCCAGCCAGTGGCTGCAGGGCAAGTCGCTCGATGAGATCAAGGCCATCCGCCGGGAAGAGGCCACCGCTGCGGCAGCCGCGCTGGGCGCCGAGATCGAGTTCCTCGACGCGGGCGACTACCCTCTGCTCGAATCGACCGAGACCGTCGAGAAGCTCGTGGACGTCTTCCGCCGTGTGCAGCCCACCGTGGTGCTGACGCACCCGCTGGCCGATCCGTACAACGGCGACCACCCCGCGGCAGCGCGCATGGCGCTGCAGGCCCGCGTGCTGGCGCAGGCGATCGGTGTGGCCAACTCCGATGGCACCTTCCCGACCACGGACGAGATCATCGGCGCTCCGCCGGTCTTCTTCTTCGAACCGCACCAGCCCGAGCAGTCCGATTTCAAGCCGAACGTGCTCCTGGACATCACGGCCGCGTTCCCGCTGAAGCAGAAGGCGATGGAGTGCCTGCCTGCCCAGAAGCACATGTGGGAGTACTACACCTCGCTCGCGGTGCGCCGCGGCGTGCAGGTCAAGCGCAACGCCGGCCCGAACCTGGGGCTGCCGGTGGACACGATGGGCGAGGCGTACGTGCGCTACTACCCCGCGGTCACGGACATCCTCGAATGAGCGCCGGTCACGTCGTCGTCACCGACATCGCCCGGGCGGATGCCGCGACCGTCGACGCGCTCGCGGCGCTGGGTTCGGCGACCGTCCACGAGGCGATGGGGCGCATCGGCTACGTCGGCCCGCGCATCCGTCCCATCCAGCAGGACATGTCCATCTCCGGCAGCGCGATCACCGTCCTGACCGCCCCCGGCGACAACCTCATGGTGCACGCCGCGATCGAGCAGGCACGGGCCGGCGACGTCATCGTGGTCGTGCCCACGACCGATTCCCCGTATGGGTTCATCGGCGAGCTGATGGCCACGCAGATGCAGGAGCGCGGCGTGCGCGCCTACGTCACCTCCGGCGGCGTCCGCGACACCGGTGAACTGCGCGCGATGGGCTTCCCGGTGTGGACGGCGCACATCAGCTCCGAGGGCACAGTCAAGGACACGGCCGGCTCGGTCAATGTCCCCGTGGTGCTCGGCGGAGTCGTGGTCAACCCGGGCGACATCGTGGTCGCCGACGACGACGGCGTGACGATCGTGCCGCGCGCCCGGGCTGCACACACCCTCGAGGCCGCGCAGGCGCGCGCCGCCAAAGAGGCGGCGACCCGGCTTCGGTATCAGGCCGGCGAGATCTCCCTCGACGTCAGCTCACTGCGTCCGATCCTGGCCGATCTGGGCGTCCAGTACATCAGTCAGGCGGAATTCACCCGTGACTGAGGACGTGCGCGACCCCTCCGGCGACGGCATCCGGTGCATGCTCATGCGCGGAGGCACGTCGAAGGGCGCGTACTTCCTCGCCGAGGACCTGCCGGTGCAGCCCGCGGAGCGTGACAGCATCCTGCTGCGCGTGATGGGCAGCCCCGACCCCACCCAGATCGACGGTGTCGGGGGTGCGCATCCGCTGACCAGCAAGGTCGCCATCGTGTCACCCTCCGCCGAGTCCGACGTCGACGTGGACTACCTCTTCCTGCAGGTCGGGGTCGATCAGCCCACCGTGAGTGACGCGCAGACGTGCGGCAACCTGCTGGCCGGCGTCGGTGCGTTCGCCGTGGAGCGCGGACTCGTCACGCCCGGCGAGGAGACCACGACGGTGCGCATCCGGCTGGTCAACACCGGTGACCTGGCCATCGAGACCTTCCCGACACCGCGTGGGCGCGTCGATTACGACGGCGCCGCTTCGGGCACCGAGACGGCCATCGACGGCGTGCCGGGCACCGCTGCCGGTATCGAGATCCAGCTCAGCGCCGGTCCCGACGCGCGGCTGCTGCCCTCCGGCAACGTCACCGACGTGTTCGACGGTCACCGTGCCACGCTCATCGACAACGGAATGCCGGTCGTGCTGCTGCGCGCCGACGAGTTCGGCGTCGCCGGCACCGAGACCCCGGCGGAACTGGAGGAGCGCGCCGATCTGAAGGACGCGCTCGAGAGCATCCGCCTGCAGGCCGGTCCGGCGATGGGGCTGGGCGATGTCGCCGGCGCCACGGTGCCGAAGATGTTCCTCCTCTCACCCGCGCAGCAGGGCGGTGCCGTGTCGACCCGGGCGTTCATCCCTGCGCGCGTGCACACCTCGATCGGTGTGCTGATGGCCGCCTCCGTCGCCGCCGGCATCCGCATCCCCGGCGCGGTCGGCGCGGACATCGCGGCGCTCACCGACTCCGGCCCGGACGCCATCGAACACCCCGGCGGCACCTTCCCCGCCCGCGTGCAGGTGCAGCTCGGCGATGACGACCAGTGGCGCGCCACATCGATCTCCACCCGCACGGCCCGCAAGATCTTCGACGGCGTGGTCTATCCACGACCACGCCTGTAACACCCGCCAGAGAGGACCGCAGGATGACCGATTTCACCGCGTTCGACGTCGCCCACATCGGCAGCGTCGAGCTGCTCACGCCCAAGTTCGAGGAGAGCAAGGCGTTCTTCACCGACCTGCTCGCGATGCGCGTCGTCGCCGAGGAGGGCGACTCCGTCTTCCTGCGCACCTGGGACGAATACGAGCTGTACACCATCAAGCTCACGGCATCGGATGCCGCGGGTGTCGGACGCACGACGTTCCGTGCCTCCAGCGAGGATGCGCTGCAGCGGCGCGTCGCCGCGATCACCGAGACGGGCCTGGGCGGCAGCTGGGTCGACGGCGAGGTCGGCACCGGCCCCACGTTCGAGTTCACCGACCCCGACGGCCACGCGATGGCGATCTACTACGAGACCGAGCGCTACGTCGCCACCGATGACAAGCCGGCCCTGAAGAACCAGGCATCGCGGTTCCCGGGACGCGGCGTCAACGCCCGCCGCCTGGACCACATCAACTACCTGGCCAAGGACGTCGTCGCCAACGGCGAGTTCATCGCCAAAGCGCTCGGCGGTCGCGAGAGCGAACGCATCAAGCTGGACGCCGGCGGCTACGCGGCATGGTGGTTCCACTTCAACAACAAGTCCTACGACGTCGTCTACTCCGACGACTGGACCCGTCACGGCAACCGCCTGCACCACATCGCCTTCGCACCCGACACGCGCGAGGACATCCTCAAGGCCGCCGACATCTTCCTCGAGAACGGCATCTACATCGAGTCGGGTCCGCACAAGCACGCGATCAACCAGACGTTCTTCCTGTACGTCTGGGAGCCCGGCGGCAACCGCATCGAATTCGCCAACGCGGGCGCGCGCCTGCTGCTGGACCCGGACCAGCCCGTCGTGGAGTGGACCCAGGAAGAGCGCAAGAAGGGCCAGGCGTGGGGCATGAAGACGATCGAGAGCTTCCACACGCACGGCACCCCGGTCGTGGACGTCGTCGCCGACTGACCTTCTCCCGCGCCGGCGCCCGGCTCATCGGATTCCCGCCCCAGCTGAGTCAATCAGTGGTGGAATGAAGAGAGACCGGGCGCTGCGCTGGGCAGCGTCGACGGCAATCATGCGAGCAACAACGCACAGAGGGGTGTGACATGACGGACACCATCGGCGCGGACTCCGCGACCGCAGTCGCCGGCGAGGCCGGCACGCAAATCAAGACGGGCCTGTACATCGGCGGACAGGAGCGGCACACCGCCGCCACGCTCGATGTCGCCGACCCGGGCAAGCCCGGCGTGATCGTGGGGCGCGCAGCCTCCGCCACGCCACAGGACGTCGACGACGCCGTCGCCGCGGCCAAGGCCGCCTACCCGGCCTGGTCCGCGCTTTCCGCGCCGGAGCGGGCCGAGAAGATGCGCGCCGCCCTGGAAGGGATCGCCGACGCACGTGACGCGGATGCGGCGATCCTCTCGCAGGAGAACGGAAAGATCCGGTTCGAGTCGTGGGTGGATTCCCTGGTGTTCGAGATCCGGTGGAACCTCGCCCTGATGCTCGCCGACGAGGTGGGCACCGGCAAGGTCCTCCCGGTCGTTCCCGGCATCCCGGTGGAGACCACCGTCTCGTACCAGTCCCTCGGTGTGGTCACCCTGATCGTGCCGTTCAACTGGCCGATCGCCATCCTGGGTGCGGCTCTCCCGCACGCGCTGCTGGCCGGCAACACCGCGATCGTCAAGCCGCCGCCCTCCACGCCCTTGGCGCTGACCCGCGTCGTGCAGCGGATCGCCGAGAAGCTCCCCGCCGGCGTGCTGAACGTCGTCACCGGCAAGGACGAGAACATGTCCGGCCTGATCTCGAACACCGACATCGCCAAGGTCTGCTTCACCGGCAGCGTCAACGGCGGCAAGCGCATCATGGAGATGGCATCCAAGTCCCTCACCCGGGTGACGCTCGAACTCGGCGGGAACGACGCGGCGATCTTCCTCGAGGACGCGATCCTCGACGATGCCCACCTGGACCGCATCTACGCCGCCGTGTTCGACACGACCGGGCAGATCTGCATGAACGCCAAGCGCCTGTACGTGCACCGCTCACGGCTCGATGAGCTGGTCGCAGGGCTCTCCGCGCGCCTGGACAAGGCCGTGATCGGCTACGGACTGGACGAGGGCACCACAATGGGTCCACTGCACCAGAGCGCCCAGAAGGCGTTCGTGGAGGACATCATCCAGGAGGCCAAGGATGCCGGCGCCGACGTGCGCGAGTTCGGCGAGCTCCCCGGTGGGGATCTGGACGGCGGCAACTTCCTGCGCCCGGCCATCGTCGTGGACCCCGACCCCGCGCTGCGCGTGGTCACGCAGGAGCAGTTCGGCCCGGTCATCCCGATCCTCCCGTTCGACACCGAGGACGAGGCGATCGCGGCGGCCAACGACACGTGGGCCGGGCTGTGCGGCTCGGTGTGGACGGCCGATGTCGACTCGGCCAACCGCGTCGGCGGACAGCTGGCGTGCGGCTACGTGTGGGTCAACGACCACGGCGCGACGCGCCTGGACCTGCGGGCGCCGTTCGGCGGCATGAAGCAGTCCGGGTTCGGTCGCGAGCAGGGCATCGAGGGCATCCGCGCCTTCCAGGACACCCGTTCCATCGCCCACATCGACGCCGCGGCCCTGGCCGCGCAAGCACACTGATGTCGCGGCTCGGGTCGGGCGGGAACGACTCCGCCCGACCCGATCCGTCTGCCCGCCCGGGGCACACGGACACGCTGACGGCGGTGAGCACCGCCGAGCGCCGATCGTCCGCCGTGTTCCTGTTCATCGCCGTCTGCCTGATCGCGGCGAACATGCGCCCGACCATCACCTCGATCGGTCCGCTGCTGGATCAGATCGGCGCGGACACCGGCATGGGCGCCAGCACCCTCGGGCTGGTCGCCTCGGTGCCCCTGGTCGCCTGGGCGATCTTCTCCCCCGTCGCCCACGACCTGACCCGCCGGTTCGGGATGTCGCGGGTCATGCTGTGGGCGCTGCTCCTGCTGACGGTGGGCACCGTGGTCCGCTCGCTGCCCGGCCCGGTCGTGAGCCTGTGGATCGGCACCGCGCTGCTGGGGATCGCGCTGGCGATCGTCAACGTGCTCATGCCCGCGGTGGTCAAGCGGGACTTCTCCGGCCACGTGGCCGGGATGACCGCCCTGTACTCGGCACTCCTGGGCGGGTTCGGGGCGATCGCCTCGGGCATCGCCGTACCGGTCTCCCACCTCAGCTGGCCGCAGGATCCCGCCGGCTGGCGTTTCGCGCTGCTGCTGATCGGCGGCATCCTGCTGCCGTTCGCCATCGTCGCCTGGATCGTGACGTCCCGGCGCTCGCCCACCGTTGTGCCCGCCCGCGCGCCCGGCCGCCGCCGGCGCACGGGCATCTGGACGGACCGGACCGCGTGGCTGGTCGCCGGGTACATGGGCGCGCAGGCGTCGATCTTCTACATGCTGGTCACCTGGCTGGCGAGCATCTCCACCTCGATCGGACGCTCCCCCGTGGTCGCGGGCCTGGACGTCATGCTCTACCAGCTGTTCTCGATCGCCGGATCTCTGATCCTGCCGCTGCTGCTGCGCGGCCGCGCCCGCCGCGTGATCCCCGCGCTCATCCCGTCGGTCGGGGTGATCGGCGTCATCGGACTGATGCTGGCGCCCGAGGGGATCATGTTCTGGGCCGCGTGCCTCGGCTCCTCCTCGGGGGCGTCGCTGAGCATGTCGCTCACCCTGATGGCGCAGCGCGCCCGCGACCACGACACCGCAGCCGCTCTGTCGGGAATGTCCCAGTCCGTCGGCTACGTCGTCGCCGCGCTGGGACCGGTGCTGTTCGGCTGGGCGCACGCCACGACCGGCAACTGGATGATCTCGCTCGGCCTCCTGCTGCTGGCGCTGGCCTGCCAGTCGGTGATCGGCATGCTCGTCGGGCGCGACCGCTACGTCCTGGAGCGCTGACGCCGCCCGACGCCTCGCCGCGCCCCCACCCCGCCCGGCGCCCGCGCCCCGGCCCCACCCGGCCGCCGCGCCCCCACGCCGCCCGGCGCCCGCGCCCCGGCCCCCCTGTTCACTTGCCCTGGATGTACGCCGAAAGCCTGGCGCCGCGTACATTCAGGGCAAGTGAACGGAGGAGAGGGGGCGAGCTGCGGGGGGCGCGCGGGGCGGGCGGAGGCGGACGGGCGCAGGCGCGCGGGGCGAAGGGCCGCTCAGCGACGCGCGGGGAAGGCCAAGCGCCGCAGCAGATCGGTCAGCAGGCGCCGCTCGGCCGCGGACAGATCGTCGTGCAGCTGCTGTTCCGCGCCGCGGGCGGATGCCTCCGCTTCCGCGTGGAGGGCGCGGCCTCGGTCGGTGGCGACGACGACGTTCGCGCGCCGGTCCGTGGGGTCGGGCTCGCGCACGACCAGTCCACGGGTCTGCAGCTCGTCCACGAGCGCGACGACCTGACTCGGATCCAGGCGCAGAAGCTCGGCCAGTTCGCGCTGGGACGGACGAGCGCTGCTCGCCGCCAGGGCCAGCACCGAATACGAGCGCACGCGCAGTCCGTGACGCGACAGCGCGGCATTGCCGGCCGCGAGCGAGAGCGCGTTGGCACGGGCGAGCAGGAAGCTCACGTCGTCGACCAACTCGCTCGCTGTGGAAGGAGAGTCGAGGCCGCTCTCCCTGCTGTCGCCGGCGCCGTCCATGAGGCGATGCTAGCAAGGATGCCAATCGTCAATCATTGACATTCTCAATGATCGACGATTGGATGGGCGTAGTCACAAAGGAGTTCGCATGTCTCTGCACGCCGCCCCCCTCGCGGGCAAGGTCGCCATCGTCACCGGATCCGGTCGGGGCCTCGGCTTCGCCTACGCCGCGGAGCTCGCCCGGCAGGGCGCGTCCGTCGTGATCAACGATGTGGATGCCGCCACCGCCGATGCCGCTGTCGCCGCCATCGTCGCGGACGGCGGCAAGGCCGTCGCGGTCATCGCCCCGGTCGGACCCACCGAGACCGCGCAGCAGCTGGTGGCCGCCGCCGTTGAGAGCTTCGGTCGGCTCGACATCCTCGTCACCAACGCCGGCGTGCTGCGCGATACCGTGCTCTGGAAGATGAGCGACGACGACTTCGACACGGTCATCAACGTGCACCTCCGCGGCACATTCACCTGCACGCGCGAAGCGGTGACGTACATGCGCGATAACGGCATCCGCGGCCGCATCATCGCGATCGGCTCACCTACGGGCCAGCGCGGCAACTTCGGCCAGACCAACTACGCGGCCGCCAAGGCCGGCATCGTCGGGATGGTGCGCACCTGGGCGCTCGAGCTCAAGCGTGCCGGCATCACCGCGAACGCGGTCATCCCGGTAGCCGCCACCGCGATGACCGCCACGGTGCCCTACTTCGCCGCGGCCGTCGAAGCCGACGCCAAGGGCGAGGCGATGCCCGCGTTCTTCCGTCACGACCTGGGCTTCGGAACGTCCGACGACGTCGCAGGCCTCATCGCCTATCTCGCATCGGATGCCGCGGCCGACGTCACCGGCCAGGCCATCGGCGTCGGCGGCGACCGGCTCCAGCTGTGGTCGCACCCGGAGCCGGTCGTCACGGCATACCGGGACGGCGGCTGGACCTATGACGCGCTCCAGGAGTCCTTCGCCGGGGAACTCGGCGGGGCACTGGAAACGGTCGGCGAACAGTTCCCGCCGCTGCCCGCCGACCTGCAGCGCCCCCCGGCGTAGGGGGGCGTCATGACGCGCTACGAGCCTGCGATCGACGTCGACGCGCTGACCGCGATCGACGTCCATGTGCACATCGAGATCGGTGCGCACGGTCACGCGTCGCTGCCGCCTGCGCTGGTGGAAGCCGCGTCGAAGTACTTCAGCACCGACGGCCCCCGGCCGGACCTGGACAGCGTCGCGGCGTATTACCGCGACCGGAAGATGGCCGCGGTCGTCTTCACCGTCGATGCGACGACCCGTCTCGGGCACTCGCCGATCTCGAGCACCGATATCGCGGAGGGGGCCGCGCGCAACAACGACGTGCTGATCCCGTTCGGCTCCGTCGATCCGCTCCAGGGAGCCGCCGCGGTCGCCGCGGCACGGCGCCTGGTGGAGGAGAACGGGGTTCGGGGCTTCAAATTCCACCCGACCGTGCAGGGCTTCGACCCGAGCGACGAGCAGCATTACCCGCTGTATGCGGCCATCCAGGAGCTCGGAGCGGTGGCGTTGTTCCACACCGGCCAGACCGGGATCGGCGCGGGCATGCCGGGCGGGTACGGGTTGAAGCTGGGACTGTCCAACCCCATCCTGCTGGACCCGATCGCGGCGGATTTCCCCGAGCTGCAGATCATCATGGCCCATCCGTCGGTGCCGTGGCAGGACGAGGCCATCTCGGTGGCAACGCACAAGCACAACACGTGGATCGACCTGTCCGGGTGGAGCCCCAAGTACTTCCCGGAGTCGCTGGTGCGCGCCGCCAACTCGTTCCTCAAGAGCCGCGTGCTGTTCGGATCCGACTTCCCTATGCTGACTCCGGATCGCTGGATCGGCGACGCCGGAAAGACCGCACTGAAGCCCGAAGTGATGCCCGGGATCATGCGCGACAACGCCGCACGACTGCTGGGCCTGCACAGCGAGACGAAACGCCCGACCAAGGAGCACCCATGACCACCTCCATCGCATACGCCGATGTCGCCGGCCTCGCCGGCACCGATCTCGGTTTCACCGACTGGCTGGAGATGACCCAGGAGCGCGTGAACACGTTCGCCGATGCCACCGGCGACCACCAGTGGATCCACGTCGACCCGGAACGCGCGAAGAGCGGGCCGTTCGGCGCGCCCATCGCGCACGGCTTCCTGACCCTCTCCCTCGCGGTCACCTTCTGGACCGAGCTGCTGGATGTGGACGGCGTGACGACGAAGGTCAACTACGGACTGGACAAGGTGCGCTTCGTCTCTCCCGTCCCGGTGGGTGCGCGCGTGCGCATGGGCGCGGTCATCGCCGAGGTCACCGAGATCGCCGGCGGCTACCAGCTGACCGTCGATCAGACCATCGAGATCGATGGCGCCGCCAAGCCGGCCGTCGTGGCCCGCGGCCTCTACCGCTTCTACGGGTAGCCGGCCCCGGCATCGCGCCGACGCCCACCGTTCCGACTCGACGAAGAGACACCCGATGCACAATCAAGGACTGGGCGCCTGGATGGCCAAGCGACGCCTCAAGACGCCCGACAAACCCGCGCTGATCCACGGGGAGGGCGAGTCGGTCAGCTACCGGCAGCTCGCCGACGGCACCGACCGCGTCTCGGCACTGCTGTGGCACCGCGGGGTGCGCAAGGGCGATCGGGTCGCGTTCATCGGCGAGAACAGCCCGGAGTTCGTCCAGGTGCTGTTCGGGACCGCTCAGCTCGGAGCCGTGTTCGTCCCCGTCAACACCAGGCTCGCGCCGCCCGAGATCGCCCATGTGCTCACCGACTCCGGCGCACGTGTACTGATCCACGGTCCGGAGTTCGCCGGCCGCGTCGCCGACGGCGTCGCGACGGCGGGGATCCCCCACGTCATCGTGACCGGCGACGGCGGGCTGAACGACCTGCTGGCCGCTACGCCGGGCGGCCACGTCGATGCCGACGTGGCGCTGGATGACCCGGCTGCGATCCTGTACACCTCGGGAACGACCGGCAAGGCGAAGGGCGCCGTGCTGACGCACCAGAACCTGACCTCGGTCGCGCTGAACTGTCTCGTCGACTACGACATCGTCTCCACCGACGTCGCACTGATGATCTCGCCGCTCTTCCACGCGGCATCCTTGGGGATGGGCGCGCTGCCGGTGATCCTCAAGGGCGCCACCATGGTGCTGGAGAAGGGGTTCGAGGCCGGCCGGGCGCTGGAGCTGATCGAGCACCATGGGGTGACGATGCTGAGCGGCGTGCCGACGACCTTCCAGCTGCTTGCCGATCATCCTCGCTGGGGGGAGACGGATCTGAGCACACTGCAGAAGCTCACCTGCGGGGGGTCGGCCGTGCCCACGCGCATCCTGAACGCCTACGAACAGCGCGGCCTGTCGTTCTCGCAGGGCTACGGCATGACCGAGACATCCCCGGGCGCGACCTCGCTGGCGCCGGACAAGACGAGGTCCAAGCAGGGCAGCGTCGGTCTTCCGCATTTCTTCACGGATGTCCGGATCGTCGACGGCAACGGAGCGATGGTGCCGCGCGGCACCGTGGGCGAGATCGAGGTGACCGGCCCCAATGTGTTCGCCGGCTACCTCAACCTTCCCGCTGAGACCGCCGCGGCGTTCTCGCCGGACGGGTGGTTCCGCTCCGGCGACATGGGGTATCTGGACCCGGATGGCTACCTGTTCATCGCGGACCGGCTGAAGGACATGATCATCTCCGGCGGCGAGAACATCTACCCCGCCGAGATCGAGAACCTGATCAACGACATCGACGGAGTCACCGGGGTCGCCGTCATCGGCGTGTCCGACGACGCGTGGGGCGAGGTGCCGCTGGCTGTCCTCACGGTGCGCGGCGGAGCGGCGGTCTCGGTGCACGATGTGCGTGCTCACCTGGACGGAAAGCTCGCTCGCTACAAGATCCCCAAGAGGGTCATCGTCACGGACGAGCTCCCGCGGACCGCGTCCGGGAAGGTGCGGAAGGCCGATCTCCGGGCACGCTTCGGGGGCTGATCTCGGACGTGGCGGCGATCGCGGTGAATTGCGCGTCGGATGCCGGGTCCAGTCGTGCGCGCCACGACCAGAAGACCTCGTAGGACCGGTCTGACGGCCACTGCGGACCGAGGAAGTCGCGGGGAAGGCGAGGGTCCGCGCGCAGCAGCGCCAGCCAATCGGCCACCAGCATGGTCCGCGCGGCCAGTGCCCCACCCGCATCGGCATCGGCATCGGCATCGGCGGACGGCGCCGACCAGGCCTCGATGAACGCGGTGTGCGCGGTGCTGATGCTGTCCAGATCCCAGGCGTCCCGCACGCTGTCGGCGATCGGGAATCCCTCGAGCTCGCGTGCGTGGAACCCGGCCACCGCGCCGCCCGGAAGGTCCGCGCGCAGCGGCGCGAGCGCCGCCCCGAGATCGACCTCCCCCGGGGCGACCCACAGTCCGTCCCGCAGGGGGGCGAACCCCTCCCAGGTCAGTGCAGAGCGCAGCCGGTGCCGGAGCGTGCGCTGGTTCTCCGGGACGCTGAAGGTGACCAGCGTCCAGCCCTCTCCCTGCGGGGCGAAGGGGGACGGTCCGCGCACGCGCTGCACCGCCTCGCGCAGCACGGCGCTTCCGTCTCCGGTCAGGGAGAACGCGATCTCCCGCCCGCGCCGCTCGCGGGCGAGCATCCCGCGTCGAACCATGCGATCGAGCGTGGCCCGCGTGGCCGGCGCCGCCACCCCGGCGCCTTCCAGCACGTCGATCAGGGCGCTGGCGCGCAGCGGCGGAACGTCCTGGTCGACGACGAACTCGCCGAAGAACGCCAGCAGCAGTTGCTTGGGCTGTCTGCTGCGCAGGCTGCGTCCCCGTTCGGCGGGATCCGGATCGAAGATCACGCTGCCGGCCGCACGGCCTCGCCGCGCTTCGCCCGCTGGATCTGCTCGTACACGTGGGTGCGCAGCTCGGTGAACCGCGGCAGCGCGCGGGTGGTGATCTGATCCCGCTCCGCAGCCAGGTCGATGGCGAGATCCTCCTGCACCCAGGTCGGCGATTTGGACAGGACCACCACCCGCTCCCCCAGGTACACCGATTCGTCGATGTCATGCGTGACGAACAGGATGGACATCCCTCGCTCGCGGTGAAGCGTCCGCACGAGGTCCTCCAGATCTGCGCGCGTCTGGGCGTCCACAGCAGCGAACGGCTCGTCCATGATCAGCACCTCGGGCTGGTACGCCACCGCGCGCGCGATGGCGACGCGCTGCTGCATCCCGCCCGACAGCTGCCAGGGGTAGCTCTTGGCGGCGTGGTCGAGCCCGACGGCGGTGAGAGCGTCGTCGATGAGGCGATCCCGGTCTGCACGCGAGAGTTTCTTGTGCTTGAGCGGCAGCTCGACGTTGCCGCTCACTGTCAGCCACGGATACAGGCTGCGCCCGTACTCCTGGAAAACAAGCGCCATCTTGTCGGGCGGGGTCGTCACCGTCTTGCCGTCGAGCTGGACGATGCCCGAGGTCGGCTTGAGCAGCCCGGCGATGCACTTCAGAAGCGTCGTCTTGCCGCACCCGGACGGACCGACGATGCACACCAGCTCACCGGCGGCCATGCGGAAGCTGATGTCTCCGATCGCCTCGACGTTTCCCGTCGAGGACTCGTAGACCTTGCGCAGGTTCTGGACGTTCAACAGCGTGTCAGGCACGCTCCACCTCCTTGATTCCGTGGTACCAGCGCAGCACGCGGCGCTCGACGAATCCGAAGATCGTCGCGAGAAGCACTCCGATGAGCCCGAGCAGCAGGATGCCGCTCCACATCTCGGCGATGAGGTAGTTGCGCTGGAAGTAGACGATCTGGAATCCGAGACCAGACGACGCGTAGCCGAGCTCGGAGATGACCATGAGGATGAGGGCGATCGACAGCGACTGCCGCACCCCCGCCATGATCCGCGGGCTGGCCGCGGGAAGTACCAGATAGCGGAGGCGCTCGGACGAAGTCACCGCGAACGATCGTGCCGTCTCGGTCATGACCGAGTCCGTCGAGCGCACGCCCTCGATCGTGTTCAGCAGGATCGGCCACACCGACCCGAGGACGATCACCACGACTTTCATGGCATCGGTCGGGCCCATCAGCACGACCGCGATCGGAAGCAGCACCGGCGGCGGAACCGCGCGGAAGAACTCCAGCATCGGCTCGAGCAGGTCGCGCAGCCAGCGGTTCAGACCGATCAGCGTGCCGGCTGCGATGCCGACCGCGATCGACAAGACGATGCCGATCCCCAGACGCGCCAGGCTCGGCAGCACGTCGGTGACGAACGCCGGGCCGATCCAGGTGTCGACGAACGCCGCGATGAGCTCGGCAGGAGACGGGAAGAATTTCGCGGGGGCGATCGTGGCCCAGATGCCCCAGATCACCACGAGGGCGACGGGCAGGCCGATCGCATAGATGGTGCTCTCGCCGATCTTCGCCCACACTCGTGAGGGGCGTCGGGGCGTGACGACCGTGCTCGTGTAGAGGGTCACAGCACGTCCTCCCCTCGTACCGACTGATGCCATGAGAGCGTCCTGCGCTCGATCGCGCGGAAGACGAGGTTGATGAGAAGGCCGAGCAGCCCGGTGACGATGACCAGTGCGTACACCGCCGGCCAATTGCCCGCGGACTGCGCGAACACGATCTCACGCCCGAGCCCGGGGTTTCCGATGAACATCTCCGCCGTGATCGCGAGGATCAGCGCCACGGCAGCGGCCAGTCGCACGCCGGTCATGAGATACGGGAGCGCTGTGGGGAAGACGAGATTGACGATCCGCGACCCTCGCGACAACCCGAAGCTGCGGGCCGTGTCGCGCGCGACGGCATCCACGTCCGCGACGCCGTACAGCACCTGGATGAACACCTGCCAGAAGCTCGCGTAGACGATGATCAGCAGCGCCGACTGGATCTGGTAGCCGAACAGAAGCACCGCGAGCGGGATGAGCGCCACCGACGGGATCGGCCGGAGGAATTCCACAGTCGTGTGGGTCGCCCGGCGCAGGAACGGCACGAGCCCGATGATCGTGCCGAGCACCACGGCGAGCACCGTGGCCATGAGCAGACCGATGCCCCACTTCGTGAGCGTGCGGCCGACGTTTCGCCAGAACTCCAGATCGCGCACGTCCTGGCCGAGCTGCGCGAGCGTCTCGGTCGCGGTCGGGAAGTAGCGCGGGTCGACGATGCCCAGCGAGGGCAGCAGCTGCCACGTCACGAGGAACCCGACGATGCCGGCGGTGCCCAGTGCGATCTTCCGCGCGGATCGGGTGCGGCGGCCGCGGCGGAACCGCCGCGCATCCTGAACGGTCTGCGTCTGCACGGGCGCCCCCGTCGTACCGTCGGTGTGCATGGCTCTCTTCCCGAGGGCGAGGAGAGGGCCGGATGCCGCCGGTCGCGGCATCCGGCCCTCCTCGCTGTGCGTTACTGCTGCTGGATCATCGATTCGTAGTCGGGTTCGGCCTCGATGTAGGCGAACTCGACGGCCAGAGCGCCCAGTTCTTCGATGCCGGCATCCGACAGGTCCCACGTGAAGGTCGGCAGTGTGATGCCGGCCGCCGCCTCCTCGGGGATCTCGAGGTTCGTCGCTATCGCCGCGCGTACGGCTTCTTCGTTGCTCGAGGCCCAATCGAGCGCCTCTGCCATCGCCTCTGAGTACGCCGCGACCAGCTCGGGGTCTTCATCGAGGATCGCCTGCGTAGTGATGCTCGTCAGCACGGTGAGTCCCGGGATCGTCGCCTGGTACGGCTGCACGACCGACACGCCGCCGGCGCCCAGCACGCTGGCGCGGAACGGGTCGGGCGCCCACGCGGCGTCCATGGTGCCCGCCTCGAGCTGAGCCGGCACGTCCGGGAAGACGACCTCGACGAACTCGATCGACGAGGGGTCGCCGCCGTCGTCCTGCACGGCCTTGCGGATCGTGAGGTCTCCGGCGGCGCCGATCGTGTTGACCGAGACCTTCTTGCCTGCGAGGTCAGCGGGCCTCGTGATGCCGGAGTCGCCGAGCGCGACGACCGCGTTCACGTCGTCACCCTCTGCGTTGCTGTTGGCGTAGTTGCCGACGATGACGACGCCGAGATCCTGCTGGTCTGCCCGGATCGGACCGAAGGGCTGGCCGATCGCGAACTGGATGTCGCCGCTCAGGAGAGCGGGGATGGCGTTCGCCCCGCCCTGTGCGGGGACCACCTCGACCTCGAGGCCGTGCTCCGCGAAGATGCCCTCGTCGATCGCGGCCCACAACGCCCCGGTCTCGGCGATGGGCAGCGCCGCGACCCGGACGCTGCGGGTTTCGCCCGGCGTCTCGTCGGCGCCCCCCGTGGGTGTGCCGGCGGGCGCGGCACCGGAATCGGTGCAGCCACTCAGCGCGAGCGCTGCGACGGCGAGCACACCGAGCGTGGCAAGACTCTTCTTCATTGACGGGGCCTCTCTCTCAAACCTGGCTGGGCGTCAAGGAAGCGGTGCACACGGGTGACGAAGGCGTTCCCCGGTGCGAAGTCGTGTCCGCACCGCATCGTGTTGACCGTGCCATCGTGCGCCATCCGACGCCCACTGTCAAGGTATCCATGACGGGCGTCAAGAATCGATTGAATATCGAGACCGACGCGGGCGCGCGGCGGCGGGCGAGGAAGCGGCTCAGAACCGGGTGATCACCGTCCGTGCGGTCTTGCCGGAGCCGAGCGCGTCATACGCCTCGTTGATCTCGTCGATGGCGATCTCGGATGCGATGAGGTCGGACAGGTTGAGCCTGCCCTGCAGGAACAGCGACGCGTAGAACGGGATGTCGCGCTTGATGTTCGAGGATCCCATGTAGACCCCGTTCACCTTCTTCTGCTCGCGCAGCAGCCCGTTCGCGTCGAACTCGATCTTTCCCCCGGCTCCGTGGATGCCGATCAGGCTCGCGGTGCCGCCGACGCGGAGCATGGCGATCGCCTGCTCGGCGGTCTCCTTGCGGCCGATCACCTCGAACGCGTGGTCGACACCTCCCCCGGTCAGTTCGCGCACGCGCGCGACCACGTCGCCTTCGCCGGCGTTGATCCCGTCGGTCGCGCCGAAGGCGCGCGCAAGTTCGAGCTTCTCGTCGTTCAGGTCGATGCCGATGATCCGTGCCGCGCCCACCAGGCGGGCCCCGCTGACCACGTTCAGCCCCACCCCGCCCAGGCCGATGACCGCGACGGTCTCGCCCGCGCGCACGCCCGCGGCGTTCAGCACGGCACCGGCACCGGTGATCGTGCCGCATCCGAGCACGGAGGCCTCGGGGAACGGGACGGCCGGATCGATGCGCACGAGCTGGTTCTCGTGGATCAGCGCCTGCTCGGCGAAGCCGGCCGTGCCCATCGCCGCCAGGATCGGCTCGCCGCGGCGGCTCAGCCGCGGCGCTGCTCCGTCGGCCCGCAGCGTGGCCTCGGGGCGGAGGCAGCTGACCGTGCGTCCGCTCAGGCACTCCAGGCACGCGCCGCAGAACTGGACGAGCGAGCCGACCACATGGTCGCCGACGGTGAACTCGGTGACCTCCGGTCCGACCGCCGCGACGATCCCGGAGACCTCGTGGCCCAGCACCATGGGGGGCGCCATCCCGAAGTCGTTCACGGCGAAGTGCAGATCCGAGTGACACAGGCCCGACGCCTTGACGTCCACGAGAACCTCGCGGCCGATGGACTCGGCGATATCGATGTCCTCGATGTCGAACCCACCGCCGAAGGCATTGACGACTGCTGCTCTCATGCTGACTGTCCGATGCTCGTGTTGATGGCCTTGGTGTTCAGGTAGTTGTACAGAACCTCGGTGCCCTGTTCGCGACCGAGACCGGACTCCTTGTATCCGCCGAACGGCGTCGCCAGATCCGGTGCGTATCCGTTCACGCCGATCGTGCCGGTCTGCACGGCGCGCGCGATCTCCAGCGCGGCCGCCGTGTCGGCCGAGAAGACCGCCCCGCCGAGCCCGTAACGCGAGTCGTTCGCAAGTGCGATCGCCTCGTCGATGCCGTCGTATTCGAAGACCGTCACGACGGGGCCGAAGATCTCCTCGCGGGCGATCTGGGAGTCGGCGGCTGCCCCCGCGATGATCGTGGGCTCGTAGAAGTAGCCGGCCTCACCCGGCAGGTCCCGCCCGCCGGTGAGGATCTGTGCACCCTCGCCACGGGCATCCTCCACCATGGTGCGCACCCGCCCGCGGATCCGCTCGGACACGAGCGGGCCCATGTCGGTTGCCGGGTCGCGGGGGTCGCCGAGACGGAAGGAGCGGGCCAGCTCGACCAAGCCCTCCACGACCTCGTCCGTGCGGGTGCGCGGGACCAGCACCCGCGAGAGGAGGAAGCAGGTCTGACCCGAGTTCATGAACGAGCCCGAGCGCAGGCCGGCCAGTGCCACGTCGATATCGGCATCCTCGGCGATGATCGCGGCGGACTTGCCGCCGAGTTCCAGGGTGACCGGGATGAGACGCTCGCCGCAGTTGCGCGCGATGATGCGACCGGCTGCGGTGGAGCCGGTGAAGGCGATCTTGTCGACCCCGGGATGCTTGACCAGGGCGTCGCCGGTCTCGCGACCGCCGGTGACGACGTTGACCACGCCGGGCGGGAACCCGACGGCCTCGACCGCCGCGGCCAGGGCGAGTGCGTCCAAGGGCGTCTCGGCCGCCGGCTTGATCACCACGGTGCAGCCGACGGCGAGCGCGGGGGCGAGCTTGGCGGTGAGGATGGACTGAGGGTAGTTCCACGGGGTGATCAGCCCCGCGACCCCCACCGGCTCCAAGCGGACCACCGAGGTGCCCGGCCCGCCGGCGTTGGCGCGCTGCTCCTCGAACGCGAAGCCGCGGATCATGTCGGCGAAGTACCGCAGATGCCGCGCGGGCAGGGCGATGTTCACGACGCGGGAGAAGCCCACCGGCTGCCCGATCTCGCCGGTGACCAGGCTCGCGGTGCTCTCGCCACGGCGTTCCAGCTCGTCGGCGAGACGCTCCAGGTAGGTGGCGCGTTCATCGGGGGACATCCGCGGCCAGGGGCCGTGGTCGAATGCCGCGCGGGCGGCGCGCACGGCGGCGTCGACGTCCTCGACGCTGCCGTCCGCCGCGACTCCCACCGTGGTGCGCGCGTACGGGTCCTCCACCTCGATCCGCGCCGTCGAGCGGGCCGGCCGCCATTCGCCGCCGACGAAAAGCCGGTTGTCGGATTGGGTCGTGATCGTCATTCGTTCCTCCGTAGTGCCAGGTCGTCTTCGGTTCGAGCGGCGGCCGCGCGGCGGTCCGGCTCTGGTGGGCGTCGCCTCGCGGACCGCTCGATCAGGGCCATCGCATCGCTCGCCAGTTCGGCGCCCCGGTCGAACGGGGAGCGCCAGATCGCCAGCATGTCGGCGGCTCCCTCCGACAGCCCGGAGCGGGAGAAGGCCTCGACCCCCCAGCGGCCGGTGTATCCGGCATCCAGGGCGGTGCGGATGACGTTCTCCACATCGACCGAGCCCTCCCCGAGCGCGCCGCGACCGGACTGTCCGAGCTCGAGGTACGACAGTGCGGGCAGGGCCTGCAGCAGGGCCGCGGCCATGTCGGATTCTTCGACGGCCATGTGGAAGGTGTCCAGATGGATACGCAGGTGCGCCGAGCCGCTGGCCGCGACGAACGCCATCGCCTGAGCGGCGGTGTTGATCGCCGAGGTCTCGTACCGGTTGAGCACTTCGAAGGTCATCGTGACGCCGCGCTCGTGCGCATAGTCCGCGACCGTGCCGACTTCGTGCGCAGCTCGCTCGAACGCCGCCCGGGACGTGGGGCCCGAGGGATGGCCGAACAGACCGTACGGGACGCCGTTCATCTGGTCCGAGCCGAGCGCGACCGTGAGGTCCACGCTCGAGCGCAGGGCGGCGGCGCCGGCAGCACGCTCGTCCGCATCCGCGGAGGACACGTCGGCACCCGGCGCCTGCCCGGCGATGGTGATCGGCCGCAGACCGTGGTCGATGAAGGCGGCGCGCAGCGCGGCGGCGTCGGTCGCCGCCGCGTCCAGCGGCGGCAGCACGACGCGCGCGTAGCCTGCCGCCGCGATCGCATCCAGGGCGGCCGGCAGCGTCCCTGCCGAGACATCGGGGACGAGGACGTTGAGGTGGCACGCGACATCGAGCGCGGTGCGCGAGACGGATTCTCCGGTCACGGCTTTCCGGTCCCTAGAAGGTGGGCAGGTCGAGTCGCTGCTTGAAGACGGAGTACCCGTCGTCGACGTGCACCACAGTGCCGTTGATCACGTTCGACTCATCCGAGGCGAGGAACGCGACCACGTTGGCGATCTCATCCGGCTCGGTCATCTTGTTGCGCAGCTGCTCGGCGGCGAAGGTGCTGCGCAGCTCCTCGCTGAACTGGTTGATGATGGGGGTGCCCACCCGCCCGGGTGTGATCGCCAGCGCGCGGACGCCGTACTCGGCCAGCTCGTACGCGGCGGAACGGGTGAAGGAGATCACCGCGGCCTTCGCGGCGCTGTACGTGAAGGACAGCTCCGCGGCCTGCTCGCCGTAGATCGACGAGGTGCTGATGATCACCCCGCCGCTGCCCTGGTCGCGGAACTGGCGGCCTGCGGCGAGGATGCCGTAGTACACGCCGTCCTGATCCACGCGGATCATGGGGGCGTAGTCAACCTCCGGGTCGTGGTCCAGGAGGGGCTTGCCGCCGGCGATGCCGGCGTTGTTGAAGATCACATCGAGGCGGCCGTACACCTCGACGGCGCGCGCCACCGCCGCGGCGACATCCGCGTACACCGAGACGTCGGTCCGCACGGCCGTGGCGGAGCCCTCGAATCCCAGCGCGTCCACCTGCGCCACGACCTCTTCGGCCTGCGCGAGATTCATGTCGGCGATCACGACCTTGGCGCCCTCCCGGACGAACTTCAGCACGGTGGCCTGACCGATTCCGCTGGCACCGCCGGTGATGACGGCTACTTTGCCTTCCAAACGCATGGGGTTCTCTTTCGTGGTGCGAGATGACGGGGGGAACGTGGGGGCCGGTCGCCCGGCCCCCACGAGGTGGTTCAGCCCAGCTGGTCCGACGGAGTGGTGTCCGCGGCGTTCTCCTTCGTCACGAGCGTCACATCGACGGCAACGAAGTTCTCGGCCGGCAGCTCGCCGTCCTCCTGGTAGGCCTGGACATCCTCGATGAGCATGTCCAGCACGGCCGGCCAGGGCTGCTCGATCGTGGCGAGCATGTTGCCGCCCGCCTCGATCGACGCGAGAGTCTCGGCCAGAGCGTCCACACCGGTGACCGGTGCGGTCGATCCCGCTTCGGAGAGGGCCTGCGCTGCGCCCAGCGCCGCGTCGTCCCATCCTGCCCACACGGCATCCAGCCCGTCGGGGTTGGCGGAGAGGTAGTCCGAGACGAAGTTGAGCGCCTCGGTACGGCCCGTCGCCGGGTTGGTCACCTGCTGCGGCTCGCCGCTGACGACGGTCGCGCCGGCGTCTTCGAATGCCTCGACGGCGAGCGCCGAGCGGAGCCGGATGCCGGCGTGCGGGTCGTGCCCGATGACCATGACGGTCTTTCCCTCCAGCCCGCCGATCGACTCGTCGATCGCCTCCACCGTCTTGTCGACGATCTGCTGCTGGTTGGTGGTGATGTTGGTGGCGAACGCATCGGTCGCCTCCGTCCCGGCGTCCATCGAGAAGATCGGGATCTCCGCGTCCTTCGCCGCCGTGACGATCGAGCCGATCGATGAGACATCGGTGTAGCCGTCGAGGATCACGTCGGCGCCCTGGCCGATCGCGCTCTCCACCGCGGGGTTCATCTTCTGGAAGTCGAAGTCGCCCTGGATCATCGTGAGATCCCAGCCGAGCTCCTCGGCCTGCGCGGTGACGGCCTTGACCCACCACGCACCGACCGGCGTCTGGTTGCCGGAGGTGAACGCGATGACCTTGAACGGCTCGTCGCTGGCGCCCGCGCCGGCACCGTCGCCGCCGCCGGAACCCGAACTGGAACATCCCGTCAGTGCGAGAGCGGTCGCGACGGCGACCGCCGCGGCGATCTTGAATCTGGTACGCATGTTGCTACTCCTTCGTGTCACTGCGCTGATGTGCTTCTTGGTGCCCACGCGGAACGGGTGTCCGCGTGGCGTTCAGCCGGATCGTGGCGCTATCTCTCCCGCGTCTTGAGTCCGGACAGGACGACCGCCGCGATGATGATGAGCCCGGTCACCACCTGCTGGATGTAGGCGTTGACGCCGAGGATGTTCAAGCCGTTGCTCATGACGCCGATGATCGCGACACCGACGATGGTGCCGCCGAGGTTGGCCGCACCGGATCGGATGACGGTCATACCGAGGAAGACCGCCGCCACCGAGAACAGGGTGTTGTCACCGCCCTGCTCGGCCGCGGCACTGCCGAGCCGCGCGGTCAGCAGGATGCCGCCGATCGCGGAGATGAAGCCGGCCATGGTGAAGGCGAGCATCCGCGCCCAGCGCACGTTCACGCCGGACAGTCGCGCGACCTCCTCGTTGCCGCCGATCGCGTGCAGGCGTCGTCCGAGCGTGGTGAACCGCAGGAGTGCCCAGATGAGCACCGAGATCGCGACCGCGAAGTACACCGGCAGCGGCACATTCAGGAACCGCCCCTGGCCGAGCTCGTTGAACTCGGGTGGGAGCCCGAACACCGTCGTGCCGCCGGTGACGATGTATGCCAGGCCGATCACGGAGGTCATCGTCGCGAGCGTCGCGATGAACGCCGAGAGGCGCAGATAGGCGATCAGCACGCCGTTGACCAGCCCGACCAAGAGCCCCACCGCGAGGCCCGCCAGGATGGCGACCCCCATGGGATTCTCCCCGAGCAGGAGCGCGGCCGTGACCGCACCGGCGAGGCTGGAGGTCGCACCGACGGACAGATCGAAGTCGCCGACGACCATGACGATCGTCTGCGCCCCCGCGATGATCGCGAGGATCGAGATCTGGTACAGGATGTTGCGGATGTTCACGAACGACAAAAAGGTGTCCGGGCGCATCGCGAAGAAGAAGAGGATGAGCAGGATCAGTGCCACGATCGTGCCGCTCTGCACGAGCACACGGCCGGCGGTCCGGGACTGCTGGGCCATCATGGCCCCGGTCCGGGTCGGCTCCTTCTGAATCGTCATGAGGTGGACCTTCCGTAGGCGTAGGAGAGGAGGAGCTCGTCATCGGCGCCCTCTGCGGGCACGTCCCCGGAGATCGAGCCTTCGTGCATGATCAGGATGCGATCGCACATGCCGATCAGCTCGGGCAGTTCGGAGCTGACCGCGATGACGGTGGTGCCGGTCGCGGCGAGCTCGCGGATGAGGCGGTAGATCTCCGCCTTCGTGCCGACGTCGATGCCCCGCGTGGGCTCGTCCATCAGCAGGACTCGGGGGCGGCGGGCGAGCATCTTGGCCAGGACGACCTTCTGCTGGTTGCCGCCGGACAGCTCGCCGACCGTCTGACGGGGGCTGCGCGCCTTGATCTGCAGGTCGGCCATGCCACGGCCGGCGATCTCCGCGATGCGCTTGCGCGAGACCATGCCGCCGCGGCTCACCGCCCCGATGTTGGCCAGCGCGATGTTGTCCTGGATGGACGCGCCGAGCAGGACGCCCTGGCTGCGGCGCTCCTCGGGCACCAGCGCCATCCCGGCGGCCAGCACCCTGCCGACCCCGGAGTGCCGCGGGACTTCCGCGCCCGCCACGGTGATCGTCCCGGAGGCGGACCGTTGCGCGCCGGCGAGGATCCGCAGCAGCTCACTGCGACCCGACCCGGCGAGACCGCCGATGCCGACCACCTCGCCCACGTGGGCCGTGAACGACACGTCTGTGACACGGCGCCCCTGCAGATCCTTCACGACCAGGGACACCTCCGTCGAGGTCGTGCCCCGCTCGGGGTAGAGCGAGTCGGCGTTGCGGCCGACCATGGTCGAGATGACCTCGTTGATCGTCGTGTCGGCCACGTCCTCCGTGACGATCGTCTCGCCGTTGCGCATGATCGTGAGGCGGTCGCACAGTTCGAAGACCTCCTCGAGCCGGTGGGAGACGTACACGACCGCGACGCCCTCGTCCCGGAGGGAGCGCAGGACGGCGAACACCTCGCGGATCTCGGTGTCGGTGAGGGATGCCGTCGGCTCGTCGAGGATGAGCACCCGCGCGTCGGTGGCCAGGGCCCGCGCGACGGCGACCATCGTCTGCTGCACCGGCGAGAGGTCGCCGGCCAGCTTGCGCATGGAGATCTTCTGGTTCAGCCGCTCGAGCTGCTCCCGGGCCCGGCGACGGAGGGCGCGGCCGTTGACGATGCCGGCCCGGCTGGGCAGCTGCTCGCCGAGCAGCACGTTCTCGGCGACCGAGGTCGTCGGCACGATCGACAGCTCCTGGTAGAGCGCCACGATCCCGGCCTTGTGAGCTGCCCGCACGTTGGCGAACTCGACGTCCTCGCCGTTGCGGCGGATCCGTCCCGAGTCCGGCGCGTACAGGCCCGTGACGACCTTGATGAGCGTGGACTTTCCGGCGCCGTTCTCGCCCAGCAGCGCGTGGATCTCGCCAGGCCGCACGGACAACCGCACGCCCTTCAAGGCGTGCACGCCATCGAAGCTCTTCACGATGTCCACCGCCTCCAGGGCGGGGGTCGCGGTCAGCACCGACTCGCCTCCGGTGAGCGTCACGATGCCCTCCCGGTGTCATCGATGTCGTTGCAGCGGATCAGCACCTTCGGGTACGCGCCGCTGATGTGCGTGGCGAACGCCTCGGCCGCATCCTCGAGGTCGAAGACCGACTGCGTCAGATCGTCCAGCTCCAGGTAGGGCAGCATCTGCAGCGCACGCGGGAAGGCGTAGGGAGAGACGAACACGCCGGTGAGGGTGAGCTCCTTCAGGTACAGGTAGTCGGAGAGGTTCAACGGCATCTCGAAGTCATGCGGATACATCGCGCCGTAGATGACCGTGGCGCCCTTCGCAGCGATGTCCAGAAGCCCGCGCACCGCACGAGCCGCCCCGGAGGCGTCGATGACGACGTCGAAGCCGGCGCCCCGCGTGATCTCCTCGGACCGCTGGTACTGGTCCTCCGCGATCGGGTCGATGACGGCATCCGCGCCGTGGCGCAGTGCCATCTCGCGCCGTTCGGCGATCGGCTCGATGAGGGTGAGCGAGGTCGCTCCGTTGCGCTTCATGACCTGCAGCGCGAGCTGGCCGATGGGGCCGCCACCGCAGATCGCGACGCGGTCGCCGACCTTGATGTGCGTCTTGTCCGCGATGCGCACCGCCACCGAGATGGGCTCCAGCAGGCAGCCGTGCAGGAGCGAGACCGAGTCCGGGAGCTTGTACACCTGGGACTCGTGCCAGGTCACCGTCTCGGCCATCCCGGGCCGGTTGTACTCCTGGATGTGCTCGCAGAACTGCTGCGTGCCCGCGCGGCAGGGCGTGCACGTGCCGCAGAAGCGCAGGAAGTTCCCGGCGACGCGGTCGCCGACCTGCAGCCCGGTGCGGTGCGCACGGTCACCGAGGGCCTCGACCACTCCGGACAGCTCGTGGCCCAGGCCGATCGGGACGTCGGTGCCGAAGAACCCCTCCGCCAGGTGCGGATCGGATCCGCAGATCGCGGAGTACGCGACCCGGATGCGGACATCCTCCGCGCCCAGCGGCTGCTCCGGGAAATCGACGACCCCGATCCGGCCGCGGACGTCTTCATCAGGGTCCCGCAGACTGCCGATCTTGGTGACCGCGACTGTTCTCATTCGTCTCTCCCTCGGACGCGCGGACGATCCATCGGCATCACTGGCCGCCGGCGATGACGCTGCGGGCGGCGGCGACGGTGGCGGCCAGGCCATAGCCGTGCTTGTCGCGCAGCTCCTCGTCCTCGCCGAATCCGGCGTAGACCTGGGGGATGCCGAGCCGCTCGAAGGCGGACAGATGGATGCCGCGGTCGGCGACCACGTCGGCGATGCGGGAAGCCAGGCCCCCGTAGGCGAGGTGGTCCTCGAGGACGACGAACCGGCCGCCGGTCTCGGCCGCGCACTGCGCGATCAGCTCCTCGTCGATCGGCTTGAGCGTGAACATGTCCACCACGCGGACGGAGCGGCCGTCCTTCGCGAGCTCGTCCGCGGCATCCAGCGCCTGCGCGACCACCGTGCCGTGGGTGAAGATCGTGGCGTCGGTGCCTTCGCGCGCCACGATGCCCTTGCCGATGCGGACCTCATGCTGGCCGGGCTCGTAGAGCACCTTGTCTTTCTTGCCGACGGCCAGACGGATGTAGATCGGGCCCTCCATCGACATCGACTGGCGGATGACCTCGCCCACCATCAGCGGATCGCCCACCGAGGTGACGGTCATGTTGGTCAGCGCGCACATCAGCGCCAGGTCCTCGACCGCGTAATGGGTGGAGCCGCCGTTGCCGACCAGGCCGCCGTGCGTGCCGATGATCTTCACCGGAAGATTCGGATAGCAGACGTCGGAGCGCACCTGCTCCAGCGCACGCATGCTCAGGAACGGCAGCATCCCGGAGACGACCGGGATGTTCCCGTCGTAGGCCAGTCCGGCGGCGATGCCGACGCACACCTGCTCGGCCAGCCCGACGTCCAAGAAGCGCTCCGGGAACTTGTCGCGGAATTCCACCAGGGTCGCGCCGATGTCGGGGGTGAGCACCCACAGGTTCTCGTGCTCGTCGCCGAGTTCGGCGAGGGTCGTTCCGATCACGGAGCGGGCGGAGAGCATCTCTCCGAAAGTGAAGGTGACGGGCATCAGACGGACTCCTTCTGACGGGATGCCTCGAGCGCGGCCATCGCACGCTCCAGATCGGCGGCGCCGAGCGAGCCGGCGTGCCAGGCGAGGTTGTGCTCCATGAAATCGACGCCCTTGCCCTTGACGGTCTCGCAGATGACCACGGTGGGGCGGTCGCTGTCCGTGCCCGGAAGGGCGTCGATCGCCTCGACGAGCTGGCCCATGTCATGGCCGTCGACGCGCACGACGTTCCAGCCGAACGCCGCCCACTTGTCCGGGTAGGGCTCGAAGACGACCCGTTCCTCGGCGAAGCTCGTCATCAGCTGACGGTTTCGGTCCACGAACGCGACCAGGTTGCCGAGCTCGTTGCTGCGCGCCGCCATGGCCGCCTCCCAGACCGACCCTTCGCCGGTCTCGCCGTCGCCGAGCAGGCACACGACGCGGTGCGACTCCCCGCGGCCGCGGGCGCTGAGCGCCATGCCGACCGCGATCGGCAGTCCGTGCCCGAGCGACCCGGTGGAGCACTCCACACCCGGCAGCTGCACCTTGCACGGGTGCATCCCGTAGGCGCTGTCCAGCTGGCCGTAGGTGTCGACGATGCCCTCGTAGGAGAAGAATCCGCGGATGGACATCGCGATGTACATGCAGACGGCCGCGTGGCCCTTGCTCAGCACGAAGCGGTCGCGCTCGGGATTGCGCAGGTCGGTCGGGTCCACGTGCAGGCCGTACTCGAACAGCGCGGTGAGGATGTCCGCGGCGGACAGGTCGCCGCCGATGTGGACTGCACCCTCGTAGGTTCCGCACAGGTGCAGCAGCTTGGACCTCAGCTCGAACGCGAGATCTTCCAGCTCTGCGACGGTGCGCGGATTCTCGCGCTCCGGAAGGGTCGTCTCACCCATCACATGCCTCCTCATCGATGACACGGACGTCTCTGAGGCGGGCTGTGCGCGCGTCCTCATCGACTCTCGCTTGCGATCTGGTCCGGTGTTCGGACCTCGACGGGGCGACCCTAACACGAAGTGATTTACAAGTAAACAGGAATGCACGTAAACTTGTTTACGGTGCTTATCCGCAGCAGCGGAGCACACCCAAGTCACAGAGAGGTGCTTGATCGTCATGACTGAAACACTGGAGACCATTCGAACCGGTCTGTACATCGGAGGGGCCGAGCGCTCCACCCCCGACACGCTCGCGATCGCGGACCCCGCCAAGCCCGGAGTGATCGTCGGGCACGCGGCATCCGCCACGAAGGAGGACGTCGCCGACGCGGTTGCCGCCGCCAAGGCCGCCTATCCGGCATGGTCCGCGCTGAGCGCGATCGAGCGCGCCCGGGTGATGGCCGAGGCGATCGCCGGCATCGCCGACGAACGCGACGCCGACGCCGCGGTGCTCTCGCAGGAGAACGGCAAGGTCCGCTTCGAGGCCTGGGTCGACGCCCTCGTCTTCGAGATCCGGTGGAACCTCGCCCTGATGCTCGCCGACGAGGTGGACACCGGCAAGACCCTTCCGGTCGTTCCCGGCATCCCGGTCGAGACAGTGGTGTCCTACCAGTCGCTCGGTGTCGTGACCGTCATCGTGCCGTTCAACTGGCCCATCGCCATCCTCGGCGCTGCCCTGCCGCACGCCCTGCTGGCCGGCAACACCGCCATCGTCAAGCCGCCGCCCTCGGCGCCCCTGGCCACGACCCGCGTCGTCCAGCGTCTTGCCGAGAAGCTGCCGCCCGGCGTCCTGAACGTGGTCACCGGGAAGGACGAGAACATGTCCGGCCTGATCTCGAACACCGATGTCGCGAAGGTCTGCTTCACCGGCAGCGTCAACGGCGGCAAGCGGATGATGGAGCTCGCCTCCTCCACGCTGACCCGGGTGACCCTCGAACTGGGCGGCAATGACGCGGCGATCTTCCTCGAGGACGCCATCATCGACGACATCCACCTGGACCGCCTCTACGCTGCGATCTACGACACCACGGGGCAGATCTGCATGAACGCCAAGCGCGTGTACGTGCACAACTCCCGGCTGGACGAGGTCGTCGCCGGGCTCAGCGAACGGCTCGGCAAGGCCGTGATCGGCTACGGCCTCGACGAGGGCACCACGATGGGGCCGCTGCACTCCCCCGTCCAGAAGGCGTTCGTCGAGGAGATCATCCAGGAGGCGAAGGATGCCGGCGCCGACGTGCGCGAGTTCGGCGAGCTTCCGGGTGGCGATCTGGCCGGCGGCAACTTCCTGCGCCCGGCGATCGTGATCAACCCGGACTCCTCGTTGCGGGTGGTGACGCAGGAGCAGTTCGGTCCGGTCATCCCGGTGATCGGGTTCGACTCCGAGGCGGAGGCCGTCGCGCTGGCCAACGACACGTGGGGCGGCCTGTGCGGCTCGGTGTGGACGGCGGATCCGGCCGCGGCCAACCGCGTCGGCGGACAGCTGGCGTGCGGCTACGTGTGGGTCAACGACCATGGCGCGACGCGCTTGGACCTGCGGGCGCCGTTCGGCGGCATGAAGCAGTCCGGGTTCGGGCGCGAGCAGGGCATCGAGGGCATCCGCGCCTTCCAGGACACCCGCTCGATCGCCACGATCGACGCCGCCGCGCTCGCTGCGCAGGCGCACTGATGAGCGGCCGCGGCCGACATCCTCGATCCATCGGGCCGAGGATGTCCGCCGCGGCGTCCTGCGTCTGTCGCGGCACGCCGACGACAGTGTCGGCACCCCCGCGTGGTCTCCTCGATACACTCGCTTCACGGATTCTGCCGTGATCCGTCGCTGGAACGGAGTCCGATTGACTGGCGACCTGGACACTGACCCCGGTGCCCTCTTCGTGGGCAGCCCGGAGATCGTCACGGCGCCGCTGGCGGATGTGATCGACACGGAGAGCTTCACCCCCCGACTGATCGCGCTGCTGTCCAACGCGCTCGTGTGGCGGGAGTCCCGGCTGCTGCGACAGGCGTTCAACCTCGGCACCAACGACTGGCGGGTGATCTCCGCACTCGCGATCCGACCCGGGGCGACCTCCAGCGACATCTCCGAATTCGTGGCGATGAACAAGGCCGTGGTCTCCAAGAGCGTCAACACGCTCATCGGCCGCGGGCTGATCGTTCCCGCCGACGGTGCGCGCGGCTCTCGCCCGCTGTATCTGACCCGCGCGGGTGCGCAGATGCACGATCGGATGATGCCGATCTCGCTCGAAGGTCAGGAGATCATCCTCGGCGACCTCAGCTCGGCCGAGGTCGAACAGCTCAACGCCCTGCTGGGCAGGCTCCTTCTGAAGATGCCCGATCTGTCGAGCTCCCCGGACTCGTCCGGCCCGGCCGGCGCGGACTGAGCGCACAATTTACCTATAGACATTCCCTATGCACATAGGTATTGTGAGGGGTGGAAGGCGCAGACGACTTCCGACTGAAAGCGGAAAGGACCTCGATCAGTGTCAAAGACCACGCACGTGACCGCGAACCGTGAGGCAGCACTTCAGCTGGTGAACGGCTACTCCCTGGAGATGACCGGCAAGGATGTGCCCGGCCTCATCGAGGCGAAGGACGCGATCCCCGCCGGCACGAAGATCAATGTCACCTTCCTCGGCAACGAGGACCTGGAGATGCGCGTCGCGGCCTCCAAGGCTGTTCGTGAACTCGGCTTCATTCCCGTCCCGCACATCTCCGCGCGGCGTCTCGCGTCGCGCGCGCAGCTCGAGGAGTTCCTGGAGCGCCTGCAGGATGTCGGCGCGACCGAGCACGTCTTCGTCGTCGGCGGCGACCCGGCCACCCCGGAGGGCCCGTACGAGGACTCCTACGACGTGATCCGCACCGGCCTGCTGCGCGACTACGGTGTCAAGGAGGTCTCGATCGCCGGTTATCCGGAGGGTCACCCCGACATCAAGGAGGACGTCCTCTGGCGTGCGCTGGAGGACAAGTCCCTCTCCCTCAAGCAGCAGGGACTGGACGCCACCATCCTCACCCAGTTCGCCTTCGACACCGACCCGGTGATCGCCTGGGTGGAGGCCGTCCGCGCCCGTGGCATCGAGAGCACCATCCGCATCGGCACGCCCGGCCCGGCCGGCATCAAGCGCCTGATCGGGTTCGCCCGCCGCTTCGGCGTGGGCGCGAACGCGATGATCGTGAAGAAGTACGGCTTCTCGCTGACCAACCTGATGGGCACCGCCGGTCCCGACAAGTTCGTCACCGACCTGTCCGCGCTGCTGGCGCAGGACCCGGCTTCGGGCGATGTCAAGCTGCACTTCTACACGTTCGGTGGCCTGCTGGCCACCGCAGACTGGGCGCGCGGCTACGCCGCCGCACAGTCCTGACGGCCGCCCGAGGCCTGAGGAGAAGCCATGACTCTGCAAAATGAATCCCTGCGCGACCACGCCTGCCTGATCGTGCACGGCCCGGACAAGCCGGGCATCGTCGCGGCGGTGACGGCGCTGATCACCCGCAACAAGGGCAACATCGTCACGCTCGACCAGTACTCCGAGGACATCAGCGGTGGTGCGTTCTTCCAGCGCGTCGTGTTCCACCGTCCCGATCTGAGCGCCGCGATGCCCGACATCGAGGCGGACCTGAACGAGACGGTCACCGCGCTGGGCCTGGAGTGGACCCTGACGGACCAATCCGTGCCCAAGCGGATGGCGATCCTCGCCTCCACGTCGGATCACTGCCTGCTCGAGCTGCTGTGGCGGCACCGCCGCGGCGAGCTGCCGGTCACCATCCCGATGGTGATCTCCAACCACACCAACGTCGCCGCGGACGTCCGCTCGTTCGGCATCCCGTTCTTCCACGTCCCCTCGCAGGGGCCGGACAAGTCCGAGGCCGAGGCGAAGATCCTGGAGCTGCTGAAGGGCAACGTCGATTTCATCGTCCTGGCCCGCTACATGCAGATCATCTCGGAGGACTTCCTGGACTCCGTGGGGGTTCCGGTGATCAACATCCACCACTCGTTCCTGCCCGCCTTCATCGGCGCAGCGCCGTACCGGAAGGCGAAGGAGCGCGGTGTCAAGCTGATCGGCGCGACCTCGCACTACGTCACGAAGGACCTGGACGAGGGGCCGATCATCGAGCAGGACGTCGCCCGCGTCGACCACGCCCACTCGGCCGCCGACCTGCAGGCCCGTGGCGCCTACGTCGAGCGCGCAGTGCTCTCCCGTGCCGTGCAGTGGCACGCCCAAGACCGCGTCATCCGGCACGGCAACCAGACCATCGTCTTCTGACGACCACCGATGCCTCACCCCGGGGCATCCATCCACCGAACAGAGAGGTTCCCTCCTATGGCACCGAAGAATCTTCAGGAAGTACTGGACGCGGCCAAGAGCCCCGTCGAGCTTCTGCGCAACTCCCAGATCGGCTCGTACATCTACCCCGTCGTGCCGGCCGACTTCCAGAACTGGATCAAGGAGCAGACCGCCTGGCGCAACACCGCGGTCCTGTACGACCAGTCGCACCACATGGACAACGTGTTCCTCAAGGGCTCGGACGCCATCAAGCTGATCTCGGACACCGCGATCAACTCGGTCGCGAACTTCGCCGTCAACAAGGCGAAGCAGTACGTTCCGACCACGGCCGCCGGCCACGTCATCGGTGACGGCATCCTGTTCCGCGAGGCCGACGACGAGTACGTGTACGTGGGCCGCGCGCCTGCGTCCAACTGGCTGCTCTTCCACGGTGAGACCGGCGGATACCAGAACCTCGAGATCAGCGTCGACCGCCGTTCCCCCTCGCGTCCGTACGGCCACGCCGTCTCGCGCCAGTACTACCGCTTCCAGATCCAGGGTCCCAACGCGTGGGCCGTCATCGAGAAGCTCAACGGCGGCGAACTGGAGAAGCTCGGCTTCTTCAACATGTCGACGATGAAGATCGCCGGCAAGGACGTCCGTACGCTGCGCCACGGCATGGCCGGAGCACCCGGACTCGAGATCTGGGGCCCGTACGCCGATCACGACGTCATCCGCGACGCGATCGTCGAGGCGGGCGCAGAGTTCGGTCTGGTCCCGGTCGGTTCGCGCGCCTACCCGTCCAACACCCTGGAGTCCGGCTGGATCCCCTCGCCGCTCCCGGCCATCTACACCGGCGAAGCAGAGCGCGCATACCGCGAGTGGCTCGGCGTGGACAGCTACGAGGCGACCGGCACGCTGGCCGGCTCGTTCGTGTCGGACAACATCGAGGACTACTACCTCACCCCGTGGGAGCTCGGCTACGGCTCGTTCGTGAAGTTCGACCACGACTTCATCGGCCGTGACGCACTCGAGAAGATCGACCCGGCATCGCAGCGCAAGAAGGTCACGCTCGCCTGGAACGCCGAGGACCTCGGCAAGGTCTGGACGTCGCTGCTGAACGTCGATGGCCCCAGCTACAAGTTCTTCGACCTGCCGCTGGCCAACTACGGCTCCGCGAACTACGACTCGATCGTGGACGCGAACGGCACGAACGTCGGCCTGTCGATGTTCACCGGCTACTCGGCCAACGAGCGTCGCGGCCTGTCGCTCGGCCTGGTCAACCCGGACGTGCCCGAGGGCACCGAGCTCAAGGTCGTCTGGGGCGAGCCGGATGGCGGCACCAGCAAGGCCTCCGTCGAGCCGCACGAGCAGACCGAGGTCCGCGTCGTGGTCAGCCCCGTCCCGTACTCGACGGTCGCCCGCGCGACCTACCAGGGCGGCTGGCGCACGGGCTACGACAACACGTCCGCGTAGCCGAAAAACTCGAGGGGGTCCACCCGTGCAGGCTCGTCAGCCTGTCCGAGGGTGGGCCCCCTCGCACCATTGATAGCCTCAGGTCACCCCACGAAAGGAGAGCAGATGAGCCTGCGATACGCGCTCCTGGCCATCCTTCGCGTGGGCCCGCTGTCGGGCTACGACCTGCAGAAGCAGTTCTCCCACTCCGTCGGGCACGTCTGGCACGCTCCCGACTCGCAGATCTACCCCGAGCTGCGCAAGATGGAATCCGAAGGCCTCATCGAGGGCGAGGAGCAGACGCGCGGCGAGCGCGGCACCAGGCGCGTCTACCACGTCACCGACGCCGGACATCGGGCGTTCCTGCTGTGGATGCAGACGCCGTTGGACTACTCCCGCGTGCGTGATCCCGCTCATCTGCGCGCCGCGTATCTGGAGTCCGCGCCGCCGGAGGCGGCCCGCGCGTTCCTGCGCGCGCACATCGCGCAGTGGGAGGGCGAGCTGGAGCAGTGGGAGGGCGAGTTGCGCCACATCGCCGACCGCGACAACCCGATGCTGGTGCGGCGGCTGCAGGCCACCGCGCCCGAAGAGCATTCCGCGGTCCTGGCGTACAAGCGACTGGCCTATGAAGGCCTGGTCGACCGCGCCCGAGGCGAGATCGCGTGGGCCAACCGTGGTCTGGCCCTCGTCGATTCGCTCAACGCGGACTGAGCGCGGTCAGAACACGTACTCCATCAGGTCGACCCCCAGCGTGCGGAACGCGTCGTGCGCTCGGAGCCGGTGCGTGATCGACAGGTCGTCGAAGCAGACGATCAGCGCGTAGGAGACGCCCGCCCTGGGACCGGCCAGGACTCCCGCCTCCGCACGGATGCCGGCATCCTGACCTGTCTTGTTCACGAACAGCAGCCCGTGCTCGTCGTTCTCGTGGGAGAACGGGTCCAAGCCGGTGGCCGCCGCGACCAGCGACAGATCGTGGTTCAGGCTCAGCCATTCGGACACCTGTGCGCTGACTCCCGCCGAGACGATCTGCGAGTTCACCAGGCCGGCGAACAGCGCGGACAGTTCCCGGGCCGACCCCAGCGCGACGTGCGGCGCGTCGTCGGGTCCGCGGGCGTCGCGGAACGCATCCAGCAGGGCCGAATGCGCGAGTCCGAGCTGCTCGATCCGGGCCCGGACCGCGGGAAGCCCGACCCGCGCGATCAAGGCGTTCGCAGCCAGGGCGTCCCCGGTCGCCGCCGCCAGGACCGCGAGATCCGCCAGCGGCAGCGCGGGTGCCTTCAGGTGCTGCCACACCCCCGCGCCACCGACCTCGTCCAGTGAGGAGCGTTCGATGATCTCCAGCGGATCGAGCGCGCCGGATTCGAACCCGGCCGCGACATCGATCAGCAGCGGCACGATGCCCAGGCCCGCGACCGGGAGCGTCTCGTGGTCGTCCCCGGCGAGCACGGCACTGCCGCGATCCAGATCAGTGATGCGCACGGCGACGCGTGCGCCGGAGGTCGCGAGCTGATCGAGCGCCTTCAGCGTCGAGACGAACGACCTGCGACCGGCCGCGGCCCGTCGCGGCAGTCGTCTGCTGCTTCGTCGCGACCCCCGCAGCGACTCGGCGTCCCGCCTGGGCTCTGGGGCAATGCCCACCCGTGCTCCTTCCGGTGTCAGTGCGAGTGAGGGATGCGCGCGCGGTGAATCAGCCGGTGGTGCGCTTTTTGGATTGTGGAGAGGTTCAGCCGGTCCGGCGTGCGGTCGGTGACTGCGCGGAGCGTATCACCAGATGGTGACGCGTTTGTCGGCGTCCAGCCAGAGCTCGTCGGACTCGGTGACCCCGAACGCATCGTAGAACGCGTCGATGTTGCGGACGATCTGGTTGCACCGGAATTCGTTGGGCGAGTGCGGGTCGATGGTCAGCAGCCGGATCGTCTCGGCATCCCTGCCCTTCTGCTGCCAGATCTGCGCCCACGACAGCAGCAGGCGCTGCACCCCGCTGAAGCCGTCGATCTCCGGCGCAGCCGCACCGTCGAGCGAGAGCTCGTAGGCCTTGATCGCGATACCCAGGCCGCCCAGATCGCCGATGTTCTCACCGATGGTCAGCGCCCCGTTGACCGTGTTCTCCTCGCCCAGTCCGCGCGGCACGAGCGCGTTGAACTGCTCGATCAGCACGCTGGTGCGCTCCTCGAAGGCTGCCCGGTCGGCATCCGTCCACCAGTCCCGCAGGGAACCGTCGCCGTCGAAGCGACTGCCCTGGTCATCGAAACCGTGGCCGATCTCGTGGCCGATGACCGCGCCGATGCCGCCGTAGTTCGCGGCGGCATCGCGGTCCGCCTCGAAGAAGGGGTACTGCAGGATCGCCGCAGGGAAGACGATCTCGTTCATCAGCGGGTTGTAGTACGCGTTGACCGTCTGCGGCGTCATGTACCACTCATCGCGATCCACCGGCTGCCCGATGCGGCCCAGCTGACGGTCGTGTTCGTGGATGTGCGCGCGACGCACGTTGCCGATCAGGTCGAGCGGGTCCACCTCCAGGCCCGAGTAGTCCCGCCATTTCACCGGGTAGCCGATCTTCGGGGTGAACGCGTCGAGCTTGGCCAGCGCCCGCTCGCGGGTCTCCGGGCTCATCCATTCCAGCTCCGAGATGCTCTGCCGGTAGGCGCGGATCAGATTCGCGACGAGCTCGTCCATGGCGACCTTGGCCGCCGGCGGGAAGTGCCGCTCGACGTAGACCCGTCCGATCGCCTCGCCCATAGCTGCCTCGGACAGTCCGACGCCGCGCTTCCAGCGCTCCCGGTTGACCGGCACGCCGGTCAGCTGTGTTCCGTAGAAGGCGAAGTTCTCGTCGACGAACGGGTCGGACAGGAAGGCCGCCGCGCCGTGCACGATCCGCCAGCGCACCCACGCCTTCCAATCCTCGAGCCGCTCCTGGCTCAGCAACAACCCGAGCCCCTCGAAGAAGCTGGGCTGGTAGACGTTCGCCTCCGCGAACGCGTCCTCGCGGCCCGGGGCGGTCCCCTCCAGCCACGGGCGAAGATCGACACCGGCCAGCTCGAGGACCTCAGCCCACGGCAGGAGGTTGTAGGTGGCCACGGCGTCGCGGCTCTTCACGTTGTCCCAGTGGTGCGTGGCGATCTCGGTCTCCAGCGCGGAGATGCGATCGGCGGATGCCGCGGCATCCGCCACCCCGGCGAGCTCGAGCATCCGCTGGATGTGCGCGCGATAGGCCGTGCGCAGCTCGGCGAAGTTGTCCAGTCGGTAGTAGCTCTCGTCCGGCAGCGAGATGCCGCCCTGGGTCAGGAACGGCACGTAACGCTGCGGGTTCCCGGGATCCGGCTCGACGTACAGGCCGATCAGCCCGCCGATGCCGTCGCGCTCGAGCTCGCCCAGCGTGCGCAGGAGGGCGGGAATCGAGGAGATGGCGTCGGCGCGGGCGAGCTGGTCCAGGAGCGGGGCGCCGCCCAGCTCGGCGATCCGCTCGGTGTCCATGAAGCTGGTGTACAGGTCGCCGATCTTGCGCGACTCGGTGCCCGGCTCGGCATCGCGCGTCTCTTCGACGATCGCGTGGACGTCCTTCTCCGCCTGTTCCGCGATCAGGTGGAAAGAGCCCCAGCGGGCCTTGTCCTCGGGGATCTCGGTGCGTGCCAGCCAGGCACCGTTCACGTGGCGGTACAGGTCGTCCTGGGGGCGGATCTCGGCACTGAGTTCGTCGAGCGCGAGCCCGGAGCGGGATTCGGTCATGCGTACAGGATAGGCGGCCATCCTGGGCGCACGGACCGGCCGGGGACGGGCTCGGCCTAAGCTTCTGGGGTGCCCCGCGACACGCTGAACCGCGACATCCTGCGGCTCGCCGTCCCCGCGCTCGGATCGCTCGTGGCCGAGCCGCTGTTCCTGATCGTGGACTCCGCGCTGGTCGGCCACCTGGGCGTCATCCCCCTCGCCGGCCTCGGCATCGCCTCGGCGGTCCTGCAGACGATCGTGGGGCTGATGGTGTTCCTCGCGTACGCCACCACCCCCGCCGTCGCCCGCCGCTTCGGCGCGGGCGATCCCCGACGGGCGGTGTCCGTCGGCATCGACGGCCTGTGGCTCGCGCTCGGCCTGGGCGCGGTCCTCGCGCTGGTCGGGTACCTCACCACGCCGCTGCTGGTGGGCATGTTCGCGGCCGGCCCCGAGGTCGCCCGCGACGCCGAGACGTACCTCGGCATCTCGATGTGGGGGCTGCCGGCGATGCTGATCGTGTTCGCGGCGACCGGGCTGCTGCGCGGCATGCAGGACACCGTGACACCGCTGTGGATCGCCGGGCTCGGCTTCACGGCCAACGCGCTGCTGAACTGGCTGTTCATCTACGGCTTCGGCTGGGGCATCGGAGGATCCGCGTTCGGCACCGTCGTGGCGCAGTGGGGGATGGTCGCGGCGTACGCGTTCGTGATCGGACGGCTCGCCCGCACCCATGAGGCATCGCTGCGACCCCACCGCGAGGGGGTGCGCGGCTCGGCACGCTCGGGCGGTTGGCTGTTCCTGCGCACGCTGTCGCTGCGCCTGGCGCTGCTGGCGACGGTGGCGGTTGCCACCTCCGTCGGAACCGAGGAGCTGGCCGGGTGGCAGGTCGCGTTCACCATCTTCTCGACGGCCGCGTTCGCCCTGGATGCTTTGGCGATCGCCGCCCAGGCGCTGGTGGGCAAGGGCCTGGGCGCGGGCGACACCGTCGAGGTCCAGCGCACGCTCGGCCGGACCGTGGCGTGGGGCGCGTGGTTCGGGGTGGTGGTGGGTGCGGTGATCGGGGCGCTGTCGGGTGTCATCGGCCTGCTCTTCACCGGCGACCCCGCGCTTGCCGCGCTGATCCAGCCTGCGCTGCTCGTGCTCGCTGTCGCGCAGCCGGTGTGCGGCGTGGTGTTCGTGCTGGACGGTGTGCTGATCGGGGCGGGCGACGCGAAGTACCTCGCGATCGTGGGGGTGCTCAATCTCATCCCGTTCGTGCCGGTGCTCGTCGTCATCGCCGTCCTCGGCGCCGGCGATGCGGCCGGTCTCGCGTGGCTGTCGGTGTCGTTCTTCGGCGTCTACATGCTCGCCCGCCTGGTCACCCTGGGCTGGCGCGTGCGCAGCGCGGCGTGGATGAACACACGCGCCTGAGCCGCGGCATCCCCTCCGCCCCCCGCCCGCCTGCCCGCACCCGCCACCCGCCTGCCCGCACCCCTCCGCTCGCCTGTCACAACACGCCGACGCGCGCCGCAGAACGCGACAGGCGAGCAGCTCATCGCCCTCAGCTTCGCCCCCGCACCCTCCGCTCGGCCCGACCGCGCTCTGCTCGCCTGTCACAACACGCCGAAGCCGGCGACAGAACGCGACAGGCGAGCAGCTCATCGCCCTCCGCGCAGCGGTGCCGCCGTCGGCTCCGTCCCGGCACCCTCCGCTCGGCCACCGCCCTCGGCCCCGCCCACCGCGCTCCGCTCGCCTGTCACAACACGCCGACGCGGGCGGCAGAACGCGACAGGCGAGCACCGGCACAGGCGAGCAGCGGCGCAGGCGAGCAGCGGGGCGGCCGCGCGGCGGAAGGTCAGCTCCCGGGGACGGCCCAGCGCCGGCACCACTCGTACATGACGACGGCGGCGGCAGCCGAGGCGTTGATCGAACGCGTCGAGCCGTACTGCGTGATCTCGACGGTTCCGGATGCCGCGGCCAGCGCCTCCGGAGACAGGCCCGGCCCCTCCTGGCCGAACAGGAGCACGCATCGCTGCGGAAGCTCGGCGCGATCCACCGGCACCGCCCCCGGCAGGTTGTCGACCGCGATGACCGGAATGGACGCGGCATCCGCCCAGGCGGCGAACGCCGCGACGTCCTCGTGGTGGCGGACGTGCTGGTAGCGGTCGGTGACCATCGCACCGCGGCGGTTCCACCGGCGCTTGCCGACGATGTGCACCTCGGCGGCGAGGAACGCGTTGGCACTGCGCACGATCGAGCCGATGTTCATGTCGTGCTGCCAGTTCTCGATCGCGACATGGAATGGATGCCGTCGCCCGTCCAGGTCGGCCACGATCGCGTCCATGCGCCAATAGCGGTACTCGTCGACGACGTTGCGGGAGTCGCCGTGTGCGAGCAGCTCAGGATCCAGGCGGGGATCGGCGGGCCAGGCATCCGGTCCCCCCGGCCAGGGCCCCACGCCGTGCGGCAGCGCCGGCTCGACCGGCCCCGGGGCGGTGATAGGCGTCTGGGGGAGGGTCGGGTCCGTCACCGGCCCAGGCTACCGGGCGCGCCCGAGCATCGTTAGGCGTCGCCGCCCGGTGCGGGGCTCGCACTCCCGAGACGGGCGGCCGGCGCGAGCATTTCGGCGTCCCGAAATGTCCGCTACAGTTTCGGTGTGCCGAAAGCTTCTGCCCTCGACCTGGCCCGCCCGCCCGGACGTGCCCCCCGCTCCACCGCCCGCCTCGCATGGCTGATCGGTCCCGCGCTGGTCGCGGGCGTGGCGTACTTGGACCCGGGCAACGTCGCGAGCAACATGACCGCCGGCGCCCGCTACGGCTACCTGCTGGTGTGGGTGGTGGTGCTGGGCAACGTGATGGCCTGGCTCATCCAATACCTCTCCGCGAAGCTCGGCATCGTGACGGGCCGGAGCCTGCCCGAGACGCTCGGAGATCGGATCCGAAACCCGTGGGCACGGCGCGCGTACTGGCTGCAGGCCGAGCTCGTGGCGATGGCCACCGACATCGCTGAGGTGATCGGCGGCGCGGTCGCGTTGAACCTGCTCTTCGGCATCCCGCTGCTGTGGGGCGGGGTGATCACCGGCACGGTCTCGCTCGTCCTGCTCATGCTGCAGACCCGGCGCGGGCCGCGCACGTTCGAGTTCGTGGTCATCGGGCTGGTCGCGATCATCGCCATCGGCTTCACCTTCGGGGTGTTCATCGCTCCGCCGGACGCGGCGGGGATCGTCGGCGGGCTCGTCCCCCGCTTCGAGGACACCGGCTCCGTGCTGCTGGCGGCATCCATCCTGGGCGCCACGATCATGCCGCACGCCATCTACGCCCACAGCGCCCTGGCCCGGGACCGGTTCGCCCCGATCGGTGCCGGACGCGCCGAGGCGTTCGCGTCCGGCACCGAGACCGCCGCCGACCGCAATGCGCGCGCGAACGGCGAACTCGAACAGAAGCGCGGCATCTCGACGGCGCGACTTCTGCGGGCGACGCGGTGGGATGTCAGCATCGCGATGCTCATCGCCGGGACGGTCAACCTCTGCATCCTGCTGCTGGCCGCCGCGAACCTCGCCGGCGTAGACGGCACCGACACGCTCGAGGGGGCGTACGCCGCCCTGCGCGATGGAGTCGGACCCCTGGTCGCGACGCTGTTCGCGGTCGGACTGCTGGCGAGCGGACTGGCCTCTACGAGCGTCGGCGCGTACGCGGGCGCGGAGATCATGCAGGGACTCCTCCGTGTGCGGATCCCGCTGATCGCACGTCGCCTGGTCACGCTGCTGCCCGCGCTCGCCATCCTGGCCGCGGGCATCGATCCCACGCTCGCGCTGGTGCTCAGCCAGGTCGCGCTGTCCTTCGGAATCCCGTTCGCCCTGATCCCCCTCGTCGTCCTGACCGCCCAGCGGCGCACCCTTGGCCGGTTCCGCAACCGCGGGCTGACCACGGCGGCCGGGGTTGCGGCATCCGTCTTCCTGATCGGGCTGAACGCGCTGCTGCTGTGGCTGGTGCTCTCGGGCGCCTGAGCGCCGGCCGGCTGCGGCATCCGAGCGCTGATCGTGGCGCCGCGATCACCGGCGAGTAGCCTGGGCGCGTGCCTTCCCCCGCCGTCGACGACTATCTGAAGACGATCTACCACCACACCGAGTGGCAGGACGATCGGATCACGCCGTCGCAACTGGCCGCCGAGCTGGGACTGGCCCCCTCCAGCGTCACGGAGATGGTCCAGAAGCTCGCCGCGCAGGGTCTGGTGACGCACCGGCCGTACGGGCCGATCTCGCTGAGTCCGGAGGGGATGCGCCGCGCGGCGGCGACCATCCGCCGCCACCGGCTCGTGGAGACCTGGCTCGTGCGCGAGTTCGGGTACACCTGGGATGAGGTCCATGACGAGGCCGAGGTGCTCGAGCACGCGCTCAGCGACCGGCTCCTCGAGGGCATCGACGAACGCCTCGGCCGCCCGCGCTTCGACCCGCACGGCGACGCGATCCCGGATGCCGCCGGCCACGTGCGACGCGAACCGTTCGTCCTGCTCGCCGACGCCGCGCCCGGACACTCCGGCCGGGTGCTGCGGGTCAGCGACCGGGATCCCGACCTGCTGCGAGCCGTCGAGGCGGCCGGAGTCGCCGTCGGGGCAGAGGTGACGGTGCGGGATACCGCGACCCTCCGAATCGACGGCACCGATGTGGCGCTGCCCGAGGCGGCGGCCGGCGCGATCTGGCTCAGCCTCTGACCGGCAGTCGGGTCAGCGGCGCGCGACTCCCGCGGCCGCGGCCCTCGCGAACGGCCAGCGCACCGCCGTCGCCTCCTCGCAGAAGGTCCACATGCGCCCGGCGATCGCCGTGTCGCGGGTGATCTTGGACGCGGTGGCGCGGTGCGGCTCACCGCGCGTCACGAAGCGCGGTCCCCAGAACTCGCCGCCCTGGATGGCGGGATCGACCAGCGCGCGCACCAGCGTCCACGCCCCACGCTCCTTGGACTGCGTGATGACGAACTGCAGGTTGTCCGCGAAACGGCCGAGCCGCGTGGGCTCGTTCACGCCACGGATGCCGGGGGTGCGGCCGCTGGTGGAGTAGCCGGGATGCGCGACCACGCTGGTGACGGGGACCCCCGCCTCGCGCAGTCGACGGTCGGCTTCCAGCCCGAGCGCCGCGGTGGTCACCTTGGACTGCACGTAGGCACGCCACCCGGTGTAATCCTCCATCAGCTGCGGGTCGACCGGGTCGTATCTCCACAGCGACGTGGACATGCTGCCGAGCCACACCATCCGTCCGGATGCCGCGGCCAGCGAGGTCAGCAGCTCGCCGGCGAGCGCGAAATGCCCCAGGACGTTGGTCGCGAACACCAGCTCGTGCCCGTCTCCGGTGGTCTGGCGCGTCTTCGGCGGATGCACGACTCCGGCGTTGAGCAGGAGTCCGTCCAGCGGCCCGCGGGCGGCGACGGTCGCGGCGGCCGCGCGCACCGAACCCAGGTTGCTGGTGTCCAGGAGCAGCGTCTGCACGCGCTCAGCCGTGTCGGGCAACCTGCGCCGCAGCGCAGCGCGTGCCGCCATCAGCCGATTGGGGCTCCGGCCGGTCATCAGCACGCCCGCCCCGGCACGGGCGAGCTGCTCGCTCGCGAAATAGCCGAGCCCGCGGTTGGATCCGGTGACGAGGTAGGTGCGACCGGTCAGGTCGGGGAGCTGTCCGGGGTCCCACGCCTGTTCTCGCGCCACGAGGATGAGCCTACGACTGTTGCCGCCCGCACGCCGCCCGCGGAGGCCGGGCGGCGTGCGGCGGGCGCGTCGCACGCGACGGATAGGCTGTGCGCATGCGGACCCGCGCCGACATCGAATGCTGGCTGACTGACATGGACGGCGTTCTCGTCCACGAGAGCACCCCCGTCCCCGGCGCCTCCGAACTGCTGCAGCAGTGGCGCGACCAGGGCACGCCTTTCCTGGTTCTGACGAACAACTCGATCTTCACGCCGCGGGATCTGAGCGCTCGACTGCGCGCGTCGGGCCTGCTGGTGCCCGAAGACTCGATCTGGACCTCGGCGCTGGCGACCGCCGACTTCCTGAAGGGCCAGGCGCCCGGCGCCAGCGCCTTCGTGATCGGCGAGGCGGGGCTGACCACTGCCCTGCACGAGGCGGGTTACATCATCACCGAGACCTACCCCGACTACGTTGTGGTCGGCGAGACGCGCAACTACTCCTTCGAGGCCATCACCAAGGCGATCCGCTTCATCGCCGACGGCGCGCGTTTCATCGCCACCAACCCGGACCCGACCGGTCCGTCCGTCAACGGCATCGTCCCGGCGACCGGCGCGATCAGCGCCCTCATCACCAAGGCCACCGGCATGGAGCCGTATGTCGTGGGCAAGCCCAACCCCATGATGTTCCGGTCGGCGCTGAACCGCATCGGCGCGCACTCCGAGAACACCGGGATGATCGGCGACCGGATGGACACCGACATCGTCGCGGGCATCGAGGCCGGCCTGCACACCGTGCTGGTGCTGACCGGCATCAGCGACGCGGCCGAGATCGAGCGGTACCCGTTCCGTCCGGACGAGGTGGTGGACTCCGTCGCAGATCTCGTGTCGGCCGAGCCGATCGAGACCGACCTGCCCGAATCGGACGTGCTGTGAGCCGGCCTGCGTCGGGGACGGGCGGGCGCTGATGGGCGCCCTCGACGACGGCGAGCGGGTCTTCGCTCCGGATGCCGCGACCTGGCGCGCCTGGCTCCAGCAGAACCACGCGACCTCCACGGGCGCCTGGCTGGTGCGCGCTCGGCCCGGCTCGGACGTGGAGGTCGTCGCCTACGAAGACGCGATCCTGCACGCGCTGTGCTTCGGGTGGATCGACGGCCCGGTGCGCAGCTTCGACGAGCGCACGGGCGGGCTCTGGTTCGCCCCGAGAAGGCCCTCGAGCGGGTGGGCGGCCACAAACAAGGCGCGCGTGATCCTGCTCGAGGAAAGCGGTCTGATGGCCGACCCCGGTCGACGGGCGATCGAGCGCGCCAAGGAGAACGGCGCCTGGAGCGTACTGGACAACGCCGAATCGCTGCGGGAGCCCGATGACCTGGCTGCCGCGCTGGACGCCGCTCCGGCGGCGCGCGCCGCCTGGGACGCGTTCCCGCCGTCCGCACGGAAGATCGGTATCGCCGCTGTGGACTCCGCCCGCCGGCCGGAGACGCGGGCGGCGCGGATCGCGAAAGTCGTCACGGACGCCGCCGCAGGCAGGCGACCGTGAACGAGCTGGACGCCGCCGCAGGCAGGCGACCGTGAACGAGCTGGAGCAGACGCTGCTGTTCGCCGCGACCGCGATCGTCCTGGTCGGAACGCTGATCGCCTTCGTGTGGCAGTACTTCCGCGGCAACCGCAAGGACTGAGCGGGCGGCGTCGCGACAGCGCACCTACTGCGGGGTCAGGCCCAGGTCGTCGAGGTCGATGGCGGCGAGCCAGGTCAGGCCCTCGGCTTCGACGGCCGCCTGTGCTCCGGTCCTGCGGTCGACGATGACGGCGACCGCCACGGGCTCCGCGCCCTCGCGACGCAGCGCCTCGACCGCTTTCAGCGCCGATTGGCCGGTGGTGGAGGTGTCCTCGACCACGACGACGCGCCTGCCGACGACGTCCGCGCCCTCGACCTGACGTCCGCGACCGTGGTCCTTGGGCTCCTTGCGCACGACGAACGCATCCAGCGGCCGGTCGGTGTGCGCCGACTCGTGCATCACCGCGTTCGCGATCGGGTCGGCGCCCAGGGTCAGGCCGCCCACGGCGACGATGCCGTCGATGTCCCGGATCAGATCCAGCATGATCCGGCCGATCGCCGGTGCGGCGCGGTGATCGAGCGTCAGCTTGCGCATGTCGACGTAGTAGGTGGCCTTCTTGCCGCTGGACAGCGTGAAGTCCCCGTGGAACACGGCCTCGTCCTTGATCAGCGCGATGAGCGCCTGACGGTCGGCTTCGAGTTCGGGCGTGCTGGCGGCGGTCATGGTCTCGAGTTTACGGACGCGGTGCGGTGCCCCGCACCGCGGCGGGCGCGCTGTCGCGAGCTCGGCCGCATGCCCCGCCGTCGGCGGGTCGCCGTAGTCTTGTCCGCATGCGGCTTGCCACGTGGAACGTCAACTCCGTCCGTGCCCGGGTGGACCGGATCGTCGACTTCGCGGTCCGTGAATCGGTCGATGTCCTGGCGATGCAGGAGATCAAGTGCAAGGCCGAGCAGTTCCCGTTCGAGCAGTTCGAAGACGCCGGCTACCACGTCGAAGCGCACGGGTTCTCGCAGTGGAACGGCGTCGCGATCGCCAGCCGCGAGCAGCTCACCGACGTGGAGCATGCCTTTCCCGGCATGCCGGGTTTTGAGAAGGACCATATCGGCCCGGACGCTCCGCAAGAGGCGCGGGCGATCGGGGCCACGGTCGGCGGCATCCGAGTGTGGAGCCTCTACGTGCCCAACGGCCGGTCGCTCGGCGACCCGCACTACTTCTACAAGCTGGAGTGGCTCAGCGCGCTGCAGCAGTACGCGACGGACGCTCTGTCGGCCACGCCCGACCTCGCGCTCGCCCTGGTCGGCGATTTCAACATCGCCCCCACGGATGCCGACAACGGCGATCCGGCCGTCGTGCCGGGGTTCTCGACCCACGTGTCCCCGCCGGAGCGCGAGGCCTTCGCCGCGCTCGAGTCGGCCGGGCTGACCGACGTGGTCCGCCCGCTGGTGCCGGCCGGATTCACCTACTGGGATTACAAGCAGCTGCGCTTTCCCCGCAACGAGGGCATGCGCATCGACTTCATCCTCGGCTCGCATGCGTTCGCCGGGGCCGTGACCGGCGCCAGGATCCACCGCGACGAGCGCAAGGGCAAGGCCCCCAGCGATCACGTACCCGTGGTCGTCGACCTGGATCTGACATCCCCGGACGACGATGACGACCGCCCGATGATCTTCGGCTGAGCATCAGCCCACCTGTCACTATCCCCGAGCACGCGGTATCCGCTACTGTGTGGCGAACCCGAAGCACACCCGAAGCGACCGCGAACCGACGCCCGTCGAGGACCCGAAGCTCGACAGGAAGGCGCCGCCATGGCTGGAACCCGTCCAGGAGGGGTCACCCTCGTCGCTGTGCTGGCCTGGATCTCCGGTGCCGTGAACATCATCGCCGGCATCCTGCTGCTGATCGCCGCCTTGATGGCTCCGCAGGCGCTCTGGTTCGGCCTGGTCCAGCTCGTCCTGGGGATCGTCACGATCGTGGTGAGCATCGGGCTGCTGCGCGGAGCCAACGGCGCGCGCATCGTGCTCACCGTGGTGTTCGTGCTGAACCTGATCTCCGCGGTGTTCGTGATCTTCTCGCAACAGGCGCAGATCTGGTCCGGGATCGTCTCCGGCATCGTGGTGCTGATCGGTCTGGTCCTGCTCTGGACGCGACGGGCGAACGAGTTCTTCCAGCCCTGATCCAGTGGCGAGGAGCCGCTTCGCTCGCGCCGTCGATCACGCGCCGCCGGCCATATCGCCCGTGGCCGGTTCTCCCGGTGCCGGGCCGTACCGCAGCAGCAGCGTCCCCGTGGGGGAGGTGACCGCCGGCTCGAGCAGTCGGAGGTTATGCGGCGCGGCTCCGTCGGGGAACACCTTCTTGCCCTGGCCGAGGACGATCGGATAGACCCACAGCTTCAGTTCGTCGAAGAGCTGCTCGGCCAGCAGCGTCTGGACCAGATCGATGCTGCCGATCACGTGGATGTGGCGGTGACGCCGGCGCAGCTCGCGCGTCTCGGTCGCCAGATCCCCGCGCAGCAGCGCGGATCCGGCCCACCCCAGGTCGGGCGTGTGGCGCGAGGCGACGTATTTGGGGACCGAGTTGAACAGCCGCGCGATGCTCGCGTCGGCCCCGGAGTCCTGGTACGGCCAGTAGTCGGCCCAGATGTCGTACGTGCGCCGCCCGAGCAGCAGCGCGTCCAGATCCGCCATCCCCTCCATGATCTGCCGGCCGACCAGCTCGTCGAACAGCGGCGCCTGCCATCCGCCGAAGCGGAACCCGCCGTCGCGGTCCTCGTCGGGTCCCCCCGGTGCCTGCCCGACTCCGTCGAGCGTGGTGAACAGGTCGATGTGGATGCGGCCGAGGCCGTCTGCGTCAGTCATTTCCCCTCCTGGGGTGGATGCCGGAGCCGGCGCTCATGCGGCGACAGCACTGCCGGCGGGGTCGATGTGGAAGGTGGCCGCGAAGCGCGGCAGCAGCGTCGCGTCGCCGGAGATGACGGCGAGCTGGTCCTGGTCGATGGCGTCGGCGGGGGTCAGTTCGCCGGAGATGACCCGGCGGATGCCCGGCCCCGCCGCGAACACGAGCTGCGGCTCGCCCTCGGGGAGGCGGCCGCCGACGGGCGGTGACGGCGGAGCGAGCTGGCTGATCCGCAGCCGCTCGCCGTCGACCCGCACGCGCAGCGCGACGTCGCCGACGTGGACTTCGTAGTCCGCGGGCGGCATGGCGGCCGCGGCATCCGGCTGGAAGGCGGTGCGCAGCGCCATGGTGAGCGAATCCGCGGTCACCACGTCGCCGGGCTCCGGCTCCCCCATCTGCTGGAATCCCCAGCGGCCGAGCGCGAGCACGATGGGCTCGAGCTGGCGCCCGTAATCGGTCAGCTCGTACACGAGCCCGCAGTTCATCAGCGGAACGCGACGCACGACCCCGCCCTCCTGCAACTCCTTGAGCCGCGTGGAGAGGATGTTGGTGGGGATCCGGGGCAGGCCCTGCTTCAGGTCGGTGTAGCGGCGAGGGCCGACGAGCAGGTCGCGGACGATGAGCATCGCCCACCGCTCGCCGACCAGCTCGATCGCCGTCGTGACTCCGCAGTACTGTCCGTAGCTGCGCGAGCCCACTTACGCCTGCGCCTGCTCCGCCATGTAGACATCCGGGCCCTGCTCGGCGGCCTTCGGGTCCATGTAGAGGAACTCGACCCCGTTGCCGTCCGGGTCCTCGAGGTCCCGGCTGTACATGAATCCGTAGTCCTTGGCCTCGTTCGGCTCGGTGCCGCCGGCGGCCAGGCCCGCCTCGAGGATCCGGTCGACATCCTCGCGCGACTCGCGGCTCAAGGCTATGAGTGTCTGCGCGTGGGTTCTCGGGTCCACCACCTGCTTGTCAGTGAAGGTGGCGAAGTACTCCCGCGTGAGCACCATGAAAAAGACGTTCTCGTCCCAGACGATGCACGCGGCGTTGTCGTCGGTGAAGAGCGGATTGATGTCCGCGCCCAATGCCGTATAGAACGCCTTCGCGCGCTCCAGATCGGAGGTCGGGATGTTGACGAAGATCTGCGTCATTGCTTTCTCCTTGCCGGTGGTGGTTGCGGCTCCCGCCGCGTTGATGACGCCATGGTTGCAAAAAGCAAGCGTGCTTGTCAATAGCAAGTTCGTGTCGTCCGCCCTGCGGGGGATGCCGGTCCCGCGGCTCCCCCGTACCGTGGATGGCATGCCCGCGCTCCCCGTTCCCTCCGAGGTGACGACCCGCCCCCGCCCGACGTCCGCGGACCTCCGCGCCGACGGCTGGCTCGCGGCCGGACTGCTCCTGGGGGCGATCCTGAGCGCCGCCCTCGGGTCGGTGGCCGGAGTCTACGGAGAGGACACGTCGCACCTGAGCTGGGCACTGCTGTACACCGTCGCGCTGACCGGTCCGCTCGCGGTTCGCCGGCGGTTTCCGGAGATCGCCGCGGTCATCGTCGCGGTGGCGTTCTTCGTCGGCGTCTCGCTGAAGGTCCCCGAGCTGTACGTCGGCAACATCGCCCTGTTCATCGCCGTGTACACCGTCGGCGCCTGGGTCGACGACCGCCGCCGCGCGAACCTCGTGCGCATCCTCATCATCGTCGGCATGTTCGGGTGGCTTCTGGTCACCACGTTCCAGTCGGCGACGGCACCGATCGACGATGGCCTCTCGCGCGTAGGGGTGTTCTCGCCGTTCGTGGCGTTCATGCTCATCCAGTTCCTGGTGAACGCCGCGTTCTTCGGAGGCGCCTACTACATGGGCGATCGGGCATATGCCTCGGCGATCGAGCGCACCGTTCTGCAGCAGCGCACCGCCGAACTCGAACACGAGCGCGAGCGCACCGCCGCCCAGGCGGTGGCGCTGGATCGGGTGCGGATCGCGCGCGAGCTGCACGACGTCGTCGCGCACCACGTCTCGGCCATGGGGGTGCAGGCCGGTGCGGCGCGGGCGGTGCTGGAACGCGATCCCGACGCCGCCCGCCGGGCGCTGCGGGGTATCGAATCCTCGGCCCGGTCGGCCCTGACCGAGCTGCGCCAGCTGCTGGAGACCCTGCGCACGTCGCCGGGCGCGGATCCGGCCGAGTCCACCGTCAGCCTCGCAGCGCTTCCGCGCCTCATCGACCACGCCCGCGAGAACGGCCTGCCCACCAGCTTCACCGTCGTCGGCGACCCGGTGGAGATTCCCGAGCTCGCGCAGGTGAACATGTACCGCATCGCGCAGGAGGCCTTGACCAACGCCCGTCGGCACGGCGGCCCCGGTGCCGCGGCCGATGTCCGGCTGCGTTACGACGACTCCGACGTCGAGCTGGAGGTGGCCAACTCCGGCCGCGGCTCATCGTTCGCCCGGCCCGGCCTGGGCATCGTCGGGATGCGCGAGCGGGCGGCGGCCTCCGGAGGACGGATCGAGATCGGCCCGCGCGAGCGCGGGGGCTTCCTCGTGCGTGCGCGGATCCCGATCTCCGCCGGGGTGCGCGCGTGAGGGCGCAGCGGGTGAACGCCGCAGATGGCGCAGCGGCTGCGCCCATCCGGGTGCTGCTCGTCGACGATCACGCCGTGATGCGGCTGGGCTTTCGCATGATCCTCGAGGCCGAACAGGACATCGTCGTGGCGGGCGAGGCATCCACCGGCGTGGAGGCGGTCGCCGCGGCATCCGTTCTGCGCCCCGACGTCATCTGCATGGACGTGCAGATGCCCGACATGGACGGGCTGGAGGCGACGCGCCGCATCGTGAGGGACTCCGGCCTGGAGGCAGCCGTCGTGATCGTGACGACGTTCGACCGGGACGAGTATCTGTTCCAGGCGCTGGCGGCGGGAGCCAGCGGGTTCCTGCTCAAGAACGCCGGCCCGGAAGAACTGGTCTCCGCCGTCCGGGTGGCCGCCGCCGGTGACGCACTGCTGGCCCCCGAGGTGACCAGACGCGTCATCGAGCGCTTCGCGACGCTCGAGGATCCGCCCGCGAGCGGGCGGGCCGGCCCTGTGCCGGCGGACGGTTCGCCGGCGGACGGTTGTGTTCCGGTCACCGCCGCCGCGCCCGCATTCACCGAGCGGGAGCGGGAGGTGCTGCACCTGCTCGCCCAGGCGCTGAGCAACGCCGAGATCGCCCGGCGCCTGTTCATCGGGGAGGCGACGGTCAAGACGCACGTCTCGAACGTGCTGCAGAAGCTCGGCGCGCGGGACCGCGTGGCGGCCGTCGTCTACGCGCACCGGCACGGCTTGGCCTAGGGGGCGACTCCCCTCGCCCGCGCTCACTGAGCGGGGGGCGGCGGGGCGGCGCATAACTCCGGCAGACCCGCGGAGCCCGGTGGGCTCGGCCGCGGGTGGCCAAGGGCGCCGTGCGACCTGACCCGCAGAGCGCAGGAGTTATGCGCCGTCCGCTACGACGCCGACTACGCGGCGGCCGGAACGCGCTCGCTCGTGTAGCGCTCGACGAGAGCGGTGAACGCGTCGAGGTACGCCACGAGGAACGCCGCGGTCGCGTCATCGGTGACCTCGCCGGTCTCGGAGAACAGACCGGGCGTGGTCTGCACGTACCCCTCAGGCTGGCCCAGGGTCGGGGCGTTCATGTGGCTGAGGATCGCCTTGAGGTGCTGCTGAGCGGCAGCGGTCGCAATGCCGCCGCCGGAGGTGCCGATCACCGCGGTGGGCTTGCCGTTGAACGAGGCCTGCCCGTAGGGGCGCACCGACCAGTCCAGCGCGTTCTTGAGCACGCCGGGGATCGAGCGGCTGTACTCAGGGGTCACGATGATGACGCCGTCGACGTCGGCGATGGCCTGCTTGAAGTCCAGCGCCACCTGCGGAAAGTCCGCGTCCATGTCGGGCGAGTAGAAGGGAAGGTCGGCGATGGGGATCTCGACCAGGGTGGTGCCCTCGGGGGCGAGACGCTCCAGGGACTTCGCCAGGCGGCGGTTGATCGAGGTGCTCGAGATGCTTCCGACGATGTAGCCGATGGTGCGCTCGCTCATGGGTTTCCTTCCAGGCAAAGGCGACCCCCGGTGCGGGGGCCACCGTGGACGTTCCTTCCGGTGCAAGGAAGGCGCGGGCAGATGTATTCCTGCATCGTTTTGACCCGATGCGGAGGCCTCCCCCTGCCGGTGGACCGGCGTGTGCGGAAACCCGCCCTCGGGGGGATGCCGCGCGGCGACGGTCTGCGTAGCGTGATTGTCGATGCGCGTGCGCTGCGTATGGACAGCCGAGTGGAAAGACGGGAACAGGATGCTGGAGCTCAGAGGGATCACGAAGAGTTATGGCGGGAGGCGGGTGCTGGACGACGTGTCGTTCGACGTGCGACCGGGCCGGCTCACCGGGTTCGTCGGCGGCAACGGCGCCGGCAAGACCACCACGATGCGCATCGTGCTGGGCGTGCTCGCCGGCGACGGCGGCACGGTCACACTCGATGGCACCGAGGTCACTGCGGCCTCCCGGCGTCGATTCGGGTACATGCCCGAGGAACGCGGCCTGTATCCCAAGATGAAGGTGCTCGAGCAGATCGTCTACCTGGCGCGGCTGCACGGCTACTCGAAGGCGGACGCCACCGAGCGGGCGCGCGTCCTCCTGGAACAGCTCGGCCTCGGCGAGCGCCTGGGCGACAACGTGGAGACGCTCTCGTTGGGTAACCAGCAGCGTGCGCAGATCGCCGCCGCGCTCGTGCACGAACCGCAGGTGCTGATCCTGGACGAACCGTTCTCGGGTCTGGATCCCCTGGCGGTGGATGTCGTGGCCGGCGTCCTCCAGGAACGCGCCGCAGGCGGCGCCGCCGTCCTGTTCTCCTCGCACCAGCTGGATGTCGTCGAGCGGCTCTGCGACGAGCTCGTCATCATCGCCGGAGGCAGGATCCGCGCCGCCGGAACCCGCGACGCCCTGCGCGCCGAGCACTCCCGACGCCGGTACGAGCTGGTCTCGGCCAGCGACGCGGGTTGGCTGCGCGACGAGCCCGGCGTGGAGGTCCTCGAGTTCGACGGCGGCTACGCCGTGTTCGAGACCGAGAGCGAGCAGACCACCCAGCGCGTGCTGCGCCGCGCCGTCGCGCAGGGCGATGTCGCGAGCTTCGCGCCACAGCATCCGACCCTCGCCCAGATCTTCAAGGAGGTCATCCAGTGACCGTGCACACCGACCCGTCGCCGCGCACCGTCGGCACCCCGGGGCCGCCGAGCACCGCGCAGAGCATCGCGCTGGTCGCCGAGCGTGAGATCGCCTCGAAGCTGCGCAGCAAGGCGTTCGTCATCTCGACCGTGATCCTGTTCCTCGGGGCGCTTGCCCTGGTGGTCTGGGGCGGGTTCTCCGCCGGCACCTCGTCCGGCACTCCGGTCGCCGTCACCAGCGACGCCGCGTCGTACGTGCAGGACGTCCCCGGCCTCGAGGTCACCGATGCGGCGGACCGTGCCGAGGCCGAGGCGCTGGTCACGAGCGGAGACGTGGACGCCGCCATCGTCGGCGATCCCTCGTCGCCCGTCGGCGTCGCGGTCATCGCCGAGACGTCGGCGCCCACCCAGCTGCTGCTGAGCCTGGCCCAGGTGCCCCCGGTCGAGCTGCTGAACCCGTCGGACACCAACCCTGCGCTGCGCTACCTCGTCGCCCTCGGCTTCGGGATCGTCTTCCTCTTGGCCGCGTCGCTGTTCGGCGGGACGATCGCGCAGAGCGTCGTGGAGGAGAAGCAGACGCGGGTGGTCGAGTTGCTCATCTCGGCCATCCCGACGCGGGCGCTGCTGGCCGGCAAGGTCGTGGGCAACACCATCCTGGCCATGGGCCAGATCCTGGTGCTGGCCGCGGTGGCCGTGATCGGACTGACCGTGACCGGACAGGGTGAGATCCTGCAGGGCCTCGGCGCGCCGATCGCGTGGTTCGCGGTCTTCTTCTTCTTCGGCTTCATCCTGCTGGCGGCGCTGTTCGCCGCAGCGGCGGCGATGGTCTCGCGACAGGAGGACATCGGCTCGACCACGACGCCGCTGACGATGCTGATCATGGCGCCGTACTTCCTGGTCATCTTCTTCAACGACAACCCGCTGGTGCTGACGGTCATGTCGTACGTGCCTTTCTCCGCCCCGGTCGGGATGCCGATGCGCCTATACCTGGGCGAGGCGCAGTGGTGGGAACCGATCCTGTCGCTGCTCATCCTGATCGCGACGTGCATCGCCGCGATCCTGATCGGCGCGCGGATCTACCAGAACTCGCTGCTGCGGATGGGGGGGCGCGTGAAGCTGCGGGAGGCACTGCGCGGCTGACCGACGACGACGATGGATGCCTCGGCCGGAGCGGCCGGGGCATCCCGTCGTTCCCGCACGCGGCGGCGGGAATTTATTCGGACGAATAAGGTTGACTCTGAGGGCCAATGGCGACCCGCCCCCCGAAGAACCGCTACATGTGAGGTCGCCATGACTGCCACCCTGTCCCGCTCTGCCGACACCGACGCTCCCGTTCTCGACGTGCTCAGCGCGCGTTGGAGCCCCCGCGCGTTCGCGGTGGACGCTCCCATCGATGAGTCCAAGCTCGCGAGCGCCCTCGAAGCGGCGCGGTGGGCTCCGTCGGCGAACAACAGTCAGCCCTGGCGGTTCATCGTCGCCCGCCGCGGCAGCTCGGCCCACGACGCGATCCATGACAGTCTGCTCGGCTTCAATCAGGCATGGGCGGACAAGGCCGCGGTGCTCATCGTCGCCGTGGCGGAGACCGCGGACACCTCCGGAAAGGCGACGCCCTTCGCCGCGTACGATCTCGGGCAGGCTGTCGCGCACCTGAGCGTGCAGGCCCACCATGACGGGCTCCACGTGCACCAGATGGGCGGCTTCGACGTCGACGCGCTGCGCGCGCGGTTCGACCTCGGCGAGAACCTCCGCCCCGTCACCGTCATCGCCCTCGGCGTACTCGGCGACGCCGCCGACCTGCCGGAGGCGCTTCAGGAACGCGAGTCGGCGCCCCGTGTGCGTCGCGCGCTGTCCGACAGCATCCTCCTCGACGCCTGAGGCCCGCCACCGCGGCCTGAGGGCCGCGCCCGGCTGAGGGCCGGCGCCTCAGCTCTCCTCGGGCCGCTCCACCAGCACGCCGTCCGCATCGGCCCATACGTGCCGGCCCGGCGTGAAGGCCACCCCGGCGATGACGATCGGCACATCCACCTCGCCCGTCCCGTCCTTCGCGCTCTTACGCGGATTGCTCCCGAGCGCCTTCACGCCGATGGGCAGAGTGCGGATCGCCGCACGATCGCGAACGGCCCCGAAGACGATGATCCCGGCCCAGCCCTGATCGACAGCGGATGCCGCGATCACATCCCCGACGAGGGCGGACTCGAGCGAGCCGCCGCCGTCGATCACCAGCACCGCGCCGTTGCCCGGTCCGGCCAGGACCGCCTTGACCAGCGCATTGTCGCGATGGCACCGCACCGTGCGGATCGGACCGTCGAATGCGGTGCGTCCGCCCAGGTCGTGCAGCTGGAGTGCCAGCGAGTTCAGCGCGTCCCCGCGCTGGTCGTACAGGTCCGCAGTCGCGATCGTCATGACGACACGCTAGCCAGTCAGCGCTCGCCGGCGCTCAGATCGTTGTTGTTATAAATCATTGATTTTCACTACAATCTTCTCATGACCAGTGTCGCTCTTCCCCGTACGATCTTCGGCGATTACCACGACGAGTTCCGCGACGTGGTACGCCGCTTCGTGGAGCGCGAGGTCACCCCGCACCTCGCCGCCTGGGGCGAGGCCGGACGCGTCGACCGCGACCTCTTCCGCAAGGCAGCCGAGACCGGTCTGCTCGGGATCACCGCGCCCGAGGAGTACGGCGGCGGCGGCATGGACGATTTCCGGTTCAATGCGATCGTGATCGAGGAGTTCGCTCGCGCCGGCGCGAGCGACGTGTCGATGTCGATCAGCGGTGAGAACGACCTCGTCGCGCCGTACTTCACCAACTTCGGCACCGCGGATCAGAACGAGCGCTGGCTCGCCCCGATGCTCGCCGGGCGGAAGGTCGGCGCGATCGCCATGACAGAGCCGGGCACCGGCTCGGATCTGGCCGCCATCACGACCACCGCCGTCCCGGAGGGCGACGTGCTCGTGCTCAACGGCGCCAAGACCTTCATCTCCAACGGCCTGCTTGCGGACTTCTTCATCGTGGCCGTCCGCACCGATCCTGCCGCAGGCCGCAAGGGGATCAGCATGCTGATCGTGGATGCGGATGCTGCGGGATTCACCCGCTCCGGACCGTTGAAGAAGATCGGCCTGCCCGCGCAGGACACCGCTGAGCTGTTCTTCCAGAACGTCCGCGTTCCGCGGACCAACGTGCTCGGCGGCGAGGGCGAGGGCTTCACCAACATGCGCCGCAACCTCGCGATCGAGCGTCTCAGCATCGCCATCACGTCGATGGCGCGGATGCGGGCGACCTTCGAGCAAGCGCTCGCCTACGCCGGCGAACGCCGCGCCTTCGGCGAGCGCATCGCGGATTTCCAGGCCAACCGCTTCTACCTGGCCGAACTGGCGACCGAGATCGAGGTGACGCAGACCTTCATCGATCGGTGCATCCTCGATGCGTCCGGGCACGAGCTGGATGAGATCACCGCCGCGATGGCCAAGTGGTGGACGACCGAGCTGCACCAGCGCGTGATCCAGCGGGCGCTGCAGCTGCACGGCGGATACGGCTTCATGCGGGAATACGCCGTCGCTCGGGACTACATGGATTCCCGCGTCGCCACGATCTTCGGCGGCACGACCGAGATCATGAAGGAGATCATCGGGCGCCGCCTGACCCGCTGACGGACGCGCCGACGCGGTCCCGGCTTCAGCGCGCGGACGGCGGGTTGAGGTCGGGATGCAGCGCGGTGAACAGGGAGTAGGGCTGACCGTCGGGATCCGGACCGCGCTCCTTGAACTCGTTGATCACCTCGTACAGGCGCTGCGCCAGCTCCTCGCGGTGCTCGTCGTTGATCTTCAGCCCGAGCCACGTCGTGTCCACGTCGTCCGGCGGCAGTCCCGCGATCTGCTGCAGGAACGTCTCGACCATGACAAGCGACCCGCCCGGCATCGAGGTCCGCCACGACAGTCCGGTCGCCCGGTACGGCACCTCGCGCGCCCCCTGGGTGCCGGCGCGGTCGGGTTCGGCTGCCAGGAACCCGGTCTGCACGAGCGTTCGCACGTGATGCAGCATCGTCCCGGGGTTGACCCCGAGCAGCTCGGCGAGCTCCTTGTTCGTGCGCGACTCGAAGGCGCACAGCCGCAGGATCCGCAGTCGCGTCGCGGAGCCGAGGGCGCGGATGCGCGCCTGCGCGGCCGGGTCGCCCTCGTCCAGCACGATCCGCTCCTGGCTCATGGCTCCAGCCTAGCCGGGCGATTGACATTCCTCAATCAGTGACGGACACTGATTGGCATGTCCCAATCCGAGTCGGATGGCACGGACCGCGACGTGATCGCCGAGGCCCGTGCCGAATCCGAGCGACCGGGCGGGTTCGCCGGCCCGGTCACCGCGGAGACGGACGGCGACGGGCTCGGGTCTGCATCCGCCGTCCGCACCGGGCGCCCCCGGGCTCCCCGGAGCCTGTGGCGGGACCGCAACTTCCTCACCCTGTGGAGCGGACAGGCGTTCAGCCAGTTCGGATCGCAGATCCAGGAGCTCGCGATCCCCGTGCTGGCCGTGCTGATCCTGAACGCGACTGAGCTGCAGGTGGGCATGCTCACCGCCGCGGGCGTCGCCGCGTTCCTGGTCGTCGGACTCCCGGCGGGGGCGTGGATCGACCGGATGCGCAAGCGCCACGTCATGATCTGGGCGGACGCGGTCCGCGCGCTGGCGCTCGGGCTCATTCCGCTGCTGTGGTGGCTCGGCACCCTGCAGATGTGGCATCTGTATGCCGTCGCCCTGGTCGTGGGGATCGCGACGGTGTTCTTCGACGTGTCCTACCAGAGCATCATCCCCTCGCTGGTGCGCCCGAGCCAGATCGCCGAGGCCAACGGCAAGCTGCAATCCACGTACGAGCTGGCCAACATCGCCGGTCCGGGAATCGGCGGCTGGCTCATCGGCATCCTCACCGCGCCCTTCGCCATCCTCGCCACCGTCGGCACGTACGTCATCTCGTTCGTCGCCCTCCTGCTCACGCGAGACGACGAACAGGACCGCGCCCCCGAGGACCGTGCCCCGATCCTGCACGAGATCTGGGAAGGGCTGCGCTTCGTCTTCACCGAGAAGTTGCTCCGCCGAATTGTCGGGACGACCGGCGCCTCGAACTTCTTCAACACCATCTCGATGACGATGCTGCCGATCTTCCTGCTGCGCGAACTCGGGCTGAGCCCGATCTCGATGGGGGTCATCTTCTCGCTGGGCGCCGTCGGCGGTCTGGCCGGCGCCATCGCCACCCCGCACATCGTGCGGTGGGTCGGCGAGGCCCGGTCGATTCCGCTCAGCGCGATCGGATTCAGCGTCGTCGCGGTCTTCCTGCCGGTCGCGGCGATGGTGCCGTCCGTCGCCTTCCCCCTCCTGGTCGCGCAGGGATTCGTCGCCAGCTTCACGGTGCTCTGGTACAACATCACGCAGGTGACCTTCCGGCAGCGGATCACCCCGCCGCGCCTGCTCGGGCGGATGAACGCCTCGGTCCGCTTCGTCGTGTGGGGTGTGATGCCGCTGGCCGCGCTGCTCTCCGGTGCCCTCGGCGCGTGGCTCGGGGTGGTCGCGACGATGTGGATCGGCGCCCTCGGCCAGCTCTTCGCGGCGCTGTTCGTGCTGATCGGCCCGTTCTGGTCGCTCCGCGACCTGCCCGACGCCCACGCACCCGCGGCCCGCTGAGCGGTCGGCGCCCCTTCCTCCGTTCACTTGCCCTGTATGTACGCGAACCGGGGCGGTCGGCGTCCATACAGGGCAAGTGAACAGGATGGGTGGGGGGCCGCGGCACGGGACGCGACGAAGGCGCACAGAGGCGGCGCACAGAGCAGGGCGCACCGAGGCTGGCGCACAGGGATCGCGATCGTGCAATCCCTTCGCGTCAGCGATGTTCCCGGCATATCGTGAAGCATGACCGCACGCATCCTGTCGATCGGAACCGCGACGCCACCGACGACGATCACACAGGATCGCATCCGCGACTTCTTCGCCCAGCAGCCCGACTGCGACCGGCTGACGCAGCGTCTCATCCGCGCCACGTTCGACGCCGCCCAGATCGAGCGGCGGCACACGGTCCTCCGCGAACTGGGCGATCCCGGTCGCGACGGCATCTTCGTCGACGCCGCGGGCGCGCTGCGCTCCCCCGGCACCGCGCTGCGCAACGCGGAGTACATCCGGCTCGCACCCGAGCTGTCCCGCCGAGCGGCGCAGTCCGCGCTGGACGAGGCGGCGATGCCGGCATCCCGGATCACGCACGTCGTCACCGTCTCGTGCACCGGATGCTTCGCCCCCGGCCCCGACTTCCGGATCGTCCGCGATCTGGGACTGGCATCCTCGACGGAGCGCTACCACCTGGGGTTCATCGGGTGCGCGGCCGCATTCCCCGCGTTGCGCGCCGCTGAGCGGTTCTGCGCCGCGCAGCCGGATGCGGCGGTGCTGGTCGTGTGCACGGAGCTGTGCAGCCTGCACATCCGGCCGAGCACGTCGCCGGATCAGATCGTCTCGTCCTCCGTGTTCGCCGACGGATCGGCCGCGGCGGTCATCACGGCCGATGCGGCCGAGCGTCCCGGCCTGGACCTGGAGCGGTTCGGCACGACCCTGACCAGCGAGGGCGAGAAGGACATGGCCTGGACCATCGGCGACGACGGGTTCGAGATGGTCCTCACCGGCGAAGTCCCCCGGATCATCGGCCGGGAGATCCGGGCTGCGGTGGACGGCTTCCTGGACGGCGAGGTGCCCACTTCCTGGGCGGTCCACCCCGGTGGCCGCAGCATCCTGGATCGGGTTCAGGCCGGGCTGGAACTGGCCCCCGAAGCGCTGCAGGCATCGCGGGCCGTGCTGCGGGACTACGGCAACATGTCCAGCGCCACGGTGATGTTCATCCTGCGCGAACTGCTGCACGATGACACGGTCGGAGACGGCGCCCGGATCGCCGGCCTCGCCTTCGGACCTGGCCTCACCGTGGAATCGGCGCTCTTCACCAAGCGGACCGCGGCGGTCGTGCCCACTGCCGGCGCAGAACGACACCTGGCAGCGGCGGGATGAGCCTGGCCGAGCGCGACGTCGCCCTGCGCGAGCTGATGGACGATCCATCGTGCGACCCGGACCGCCTGCGCGCCACGCTGCGGCGTTTCGAGACGATCAACCAGCTGGTGTCGCGGTGGCGACCGGTCTACCGATCACGCATCCGCCCCTTCCTGGCGACCCGCGACGGGCCGGTGCGCGTCCTGGACCTCGGCTGCGGCGGAGGGGACGTGATCGCCCAGCTGTCGAGATGGGCGCAGAGCGACGGATTCGAGGTGGAGTGGGTCGGCGTCGACCCCGACCCGCGCGCGCTCGAAGTCGCGCTCAGCCGCCCCGCTCCGCCCCGGACCACCTTCCTGTGCGCCGATGGTGCCGACCTGCTCGCCACCGGCGAGCGCTTCGACCTCGTGCTGTCCAATCACGTCGTGCACCACCTCACCCCCGCCGAGCTCGGCGAGTTCGTCGAGCAGTCCCGCGACTTGTCCCGCGGCATCGTGCTGCACAGCGACATCGAGCGCGGGCGACTCGCTTACGCGCTGTATGCGATCGGGGTCACGCCCTTCGCCGCCGGGACCTTCCTGCGCACGGACGGCCTGCGCTCCATCCGCCGCAGCTACCTGCAGGACGAGCTCGCCGATGTCCTCGGAACGCCGTGGCAGGTCGAGAAGTCCGCCCGGTTCCGCCTGCTGGCGGTGGCACCGGGCTCAGCCGGTGGTTGAGGTCCTCGTCGTCGGCGCCGGACCGGTCGGCACCCTTCTCGCAGCCGAGCTCGTGCGCCGCGGCGTCGACGTGCGCCTCCTGGAGCGTCGGTCGAGGCCGGGCGGAGGCACGCGCGCGATCGGCGTGCACGCACCGGTCCTGGCCGCTCTCGAGGAGTCCGGAGCCACCGAGCGCCTGCTGGACGCCGCCCGCCGGGTGCCCCGCGGCGAGGCGCGCGCCGGGTCTCGGATCCTCGGCATCGTGCGCTTCGACCACCTGTCGGCCCGCTTCCCGTTCGTCGCGACCCTGCCGCAGGCCGAGACCGAGGCGGTGCTGGGCGGGCTCGCACCCGCCCCGGAGCGCGGTGCCGATGTGACAGTGATCCGGCCGCGACCGACCGGCGTGGACGTGACCATCGCACGACCGGGCCGGGCGGACGAAGAACTGCTCGCACCGCTGGTCGTGCTGGCCGGCGGCTGGTCGGCCCGGCACCTGGCGTTTCGCGCCGACCGGATTCCGACCACGACGTACCGGGACCGTTACCTGATGTCCGACATCCCCGTCGGCGACGGGGCGGATGCCGATATCGCCGTCGTGAATCTCGCACCGAGCGGGGTGCTGGAGTCCTTCCCGCTGCCGGGGTCGATGCGTCGCATGGTGGCGTGGGATACCGCGGCCGATCAAGCCGACGACTCCACGTCCGCTCGAGTGCAGCGACTGAAGGCGGCGCTGCGAGCCCGGGGTGAAGCATCCGTCGCCGATGCCGTCGTCACCGCGACCGCATTCGGGGTGCGGCGGGTGTGCGCGCCGCGGCTGCGCCACGGGCGGCTGCTGGTGATCGGGGACGCCGCGCACGAGGTCAGTCCGATCGGCGGGCAGGGCATGAATCTTGGGCTGCTCGATGCGGTCGGGCTGGCGCCGCTGCTGACGCGGTGGGTGCACGAGCGCGCGGCGCCCGAAGCGGGGCTGGCGGCATGGGAGCGCCGCCGCGTCCGCTCGGCCGTGCGGGCCGGACGACTGGCGGCCGTCAACACGGTGCTCGGTCGTCCGCGCGGCGCCGCCGCCGACCTGGCGCGTCGCACGTTCGTGCGCGGCATGCTGGCTCCGCCGCTCGGGCGCGGCTTCGCGTGGGCCTACGCGATGGGCTTGGACGCCGGCCCCTGAGCCGCCCGCGAGCCCGCGAGACTGCAGAGGAGCCACGAGACTGAGGCATTCCACCACTGTTTCGAGGCGCCTATGCGGTCTCGAGGCGCTCAGCGGGGGCTCAGCGAGCTGGAGGGGCTGCGGCCGCCGGCGCGGCTCAGGCGGCGAGCGCCCGACCCGTCGCCGCGAGCAGGACGCACAGCAGCAGCGACGCGAGCATGACGAGCTGGAACACGCGTCGCCCGGGGGGCCGCACCAGCGCGAGCACCAGACCGGCCGCGGCGATGGCGACCACGCCGACGAAGATGACGATGCTCAGCCACTCCGGTCCCGCCGGAGACGCGGGTCCGACCAGCACCGCCACCGCTCCCCCGACCAGCGCGAGCGCCGCGATCACCGCGGAGAGGCGACGACCGAGGCGATGCGGCAGGCCGCGAACACCGGTGCGGGCGTCGTCATCCAGATCGGGCAGGACGTTGGTCAGGTGGATCGCGATGCCCAGAGCGGCGCCGGCGATCCACGCCCACCCGGCGGCGGGCCGCGGCTCCGCGGCGGACAGCGTGACCAGCGAAGGCAGCAGCCCGAAGCTGACCATGAACGGCAGCACCGAGACCGGCGTGGACTTCAGCCCCGCGTTGTAGGACCACGCGGATGCCAGCGCCACCAGGTGCGCGAGCCCCATCGCCCAGCTCAGGGCGACGGACAGCCCCAGCGACAGCAGCACACAGACGGATACCGCCGCCCACGCGACGCGCAGCGACACGTCCCCGCTCGCGAGCGGCTTGTCGGTACGCGCGATGAGACGGTCCCGACGCGCGTCGATGGCGTCGTTGGAGAGCCCGACCGAGAGCTGCCCGAGCAGGATCGCCGCGGTCAGCACCGCGATCCGCCAGGGGTCCAGGCCTGCGGCGACTCCGAGGGTGAGCGCCACTGCGGTCACGACGAGGCTGGGGCCCGGGTGCGTCGAGCGCCAGAGTGCCGCGATCACCGACGGTCTCGGATCACCGGCGATTCGCATGCACCCGACCGTACCGCCGTCCGGGGCATCCCCGCGCAGGCCGGGCAGGCCGCTCCCCTGTCACGAACTGCGCGCCGGGCCGGCGTGTCGTGACAGGGGAATCGCCGGGCACGCCGCTCCCCTGTCACGAACTGCGCGCCGGGCCGGCGTGTCGTGACAGGGGAGCGGAGGACCAGGAGCGCGGCTCAGTCCTCGAGGATCGCTTCGACGACCTCGTCGTCATCCACGGTGGCCTCGGTGCCCTCGGCCGGGCCGGCACTGGTGAGCACCAGCGTCGATCCGTCGACCGCGACGTCCACGCGCACGACGTCGCCGTCGCGTACGCCGCCCGAGAGGATCGCCATCGCGAGGCGGTCCTGGATCTCGGACTGGATGAGCCGGCGCAGCGGTCGAGCGCCGAACACCGGGTCGTAGCCGCGCTCGGCGAGCCACGCTCGCGCGTCCGGCGTGACCGCAAGGGTCAGGCGCCGCTCGTGCAGCCGACGCTGCAGCGCGTCCACGGTGAGCTCGACGATCTGCGCGAGATCGTCCTCGGTCAGGGCCTGGAAGATCACGATGTCGTCCAGGCGGTTGATGAACTCGGGCTTGAACGCCTGGCGCACCAGCCCCTGCACGGCCTCGCGCTTCTGCTCGATCGACAGCGTCGGATCGATCAGGATCGGCGAACCCAGGTTCGAGGTCAGCACCAGGATGACGTTCTTGAAGTCCACGGTGCGACCCTGGCCGTCGGTCAGGCGGCCGTCGTCCATCACCTGCAGCAGCACGTCGAACACCTCGGGGTGCGCCTTCTCGACCTCGTCCAGCAGCACGACGCTGTAGGGACGGCGGCGCACGGCCTCGGTCAGCTGTCCGCCCTGCTCATAGCCGATGTATCCCGGGGGCGCACCGACCAGCCGCGACACGGAGTGCTTCTCGCCGTACTCGGACATGTCGATGCGGACCATGGCGTGCTCGTCGTCGAAGAGGAAGTCCGCCAGCGACTTGGCCAGCTCGGTCTTCCCGACACCGGTCGGTCCGAGGAACAGGAACGAGCCCGTCGGCCGGTCCGGGTCGCTGATGCCGGCGCGAGAGCGCCGCACGGCATCCGAGACCGCCTTGACGGCCTCCTTCTGACCGATCAGCCGCTTGCCGAGTTCGGCTTCCAGATGCACCAGCTTCTCGGTCTCGCCCTGCAGCAGCCGACCGACCGGGATGCCGGTCCAGGCGGCGATCACCGAGGCGATGTCCTCTTCGGTGACCTGGTCGTTGACCATGCGGTCTCCGGCCGGCTCCTCGCGCTCGGCTTCCAGGAGCTGACGCTCCAGCGCCGGGATCTCCGCATACAGCAGCCGGGACGCCTTCTCGAGGTTGCCCTCGCGCTGTGCGCGGTCGGACTCCATCCGGGCTGCATCCAGCCGGGTCTTCAGGTCGCCGACGCGGTTGAGCGACGCACGCTCGCGCTCCCAGCGGGACTGCAGCTCGCGCAGGCGCTCCTCTTCGCTCTTGAGGTCCTCCCGCAGCTTGGCCAGACGCTCCTTGGATGCCGCGTCCTTCTCCTTCTTCAACGCGAGCTCTTCGAGCTTGAGCCGGTCCACGTGACGGCGCAGCTCATCGATCTCCAGCGGCGCGGAGTCGATCTCCATACGCAGGCGTGACGCGGCTTCGTCGATCAGGTCGATGGCCTTGTCCGGCAGCTGACGGGACGGGATGTAGCGGCTGCTCAGCGATGCCGCCGCCACCAGCGCCGCGTCGGCGATGGCCACCTTGTGGTGGGCCTCGTAGCGCTCTTTGAGCCCGCGCAGGATCGCCACCGTGTCCTCGACCGAGGGCTCGCCGACATACACCTGCTGGAAGCGGCGTTCCAGCGCGGCATCCTTCTCGATGAACTCCCGGTACTCGTTGAGCGTGGTGGCGCCGATCATCCGCAGCTCACCGCGGGCGAGCATCGGCTTGAGCATGTTGGATGCCGCGACCGAGCCCTCGCCGCCGCCTGCGCCCATCAGCACATGCAGCTCGTCGATGAAGGTGATGACCTTGCCGTCGGATTCGGTGATCTCCTTCAGCACGCTCTTCAGGCGCTCCTCGAACTGACCGCGGTACATCGCCCCGGCGACCAGCGCCGAGATGTCCAGAGTGACCAGTTCTTTGTCCTTGAGGGACTCCGCGACGTCGCCGGCCACGATCCGCTGAGCGAGGCCCTCGACGACGGCGGTCTTGCCGACGCCGGGCTCGCCGATCAGGACCGGGTTGTTCTTGGTGCGGCGGGTGAGCACTTGGCTGACGCGCCGGATCTCGCTGTCGCGTCCGATGACCGGGTCGAGCTTGCCTTGACGGGCGCGGTCGGTCAGGTTGATCCCGAACTGCTCCAAGGGGCTCTGCTGCTCCTCCTGTCCGGGCTGCTGCGTGGCGTTCATCTATCTCCTGAGGTCTGGGGTGGGGCTCATTCAAACTTGAGCCGCGTTGACTCAAGTTTACCAGAGGGGCGCATGGGCGGCAATGCCCCTGCCCGCAGCGCGGTCGTGACCAGCCCTACCCAACCGGCGGGACGTTGACTAACGTCGGAGCGTCGGCGTCAACGAGGTCGCCGAAGGTCCGAGAGGAGAACCATGTCCTTCACGTCCCGCAAGATGGCTGCGGCGATCGCCGCCGCTGCCATGGTGGCAACGGTGGGTCTGGCATCACCAGCATTCGCCGTACCCGAGGCCGATACGGTCACCAAGATCACCCGCGCGGTGAAGATCAGCCAGGTGATGAACCACCTGAAGGAACTGCAGCGCATCGCCGATGACAACGGCGACCGCGCCGCCGGACGGCCAGGGTACGCGGCATCCGTGGATTACGTGGTGCGAGAGCTCGAACGCGCCGGCTACACCCCGGAGGTCCAGGAGTTCCCGTTCACCTACGCCGAGGAGAACTCCGCGCTCTCGCGCGTCGACCCCCCGACGACGTGGGTGGACGGCCAGGACTTCCTGCGCAACAACTTCGACTCCGGGAGCCCCGAGGGCACCGGGACCGGTCCGCTCGAACCGGTCGATCTGGTTCCGCCGTTCCCCGCGGACGGAACCAGCACCAGCGGGTGCGAGGCGGAGGACTTCGCCGACTTCGACGCCGGTTCGGTCGCGCTGGTCCAGCGCGGCACCTGCGACTTCTCGCTGAAGGCGCTGAATGCCCAGGCTGCCGGCGCTGTCGCGGTGATCGTCACCAACGACGGCCGCCCGGGGCTCGTGGGAATGATCGGAGACGCCACCGGCCTGACGATCCCGGCGATCTTCGTCGCGTCATCCGTGGGGCAGGACCTCGCCTCGACACCGGGCGCGGAGGTCACGGTGACCGTGGACTACTTCGCCGAGGAGCGGACCGCGTTCAACGTGATCGCCGAGACGCAGACCGGCGATGACAGCAACGTGGTCATGGCCGGCGCGCACCTGGACAGCGTGCAGAACGGCGCGGGCATCAACGACAACGGCACCGGCAGTGCAGCGCTGCTGGAGACGGCGATCCAGATGCAGCGCGTCAAGCCGACCAACACGGTGCGCTTCGCCTGGTGGGGAGCCGAGGAGGAGGGCCTGCTCGGCTCGGAGTACTACGTCAACAACCTCACGCCCGAGCAGCAGGATGAGATCGCCCTGTACCTGAACTTCGACATGATCGGCTCGCCGAACTTCTTCTACGGGATCTACGACGGCGACGACTCGAGCGGAACGGCGCCCGAGGGGTTCATCCCCGAGGGTTCCGCGGCGATCGAGGACGTGTTCGAGCAGTTCTACCAGTCGCAGGGACTGCCGTATCAGGACACCGACTTCTCGGGACGTTCGGACTACGGCCCGTTCATCAGCGCCGGCATCCCGGCCGGCGGACTGTTCACCGGTGCAGAGGAGATCAAGACCGCCGAGGAGGCCGCGCTGTACGGCGGGCTCCCGGATGTCGCGTACGACCCCTGCTACCACCAGCAGTGCGACAGCCTGACTGCGGACGGCGCGGACCAGGAGCTGTACAAGGCGCTGAACAAGTCGTACAAGCAGCGGCTCACCGGCAACGTCAACCGGATCGCCCTGGACGTCAACTCCGACGCGATGGCGGCGGCCATCATCACGTTCGCGTTCGACACGTCGACCGTGACCGGGACGGTGGACACCTTCAGCGCGAAGTCGGCGGGGTCGGGCCTCGACCTGAACGCCCTCCGGGACCGCTTCACGCAGTAACGGGCACGGTGCGACCGAAGCGGCGGGGGCGGTGCGTCCCCGCCGCTTCGGTGTGAGCGGCAGCGAAGCGCGCCCGATCCGCCCGGGCTATGCCGCCGGGACCGCTGCCGTCGCGCGCGCGGTGTCGTGCGCCTCGAGCGCGGAGCCGTTGGTCCCGATCCCGCAGCAGAACGTCGCCCGGTACGCGGTCGGGGTGGTGCCGAGCACGCGCGAGAAGTTCTGGCGCAGGACGGATGCCGATCCGAAACCGCACTCGTAGGCGATGCGGTCCAGGCCCAGGTCGGTCTGCTCGAGCAGCCGCTGGGCGTGGATGATCCGCTGCCGGCCGAGCCATGCCGCCGGCGTCGTGCCGTAGTCGGCCTTGAACCTGCGCGCGAACGTCCGCGGCGACATGTGCGCCTTCGCGGCGAGCTGATCGACGGTCAGCTCCATTCGCAGGTTCGCCAGCATCCAATCCGTGACCGGCGACAGCGAGAGGCTGGCCACCTGCGGCAGCGGCCGAGAGATGAACTGCGCCTGCCCGCCATCCCGCTGCGGCGGCACCACCATGCGGCGTGCGATCGTGTTGGTCATCTCGGCGCCGAGCTCCTGACGCAGCAGGTGCAGGCACGCATCCAGGCCCGCCGCGGTGCCGGCGCTGGTGATGATGCGGCCGTCCTGCACGTACAGCACGTCTGGATCCACGTCGATCGCCGGGTACATCCGGGTCATGGTGTCGGCGTACATCCAGTGCGTCGTCGCGCGCCGTCCGTCCAGAACGCCGGCCTCGGCCAGGATGAACGATCCGCTGCAGACGCTGAGCAGCCAGGCTCCGCGTCCGGCGGCGTGCCGAACCACCTCGAGCACGCGCGCATCCGTCCGGCCCCACCATTCCTTGGGCGTGGGCGAGACCACCACGAGGTCGGCTTCGTACGCGAAGGACAGGTCGTTCTCGACATTGATCGAGAAACCCAGCTTGGATTGCACGATCCCGGGCGCGGGGGCCACGATGCGGAAGTCGAAGTTCGGGATGCCGTCGTCGGTGCGGTCCAGACCGAACGCCTCGCACGCGACACCGAACTCAAAGGGCGCGAATCCGTCTTGGACGATGACGGCAACGGTCTTCATGGCGGCTCCTCGATGGGGTCGTGGCAGTAATCGTGCGCTGCATGGCCATCCTGCCACTCGTGGCGGGATTCGGTCAAGCGTAGCGTTCCTGCCATGTTGATGATCATTGCAGTTGCCGCCATTGCCGCCTACGCGATCGGTGCTTCGGTCCTCGCCCTGACCAAGGACGGCTACCACCGGGTGCCGACCGACTACACGCGCCTTCCTTGAGCGGTCCCCGTCCACCACAGGCCCATAACTCCTGCACTTCGCCACCATCGGCGATCGCGGAAGGCCGGATACCGGCTCGCCCCGGCACCACTGCTCGCAGAGTGCAGGAGTCATGCGCCGCACACGGGCAGGTCCGCGCTGACGACCGCTGCCCCGGTCAGGCCCGAGCGCGCCGGTAGACCTCGACCATCGCCGCGGTGCGCGACGACTGCCGGAATCTGTCCCGCACAGAGCCGTCCGGAATCGGGCCGTGCCCGCTCGCGATCTGTGTGACCGCGGTGCGCAGGGTTGCCGCCAGCGCCGCGGATGAGGCATCCGGCACCGCCCAGAGGCCCGATCCCAGCTCGGCGGCGATATCCGGGTCGCTGACCACCGCGGGCGTGCCCAGCGCTGCGGCCTCGAACACCGTCATGCCCTGCGTCTCGAAGCCGATCGAGGTCTGCACGACCGCGTCGGCCGCGGCGATGCGGTGCAGGGTCTGGACGTACGGCAGCCGACCGGCGAACACGACGGATGCCGTGGGCGTGAGCCGCTGCACCAGCCTGCGCGCCGCACCCTCCTGCCCCCCGCCGCCGATGATCTCCACCTCCGCCTCGATCCCGGCCTCGGCAACGGCCTCCAGGAACGGCAGCAGACGCTTCTCGGGGCTCATCCGCCCGAGCCAGACCAGGCGCGGTCGCCCCGCGGCCCGCCGGGCCGGTTCGGAGGCGAGCGCGGCATCCAGCACGTCGTCGTCGATCCCGTTCCACACGACATCGACTCCGGGCACGGCCCCGAGGCCGGGAGTCACGCCGTGCTGCTCCAGCCGCCGCGCGAAATGCGATGACGGCGCCGTGACCGCCTGCGACCGCGCGGCGAAGCGGCGCAGGTACGCCCAGCCGTCCAGCCCGGTGCTCGCTGCGGTCCGGTCGCGCTCGGCCGCAGCGCCGCGCCCGACCGGCGCGAGTACGCGCCGCTGCCACGCGTTCAGGCTCCGCAGCACCACACCCGGGAACGGCGCGGTGGCCTCGATCCCGACGTCCACGCGGTTGTGCATGGTGTGCACCACCGGCAGTCCGTGCCGCGCCGCGAAGCGGTGGCCGATGAATGCGCCCCAGAAGTCACCCTGGACGTGCACCACGTCCACCGGCGGGCGACCGGACAGGGCGGCGTCGACGAACCGGTCCGTGCGGCGCCCGGGCCAGGACATCGAGTATTCGCGATCGACCGTGAGCGGGATCGAGGGTGTATCGATGTAGGCGTCGTCCGCGATGCCGGCGCGGGGGCCGTGCATCCGCGGCGCCACGATGCTCACGGTGTGGCCGGCACGCTCCAGGAAGCGCCGCTGCAACCGCATCGAGACCTGCGCCCCGCCGAGGGATTCGACGTGCTGATCGCCGAACATCACGACGTGCATCGGCACCTATTCCGGAATCGGGTCGCCGCGGTACAGCGCCTCGAACGTGTCGAGTGTGCGGTTGATGTCGTGGATCACGACGCCGTCGAGCGAGGCCCGCTGCATGCGCAGGCGCTCCTCGGGAGCTGCGGTGAGCACGTCCGCGAGCCGCGCGGACATCTCCTGGACGTTGCCCGGCTCGAACAGGTACCCGTTCACGCCGTCGTGCACCAGGTGCGGCAGCGCCACGGCGTTGGCGGCCACGATCGGCAGACCGGAGGCCATCGCCTCCATGGTCGCGATCGACTGCAGTTCGGCGATCGAGGCGATCGCGAAGACGCTGGCGTGACTGTACAGCGCACGCAGCTCCTCCTCGGGGGCGTGTCCGTGGAAGCGGACGCGCGCGTCCAGGCCGAGGGAATGCGCGAGCTGCTCGAGGTTCTTGCGCTGATCCCCCTCTCCGACCAGATCCACGTGCACGTCCAGCCCAGCATCCAGCTGTGCCGCTGCCCTGAGCAGGACGTCGATGTGCTTCTCGGTGGTGAGCCGGCCGACGAACAGGATGCGGTTGGCGTCGCGCGGGGTCAGGTCGGGGACGTAGTTGGAGCGATCGATGCCGCAGCTGATCGGGATGACCCCGTGGATGTCGATGGTCGACTCCAGGAAATCCGCCGCCCGGCGAGTGGGTGTGGTCACCGCGCGGGTCATGCCGAAGGTGCGCTTCGCGTCCGCCCACGCGAGTTTGACCATCACGTCGTTCAAGGCCTTCGGCAGGGTGGTGTGATCCAGGACGTTCTCGGCCATCACGTGGTTGGTGGCGATGATGGGGATGCCGCGCTTGCGCGCCTCGCGGGACAGCCCGCGGCCGATCACGATGTGCGACTGGATGTGCACGACGTCGGGCTTGACCTCGTCCAGCACGCGTCGGGCGTGGTGCTTGGACATCCACGGCAGCACGAAGGTGAGCCAGTCGTGCGGATACCAGCGCCACGACGGCAGTCGGTGCACGGTCATCGGCTCGCCCTCGATGATCTCGGTCGAGGTTCCGCGCGTCCAGTGCGTGGCACTGGGCGCCATGACGTGCACCTCGTGCCCGCGCGAGACCAGGCCGGCGGCGAGGCGCTCGGCGAACCGCGCTGCGCCGTTGACGTGCGGAGCGAACGTGTCGGCGCCGATCAGGACCGCGAGGGGTCGGCGGGTGTCCGGCCCGTCGGCGCGGGGATCGTCGGGCGTCTCGGACGGGGTCACGGGATGCTGGTTGCCTATCTCTGCGCTGGGGGCGGGTCGCACAGGTCGGTGCGTGCGCGCTTCAACTCTAGCGGAGGGGTCTGTGGGAGGCCGGGAAGCACCGTGGCCGGGTCCGATGTCCGCCCGGGGTCCCCGCCGGCGCGGTGCGATCGGCGGCGGATGCGGTGCTCCCACCTCGTACCCTGGAGGCATGCCCCGACTTCAGGCTGATGCCGACCCGAACCGCTGGGTCGCCGTGACCGGTTCCCTGATGTTCGGCGGTCGCCGGCACCGCAAGGCCGCGATCGGCATGCTGCTCGATCAGGCCACGCGTGCGCTCGGCGCGTCCGGGACGCCGGCCGACGGCGGCAGTCCGCGCCGCCGCGGTGGCTTCGCAGCGTGGGCGATGAGCCAGGCCACCCCGTTCCTGATGCGCCGCGCGGCGGGCCGCGTGCTGGTGTGGGTGTGGAAGGCGGACCCGGAACTGCTGGTGGTGATGGCTCAGGTTCAGGAGGCCACCGCACAGCTGCGCGCCGCGCGCGCCTCGCTGCCGATGGAGTACGACGACACCGAGTCGTTCCGCGGCACGTACCTCGGCATGGGCGAGAAGCTGGTGATCCCGCTGCCCCCGGATCAGCGCACGCCGCCGTTCGCGACGTACACATGGGATACCGGCACCCACTTCGTGACCGTCACCGCGGTGTGCGGCGACCGCGAGCGGTTCGGCACGGTGATCGGCGCCGTCGACGATCTGGCGCGCACCCTGCGGATCGTGGATGACCTGGCGGTCGGCGAATCCCCGGAGGTCCTGCGGATCGAGCCCTGAGCCATCCGCGCGGCCGGCACGCCGCGCTCCGCGGAGGGCGCTGCGGTTCAGCGCGGCGCCGTGCCGGCGGTGTCCCCGGAGAGCCAGCGCAGCCAGCGCGCGTCCGGGTCGACGTCCAGCACGAGCGCGCGCACGAGCAGGGTGAGCGGGATCGACAGGATCGCGCCGAGCGGGCCGATGATGAAGGTCCAGAAGATGACCGAGAAGAAGCTCAGCGTGAGGGTGAGATCCACCGCGTCGCTGACGAACTTCGGCTGCACCAGGACCTGCAGCACGACGTTGACCACGCTGTAGATCGCGATCACGACGAGCATCAGCGGCCAGCCGCCGACGACCAGGGCAAGCAGTGCGGGCGGGATCAGGCCGATGACGAAGCCGATGTTGGGGATGAAGTTGGTCACGAACGCGAGGATCGCCCACACCACCGGTGCCGGGACCCCGATCGCCCACAGCGCCAGTCCGTCGAGGACCGCGACCAGAGCCCCGAAGGTGGCGTTGACGACGTAGTAGCGGCGTACGCCGGAGTTGAAGAGCCGGATGCGATGGACCACGGGGGTCGCGGCGGTGCCGAAGGCCGCCTCGGCTCGGCTGTAGCGGGCCCCGTCGACGGCCATGAAGATCACATACGCCAGGACGAAGAACATCGCGGTGAGGATCCCTACCGCCGTTCCGCCCACGGATGTCACCGCCGACACGATGCTCGACGGCTCGAAGACGGATGCCGCGGCATCCGAGGCCTCATCGCTCAGGCCCACCGTTCCGAGCCAGTCGACGAAGCCGCCGGCCGCGTCGCGCAGCTGGTCGGTGTAGTCGCCGACGAGTCGGACGAACTGCGTGCCCGCGAAGAACAGCAGCACCCCGAGGACGGCCAGGATCAGGTAGGCCAGGCCGATCACCGCGGTCGTGGCCAGCCAGCGCGGCCAGCGGTGGCGCTCCAGCCCGTGCCGGACCGGGTGGCAGATGATCACGATGACGCCGGCCAGCACGAGCGGGCCGACCAGCTCGCGGGCGAAGAACAGGCCGGCGAGCGCGATCACCGCTGCGGCCAAGCCGAGCAGAAGCCGTAGGGAGGGCGCCATCGCGGGCGGGGGAACCCGGCCGGAATCGCTCATCGTGCGTCCGCGTTCTCGGCGGGCGGGCGTGGCAGGCGAGCGCTGATGTCGTCGATCTTGTGCGCCACATCGCGCAGCTGTCCACGGGTGGCCGGCTCGTCGGCGTCCCGGCCGATGGCCGCCCGCTCCAGCACCCAGGACGCCAGCGTCGCCGTCACCACACCCACCAGCGCGACGCCTCCGCACATCAGCAGCACCGCGATCGTGCGGCCCCACGGGGTGACCGGATAGAAGTCGCCGTAGCCGACGGTCGTGACGGTGACGAACGCCCACCAGATCGCATCGCCGAAGGTCTCGATGTTGGCGCCGGCCGCTCCGCGCTCCGCTTCGAGCTCGGCCAGGGCCGCGACCCAGATGAGCACGGCAGCCGCACCGGATCCGTAGATCGCGATGCGACTGCGCAGGGCGGTGCCCGCGGTCTGCTGCAGCATGTGGACGAGGGTGAGCGCCTTGAGCAGGCGCAGCGGCTTGAGGACCGGAAGGACGACGACCAGAAGGTCGAAGATGTGCCTGCGGAACCACGGACCGCGCGGGTGAGCCAACCCCAGCCGCACGGTGTAGTCGACGGCGAAGCTCACCCACGTCAGCAGGATGAACACGCGTGCGACCAGATAGGCGGTGCCCTGAAGGTCGGCGATCACCTGCCAGGAGTACACCACGATGAAGATCACCGAGGAGACCAGAAGCGGCCAGTAGGTCAGCTGCCGCCACCGCTCCTCGGTCATGCCCGAACTTTAGAACCGGCACCGGCGGGATGCCGGATCCCGCGCGGCGCGGCGGCGACCGCACCGCACCCCCGCGTCACTCGTGCTCTGCCAGCCAGCCCCGGGACAGCCGCTTGGGCGCCTTCAGAAGCCACGAGTCGGTGATCACCTCGCGCAGGAAGTCCCGCGTGATGATGTCCAGGCGGACCAGGACGGCCGGGTAGCCGTCGAAATGCGGGATGGTGAAGAAGACATCGGGGTACGCGCCGAGCAGCGCCTCCTTGCCCTCCAGCCCGTCCGTGCGCACCCCCACGACGGCGCCCTCCGGCCAGGACCTGCCCAGCTCCGCCAGCGCGGCGAGGTCGGCTTTGCTGGGACCGCGTTCCCAGACGAACAGGCCGTCCGCGGTGCGCCAGCCCGCGCCGCCGCGATGGCCGTCCACCTTCTCGAACGTCTCCGGAAAGCCCAGCGCGATCGTGCGCACATCGGCCAGAGTGGGCATACCGACAGTGTGCTCGCTCCCGCCTCCGCCGCCAAGCCTCTCCGGAGCGCGCCGGACTCAGCCCTGGGTCTCGGCTGCGCCGACTCCGCCGCGCGAACCCACCGCCTCTTCCGGCGTCCCGTCCGGCGCGTCCGGCACGTTCTCCAGTGCCAGGCGCGGTCGCCAGACCACGATGTCGGTCGCACGCCGCACCCGTCGGCCCTGACGCAGCGTGATCACCGACCCTGTGGCCCCGGCGGCGAAGACGCGCGCACCGGGGCGGTTCTCCAGTTCGGCGCGCATGCGGGCCTCGAGATCGTTGACCCGATGGTGCAGTTCGCGGACGCGATCTTCGAGCTCGATGATGCGGGCGATCGCCGGCAGGCTCATGCCGTCGGAGGAGAGACGGGCGACTTCGCGCAGCTGCTCCACATGCCGCGTGGAATAGCGGCGCGATCCGCCCCGCGTGCGGGCCGGAACCACCAGGCCGAGCCGGTCATACTGCCGCAGAGTCTGCGGGTGCATGCCGGCGAGTTCGGCGGCGACGGCGATCGCGAAGATCGGGGCGTCCTCGTCGATCTCTCGGTCAGCCATCCCTCTCACCTCATCCCCTCTCTCACTGGATCTCGTTGCTCAGCCCGCTGCGGGCTATCCGCGCGCCTTCGACATCAGGTCCGCGCGAGGGTTCTCTTTCGGCTCCAGATCGTGGAACCGCTGAAGCGCCTCGCGGGCCGCCTCGTCCAGATGCGACGGCACCGCGACCTGCACCTCGGCCAGGAGGTCTCCGGTGCCTTTCCCGGTCTGCACGCCGCGGCCTTTCACACGCAGCACCCGGCCCGATGGCGTGCCGGGCGCAACGCGCAGCTTCACGGGATCGCCGCCGAGGGTGGGCACCTCGATCGTCGCGCCGAGCGCAGCCTCGGTGAAGGTCACCGGCACGGTGACCCGGAGGTTGAGCCCCTCCCGGGTGAACACCGGGTGCGGTCGCACCGCCACCTGAACGACGATGTCACCGGACTCGCCGCCATCCGGGGACGGACGCCCCCGCCCGCGCAGGCGGATCTTCTGGCCGTCCGCGACGCCGGCGGGGATCTTCACCTTGAACGGCTTGCCGTCCTCGCCCTGCAGCGTGATCGTCTCGCCGCGGGTCGCGGTGATGAAATCGATCGTCGTGCGGGCGGTCACGTCGGCGCCCCGGCGCGGGCCGCCGTACCCGCGGAATCCGCCCGAGGGCTGGCCGAACCGACCGGAGCCGAAACCGCCGCCCTGCTGCTGGTTGAACATGCTGAAGATGTCGTCGAAGTCCTCCGGCGCCGCCTGGCGGGCGCCACGGCCCTGCCCGAACATGCTGAAGACGTCCTCGAACCCGCCGGGCTGATCGCCCGCCGTGAAACGAGCCCCCGAGCCCATCGCCCGGATCTGGTCGTACTCCTTGCGCTGTTCCGGGTCGGAGAGCACCGAGTACGCCTCGCTGACCTCTTTGAACTTGGCCTCCGCCTTCGCGTCACCCTGATTGGAGTCGGGGTGGTACGTGCGCGCGAGCTTGCGGTAGGTCTTCTTCAGGTCGGCCTCGCTGACGCTCTTATCGACACCCAGGACCTTGTAGAAGTCCTTGTCGAACCAGTCTTGACTGGCCATCCAGTGATCCTCCTGCTTACTCGGCCGGCACCGCGACGACCACCTTCGCGGGCCGCAGTTCGACCGAACCCAGGCGGTAGCCGACTTCGACGACCTCGAGGATCGTCGGCTCGGTGGTCCCCGGTGTCGGCGCCTGGAAGATCGCCTCGTGCTGCTGCGGGTCGAAGGGTTCTCCGACGACGCCGTACGCGACGGCACCCAGCTTCTCGGCCAGCGCGCGCACCTTGTCGCCGATCGCCGCGAGGGGGCTGCCCTCGACCAGATCGCCGTGCTTGTCGGCGCGGTCGAAATCATCGAGCACCGGCAGGAGACCCTTCACGGCCTCGCCCCTGGCTCGTTCGATCTCGCGCTCGCGCTGGTCCTCGGTGCGCCGTCGATAGTTGGCGTACTCGGCCTGCAGCCGCTTGAGGTCGACCATCAGGGGCGCATCCGGGTCGGCGGCACCGGCGTCCTCGGACGCGGCATCGACGGTCTGCGCGGCGTTCAGGATGTCCTCGACCGTCCAGCCCTCGTCGGATTCGCCCGGCTGCGAGTCGGGGCCGGAGACCTGCGCCTCCGACCCCTCCTCGTCCGGTCGAACCTCGTCGGCAGGCTCGCGATCAGCGCTGTGCTCTTCGAAGTTCTTGTCCGTCATGGCTACTTCTTCTCTTCGTCCTCGTCGTCGACGACCTCGGCGTCGATCACATCCTCATCGGATGAGGCGGCCCCGTCCGCGGCGCCGGCGCCGGCCGAAGCATCGGCCCCGGCATCCGGAGCGGACTGCGAAGCCTGACCGGACGCGTAGATGGCCTCGCCCAGCTTGCCCTGGCTCTGGTTCAGCTTGTCGAACGCGGTCTTGACCGCGTCGTCGTCCTCGCCGGCCAGCGCGGCCTTGAGCGCGTCCACGTCGGCCTGCACCTCGGTCTTGACGTCGGTGGGCAGCTTGTCGTCGTTGTCCTTGATCAGCTTGTCGATCGAATACGACAGCGTCTCGGCCTGGTTGCGGACCTCGGCCGACTCACGGCGCTTCTTGTCCTCGGCCGCGTGCTCCTCGGCCTCGCGCACCATGCGCTCGATGTCCTCCTTCGGCAGCGACGAGCCGCCGGTGATCGTCATCGACTGCTCCTTGCCGGTGCCCTTGTCCTTGGCGGACACGTGCACGATGCCGTTCGCGTCGATGTCGAACGTGACCTCGACCTGCGGGATGCCGCGCGGCGCGGGGGCGATGCCGGTGAGCTCGAACGTGCCCAGCGGCTTGTTGTCGCGGGTGAAGTCGCGCTCGCCCTGGAACACCTGGATCGCCACCGACGGCTGGTTGTCATCGGCCGTGGTGAAGGTCTCGCTGCGCTTGGTCGGAATCGCGGTGTTGCGCTCGATCAGCTTCGTCATGATGCCACCCTTGGTCTCGATGCCGAGGCTCAGGGGGGTGACGTCGATCAGCAGCACGTCCTTGCGCTCACCGCGCAGGACACCGGCCTGCAGTGCGGCGCCCACGGCGACGACCTCGTCCGGGTTGACGCCCTTGTTGGGCTCCTTGCCGGCCTCCTGCTTGACCAGTTCGGCGACGGCGGGCATGCGGGTGGATCCACCCACGAGCACGACGTGGTCGATGTCGGAGACCTTGATGCCGGCCTCGCGGATGACATCCTCGAACGGCTTCTTCGTGCGGTCCAGCAGGTCCTTGGTGAGGTCCTCGAACTTCGCGCGCGTGATCGTCTCGGACAGCGAGACCGGTCCGCTGTCGGTCAGCGACAGGTAGGGCAGGTTCACGGAGGTGGACATGGAGCTGGAGAGCTCCTTCTTGGCCTGCTCCGCGGCCTCCTTCAGACGCTGCAGCGCGATCTTGTCGTGGGAGACGTCCACACCGGTGGTGTCCTTGAACTGCTTGATGAAGTAGTCCACCAGACGCTGGTCCCAGTCGTCACCGCCGAGGCGGTTGTCACCGGCGGTGGAGCGCACCTGGATGGTCGAGAAGTCGTCGTCCTTGCCCACTTCCAGCAGGGACACGTCGAACGTTCCGCCACCGAGGTCGAAGACGAGGATGAGCTCGTCCTCCTTGCCCTTGTCCAGACCGTAGGCGAGGGCGGCCGCAGTCGGCTCGTTGATGATGCGCAGCACGTTCAGGCCGGCGATCTCACCGGCTTCCTTGGTCGCCTGGCGCTCGGCGTCGTTGAAGTACGCGGGCACGGTGATGACGGCATCCGTCACGGTGTCACCGAGATACTCCTCGGCGTCGCGCTTGAGCTTGCCCAGAATGCGCGCAGAGATCTCCTGCGGGGTCCACTTCTTGCCGTCGACGTCGAACTTCCAGTCGGTGCCCATGTGGCGCTTGACCGACGAGATGGTCCGCTCGACGTTCGTGACGGCCTGGCGCTTGGCGGTCTCGCCGACCAGCACCTCGCCGTCCTTGGTGAACGCGGTCACGGACGGGGTGGTACGGAAGCCTTCGGCGTTCGCGATGACCTTCGGCTCGCCGCCCTCGAGGACGGCCACGACAGAGTTCGTGGTTCCCAGGTCGATTCCAACAGCACGGGCCATGTGTTTCTCTCTCCTTGTTCAGGGGCGGACGAATCCGGACCCCGGGTGGTGTGAAGTCGTTGGCGGGCAACCCCGAACCGGAGACGTGAGCCTCGGCCTCGAAGGGGTTGAGCCGCGATGACTCAAGGTTACCGGAGGTCGCTCGAGCCTGTCAAATGAACTTGATAAGGAATGGCTCAACTTTGCGGTCTCCGGTGCACGCAGGCTGCGGCGTACGGCTCCGGCTGTCAGGATGGGCCCATGCCCCTGCCGTGGGAGTTCCGAGAGCCGATTCAGGGCGACCGGGTGAGCCTGGATCTGCTCCGCCCCCACGACTTCGACGCGCTGTACCCCATCCAGTCCGATCCCGAGGTCTGCCGCTACCTGCTCTACGAGCCGCGCTCGCCGGAGCGCGTGCGGGACGTCTTGGACCGGGATGCCGCGGCCACGCGCCTGGCCGCGCCGGACGATTACCTTCAGCCCGCGATCCGCAACAGCGCAGGGCAGCTGATCGGGACCATGTATCTCAGGCTCGCCAGCGTGCCGGATAAGGCCGGCGAGCTCGGCTGGCTCCTGGATCCTCGTTTCCAGGGGCGCGGCTACGCCCGAGAGGCCGCCGGACTGCTCCTGGACCTGTCGTTCGGCGAGCTCGGCCTGCACCGGGTCTTCGCCGAACTGGACCCTCGGAATGCGGCATCCGTCGCGCTGTGCGAACGACTCGGGATGCGCCGTGAAGCGCACTTCCGCGAGCACATGTGGTTCAAGGGCGAGTGGGCCGACACCGGCGTCTACGCGATGCTGGAGCAGGAGTGGTCCGCGCGGCGCGCCTGAGCGCCGCTAACCGGCCGTGGCGGAACCCGCGTGGCGCTTGGCCTCGATGCGTCGGGTGGTCTGGATGAACCGGCCGGAATCCGGGATGCGGGCAAGGAGCGGGCCGGCCACCATCGTGATCAGGACATAGGCCGTCGCGAGGGCGGCGAGGGACCGGTCCACGCCGGCCGCGACGGCCAGGGCCGCGATGACGATGGAGAATTCGCCGCGCGGCATCAGCGCGAAGCCCGCGCGCCAGCGTCCGGCCTCACCGATGCCGGCGCGCCGCGCGGCGATGTAGCCGGTCAGGAGTTTGGTGCCCATCGTCACGATCGCGAGCAGGATCGCCGGCACGAGCATCGAGAGCAGCTCGCCGGGATCGGTGGAGAGGCCGACGAAGAGGAAGAACACCGCCGCGAAGAGGTCCCGCAGCGGTGTCAGCACGCGCTGCGCGTGCTTGGCGGCAGGCCCGGAGATCGCGATGCCGACCAGGAACGCTCCGACGGCGGCCGACACGTTGGCGCCCTCGGCGAGGCCCGCGACCAGCAGCGTCAGGCCGAACACCGACAGCAGCAGGACGTCGGCCTCCTTGGACCAGACGAGGCGGGACACGATCCTGCTGTGGCGCAGCGCGACGTACAGGATCAGCGCGACCGAGGCGAGGGCGACCACCACCGAGACGGTGCCGGCCAGCAGGCCGGTCCCGACCAGGAGCGCGGTCAGCACCGGAAGGTAGAACGCCATGGCCAGATCCTCGATGACCAGGATCGACAGCACGACGGGCGTCTCGCGGTTGGTGAGACGGCCGAGGTCCTGCAGGACCTTGGCGACGACGCCGGACGAGGAGACCCAGGTGATGCCCGCCATCGCGACCGCGGCGACCGGGCCCCAGCCGAGCAGCAGCGCCAGCAGGGCCCCGGGAACCGCGTTCAGCGCCATGTCGATCAGGCCGGCGGCCTTCGATCCGTTCAGGCTGGAGACCAGTTCGCGTGCGGTGTATTCCAGTCCCAGCATAAGCAGCAGGAGGATGACGCCGATCTCGGCGCCGATCTCGATGAATTCCTCGCCCTGCGTGAAGGGGAAGAATCCACCCTCGCCGAATGCGAGACCGCCCAGCAGGATCAGCGGGATCGGTGAGATCTCCAGGCGAGACGCCAGCCGGCTGAGCAGCCCGATCCCGAGGATGAGCGCGCCGATCTCGACGAGGACGAGCGCGCTGTGGGCCATCCGCTGCGATCAGGTGCCGCTGACGATGCGGACGAGGTGGTCGAGGCCATCACGCGTGCCGACGACGACGAGCAAGTCGCCGCTGCGCAGAACGTCGTCCGGCCCCGGAGCGGGCAGGATCTCGGTCGCCCGCACGATCGCGACGATCGAGCATCGGGTGCGGGTGCGGGCTCTGGTGTCCCCGAGCGGGCGAGCCACGAAGGGAGAGTCGGCGCGCACCGGGATCTGCTCGACGGCGAGGCCTTCGACCTGATGGCGCAAACCGGCCAGTTCGGTGAGCAGGACGGAGGCGCCGAGCACTTCGGACAGGGCGATCGCCTCGTCGTCGCTGAGGGTGATCGTCTCGCCGGCACGGTCGGGATCGTCCTCATCGGACAGCGCGATCTGACGGCCGCCGTCGCGGAGGTTCAGTACCGAGAGCCGGCGGCCCTCCTCGGTCACGATGTCGTGGCGGACACCGATTCCAGGCAGCTCGGCGCGTTCGACGTGGGCAGGCATGCGTACATAATGGCACCGTCCGCGGTACCGGCGTCGTCGCTTCCGCCAGGCGGTGCATGCCGGGGTAGCCTGAGCAGGCCGCAGAGACGCGGCCCGCGTGCACTGCCGCACCCGCCGTTCACCGAAGGGCCCTACCGTGACGGACATGAGCGATCCTGATCTTCGTGGGACGACGCCTGAGGGGCCGCAGTTCTCCGGCGTCACCCCGACCGATGCGCTGGCCACGGCGATGGCCGCGGAGGAGCGTCCATCCAGCACCCGCAAGCGCATCGTGCTGGCCTGGGGCCTGTGGGACTGGGGCTCGGCGGCGTTCAACGCGGTCGTGACCACCTTCGTCTTCACGGTGTACCTCACCAGTTCGGCCTTCGGACCGACGGGCACGGTGGAGGCGCTGCTGGGCTGGGCGCTGGCCGGCGCCGGGCTGGTGATCGCCGTGCTCGCACCGGTGACCGGGCAGCGCTCGGACACCTCGGGGCGCCGCAAGCTGTGGCTGGCGGTGAACACGTACATCGTCGTGGCCGCGACGGCGGCGATGTTCTTCGTGGAGCCCGACCCGTCCTTCCTCTGGCTCGGACTGCTGCTGGTCGCCGGCGGCAACGTGTTCTTCGAGTTCGCCGGCGTCAACTACAACGCAATGCTCTCGCAGGTGTCCACACCGCGCTCGATCGGCAAGGTCAGCGGCTTCGGCTGGGGAATGGGCTACATCGGCGGGATCGTCCTGCTGCTGATCGTCTACTTCGGCTTCATCGAGGGACTGTTCGGGGTGCCCGAAGGCGACGGGCTGCCGGTCCGGGCCGCGGTGCTGGTCTCGGCGGCCTGGTTCGGGCTGTTCGCGCTGCCGGTCCTGTTCGCCGTTCCCGAGTACCGCGGCGCAGGGGTCCGGCGGCAGCGCGTCGGGTTCTTCGCCTCGTACGTGCGCCTGGGACACGACATCGCGAAGATGTGGCGGGAGTCGCGGCACACGGTGTGGTTCCTGCTGGCCAGCGCCGTCTTCCGCGACGGCCTGGCGGGCGTGTTCCTGTTCGGCGGCGTGCTCGCGGCATCCGTGTTCGGCTTCTCCCCCGGAGAGGTGATCATCTTCGCCATCGCGGCCAACGTCGTCGCCGGCGTCTCGACCATCCTGGTGGGTGCCCTCGATGACCGGCTCGGGGCCAAGCCGGTGATCGTCGCCGCCCTGGTCGGCCTGATCATCTCCGGCCTGCTCGTGTTCTTCCTGCACGACGGCGGGCAGATCGTGTTCTGGACGGCGGGGCTCGCCCTGTGCCTGTTCGTCGGTCCGGCTCAGTCCGCCTCGCGGACGTTCCTGGCGCGGATCATCCCGCCGGGTCGTGAGGGCGAGGTGTTCGGCCTGTACGCGACGACCGGCCGCGCGGTCTCATTCCTGGCGCCGACCATGTTCGCCGTGTTCGTGTCGGTGTTCGGCGCCGCGTACTTCGGCATCCTGGGCATCGTGCTGGTCCTGGCAGTCGGGCTGCTGCTGCTGATCCCGGTGAAGGCCGTGCAGGAGCGGCTGAAGGACTGACGCCCCGGCAGGCTCAGGCCTGGCGCGGGTCGTCGCGCCCCGGCGGCGAGGGTCGCTGCGCGGTCGGCGCGCTCACTTCGGCCAGGAGTCCGCGAGCTTCGTGAGCAGGCGGGCCAGTTCGGTACGCTCCTGCTCGCTGAACGAGGCGAGCGCCGAGTCGACGGCATTCCGACGCTCGCCGCGGAAGCCCCGGACGATCGCGAGCCCCTGATCGGTCAGGGCCACGCGCGTGCGACGAGCATCGTCCGGGTCTGCTTCCCGACGCACCAGCCCCATCTGCGCCGCCTGCTGCACCAGGCGCGAGGCGCGGGGCTGATCGACTCCCACCGCATCGGCGAGCTCGTTGACCGACAGCGGCCCGGCTGCCGCGGACAGCGCCTCGAGCAGCCTCAGTCGCGCGGGTCCGCCGATCCGCGGTCCGCCGCCCCACGGCGCTGGACCGCCCATGCCGCCGTGCGTGCCGTGCATGGCGTGCGGACCGCCGCGCATCCAGCCCCCGTCACGGCGATGGTCGCCGGGGTCGCCGTGATGTGCGCCGGGGCCGTGGCTCCCGTCCCACGGCGGTCGCGGCATCCGCCGCCCGCGCAGGCGGGCGAGCGCTGACGCGATCGCGTCGGCGGGATCGGAGGGTGCGGATGTCATTCTTCGAATTTACATGTGTCTTGACATGTTCCGCGACTGCATGTCACCCTACATGTACATGTTCTTCTACATGCAACATCGGTGGCCGCTCGTGCCGCCCCCTGGAAAAGGACTTCTGATGAACGACGAAGACACCAATGTCAACGACCCCTCCTCCGATGAGGGAACCGCCGGCACGCCGGGAGGCGTGCCCACCGACCGTCCGCTCGGGTACTGGTTGCGCACGGTCGACTATCTGCTCAGCCGCGAGTTCGCCGCGGCCTTCGACGGGACCGGCGTCACCCGCCGGGACTGGATGCTGCTCAACGCACTCTCGGGCGACCTCGACCTGCCTGCGTTCGCGGACCGCTTCGTCCGCAAGGGCAAGCGGCTGCGCGGGCTGGAGGATCGCGGCTGGATCGAACAGACCGGCGACGGCACCTGGGTGCTCACCGACCAAGGGCAAGCGGCCCGCGAGCGCCTCGGCGAGATCGTGGAGGGCGTCCGCTCGCGCGTGGCCGGCGCGGTCTCGCCCGAGGACTTCGCCACCACCCTGGCCTCGCTGGAGGCCATCGCCCGGGAGCTGGGATGGGATGAGGGCGCCCGGACGCCGCGGCGGGGGTCCGGCCGTGGGTTCGGACCCGGCTTCGCGGCGGATCACGACACCGCGTCCGACCGCGGCTTCGGTCCTGGGTTCGGTCCTGGGTCCGGTCGTGGGTTCGGTTTCGGTCCTGGGCCCGGTTTCGGTCCTGGGTTCGCGTTCCGCGGTCACGGCCGCGGTCATCACCACGGCCACCACCACCGCGGCAACCACGGCTACGGCTACGGCTACGGCTACGGTCCAGATGAGCACGGCCGCGGCCCCGCGCACGAGCACGGCCACGGCCACGCCCACGCGCACCGGTGCGGGGGCGGCCATCCCCACGAGAGCGAACACGCCTTCGAGCGCGGCTTTGCCGCCGGGTACGCGGCATCGCGCAATGCCGCTGCCTGACGCGCGGCCCTCGCTGATGGGGCGGGGCACCCTGGTGCCTCGCCCCATCGGCGTCTCTTATCGCTCAGCGACCCCACTCTCAACCCGTTGGGCTGCGCGACCGCCCCCGCGTTCCTCCTGCACGAGGCGACGGGTTCAGCCCGCAACCTCGTGCAGGAGGAACGCGGCAAGGAACCCGAGCGTCGCCCACAGACCGGTGAGCGTCCGCTGCTTTTCGAAGGCCTCGGGAATCATGGTGTTGCAGATCATCGCAAGCAGCCCTCCCGCGGCGATCGCGATGACGAATGCGATGAACGCGTCGGATGCGGGCTGGAACGCGAGGTAGCCCAGCAGCGTCGCGACGACCGTGATGAGCGCGATGCCACCCCACAGCAGCGCGACTCTGCGTGCGCTGGAGCCGCCCCTCTTGAGAGCGGCGGTGGACCCGAGCCCTTCCGGGAAATTGCTGATCGCGACGGCGACGACGATCGGGATGCTGATGCCGCCGCCGTGCAGCACCGCCAGTCCCATGACGATCGATTCTGGGATGCCGTCGATCAGGGCGCCGATCGCGATCGCCGCGCCCGTCCCGCTCGCGAATCGCGCGGTGCTGCGCCGGTCCACGATGTTCGCCGGAGCACCCGTCGCAGGCTGAGAGGGCCGAGACACGAGCCAGTCCGCCACGATATACAGGAGCGCCCCGACCAGCAGCCCTCCCGCCGTCGGTCCGACCCCGCCGTCCGACACCGCTTGGTCGACGAGTTCAAATGCCACGGTCGCGATGAGCACGCCGGCGCCGAGCGCCAGGATGCCGGCCACGACCCGCTGCGGGATGTCGACGAACCACGCGATCGCTGCGCCCAGCAGGAGTGTGGCGGCTGCGATGAGTCCGCTCAGCGCGGCCAACCAGACGCCGGTCATGGCCTCAACCTAAACCCAGCGGCGTGAGACCCGAGCAGGTCGTCCGTGCGGCGTCGTCCTCGCGGCGAGCATCGGCTCAGTGGCCGCGCGAACCCGCATCGCTCGATCCCACGTCGGTGCGGTGGAAGTTCTGGAACGAGCGGGATGCCGTCGGCCCACGCTGTCCTTGATACCGATTGCCGTAGGGGCCGGAGCCGTACGGATTCTCGGTGGGCGAGGACAGCCGGAAGAAGCACAGCTGCCCGATCTTCATCCCCGGCCACAGCTTGATCGGCAGGGTCGCGACGTTCGAGAGTTCCAGTGTGACGTGGCCCGAGAAGCCGGGATCGATGAATCCCGCGGTGGAGTGGGTGAGCAGCCCGAGCCGCCCGAGCGAGGACTTCCCCTCCAACCGCGCGGCGATGTCGTCGGGCAGCGCGACCAGCTCGAAGGTGCTGCCCAGGACGAACTCGCCCGGGTGCAGGATGAACGGCTCCTCCGGCGCGGTCTCGATCAGGTGCGTCAGCTCGGGCTGATCCTCGGCCGGGTCGATGAACGGGTACTTGTGGTTGTCGAAGAGCCGGAAGTAGCGATCGAGCCGCACGTCCACGCTCGACGGCTGCACCATCCCCGGTTCCCAGGGCTCGAGCCCGATCCGGCCGGCGTCGATTTCGAGGCGGATGTCGCGGTCTGAGAGCAGCACGCCGCAAGCCTAGCGGCGCCATGGTGGACCACAATTCCTGCCATCCGAACGCGGAACGCGCAGCAGGCCCAGCCGTCACGCCGAGCCCGGACAGTGCCTATCCGAAGTGCAGGAATCATGCGCCGCGTGGGTCCTCGCGGGCGTCTCTGTTATCCTGTCCAGGCGCCGAAAGGTCGTCCGGGGATGTAGTTCAATGGCAGAACTTCAGCTTCCCAAGCTGATAGCGCGGGTTCGATTCCCGTCATCCCCTCCACGTGTTAGTTCTCAGGACAGGTGAGACTTTCTCACCGTTCATGAGACAGGTTGCGTCCCGCCGCAGTTCCGAGGCGCCGGAAGCCGTCGATTCGATCTCCTTTGCCCCCTGCGCCGATGCGCTCTACAGCGGGTCAGCAATTGAGAACCGAACGCTCAGATCCCCTGAGCCCGCGCGCGACGCTCGATCGGTTCTGCGGCAGCCCGCAGTGCCACTTCTTCGCGCAGTTTGAATCCGCTCGAGATCCGCTTGGCTCCGCGTCGACGCCGACGTCGAGATGCACCCGAGGACGCGTTCGCTCTATCGCGCCCTTGTTGAGATCAGCCGCGCCTCACTCTTCCGCCAGCGTTGACCCGCAAGATGGAGGCCCTCACCGTCGAAGCCCTCCCGGGCGACCGCGAGAACGCTGGCGGCGCGACAAAGGTCGGGCCGGGCTCGCCGTCGAAATGGAGCGATGCCCCTTCGGCATCGGGGCGACGACCAGGTCCCATCGTCCGTCACGATGAGATATTCAGCTGATCGCCAGCCACGGCTTCATCCGAACAATCTCAGCCGCGCAACGCGCTGCCTCACAGAGCGACCGATCCTCGAGCGACGAGTCTTCCGGCACCTTCCCTCGCCACGACCTACTGATGCTCGACGGCCCGGAACAATCCTCGTTCTTCGCATTCGAGCCGTCCGGTGTCAAGACCCCGCTGCAGCCCATCGGCCAGCCGCGCCGAGACACCGACGGTGAGACGCTTGCCACCGAACAGGGCCAGCGCCTGGCGTTTGAGCTCGTCCTCGCTCATTCCGCCCCCGAGCTCGGCGACGACAGCCATAGCGTTGGCGATCTCCTCGAGCGGCACGTGGTCGAGGTTGCGCCCGTCGCCGGGCTGACTGCGGCGGACCTCGCGCCAATCCAGCGGATCGATGCCGGTCGGCCAGGCACACGTCTTGTCGGTCGTACGCAGGTACTCGTACGGCAGGCATCGATACCATGACGCAATGTCGACGCTGCCGCGGGACAGGCAAGCTGTCCGACGAATTCGTTCGATCACTTCCTAGGTGGGCGTGAGTGCTGTCGCCTGCGTAGGCGTAGACATCCGTGCGGCGGTCTCGGCTGGAGCGAAACTCGTCCGATCCGCACGCTGCGGATTTCATTCCACCCGGTGGCACTCCACAGTGGGTGAATTCCGGCGGCGGGACGAAGCAACAGTGGGAGCATTGGGTGTCCAGCACCGTCAAACCAGTATTTGCGCTGCCTCCGCAGGCTGCAGAAGTGCTCGATCAGGGCGTCGGTATTGACCCGCGGCCACAGTTTGGATAGCGATCGGAGTCGGCGAGCCTATGGGCGCGTCGGCGACTGCGAGCGACCGTGAGATGAAGGGCCGTACCCCAGACTGGGACCGCGGGCGTGCCCAGGCTCTACGGCCGCGTACGTACCCGCCGCGGGAGAGCCTGGTCCCGCGGCGTTGCGCATGCCCAGGGTGTCGGCCGAGCCGAAGCGCTTCGTGAAGTGGTCCTCCAGCGCGGGCGTCAGCGCGCCCTCGAGATCGGCGATGGCTCGTCCGGCGCGGATCCGGACGGCGAGGTCGTGCACGGCGCGGACACGCCCGCCCCGGCCGTGGCGTCGACGTGGACGCTCGCGCCGTCAACGGTGAGTGTTTAACCGCTCGTCGTCTTGCTCGTGCGGCGAATGCAGGCGCTCCTCGTGCCCGCACTCCAGGAGCGGGGGTACTTCCAGACCGACTACGCGGGCGACACGTTCCGCGAGCGATCCGGGCTCGCGCTGACGCAGGCAGAGCTCGAGGCGCTGCGCGCACCGTACACGTGACCCTTTAAGGGGGATGGAGCGGGCGCGCCGCGCCCGCTCCATCCGTTCTCATTGCCAGACGGGCCGTGGGAGCGCGAGGCTTTCGCGGAGAGTGCTGCCGGAGTACTCTTCGTGGAAGTACCCGCGCTCCTGCAGCGCGGGGACGAGGAGCGTCAGCATCCGATCCATGCCCTCGGGCACGCTGGGCGGGTCGAGGTTGAACCCGTCGCAGAAGCCGGAGTCGAACCAGTCGATCATCGCCTGCGCGACGTCGTCGACCGATCCCACGAGGATGCGGTGGCCGCCCGCGCGGGCGAAGCCGATGACGAGCTCGCGAAGCGTCTTGCCTTCGCGGGCCTGAGCGCGGAGGACGTCGACGCGCGAGCTGTTGCCGCCCCCGGCGATGAACCGCTCCTCAGGAACGGTCTCGTGAGGGTCGAGCCCCTCGAGGTCGGCGCCCATGGCGGAAGAGAGCCGGCGCCGGCCGGCATCCATGTCGATCCAGCTGGCGAGCTCCTGCGAGAGCTCCTCCGCCTCTTTCGCCGTCGACGCCACGATCGGCACAACGCCCGGGAGGATCTTGAGCTGCTGCGGATCGCGGCCGGCCTCCTTCGCCATCGTCCGCATCTGCTCGGAGAACGCCTTCGCCGCGGCCGGGTTGGACTGCGCCGTGTAGATGACGTCGGCCCGCGTCGCCCCGAGGCGCATGCCCGCCGGCGACTGCCCAGCCTGGAAGAGCACGGGGTGCCCCTGCGGCGGGCGGGGTGCGGTGAGGGCGCCGGCGACGTCGTAGAACTCGCCGTGGTGGTCGATGTCGCGGATGCGGGACAGCTCGGCCCACTGTCCGCTCTTCCTGTCGTTGAGCACCGCGTCGTCGGCCCAGCTGTCCCAGAGGGCCGTGACGACGTCGACGAACTCCGTGGCACGGCGATAGCGGTCCTCGGGCTTCGGCATCTCGGCCATCCCGAAGTTCTGGTAACCCCCGAACAGCGACGTGACGACGTTCCAGCCGACCCGGCCGCCGCTCAGGTGGTCGAGCCCCGAGAACTGGCGCGCGGCGTTGTACGGCTCGAAGAAGGTCGTCGAGAGCGATCCGACGAGACCGATGCGCGATGTCGCGCCGATGAGCGCTCCGATCGCGCTGATGGGCTCGTACAGTCCGGTGTTGCGGATGTTGTTGTCGCGGATCGTGCCGACATCGACGCTGTCGCCGAAGAAGACGGCGTGAATCTTCGCCGCTTCGGCGGCGGCCGCCATATCGGTGATCAGGCCGAGCCCCGGGAGCTCGTCGGAACGGCTGCGCGGAGCGCGCCAGCTGTCTATCTGAAACCCGGTCGTGAGCATGAACATCGTCAAGATCATCTGATCGCTTCGTCGCCCCATCGCAGACCCTTCTGATCGCGCAGATCAATCGCCCCATCGATATTGGTAACGAATGTTAGCATCTGCGCGCGGTCTGTCTACCAGCGCCTTCTACAACTCATCCGCCAGGGCGATCAGACGCTCCAGCATCTCTGCGAAACGGCTCTCCTCATCGTCACTCAGCGCCCCCATGATCGCGCCGATCGACTGGGCCGCGGACGGCGCGAACCGGTCGAAGCAGGCCCGGCCCGAGGGCGTCGCTCGAAGAAGCATCCGTCGCGAGTCGGCGGGGTCCGGGGCTCCGGTGACGAGATCCTTCTCGCGGAGGGCCGCGACGGACCGGCTCACGGTCATCGCAATGAGCCCGGTGGCCGCAGACACCCGCGTCACGGTGGTCCCCGGATCCTGCACGATCCGGACGAAGACCCGCCACTCGGTCAGCGACAGTCCGACCTGCGCGGCGTGATCGCGCACGTACGGCCTCCCCAGGAGCTGGCTAAGCCTGTTAATCTGCGCCGCAAGCCGCAGCGCGCGCTCCTCGGACTCGCTGATCATTCGCACTCCCCGGCCCGGCACGTGCGCGGACACTACACACTGTCTACCGGACCGCGAGTCCCCAGGGCACACGGCAGCAGTTCCGTTTGACGGAAAACAACACCACCGATCGCGGGGTTCCGCGCAAACGTGATACAGAACGACAAACGCCGACAGTGGCACGTCGAGATCGTGCCGCCCGGCGCGCGTGAGCGCACCCAGGTCCGCACAGGGAAAGGGCTCCCCTTCAATGGCAACGAATCAACCACGGCAGATGGCGCTGACCATGTTCATGCTGCCCTTCGGGTACCACTACGATGCGTGGAGGCTGCCGCACAGCCGATCCGATGAGGTCGCGCGGTTCTCCTTCATCCGCGACATGGCGCTCGCGGCCGAGGAGGCGAAGCTCCACGCCGTTTTCTTCGCAGACTCGAACGACCCCAAGGGGCTGCAGATCAGCGACACGCGCTCGGCAACGGTGTACGAGCCCGTCTCGACGATCGGGGCTCTGTCGGCGGTGACCTCGCGGATCGGGATGATCGGCACGGCGTCGACGACGTACTCCCAGCCGTACTCGGTCGCCCGGCAGTTCGCGGGGCTAGACCTGCTCAGCGACGGACGCGTCGGCTGGAACGTCGTCACGTCGTTCGGCGCGGCGGCGAACTTCAGCATGGACAAGCTCCCCCCGCCCGAGTATCGGTACCGGCGCGGCGCGGAGTTCGTCGAGGTCGTCAAGAAACTGTGGGACAGCTGGGACGACGACGCCCTGGTCAACGACCGCGAACGCGGGCTGTGGGCCGATCCCGAGCGGCTCCACGAGATCGACCACGTCGGCGAGTTCTTCAGCGTCAAGGGTCCCCTCAACATGCCGCGGCCCCCTCAGGGTCACCCTGTCATCGTGCAGGCCGGACAGTCGTCGCACGGCATCGAGTTCGGCGCGGCCATCGCGGACGCGATCTACACCGTTCAGCCCGACCTCGAGAAGTCGATCGAGTTCTACGCCGACATCAAGTCTCGTGTGCAGGCAAACGGCCGTGACCCCGAGAAGGTGAAGGTCCTGCCGGGCATCATGCCGATCCTCGGGGAGACTCGAGCGGATGCCGAGGCCCTCAGTCAGGAGCTGGCCGACGCCATTCGTATGGATGCCGGACGGCGCACCGTCTCGCGCGTGCTCGACGTCGACGTGAGCGACCTCGAACTCACCGACTTCATCCCGCCCGAGCGGATGATCGACAACCCGGAGCGCATGGAGCGCTGGCGCCTGTTCCGCGACCTCGCGCTGGAGAAGAACCTGGGCGACCTCACTGTCCACATCGCGCGGTCGATGGGCCACCGATGGATGGTCGGGACGCCGGAGGAGGTCGCCGACAGCCTCATCGAGTGGTTCGACCGCCGGGCGTGCGACGGCTTCAACCTCAACCCGCCCAGCATCCCGGTGGCCATGCGGCGCATGTTCGACCTACTCGTGCCCCTGCTGCAGGAGCGCGGCTACTTCCAACACGACTACCGCGGTGACACGTTCCGCGAGCGGCTCGGCGTCGAGGTGAACCCGCGCGCGTACCGCCGCTGACCCCTTCTATACGGAAGGCGATTTACGAATCTCGTAGATCGCCTTCCGTGTGTCTGAGCGCCTCAGCTCTCCGGCCGCGAGCCCCTGTTACGAGGCGCCGGCGAGGGTGAGGAACCGCTCGCGCAGCACCGCGCTCGCCTCGTCGGCGAACGCCACGAACGACGAGCCGCACGCGAGAATCTCGGTTCCCGTCATCGAGCGAGTGGGATAGATGAGAAGCCGCAGCGACAGCTCCGGCGGGGCAAGCTCCGAGGTCACGAGGGGCGCGGTGAAGCCGATGACGTGATAGCGGTCGCCCGCGACGAGATCGTCGATCCCCTCATGGTGCGCGTCGATCATGTGACGGGTGACCGCGGCGTGCCGCGACCGGATCGCACTCGGGTCATCCGCCTGATCCCCGGTCTCCCAGGAGTCCGTCTCGGCGTCGGGCATGAGGTTCACTCCCCAGCCCCGCGTGCGGACATCCTCGAGCCGTCGTCGCAATGCCTCGCGCTCAGCGGGGGTCGCCCCGACAGCCTTGTCGATCCAGACCTGCTGATCCTGCTCGTCGGCCCAGGCGACATACTGAGCGCCGATCGGAGGCGCGATCGGGTAGCGGGTACCGAGCGGAGTGATCTGGGCGGCCGAGGCCTCCGTCGCCGTCGCGATCGCGACGGAATCGCCGGAGATCCGCGCGAAGACGGTGATCTCACCCCCGAACTGAGACGCGCCCCGCTCGAGGTCGGCTCGCAGCGCCTGCGCGTGCGAGACCGCACCCGCGAGGCCCCGACCATCCGGCACTACGAAGGACTTCGCGGCGAACTCGCCGTAGCCCCCACGGAAGAACACGAGCGGCGTCGTCGGACGCAGCGTCCGCAGGTTCTCGACGAGACCCAGGACGATGTAATGGTCGCCGGCCTCCAGGATCGAGTGGCGTGCGCATTCGACGGTCGCGACGACGTCGCGAAGGACGGGGTTGCCCCACTCCGTGCGGTCCCAGGCCTCGGCATCCATCTTCGTGCGATCCGACCGCGCGAGCCGACGAACGAGCTCCTCCTGGTCGTGCGCGACGATGTTCACGACGAAGCTGTCCTGGTCGCGCAGCTCGGCGAACGTGGACGAGGACTTCATCGGAAGGAACGCGACCAGCGGCGGGTCAAGCGACACCGAGGTGAAAGTGCCGACCACCATGGCGAGAGCCTGGCCGTCCGGCGCGAGGCCGGTAATCACCGAGACACCCGTCGGATAGTTGCCCAGTACGTCGCGAAGTCGCTGCGGATCAGTGACGGTGGTCATTCGGCGTTCCATCCTCCTGCTGTCCGGGGTGTCCGGGGTGTCCGGGGTGTCCGGGGTGTCCGGGGTGTCCGGGGTGTCCGGGGTGTCCGGGGTGTCCGGGCCAGCGTATGGGGGCGCCCCGGCACCCGTCCGAGCGCCTTCCGCGCCACGGAACCTCTGTCGAAGCGCGTGCGGCACCGGGTCGCGGCCCGACGTTCCGTGAGGCGGATCACCGGAGGCGGGGCGTCGTTCAGCTCGGTACCGTCAACAGCAACCCATCACAGCGGAGGAGAAGACTTGGCACTCAAGGTCTCGGTGGTCGTCGGAAACCCCCGTTCCGGGTCGCGCACGCGCGACGTGGGTGTGGCGCTCGTCGAGAGCCTGCTGGCCTCGCAGCCCTACGACCTGGAGGTGATCGAGCTCGCGGACCACGTGGACGAGATCTTCGACTGGAAGTCGGTGCGCGTTACGGCGCTCAACGACTTGGTCGCGGCGAGCGACCTGGCGATCTTCGCGTCGCCGACGTACAAGGCGACCTATACGGGCGTGCTCAAGGCCTTCCTCGACCGCTACCCGTCCGAAGGGCTGAGCGGGGTCGTCGCGATCCCGGTGCACACGGGCGCCGACCTCGGGCACTCGATGGGCCCGACGGTGAACCTGGCGCCGCTTCTCGCCGAGCTCGGGGCGGTCGTCCCCGGCAAGGGGTTCTATTTCGTGACGGGCGACATGGACGACCTCCAGCGGGCGGCGGAGCACGCGGCGAACACCTACCGCACCAATATCGCAGCCGTGGCGCGACTCGCGCCCTGACCCGATCGGTCGCCGCGGGTCAGGCGTCGTTTCCGGTGGCCTGGGTGCCCGCCTGGCCGTGGTTGCGCGGCTTGAGCCCGCCGCCGTCCACCCGAGGATCTGGCGCGAGATCCACCTCGCGGTCCGTGAGCACCAACATCGCGGCCGAAGCGATGTCCCACACGTTGCCCTCGGTTCCGAGTGCGACGGCGTCGCGTCGCTTGATGCGCTGCTCCTCGGTCATCCCGTGCGCGGCGAAGGCGCCCCAGATCATGCCGACCGGCACGACGTTGGCCCGGATGCCGCGGGCGCGAGCGTCTCCGCAAGACCGGTCGTCATCTTCTCGAGCGCGCCCTTCGCGATGCTGTACGGCATGGATGGCCCCGCCGCCTTGGCGGCATCCGACGAGATCGTCACGATCGCCGCGCCGTGGGGAATGTGGTGGTGGGCGTGACGCAGCAGGTACCACACGTGCATCACGTTCAGATCGAACGCGCGGCCCCACTCCTCCGGCGTCGCCTCGAGCGTCTACTCGAGCCCCATGCCGCCGATCGAGTCGGCCACGACGTCGATCCGGCCGGCCGCGCCACGACAGCGGCGACCCCAGCGGCCGCGTCCGCATCGTCGGTCATGTTCACTGCGAAAAACTCCGCGTCTGCGCCCAGGTCGCGCAGCATCTGCACCGTGCGGGCGCCGGCATCCGGATCACGGTCGAGTACGGCAACGGATGCCCCCTCCCGCACGACCAGCCAGGCGATGGCAAAGCCGATGCCGCCGAGTGGTCCGCTCAGTCCGCCGCCGGCGACGAGCGCCACGCGCCGTCGAGCCAGGGGGTCCGTCGACCGCAGGCGGTCAGCGGGGGCTCGGAAAGTCGGGTCGGTCATCAGGTCTCCCTCGTGGCTCGCGCCGGCGGATGTCAGATCCCTGCCAGGGATTCGAGGAAGCCCTCACGGGATTCGTGGGCTGGGGGCTGGATGAGGCGGTGGCCCGAGTGTCCGAGCAGGCGGTGGTCCGCGAAACCCCAGCAGAACGTGCTGGTGACGCCCGGACCACCGGCCGCCACGATCGTCAGGTCGTCGGGGGAACCGAAGAGGTACACCTTCGACTCCAGGGGGTCACCCTGGCGGAACCCGCGAGCGTCGCGCTCGAGCTGCCACAGGTCACCCGCGGTGCGCCAGCAGTTCTCCTGGATGTACTCGGCCACGCGCTGGCGCGACCAGTCCGCCTTCTGGAAGATGGCGCGGTGCTCGGGGGCGAAGATGAGGAGGCACTCGGTCGGGCCGCCTGAGGTGTAGTGCGAAGCGACGTTGAGGCTCTCGATCAACGTGTCGAGCACGGTCTCGGGGCGCGTCGGCCACTGCGTGAGGATCTGCGCGGCAGCCTCGACGGCGATCACGGTCACGACATCGTCTTCGGCCTTGTACCCCCGGGTCACGTGCAGCGGATCCCAGTGGCTGCCTTCCTCGTCCTCCGCGATCGCCTGCGAGTACTTGCCGGGGTGACCGATCGTGGTCTTGTCCAGCACGCGCGGCTTCGCGCCTCCGACGTTCAGCATCGCCAGGCGGACGGCTCGGCCGATGGCGGCGTTCGCGCGCGGGCCCGGCCCGAAGAGATTCCCGCGGGCGTTGAGTGCGAGCCGGCCGCGGATGGGACCGTTCACGATGATGAGGGGCGCCACTCCCTTGGTCGAGGTGGCGACACCCATCGGGTTGAAGTCGGGCTGGAGGATGACCTCCAGCGCCGCGAGGACCACCGGCAGGTGCTCGGGCAGACACCCGGCCATGACGGCGTTCGTCGCCGCGTCGCGGACCGTGAGCTCGGTGTACCGCGGAGGCATGACCCCGATGACCTCGTCGGGCGACCTCCCCGTGAAGGCGACCATCACGTCGACCAGGTGCCGCTCCGGGGGGACGATCGGCAGGCCGTCCGTCTGCCCGCGATCGTGATAGCCCTCGATCAGCGTGAGCACGTCGGTGAGGTCCTGCTGCTTCATCCGTCATCCCTTGCTTCGGCCGGCCGCGCCTGGCACCAACGGCTGGTGCCGCCGCAACTCTAAGAGGGGGCGACAAGGGGGCGGGGAGCTGTTCCGCGCCACGGAATCCCGACGGCCCATCCCGACGCGATCGCGTGGAATGGGGTCATCACGCCCCACGAACAATGCGAAGGAACGCTCATGCCTGGAAGCCTTGAGGACCTGGAACGGATGCTGGAGCTCGACGGCTACAGCCTGACCGTGACCCGCACCGAGGACGGTGTGCCATCGCCCGCATCACCACCAGCGAAGGCATCTGCAACGACTGCCTGGTGCCGAAGCCAGTGATGGTCGGGATGCTGTCGGCAGCGATGAGCCTTCCCGCCGAGGCGATCACGATCGAATACCCCGAGGAAGGCTGAGCGTGGCCGGAGCGCCCGTCGCCCTCGTCACCGGCTGCGGCAAGTACGACGGGATGGGGCGCGCGATCGCGCTGGCACTCGCGAACTCGGGGCACCGGGTCGTCGTCACGGATCGCGTGCCCGACGGGGTGCCGAACACGCGCGGCGTCGCCCGCGCGCATTCCGGGTGGTGCGGAATCGAGTCGCTCGTCGAGGAGTTGCGTGCCCTCGGTGCCGAGGCGACGGGCCTGCTCGGAGACATCTCCCACCACGAGGAGGCACGTGCTCTCGTCGACGGCGCCGTGTCGGAATTCGGACGCTTGGACGTGCTCGTGAACAACGCCGCGGCGCCGCAGGGGGCCGACCGGGTCGACGTAGAGCAGATCACCGCCGATGACTGGCACCGGCAGATCTCGGTGAACCTCACCGGCACGTTCCTGATGTGCCAGGCCGCCGTCTCCCCCATGCGCCGCCAGCGCTTCGGACGGATCGTCAACATCTCATCCATGGCGGGCATCGACGCGTCGCCCCACTCGGTGGCCTACTCGGCGTCCAAGGCCGGGGTCATCGGCCTCACGCGGTCACTCGCCATGGACGTGGGCCCCTGGGGCATCACCGTCAACGCGATCTGCCCGGGCCTCGTCGACACCAGCCGCGCCGGCCTCACCGCCCGGACCGCGGAGGAGCGCGCGGCGAACCTCGAGAGGCTTTCCGGACGCATCGCCGTCGGACGAGCGGGCGCCCCAGCCGACGTCGGGGCGCTCACCGCGTTCCTCGCGTCCGAGGGCGCCGGCTACGTCACGGCACAGGCCATCCCCCTGGACGGCGGCGGGGTGTCGCCGTTCCCGCTCACCTTCCCGCAGTAAGCGGCTCGTCACCCGGAAAGCGCTGCGCCGGCGTTCTTTCGCCTGCAGCGCTTCCGGGTGAATCGTGGTCAGTCCCGACGGGCCGCGTCCAGCGCCTGCGAGATCTTGTTCGCCGTCGCCTTCACTAGTGAGACGTACTCCTCGGGCCGATGATCCTTGAGCGAGACGACGATGCCCACGGCGGCGATGACCCGGCCTTCGCCGTCGAAGACGGGTGCCGCGACGCCACCCGTGCCGATCGTCACCTGCGACTGCGTGATCACGGTCCCACACTCGCGGATGCGCGTCAGCTCGCCCCGAAGGACCTCCGGGTCGGTGACGGTGATCGGGGTGAACGCGCGCAGCGGGCCCTCGAGCACCTTCCGCTGCGTCTCTTCGTCGGCGTAGGCGAGGAGCACGAGCCCCGTCGGGGTGACGTGCAGCGGCATCCGCCCGCCCAGCCGGTTCATGCCGACCGTGCTGTACCCGCTGCGCAGCGCCTCCAGGTAGACGGACTCGGTACTGTCGCGGACGGCGAGGTGGACGACGAGTCCTCGCAGCATCTGGTGAAGACGCACGAGCCAGGGCAGGGCCCGCTCGCGCAGCCGCATGCCGGAGCCCGACGCCGTCACTATCTCGAGCAGTTTGGTTCCGAGCTGGTACCGCCCGTCAGCGGTGCGCTCGAGCGCCTGCCAGGCGAGAAGCTCGTGCGCGAGCCGGTGGGTCGTCGTCATTGACAGCCCCGCCTCGCGGCTGATCTCCGACAGTGTGAGCGGCCCAGGGCAGGACCGGAACACGTCGAGAACCGCGAGCACACGGCCCGCGGCTGTCAACTCCCGGACGCTCTCATCCGTTGTAGCCAGCGTCATACCGTTGCCTCCCCCGGCAAACGACTCGTACACGTCCGTAGAGTCCAACCCCGTGTCGTCGGACGGACCGCCTGACGGCACGAACGGTTCACGCAGTCAGAATCGCGACCACCTGGTCGACGGCGCGCTGTGCCCGCTCCCGCAGGCCGTCATCGTCGAGGGTGGCGATCGGGTGCTCGACGTAAGCGATCGGGAAGTCATCCGCGCCCTGGATCGAAGCGACCATCTCGGCACCGGAGCGGAACTGCTCCGTCACGATCGGCACGGCCGGGAGTCCGAACCGCTCGGCGGCGATCGCGTCCATCACGGTCGTCGCGCTACACGAGCCGCAGTCACCGACGGCGACCACGAGAGCCTCGACACGCTCGGCCATGCTCCGCAGCTGCGCCTCCGGCGCGGGGAGCGACATGGCCTCCTTCTCGTCGACGATCGACGAGGCGATGCCGTGCTGCGAGGCGAGAATCTCGGCGACGAACTCCAGCAGCCGATCCGCGTTGCGCTTGCGGTTGCTGAGCAATCCGACGGACAGGCCGACGAGTCTGCCGACGCGTGGCGCCGGTGAGAAGTCCTTGCTCTCGGTGAATCCGCACGGCTCGTAGAACGACACCCTAAGATCCGCAGGCCTCACGATCACCGACCCCTGTGTTCGCGTGCTCATATGTGCAACCTCCCGCCCCATCGCAGTAGAAGTAATCAGCACCGTAATGCTAACCGAGGCGTCTATCCCATCCACGCGCCCATTCCGCACAGCGGAATGGGTGCGTGTCGCCAGGAAGCACGTGCTGCCGACCGGGACGTCGGCCGCCGGCTGCTTGAGCCCGATCCCTGCGCGTGGTCGACACCCGCTTCCGCCTGCTGATGGTCGGAGGCCAGAGGGCGCCGGAATCGTGCAGGCGATCGGCCCGAATGTGACGCGCGTGAATTTCGCGACGACTTACCCTTCCAGATCGTCGCGTTCGTGAGTTGTGGGGCTACGACGGGCTAGGTTTCTCGGTGTTGGCCGCCGGGCGCGCACCGGCGAGATGACCGTCATCCGCGTCTGCGAGCGTCGGGATCAACGCGTTTCAGGGTGCGGCGTACGCCAGCGCAGAGCGCGTCGTCGCCGTCGACTCGAACCCGTGCAAGCTCGAGAGGGCCCTCGATCTGGCGGCGCCCCCCAGCCACGAACACTGACCGAACGAAGAAAGAGTCAGAGACCCGACTCTTCGATCGCCAGGAAGCTAAGCGCGTTAGATCCCGCGATGATCGCGACGCCCTCGTCTCCGCCGTAGAAGTCGGTCAGAGGCGCGACGGCGGGGCTCGCGCGCGAAATGGCGGGAAAGTCCGAGCCCAGTAGGATCCGGTCTATGCCCACGCGATGCGCCAGGAAGTCGATCGCCCTCGTGTCGAACATGAGGCTGTCGTAGTAGAGGCGGCGTGCCAGTCCGAGCGGGGAGTCGTTGGGGAGTTGCGACTCCGGGTCGTGGCGAGCCCATTCACGGGTCGCGAAAAACTGCGCCCGCCCCGCCATCATGAGCGCCCCTCCGCCGCCGTGGCTGATCGAGATCCGAAGCTGGGGACACGCCTCGAGGGTGCCGCCGGTGATCAGGCTCGCCGTGGCGATCGACGCTTCCATGGCGAACCCGAAGGACGTCCTCGCCTGTTTCGGAAGGCGGTCCGAGACATCCGACCCGATCGCGTGGACGAACACAGATAGGCCGAGGCGTTCGACTTCGCGGAAGAAGTCGAGGAACCGCGGATCGCCGATGCTGACTCCGTTGACGTGGGAAGCGACCTCGACTCCGCGGAGTCCGTAACCAACGACGTCGAGGAGCTCGGCAGCGGCGAGATCGGGGTACTGCAGCGGCACCGTTCCCAGCCCCTGGATACGGCCTTCGCCGGCGGCGACCAGCCCCGCGATCGACTCGTTCACGTGCCGTGCAATCGCGACTGCAGCCCCGTCGTCCAGGCGGTAGTTCAGGATCGGCGGCATCGGCGAAACAACTTCCATGTCGACGCCGGCGGCGTCCATCGCCTCGAGGCGGACGTCTGCATTGAACCACACAGGGGATGCGAGGAACTCGACGTCCCCGATGGTCAGCGTGCGCGAACCGTCGACGCCGGCCGGCGCCATGCAAGGATGCGCGGGGTGGCTGCCCTCGAGGAAGTCGTGTGGGATCACGTGAGCGTGGCAGTCGATGATCATCTGGGTTAGGCCTCTTCTCGGTGCGTGCGCCGTCGCACTCCTACAGTCACCAGGTTCTCGGACCTGGTCGCGCCCCGATCCGCGCTGTTCCGCGGGACGGAAGCTCGACCTGGTCTGGATGTCCCGCATTAACTTGAATCGGCTTTAAGTCTCGGAATGGCTCGCCTGGGGTCGGCTGCAGGTTGGGTGCTGTGCTCCGCCTCGTCCTCACTCTTGAATCGGCTGGCCCCTCGCACTTTTCGGCGGTGCGCCATTCCGGGATCTGGCCGATGTGGTGGGTGCGGGCGCCGACCCTGCCGATTTCAATGGCTTGAGCAGAAGCTTGCTGGCGGTTAGCGGCGTGCTCCTCGTCATCGAAGCGTCGGGTCCTATGGCGCCCGGCTCGCGCGTGCTTTCCGGGGCGCCGGCTACCGGGTTGTCGAGTCCCGAGCCCGTCACGGCAACGTCGCGGCCTGGTTAAGAGCGACGAGATCGACTTGGAGAATCTGACGTGTCGATCGCGCAGCGCGAAGCCCCCGTTCCGCACCACGGAATCGGCAGGATGGGACTGCCCACTGGCGCCTAAAGTCATGAGGGCTCCAGCTCCAACGCGGAGCGGCCTGAGCTCCCTACGACGAAACCCGAGGTGCCACCCCGTGCAGTCCGTCCGTGCCGCTGTTCTAATCGCTCCGAACCAGCTCAAGCTCACGGAGTTCCCGTATCCGAGCCATGGCGAGGACGCCGCAATCATTCGCGTCGAGGCAGCCGGGCTTTGCGGTAGCGACGTGGAGCAGGTCCGCGGTGAGGACCCGCGAGCATGGATGGGCATCGTGCCGGGTCACGAGCCTCTCGGCGTGGTCGAGTCGATTGGCCGAGTCGCCGCCGAACGCTGGGGCGTGGACGTCGGCGACCGGATCTGCGTCGAGGTCGTCGTGCCGTGCCAGACTTGCCCGGGGTGCCTCGAACGCACGTACGTAGAATGCCGAGCACCGCTTGGCGGCTACGGCTATCGACCGTTCAAGGCGCACACGGAGCTGACTGGAGGCTTCGCCGAGGTGATGTACGTTCACCCGAACTCCATCGTCCACCGTATTGACGCCTCGATCCCCGCAGAAATCGCAGCGATGTACAACTCGATCGCTGCAGGGATCCGCTGGGCCGTGCATCTCGGTGGAGTCCGATCCGGCGACGTCGTCGTCATCTTCGGCGCGGGCCAGCGTGGGATCGCGTCGGCGATGGCCGCCAAGGCGGCCGGGGCTTCTCAAGTCATCATCACCGGGCTTACGCGGGATGCGCACAAGCTCAAGGTCGCAACGAGATTCGGCGCCGACGCGACGATCGACGCCGAAATCGAGGACGTGCCGGCTCGGGTGCTGGAACTGACTGGTGGACGCCTTGCCGATGTCGTTGTCGACGTGACGCCCATCGCTCTCGCGCCCATTCAGCACGCGATCGACGTCGCGCGCATTGGCGGCACGATCGTCGTCGCCGGGCTGAAGAACGGACGGCCCGCGTCGATTAGCACGGACCAGCTCATCACGAAGTCGCTCCGGATCCTCGCGGCTCGCGGCGTAGACTCGCGGTCGATCGACGAAGCCATCGCGCTTATCGAGTCCCGGAAGTACCCGCTTGAGCTTCTGCAAACGCACAGCTACTCGCTTGATGACGTCGCACTGGCAATCTCTGTGCTTGGTGGCGAGGTACCGACCCAACAGGCGATCAACGTCGTACTGCTGCCCAACTGATCGTGCAGTACTCAATGCTACGAGGAAGGGAGCGAGCGTCGCACGCACTTGCCTCCGTTCCACATTCTCACACCAGACATCCATTCGCGCCCCGGCTCGGCTCGATGATCTCAAGGCGGTACCCACCCGGTGGCGGTTCGAGAGATCTGAACAGACCTGCTGTGCGGCAGTCGCCAGGAGCCGAGGTGGTTGCGCAACTGGCTGATCTGATCCATCGAATCCACGAACCGCACTCGCAAGGCACTGCGGCCGGTCTGCCGGTGATTTCGCCGGGGACCACATCTGCGGGCGACGCGGTCGCTATGTGCACGCATGGATGGTCGCGCTCTGACGTCGTCGAGCGGTGTTGGCGGAAGTTTGAGAATCCGCGGCATCTCGAGCGGGTCGCGCGCGTTTTCCCCGGGCGACCCCCGGGAGTCCCCGGTGCCCGTCTTCAGCGACCCCCGCGGAGATCAGGCCGGTAGAGGCGGGAAGGCCCCCGTGTATCGGATGCCGGTGCTTGGGCTTCGCAGACCACCGGCCGCTTTGGCATTCGGCGTTGCAACGCATTCGACCTGCGGACTGCACCGACTGCCTCGAATCAAAGGAGAAGGCAATGGAAATATCGCTCGAAGGCAAGGTCGCGGTCGTTACCGGTGCCGGGCCGAACATCGGCAGTGGCATCGCAACCGCACTCGCGGCTTACGGCGCCAAGGTAGCGTGCGTCGATCTGCAGGCGTCCGCCGCGGAGGCGACAGCCGCGCGCATAACGGCACATGGCGGGACGGCGATGGCGATCAGCGGTGACGTCACTGATGAAGCACAGGTCCAGGCGTACATCGATAGGATCCTTGCCGAGTGGGGCCAGATCGACATCCTCGTGAACAATGCGGCGAGGATGGGGGGCTGGGCGGGTGTGCTCGACGAGACCGCCGACAACTTCATGGCCGCAGTCGGTGTGGCGGGACTCGGGTGCCTCCTCAATACGAAGTACGCCGCGCGATCGATGGCCGAGCGCGGAATCCGTGGATCTATCGTCTGCATTTCCTCGTCGAGCGGCTGGCTCGGCAACGCGGGCTTCATCGCCTATTCCTTCCAAAAGGGTGGGGTCAACAACTTTGTGCGTGGTGCCGCGATGGAGCTCGCGCCGTATGGTATTCGGGTGAATGGGTTCACGCCAACCGCCCCGACACCGGACAACCCCGAACTCGATGCGAAGCAGCCGGGACCCCGCGGATCTGGCCTGCCCGACACGGGAGCCGAGCCCTGGCGTCGTCCACTGCGCTGGGGTGGGGAGGCACCGCCGCTGGCTCCGATGGGCTCCACGGGGACGCCGACCGACATCGGGCACACCGTGGCCTGGATGTGCTCGGACTACGCCCGCTTCATCACCGGATGCGACTTCACCGTCGACGGCGGCCTGCGGGCGAAGAACCCGCAGCATATCGCGGTTGCACCGGAGGATATGGTCGAACCCATCCCAGTTGTGCCATTGTTCAACTGACGTCTGCTCGGAGGAGCGCTCCTCGCGGCGGGCGGCGCAACGGCAACGACGCCTTGGAGAAGTTCAGGCACGGCATCTGCGCTCAGCGCCAGTTCGAACGCGAAGCCCCGTTGGCGCGGTTCGCGAGTTGCGCGCGGACCCGGCCCAGAACTTCGCTCCCTCGGTGGCCTGCACCCAGATCCCGGGCACGTGTTTGACGCCGTCCATATCGACACCGACCGCGATGTGCGCGGCTTTGTTGCGCACGTGCGCGCCGTCACGGACCTTCACGATCAGCGCGTCCAGATAGATCACCGGGTAGAACGATTCCAACGGCCGCTGCTGCCACGCGAGGACCTCATCGAGGACCTCGTCGGTGATCTTCGAGATCGTCTCCCGGCTCAACTCCGTCCCGATCGTGGACGCCAGATGATGCTTAGTATCGCGGATTGTGTTCCAGCAGTCATCGCAACAGGGGATGATTTTGTGAGGCTAGCAGGGCCGCGAAGAGCTCCGCTGGGGCTCGATCGCCGAGAGCGATCCGCGGCCGTCGGTTGAGTTCGTTCTCGACGTCGGCGAGGTCGCGTGGGCTGTGGATTGACAGGTTGGTGGATTTCGGGAAGTACTGACGCAGGAGTGGACTGGTCCCCGAAAGTTGGACCTGGGAATTGAACTTACGCGAACGCGGCTTGGGCGCGGTATTCATCCGGGCTGAGGTAGCCGAGCCGCTGCTGGATGCGGGTGGTGTTCCACTAGCTCATGTACTCGGTCAGCCCCGCGTGGAATTCGTCGATGGTTCCGGGCTGCCGGATGCGGAACCATTCCGCCTTGAGGTGGCTGAAGAAGCCCTCGATGACGGCATTGTCGAGACACGTGCCCTTGCGGGACATCGACTGAGTAAGCCCGGCGTCTCGCAGCGTGTCTCGCCAGAGGGCGTGACGATACTGAAATCCCTGATTGGAGTGAACCAGCGGTTTCTCATCAGACTTCACACTCTTGGTCGCGGTACGAAGGCCATCGGTGACCATCTTCACGCTCGGAGAAGGTCCGGCCCTGACTGAGATGACCCCGTTGTTGTAGAGATCAAGGACCGGAGAGACGTAGACCTTGGAGATGCCGATGGTGAACTCCGTCACGTCCGTGGCCCACTTGGTGTGCTCGGCCGCTGTCGCCAACTGGCGGCTCAACGCGTTCTCGGCCGCTTGTCCAACCTCCCCGCGAAATGTGTTGTAGCGCCGCCGACGCCGGACCGGACTCTGCAGCCCGAGTGTTCGCATCAGTTGAGCGCCGTCTTCTTCGACACCCGCCGCCCCTGTCGGAGCAGGACGGCGCGGACTCGCCGATGGCCGTACGCGCCCTTTGGTTCCTCAAAAGGCCCGACGGACGGCGTCTTTGAGCTCGGCGAGCCGGTCTGGGTGCCCGAGACGGTTCCTGTGGTCGTAGAACGTCGACCTGGGAAGGCGGGCGATCTGCAGCAGGATCGGTAAGGGGAACTGCGCCTTGAGATCCTCGACGACTTGAACTTTCAGCGTCGTTCCTGTGATCTCAAGCCCCTCAATTCTCCCAGGTATGCGACATCTGCGCGTAGCCGTTCGTTCTCCGTGCGGAGCGCCTCGAGCTCGCTCTGCGGAGGCGGACTCTCGCGATCGGCCGGCGGCCGGCCACGCCGCTTCGGGCGCAGCCCGTCCTAGCCCTCGCGCCGATAGCTACCCGCCCAGTTGGCGACCGCACCGTGTGATGGAAGGTCGAACTCCTCGGCGAGGGCCCTCCCGGACTCGCCCCTCACGTGACGTCGCACGATCTCGAGTTGGGTCTCGAAGTCATACTGCTTGCGGTCTCTGGTCACGAGCGCTCTGACTCCGCGTAGTTGCCATCGCTGGTACAACATCTGAACCGGATTTCGGCAAGACCGAGCGAGGGCAAGACCGAGCGAGATGGCCACGGACTTCGCGGTGAGCCCCTTCTCGAACAAGTCGGCAGCTGACACGGCGACAGAGTGACTCAACGTGCTTCCCCAATACATCAGGCTGCCCCCTCCAAAGTTGGACCCTTACTTACGGCGTCCAACTTTCGGGGACCACGCCAGCAGGCCGTTCGTGTTCTCGTTGCTCGGCCGCTGCCACGGGCTTGCCGGGTCGCAGAAGAACACCGGCATGCCGACCGCCTCCGCAACGGTGTGGTGGTGGCTCATCTCGCTGCCCTGATCCCAGGTCAGCGACTTCCGCAAAGTCGGAGGCAGGCACCGAAGGTCGCGATGAGCTGATCGCGGACGGCGCCGGCGCGCGAATCGCCATCGAGGTGGAGCAGGATCGTGTATCGGAAGGTGCGTTCGACCAAAGAACCGATCGCCGAGAGGTTGAACGCACCGACGATGCAGTCGCCTTCCCAGTGGACCGGCTCGGCGCGCTCGAGACCCTCGTCGGGTCGCTGATCGATCGGGTGATCGGCACCAGAAACCGTGGTCGACGGTGTCGCCGCGTCGACGTGGCCGCCGGTGCGGCCGGCCGGTGCGCAGCACCGCGCTCGCGTCCCGCGCGATCACGCGCCTGGGGCCGTAGGGGGCCTGATAGATGGTCTCTACCGCGATCGGCCGCCCGTGCGTTACCGCGAGTTCGTGGGCGACCTGTTCCGGGCTCCAATGCTTGTCCAAGTACTGCTGGAATCCGCCGAGCAGAAGCGGGGCATTCGGCGAGCGCCACCATGGTCGCAGCACACGAAGGGCCCGAAGTTCTGGGCGGCGGTGCGGAGCTCGCCAACGGGGACGTGCGCGACGTGCTCCTCATCTGGTGCGACGGGCTGACCGGGCCCGAGCGATCGAAGCGACCTTGCCGGACTTCATGGTGCATGTCCGCGTCGTGCGCCTGATCCGCGCGTCGATGCGGTTTGTGCGGATTTCAGAATATCGGAGGCGCTCGCGCGCTTCTTCGCCGATATGAGCGACCGCGGTGAGCGCCTCGCTAAATGCGATCTGGGCGAAGTTTCGGGAACGCGCCGCCGCGGACGGCGCTCCACCGGGTTATCGATCCGATCGACGGCGCGAACCAGGCCGATGCGCTCCGCACGCTAGGAGGTCCTCCCCGCCCGGTCGGGAAGCTCGCGCTCAACGACGTGTCGAGTCCCATGTCGGCGCACGGGACAGTCTCCCGCGGGCGGGTGCGCGGCGCGAGCGCTGGCGGCGTCCGTTTGACGCGCGTTCACGGTACGCTTCGAGCCGAGAGCCCTCCTGCACGGCTTCGACTTCCTCTCCGCAGCGGCTACCCGCGGCGACCGACCGCGAACTTCGCGAACCAGTCGAGGGAAGCCGGCTCTGCGAGCGCGCCCGCCTGGGCGACGTCGCCGAGCGCACGCCCCTGCAGGAGGCGTTTGACGGGAATCTCGAGCTTCTTGCCGGTGCGGTTGAGCGGGATCATCGGCACCGCGTGGATCGCATCCGGGACGTGCCGAGGGGAGAGCTCGGCACGCAGCGTCCTCGCGATAGTCGCCTTGAGCTCTTCGGTCAGCGTCACACCGTCAGCGAGCGTGACAAACAGCAGCAGCTCGCCGGTCTCGGTCTTGTCCCCGGTTCCTTCGATGAACACCATAAGCGAGTCGACGATCCTCTCGATCCCGTCGATCACCCGGTAGAACTCGCTCGTTCCCAGCCGCACGCCGCCCCGGTTGAGGGTAGCGTCGGAACGGCCGGTGATGTGGCATGCGCCGGTCTCGTGGAAGATCGCCCAGTCGCCGTGGCGCCACACGCCCGGGTATGTGTCGAAGTAGGCGTCGTGCATGAGCGAGCCGTCGGTGTCGCCCCAGAACCCGACGGGCATAGACGGCATGGGGCGCGTGATGACGAGCTCACCCGGCCGGTCGAGCAACGGCTGCCCGTGCTCATCGAATGCGGCGGTGGCGACGCCGAGGGCCGAGGACGAGATCTCACCCTCGTACACGGGGACGAGCGGCGCACCCTGCACGATGCCGCTGCACACGTCCGTACCGCCGCTGCCGACGTTCAAGAGTACCGTCGGGCCGAACTGGTCGAGGACCCACTGGTACCCGTCGAGGGGGAACGGACTGCCGACCGCACAGTACTGCTTGAGTCGCGGCAGGTGGAACTCCTTGCGCGGTTCGACGCCCTCGGCGCGGCTGCCACGCAGATAGGCGGGACTCATGCCGATGACGTCGGGGTTGGTCGCCTCGGCCAGGCGCCACAATTCGCGCGAGTCGGGGAAGGTCGGATCGCCGTCGATGAGCACAACCGACGCGCCGAGGACCAGGGTGGACGCGAGGCTGTTCCACACCATCCACGCGGTCGTCGAGTACCAGAAAAGCCGGTCGCCCTCGCGTAGACCCCAGCTGAGGCCGTGGTTCTTCAGATGCTCGAGCAGGACCCCGCCGTGCGAGTGCGTGATGGCCTTCGGCCTCCCCGTGGTGCCCGAGGTGAAGATGACGAAGAGCGGGTGGTCGAACGGCACGTACTCGTAGGCGAGGTCGGCGGCCGATCCGCTGCCGAAGTCTTCGTACTTCGCTGCTCCTTCAAGTCGATGCTCCGGGTAGGCGACCTCGACGAGGTGTTCGATGCTCGGGATCGCCGCCTTGATCTCGGATACCTCGGCCGTGCGGTCGATGTCCTTGCGGCCATAGCGATAGCCGGCGACCGCGAACAGCACCGTGGGCTCGATGATTCCGAGCCGGTCGATCGCGCTCGACGTGCCGAACTCTGGCGCGCACGTCGCCCACACTGCGCCGAGGCTCACCGTCGCCAGCTCGGCGGCGATCGTTTCGGGGATGTTAGGGAGGTACGCCGCTACACGGTCGCCCTTGCCGACGCCGGCGGCGATCAGTCCCGTACGGATTCGGCCAACCTCGTCTCGCAGACGGTCGACCGTCCACTCCTGCGTCTCGCGCGTCTGTGAGTAGGCGACGAACGCGCACCGACTGCCGTCACCGCGGAGCACGTGCTCGGCGTAGTTGAGACGGGCCCCCGGGAACCACACGGCTCCCGGCATCCGTTCTTCGGCGAGCACCGCGGTGTACGGCGTCACGGAGTGGACGTCGTAGTACTGCCAGACGGACTCCCAGAAGCCGTCGAGGTCAGTGACCGACCACTTGTACAGGTCGGCGTAGCCGTCCAACCGGATGCCGCGGCGATCCGCCACCCAGTCGATGAACTCCTGCAGCACCGTGGTCTGCCGAACCTCTTCGGGCAGCTCGTACAGAATCGGGGAGGGAGCGGTCTCGGTCATGGCAGACGCACCTCGGCGAGTTCGAACGGGGTCGCGGACAGCGGGGTTCGCAGGATGGCCTCAAGTACCGGCGCCGGCACGAGGCAATCGGCGCATGAGGCGGAGCCGGCGGCGATCTCGCCGTTCGCACGGGTCTCCTCGCTGAGCTTCCAGGACAGGGCGAAGCCGTCCAATGCGAGCGTCTCGCGCAGGTCGGCGAACGCCTCCCCGATCGCGGCGGTGTCGGGCATTCCGGCCTCCTCAAAGGTCTGAGCGGCACGGATGGCCACCCTCGCTCGTCCGATGCTCGCAGGGCCTAGGTGTCGGCGCGTCTGAGCATTCCGTACCACGGAAGCGGCCGTGACTGCCCAAGGCGTCGTGATTAAATGGCGAAATGTCTCGATTTGCACAGTACGCCGAACTCGGCGGCCCTGAGGTCATCCACGTCGCCGAGGGCGAGGTCCCCGTCCCAGACCCGGGTTGGGTGCTCGTCGAAGTGCGCGCCCACGGCGTCAACCCATTCGACACCAAGGTCCGCTCCGGGGCACGCGCCGCCGCGCCCGAGGCACCGCGAGGTGTCGGACACGATGGTGCCGGCGTCATCACGGCGATCGGGGATGGCGTCACCGACTGGGCGGTGGCGGACGAGGTCATCTTCGGCTGGACACAGGGAGCTGCCGCCACGCACGCCCTGGTGAGACCGATGCACCTCACCCGCAAGCTGCCTGAGGTGAGCTGGGAGACGGGCGCGGCACTGCCGATCCCGGTGGGGACGGCGTATCAGGCATTGAAGTCCCTCGGTGTGACCGACGGGGACCGCATCCTCATCCACGCGGGTTCCGGATCTGTCGGCCAGGCCGCCATCCAGTTCGCCCGCCTGTGGGGCGCGGAGGTCGTAGCAACCGGCTCGCCGCGGAGCTTCGACCGCATCCGCGAGCTCGGCGCCACCCCCGTCGGATACGGGGACGGACTCCTGGAGCGGCTTCGCGACTCCGCGTCGGCCGGCTTCACCGTCATTCTCGACCTCGCCGGCACAGACGAAGCCCTCGACTCGATCGCGCTCGTCGACCCCGCGCGCTTCGCATCGGCCGCCGCCGGGCTGAAGGCAGACGCGCGCGGGATCACGGCATACGGCGGTGGGTCGGCTGTTCCCCTCACGGGGGAGCAGCGGGCACAGCGTGCCGAGGCGGTCGCCGTCGTGCAGCCGCTGATCGCGGCCGGTGAGTTCTCGGTCGAGATCGGCCTCGTGATCCCCCTCGACGAGATCGTCGACGCGCACCGTGCCAGCGAGTCGAACCGAGTGCGCGGCAAGATCATCATCATCCCCTGACGCCGCAGGCCACGGAGCTCCGGGACCAGGAAGAACGCCCCCACGACGCACCGAGCGTCGTGGGGGCGTTTCGTCGGCTGAGCCTCAGACGGCAGCGGCACTCTGCGAAAGGAACCGGCGAGCGTTCGCTGACGAGATGAGCTCCCGGTCGTGATCGTTCAAGCCGAGCCCATCGAGCAGCGATGCCATCGGCATCGGCCGCGGCATCGCGGGGAAGTCCGTGCCGAGCATGATCCGGTCTGCACCGAGATACTCGATGATGAACCGCATCCCCGCCGGGTCGAAGACCATCGAGTCGTAGGAGAAGCGCCGGGCGATCGCGCTCGGCGGCTCAGCGGTGCGCTGGTCCTCCGGGGCCTGGCTCCAGAAGAAGTCGGCTCGCGGGAGGAACGCAGGCAGGCCGCCGGCCGCGTGGCTGAACAGGAGGTTGTCCAGCGCGCAGCGATCCGCAAGGCCGCCGAACGCGATCGAAGCGGCGCCCCGCGTGGCTTCGATGCCCACGCCCAGCGAGCCGCGGTAGTCCGGGTGGATACCCAGCTCCTCAGCCCGAGGCAGCGTGTGGACGAAGAGACCGAGACCGAGCCGCTCAGCCTCCTCGAACACCGGGTAGAACTCGGGCTCGCCGATCGGCTTTCCGTTGACGTGCGACGGAATCTCGGCTCCTCGAAGGCCCAGCTCGGCGATGTGCGTCAGCTCAGCGGCGGCCGCGTCGGGGTCCTGAAGCGGAACGGTCCCGAGGCCGTGGATACGCCCACCACCGGCCGCCACGTAGCCCGCGATCGACTCGTTGATGTGCCGGAACAGCGTTGTCCCGGCCTCGAGGTCGAGCGAATAGTTCAACAGCGGCGGCATCGGTGAGATGACCTCCTCGTCCACGCCGCGGCCATCCATCGCCTCGATACGACGCTCGACGTCGAACCAGATATCCTCCGCGCGGTAGTGGAACGCTCCGAAGAACACCTCGCGTGCGCTGTCGCCATCGATCGGCGCCGTCCGCGGAAACGCCTCCCCGACGGGGTAGTCCTTTGGCAGTACGTGAGCGTGAACATCGATGATCGTCATTGATTCTCCTAAGGCACAATTGCCGCCCGTGTGCGGCTCGGCCAGCCCATCACGCCGCGCCGGCCCACCCGGATCGCGCTTCCATCGGGTGGAAGCGGCGCGGCCTCCGCACCTGGCTCGACGGGTTCGAACCCGTGACGTCGTGTCACTCCGTGCACCCCGCGCCGAATGCATCGCGACACCCCTTGTTCCGCCCCCCGGAATGACCCGCAGCGCTCGCTCCACGCGGCGGCAGAATGGGCTGCGTCATCAGCAATCGGACGGAGCATCTCATGGTTCATGCCATCATCGACCCGACCGCGAGTGCTCGAAAGGCCGGGGCCTCGAACTCGGACCGCACCGCGACGGCCCTTACGAGCTTGAAGGGTCTGCGCGTCGGCCTACTCGAGAACACGAAGCGGAACGCGGCCGCATTGCTCGGCGTCATCGGCGCGAGCCTGCAGCGTTCCGACGGTGTGGGAGACCTCGTACCCGTCACCAAAGTGAATTTCTCCCTCCCGCTTCCCGACGACCTTCTCGATCGGCTGTCAGCGGAATGCGACCTCGTCGTCATCGGCGTCGGAGACTGCGGCTCATGCAGCGCGTCGGCAGTCGCCGACGGCATCATGCTCGAGAGTCGAGGCATCCCCACCGCGGTGATCTGCACCGACGCCTTCGCGGTGCCCGCGTCCGCTATGGCGAGCGTGAAGGGGCGACCGGATTTCCCCTACCTGCGCACGGCGCACCCGATCGCCAACCTCGTGGGCGACGAGGTTGATCTGCGTGGCGCGCAACTGGCGGCAGCGGTGCGCACGCATCTCCTCGCCGGCGAGGAGAGCGCCGCATGACCACTGCAGCAACGACAACGCTGGACGCCGCCGCGGCGACCGCAGTCATCGAGCACCTTTACGAGCAGGGTTGGTCTGACGGGCTTCCCCTTGTCCCTGCCACCGAGCCCGTTGTCGCGGAGTTCCTGCGGCACACCGACCGCGCGGCCGATGAGGTCGTTGCCCGGAGCGTCCCACTCGGCCGCGAGGCGACTGTCCGTGATGTCGCGATTCACTCCGTGATGGCGGGGTGCCGACCGGAGCATTTCCCGGTGATCCTGGCCGCGTGGGACGCGCTCTCCGGGGAGCGCGCGGCTCGCGGTGGCGGTTTCCAGAGCACCAGCGGCCCGTCGCCGCTCATCGTCGTCAATGGTCCGATTCGCCACGAACTCGGGATCAACAACGCGGGCGGCGTGCTCGGACCGGGGTTCCGACCGAACGCGACGATTCCGCGCGCCATCGGACTCACCGTCCGCAACACTTTCGGCATCCGTCCGCAGGAGCTCGACCAGTCGACGCAGGGAGTACCGGGGCGCTGGCAGGTGTGCGTCGCGGAGGACGAGGAGGAGAGCCCGTGGCCGCCCCTCTCCGTCGAATGCGGACTTGCGCCCGGCGAGAGTGCCGTGAGCGCGACATTGCTTCGCACCATGGAGTTCGTCGACAACCGGAGCTTCAAAGGCCCCGAGGACGTGCTTCGCGACTTCGCCGACACGATTCGCCGCACCGGGCCCTGGATATTCCGCCACTCGGCGGTCGGCATCATCATGAACCCCGAGCACGCCGACCTCTTCGCCTCCGCCGGCATGTCGAAGCAGGACGTCCGGGATTGGCTCTTCGCGGCCTGCACCCGCACCGAGGCGGAGCTGGAGGCGGTCGGTAAAGGACTGAGCTACCTGCCGGAAGGTCCGTTCGAACCCGACCACGCCCACCACGTCCTCGCCGATGCAACGCCTGCGAGCATTCCCATCGTCGTGGCCGGCTCACGCAACGCTGCGATGTCCATGGTATTCCGAGTGTTCACCACGTGGTCTGGTCAGTCGTTCCCCGTGCGCTGAGCGTCACATCAAAGGCCCGACCGTCGATGACGGTCGGGCCTTTGCTCGTCGTGGCGACGTCCGCGTGGCGCTCCGCACCCGCCGGCCACAGGAAACGCAGTTGCCCGGTAGCCCGTCGCTTCGGATGGGACGCCGGGCAGCTGTCGTGCCGGTCTAACCGCGTCGGGTGAGTCGAGGATCTAGGTAGTCCCGGAGCGAGTCACCTAACAGGTCGAACGCGAGAACCGCGAGCGCCAGGGCGAGCAAAGGCCCGACCGTCGATGACGGTCGGGCCTTTGCTCGTCGTGGCGACGTCCGCGTGGCGCTCCGCACCCGCCGGCCACAGGAAACGCAGTTGCCCGGTAGCCCGTCGCTTCGGATGGGACACCGGGCAGCTGTCGTGCCGGTCTAACCGCGTCGGGTGAGTCGAGGGTCTAGGTAGTCCCGGAGCGAGTCACCGAACAGGTTGAACGCGAGAACCGCGAGCGCCAGTGCGAATGCGGGGTAGACGATGAGCCATGGCGCGTAGCTCAGGTACTGCACCCCGGAGGAGAGCATGCCTCCCCAGGAGGGTGTGGGCGGTGCGGGCCCGAGCCCGAGGAAGCTTAGAGCAGACTCCGCGACGATGACGCCGGCGAACCGGAGCGTCGCAACGGTCAGGAGCGGCCCGGCCATGTTCGGCAGGATATGGCGCAGCACCAGCCTTGGTGCTTTCGCGCCGACGGAGCGTGAGGCCTCGATGTAGCGCTCCTGCTTGAGCCGGATGACTTCGCCCCGCGCGACCCGGTTGAAGCCCGGCAGCAGCATCACCATGAGAGCGAAGATGGTGTTCGGAATCGACGGGCCCATGATCGCTGCGATGAGCAGCAGCAGCACGAGCGGCGGGATCGACTCGATCGCGTCGGCGATGCGCTGGACGGTGAGGTCGGTCACACCCCCGAGGTAGCCCGAGACCATTCCGATCAGGACACCGAGCAGCCCGCCGATCAGCGTCGTGCTCACCGCGATCACGAGCGAGGTCTGCCCGCCGTAGATGATCCGGCTGAGCTGATCGCGGCCGAGCCAATCCGTTCCCAGCAGGAACTCCCCCGACGGCGGCTCCAGGATCGCCTCGCGGTGCTGCTCGAACGATGAGTAGGGTGCGATCCACTGCGCGAACACGGCGACGATCACGATGATCGCGATGAACACCAGGCTCGCAATCCCGATCGGCTCGGCGCGCACGAATCGACGCAATGCGCCGCCGCGCTGATTCACGCGTGTCGCAGTCACAAGGGTGGCGGTCATTGGCCGACTCCTGCCGTCCGGATCCGGGGATCGATGATCGTGTACGCGAGATCGATCGCGATGGTGACCACTATGTACATCACACAGAAGAAGATCGTGCACGCCACGACGAGGGGGTAATCGCGCTGTGCGACGGCGTCGTAGGTGAGCGAGCCGACTCCCGGTATTCCGAAAAGGGTCTCCAGGATGACCGTCCCTCCGAACACCGCGCCGAGCTCGAGTCCAATGAGCGTGAGGATCGGGATGCCGGCATTGCGCAGTCCGTGAACCATGACGACGCGCATCTCCGAACCCCCGCGCGCACGCACCGCGCGAACCGACTCGGAGCCGAGCGACTCCAGCATCGCCGATCTCGTCATTCTTGCGACCGCCGCCGTCATCATCAGGGCGATCGCGATGATGGGAATGCCGGTCTGCTGGAAGTACAGCCCCGGGTTCTCCGAGAGTGGCGTGAAGACGAGCGGGGGGGACCAGTGGAAGAGCAGGGACAGCGCCACCAGCACCATCAGTGCGAAGACGTAGTGGGGCACGGAGAGACCGACGACCGCACCGATCCTTGTGGCACCGTCGAGCCACGAGCCACGCCGACTCGCGCCGGCAATGCCAAGACTGACGCCGCCGACGACCGCGAGCAGCAGGGCGATCAGACCCATTTCGAGGGTCACCGGCACCCGCTCCCACAGAATGTCGGCGACGGGCCGATCACCCCAGAAGGAGGTGCCGAGGTCCCCCTGCACCACCCCTGCAAGCCATGCACGGAGCTGCTCAAGCAATGGCGCGTTCAGCCCGAAGCTCTCGCGGAGGGCCTCCGCTTCCGACTCGGTCACTCCCGCAGCGTTCTGCAGCTGGACGGAGACGACGTCGCCGGGCACGAGGCGCATCGCGGTGAAGACGAACAGCGTCACGAGCGCGAGGCACAGCAATCCCGCGCCGATGCGCTTGAGTAGGTAAAGCATCACCGCGCCATCACCTCCGTCGCGAGGTGGCACGCGGCAAGGTGGCCACCACCGAGGGGCGTCTCGTCCGGCACGTCGACACGACAGCGATCGAACGCCAGCGGGCAGCGTGTGTGGAACCTGCAACCGCTCGGCGGGTTCGCCGGGCTCGGAATCTCGCCGCGCAGCGTCGGACCGGTGGGTTCAGGTTCCGTCCAGTCCCCTTGGGACACGGCGCCGAGCAGAGCCTGGGTGTAGGGATGCGTGGGACGCTCGAACACCGCCTCCGCCGGCCCCCGCTCGACCGAACGACCCAAGTACATGACGATCACCTCGTCGGACATGTACCGCACGACGTTTAGATCATGCGAGATGAAGAGGTAGGTGAGCTGTAATTCGTCCTGGAGCCGGCGCAGCAGGTTGAGGATCTGGGCCTGGACGGAGACGTCCAGTGCGGAGACCGCCTCGTCGCACACGATGAGTTCGGGGTCGGTGGCGAGCGCCCGGGCGATGGCGATTCGCTGAGCCTGACCGCCCGAGAACTCGTGCGCGTACTTGTCTGCGTCGCTGGCCTGCAATCCCACGATCGAAAGCAGTTCTTCGACGCGCGCACGCAGCGCAGCCCCGGAGGCGATGCGGTGGACGACGAGTCCTTCGCCGATGACATCGCGCACGCGCATCCTCGGATCGAGCGAGCCTCGTGGGTCCTGGAAGACCATCTGCATTCGGCGGCGCATGGCACCCCGCTGGCGGCGACTCGCCGTGGCGACGTCGACGCCGTCGAACTCGATTCGTCCGGACGTGGGGCGAGTGAGGCCGGTGATAAGCCGCGCGGTCGTGGACTTACCCGAGCCCGACTCCCCCACCAGCCCGAGCGTCTTGCCCCGCTCCAGCTCGAACGAGACGCCGCTGACGGCCTGGACCGCCCCTCGGGGCCCGATGAGGGAGCGCCGCGGAAGCGCGAAGTTCTTGACGAGGTCCTGCACGGACAGCAGAGGTATGCTCACGGCTGAACTCCTGCATCCTCGAGCCAGCACCGGCTCAGTCGAGCCTCGCCGGCGGGGAAGGACGGCGGTTCTTCCGTCCGACACAGCTCCATGACGTGCGCACACCGCGGCGCGAACCGGCACCCGACCGTCGTCTCGGTAAGGCTCGGGATGGATCCAGGAATCGTCGGCACCGGCTGGGAACGGTCGAGCCCGCGCGGCACAGCTGCCAGGAGAGCCGCGGTGTACGGATGCCGCGGCTCACGAAGCACCTCACGCACCGGCCCCTCCTCCACGATCTTGCCCGAGTACATGACGAGCACCCGATCGGCCATTCGAGCGACGACGGACATGTCGTGGGTGATCAGCAGGAGAGCGGAGCCCACCTCCCGCTGCACGGTCTTGATGAGTTCCAGGATCTGGCCCTCGATTGTGGCGTCAAGGGCGGTCGTCGGCTCGTCCGCAATGATGAGCTTCGGCTCGCACGCGATCGCGATGGCGATGACGACTCGCTGACGCTGACCGCCCGAGAGCTCGTGAGGGTAGGCCGACTCGCGCTGAGCCGGGTCGGGGATCCCGACGGCACCCAGAAGCTCGATGGCCCGCGCGCGTATATTCTGCTTCGGGTATCCACCGAAGCGCAGAGCCTCGCGAACCTGATAGCCGATCGTGAAGAGCGGGTCGAGGGCCGCAAGCGGATCCTGGAAGATCATGGCGATGTCGCGTCCGCGCAGCGCGCGCATCTGCTTCGGCCGCAGCTCACGCAGATCGGTGCCGCCGAACCGGATCGCCCCGCCGTCGACCTTTCCTCCGCCGAGAAGCCCCATGATCGCGAGCGCGGTCACGCTCTTTCCGCTCCCGGACTCGCCGACGACCGCCACGGTCTCGCCGGGCTGAGCGGTGAACGACACACCGTTGAGCACGGGGAGCTTTCGCCCTTCCTTCGTGAAGGAGACCCTGAGCCCGTCGATGTCGAGAAGGGGTGGAGCGGCCTCGCGAAGGCCTTCCCGCACCTGCTCGGAGGGGATCGATAAAGCCATGTGGACTCCGTCTGCCGTGGTTGTCGAATTCTCAAGGGCTGTCGTGGCGGAGTACCGTGGGGCTCCCCGCCACGACAGCCGTCTCACGTCACTCGAACCAGATGTCCTCGAGCATTCCGCCGTAGCGGATCACGTTCGGGCTGAGCCCCGATTCGCTCGTGTACGAAACATTCATGTCCGCGCGCCAGACCCAGGTGTCGAACGTCATCGGACCGCCGATGACGGTGGCGACCTCGGTCTCGAAGTACCGGGTAAACTCCTTCGCTATCTCGGCGCGTGCCGCTGGGTCGAGCTCGGCGCGGTACTGCGCGATGAGGTCGTCGAGGACCGGGTCGTTCACTTTCGTGAAGTTGGTGCCGCTCTCCGACTGCAGCTCGGCCATGAACTGGTCGGCGCTCAGAAGGGTGCGGAGTCCACGGGCCATCTGGAACTGTCCGCCGCCGCGGCGCGCACCGTAGGTCGCAGGGTCCACCAGTTCGAGGGTGAGATCGATCCCGATCGCCTTGAGGTCCTCGACGATCCACTCCGCCTCACTGACATCATTGCCGTCGACCTGCTGGACGACCATAGTGACCTCGAAGCCGTCCGGGTAGCCCGCCTCCGCAAGGAGTTCTTGCGCGGCATCCGGGTCGTAGGGGCGCACCTCGCGCAACTCGTCTTCCGAGAGCCCACCCAGTATGGGCGGCACGACGCTCGAGAGCCCGTACACCCCTCGGATGCTCTCGCCCATGCTGTCCCAGTCGATGGCCATGCCGATCGCCCGGCGGACCTCGAGGTGACGGAAGGGTTCGAACTCCTGATTCAGGTAGATGTACTCAGGGCCGGCCGGCTGCGAGACGGCGATGAAGTCACCCGAGTCCACGAGGGACTTGACCTGCTCCTGCTGGGCGATGATCGTGTGGTTGATCTGTCCGCTGCGCAGCGCCGTGAACCGGGCCGCGGCGTCCAACACGATCAGCGTGTTCAGCTCGTCGGCGTAGGGGCGTCCCTCCTTGTGGTATCCGGGGTGCCGCTTGCGCTCCCAAATCGTGGCCGGGTCGTACTCTACGAGAACGAATGGACCGGAGCCGATGAGGACCTTGTCCATGTCGTACTCCCCCCGGATCCCTTCGATCGGTGCGATGAAGTTCCCGGGCGTCGCCAGGTTCTCGAGCATGGTCGAGAGGGGCTCCGTGAGGGTGAACTCGACGGTGTGCTCGTCGAGGGCCTCAATCGAGGCGACGTTGCTGAACTGGTACGCGGTGGGCGACCCGAACTCGATGATGGCGTTGAACGTCGCGACGACGTCCTCGGCGTTGACCTTGCGGCCGTTGACGGGCGGGACGTCATGGAACGTCGCGTTCGGATTGAGGTGGAACGTGTAGACCAGACCGTCGTCGGAGATGTCCCATGAGTCGGCGAGGTCGGGGCCGATCTCGATTCCGACGGTGTCCGGGCCGGTCACATAGTTGACAAGCTTGCTGTACGAGGGGGTGATCTGACCCGATAGGCCCTGATCCTTGCTCGTCAGGAAGTTGAGCCCGCCCGGCAGTACATATCGCTGTGTTGTGAGGATGGCGCCGCCCTGTTGCGGGTCGGCGGCGGTCGGCTCGTTTGTCGAGCTCGGCGTACTAGTTGCGGGCGCGCAACCGGCCACCACCAGAGCCATTGCGGCGATCGCTATGGCAAGTGCGTGTCTTTTCATCGTCAGACTCCATTATCTGTCGGCTCCGCTATCTGTCGGCTCCGGGAGGGTGCGTGGGATGTCGAGTGTAGGCACGGGTCTCAGGGGGACAGCGAGCCGAGTTCCTCCACGCGGAAATTGCCGGACGAGTGCGCGGCGCCGCTCGTAGCTTTGGCACTGTCGATGGTCCCGAACCGCACCTTAACGAAATGGATGAACAATGCTCCCCGCCACCCGTGCAGTCGTCTTGTCAGGTCCGAACGACCTGAGTGTCCAGGAGTTCGAACGTCCCGTCTCAGGTGAACTCGATGCAGTCCTACGCATCGAAGCGTGCGGGCTGTGCGGCAGCGACATCGAGCAGATCAGGGGCACGGTCCCGAATCCTGTTTTTCCCGTTGTCCCAGGCCACGAACCGGTGGGTGTGATCGAATCTATCGGCGCCACCGCGAGCGAGCGTTGGGGTGTCAGGGCCGGGGATCGCGTCTGCGTCGAGGTCGTCGTGCCGTGCCTCGACTGTCGCGGCTGCGAAACCGGCCTCAGCAACGGGTGCGAGCGCCCGCTGGGCACCTACGGGTTTCGCCCAATTCCGGGAGACGACCGCGTAAGCGGGGGCTTCGCGGAATACATGTATGTGCACCCGAACTCGACCCTTCACCGGATCTCGAACGAGCTCCCCGCCCGGGTCGCGGCGATGTACAACTCGGTGGCAGCGGGCATCCGCTGGGTGCAGGAGGTCGGTCAGGTCAGTCGCGGCGACACCGTCGTGGTACTCGGATGCGGGCAGCGCGGGATCGCCGCAGCGATGGCCGCGAAGGAGGCCGGAGCGGACCTGGTGATCGTGACAGGCCTCGAGCGCGACGCGCACAAGCTCGGAATCGCCGAGAAGTTCGGCGCCGACGTCACAATCTTCGCCGACCGAGAAGACGTGCCTGGGCGCGTGCACGAGCTCACCGAAGGACGGCTGGCGGACGTCATCCTCGACCTTACACCCATGGCCGGCCAGCCTGTTCGCGACGCCCTTGCCGCGGTTCGACGCGGCGGTCGAGTGGTTCTCGCCGGGCTCAAGAGCGGTCAGGAGATCTCGGTCAACACCGACCTCATCGTCAAGAAATCGCTGACGGTGGTCGGCGCGCTAGGTGTCGAGGGCGGATCGATCAAGGCAGCCATCGCGCTTCTGGAGTCCGGCCGCTATCCCTTCGAGCTCATGCAGACGCACACCTTCGGACTCGACGACGTCGCCCAGGCGCTCGCTGTCCTCGCAAGCGAGGTCGAAGGCGAAGACGCGGTGCATGTCGCGATTCTGCCGTAAGTGGGGGCCAGCGTGATCGTCAACTGCCCCGCCACCAGCTGCCGAAGCGCGTGCCGCTAGGGATGCGGCCCTGCCACCCAACGATCATCGCGCGCCACGACCGCGGTCCGCGAAGCCTTGGCTTCGCGGACTTCGGGTGTGTTCTGGCTGAGTCGGGCAAAAACTGGGGCGGACCTACGGCTAGCTGTACTGACGGGGATCGTTGTTGACGTAGGAGAGACCTCCGGGGTCGGGTTGGAGCTGTCTACTTCTTCAGCTCGATCGCACGGAGGTCTCTCGTGTCTCACGGTAATGCCCGGCTGACGCCGGTCGGCAGGTTGATCATGGTTCAGCGGATCCAGTCGGGGCGTGCGGTCGCGCACGTCGCGGCCGACATGGACCCGGTGACCGGAACAGTGATCCGCGCAACACGTCGTTCGGCGGTGCGCTACGAACACGACCATCCCGGCTCGCTGATCCATGTTGACGTGAAGAAGTTCGGCCGCATTCCGGACGGCGGCAGCTGGCGAGCACACGGGCGCAGCGTGAAGGTCCGTGGCCGTGGCATCGGCTACGACTACCTCCACGCCGCGATCGATGACCACTCCCGGCTCGTTCACGCGGAGATCCACACCGACGAGAAGGGCACCACCGCAGCCGCTTTCCTGGATCGTGCGATTGCGTTCTACGCCCGAGTCGGCGTCAGAGTCGAGCGGGTCATCACAGACAACGCCTTCGCCTACCGACACTCCGGCGCGTTCCACGACGTCCTCGCCGCACACGGCATCACCCAGGAAGTGCATCCGCCCGCACTGCCCCTGGACAAACGGGAAGATCGAGCGCCTGAACCGCACTCTCGCCACCGAATGGGCGTACGCGCGCACGTTCACCTCTAACGCAGAACGAGCAGCCGCCTTGCCCTCATGGCTCGACCACTACAACCTAGACAGGCGCCACCTCGGCATCGCCGGAATCCCCATCGATCGAATCAACAACGGTCGAGCTCAATACACCTAGCGCCTGTGGACCGGGCCGCGGGGAAGTGGGGTCTGTCAGGTTAACGGTGGATCTGGGCTGGCGCATGGTTAGTTGATGCGGCCTTCGAAGGTGATCGCGAAGGCGTTCAGCGCGGCGGCGTCGTTTGGGGAAGTGCCCGCGCGCCCGGACCGCTCTGCGGTAGCGGTCGTTGAGGGATTCGATCGCGTTCGTGCTGCGAATGATGCGGCGGATCTCGACGTCGTAGTCCAGGAACGGGATGAACTCCGTCCACGCGTTCTCCCACAGCTTGCGGATCGCCGGATACATCGCGCACCACTTCTCCGCGAACTCCTCGAACCTCGCAGGGCGGCAGGCTCGGTCGGCGCGGTATAGACCGGTCGGAGGTCGCGGGCCATCTGGTCCCAGTACTTCCGGGAAGCGTACGTGAACGTTGCGGATCAAGTGGATGATGCACGTCTGAGTGACGGCATGCTCCCAGGTCGTGGTGATCGACTCCGGCAGCCCTTTCAGCCGTCGCAGACCACGATGCAGACCTCCTCGACGCCGCGGTTCTTGATCTCGGTGAGCACCCCGAGCCAGAACTTCGCGCCCTCGCCGTCGTCGCCGGCCCAGATCCCGAGGATGTCGCGTTCTCCGGCCGTGGTGACCCCGACGGCGACGTAGAACGGCTTGTTGCGGACCTGACCGTCACGGACCTTGGCGACGATCGCGTCGATGAAGATCACCGGATACACGGGATCCAGCGGACGGTTGGCCCATTCCGTGAGCTCGTCGATGACCTTGTCGGTGATCTTCGAGATCGTGTCCTTGCTGACGCTGGCGCCGTAGACCTCGGTGAAGTGCGCGGCAACCTCACCGGTGGTCAGCCCGCGCGCGGTCAGCGACAACACGATCTCATCGATCCCGTCCAGGGGACGTTGTCGCTTGCGAACGATCTTCGACTGAAACGACCCCTCACGATCCCTCGCACCGCAATTTGCACCGGGCCGACCTCGTCTTGACCGCGTCCCGTCCGCGCGTACTCGCCCGCGCTGACGGCGTGCTTGTCGTAGCCGAGGCGCTCGGTCAGTTCAGCCTCGAGCGCGCTCTCCAGCACGGTCTTGGTCAGCCCGCCGAGCAGCCCTCCCGGCCCGACGAGGCTGACGCCTTGTTCCTTCGCCTGAGCGAGCAGCTGCTCGGCGACCTGTTGCTGATCGATGATCTCTCCCGTCACCGGATCGATCATCTCGATGGTCTGGGTCACAGCCCTTCCTTTCGGTCAGGCCAGTCCCAAATCCCCCGTTTTCTGACAGTCCCACACCTGGCGCTTGGGTAGGACCGCGATGCCAATGATTTCAAGGGTGTCGCCTCATGAATCGACCGGTGGGGTCAGCTTCCCAAGCTGATAGCGCGGGTTCGATTCCCGTCATCCCCTCCACGAGACCCCCGGTTTTCCGGGGGTTTTCGCTTTGGCAGCGCCACGCAAAGCGAAAAGCCGCCTGGCCTGCGGGGCTAGCTGCGCGCCCGCGTGGGCGACCAGGTCAGCCAGCGCGCGGCGTTCACCGTCGTGATCGTCTCCACTGCGGGGGTGCCGACCCGCTCCCGGAGGCGAGGGACGAAAGCCCGGCCGAGGTACTCGAGCCCGGGCACACCGCCGTAGGCCCGGTAGCGGCTGGAGCGCGCGACATCGGCGCCCAGGAGGATCCGATCGCCTGCGCCGGCCGCCACGAGCGCTTCGAGCGCGCCGAGCAGCACCGAGTCCGGCCATTCCTTGTACCGGCCGGCTCCGTCGTAGCCGACGTACGCGCCCCGGGCCGCGATGGCGCTGTGCAGCCCCGCGTCGGGCGTGCGGTCCGCGTGGGCGATCACCACCCGCTCCGCCGGCACGCCGGCAGCCTCCAGCAGGTCGAGCGCCAGATCGACTGCGGTGCAGTACTCGGTGTGCACCATCACCGGAGCACCCGTCGCGCGGTGGGCGATCCCGACGGCCGCGATGGCTTCGCGCTCCGCGGCGGTGATCGTCCAGTAGTCGATTCCCGCCTTCAGCACGCCGGCCCGCACATCGCTGCGCGCCACCGTCCCCGCGCCGGGAGCGAGCGCACGGTCATCGATCGGCATGCCTTCGACCAGATCCGCCGTGAACAGCTCGCCCATCCGCTCGGCGCCCAGTTCGAGGATCCAGTCCTGATCGGAGTAGTGCGCGTCTCGGTGACGTCCGGTCGTCGCAACGATGGAAACGGCAGCTTCTGCCGAGACGCGCCGCAGACCGAGAGGCTTGCGCCCCAGCCCGAGGGGCGTGGCGTCCACGACGGCCGGGAAGCCGGAGGCGACCAGCTGACGGGCCTCCTGGATGCCGGCATCCTCGTCGCAGAGCTCATCCCCCGGCAGCAGCGGACTGACCTGGAAGAAGTGCTCGTGGTAGTTCACCGGTCCCAGAGCGTCGGGCCGGACGTCGCCGCGGACCGTGCGGACGAACGGGTCGCTCACCGCACCGAATTCGCCCGGAGGGCGAGTCGGTGGAACAGCTCCGGAGTCATCTCGACGTCGAAGACCTCCGCGATCACCTGCGTCCAGCCGTGCAGGAAGTACACCCAGCCGTCCTCGACGGTGAGAGCGCGCTCCTGCTGCCGTCGCCGTGCCTGATGGAGGAACTCCAGTGAGCCTCGATAGTTGAACTCCCAGACGTACGCCCCCGAGGGGTATCGCACGTCGTCACCCAGTGGGGATCCAGGGCGGTCCTTGCCCATGCCGGTGGCATTGGCGATCACCACGCCCTCGCCCGCGGCCTCGACGATGCGATCGGCCGAGCCGACGACGTCATCGGAGTCCAGCAGGGCATAGCGGAACAGACTCTGGTCCAGCCCGCCGCGCTCGTGCACTCCGCGGAGGTGATCCAGGGCCGCCTGACGACGAGCGGTGATCGTGACCGACGCGGGCCGGTCCTCACGGTGGGCGAGGTACCACGAGAGCGCCGTGCCGGATCCGCCCGCACCCAGGCAGACCACACCGGCGCCGGTGCGCGCGAAGTGATCGTCCGGGAGGAAGGCCTCGAGGGCGGCGCCGGCGGTGATGGGGTCCTTCGCGGAGGCGCCGAGCACCCCTTCGCGTTTGTAGATCGAGGAGATCTCGCCGCAGGCCAGAGCGAACGGGTCGATGGCGTCGAACATGTCGCTCGCCGCCTCGTAGATACGGAACTTGTGGGTGGTCACCAGCGCACCGGCCTGGCCGGCGTCGTCTCGGATCCTCGCCACGACGTCGCGGTAATCCGAGTCGGCCGCGCCCAGAGGGATGTCGAAGCCACGCAGATCGCCGCTGGCCAGACCGAGCTCTTCGGCCCAGAGCGGGAACACCCGGTTGATGGACGAGTGCGCGGTGTCCACACCGACGAATCCCATGCGCCCGCCGATCATGCGGACACCGACTCCCGGGATGCGCGCAGCGCGGCTGCGAACTCGACGGCGCGGCGGGTGACCCCGGCGAACGAGTCCGCTGCGAAGTCCGCGTTCGAGACCAGCTCTCCGCCCACTCCGACGGCGAGGGCGCCTGCGGCGAACCAGTCATGCAGGTTGGCGACGCTGACACCGCCGGTGGGCATCAGCGGCACGTCCGGGAACGGCCCTCGTAGGGCACCGAGGTAGCGCGGTCCGCCCAGGCTGGCCGGGAAGATCTTGACGACATCCGCCCCGCTCTCGGCGGCGAGCATGACCTCGGTCGGGGTGAGTGCTCCGATCATCGTGGTCAGACCGGTCCCGATCATCGCCTCGGCCACCGCCGCGGAGTACCCCGGCGCCACCAGGAACTCGGCGCCGCTGTCGGCCGCCAGTCGCGCCTGGTCGGCTGTCGTGACGGTGCCTGCGCCGACGGCGACATCAGACCCGTAGCGGCCGCGCAGCGCTTCCAGCACGCGTGGCACGTCCGGCGTCGAATAGGTGATCTCGATGCCGCGGATTCCTCCTTCGACCAGTGCGTCGGCGGCCCCGATGGCCGCCGCGGCGGACGGGGCTCGGATGACGGAGATGACGCCGATGGAATGCAGGACGTCGAGGGGGATCTTCACAGCTGGATGCCTTTCGTTCATGACGTGACGGGATACGTCGGCACGCGGCCCGCGAGGACGGCGAGGACGTCTTCGGTGCTCATCTGCGTCATCCGGTCGATCGCCTGGATCGTCTGGGCGCCCCAGTGCGGTGTGATGCAGACCCTGCCGACGAGGTCTTCGCTCAGCAGCGGGCTGGAGGTCTCCGCCGACTCCGAGCCCAGAGTGTCGGCGTGGTAGGCCGCCAGCCGGCCGGCGCGCAGTGCGGCCGCGACCTCGGCCTCATCGACCAGATCCGCCCTGGCCGTGTTCACCAGCACCGACTCGCGCGCCAGGGCGAGCCACTCGGGTCCGATGATCTGCTCTCCGCCGGGTGAGTGCAGAGACACTGCTGCGCACGCGGCGAGGTCGCTCAGAGCATGGGCGCGCGTCACCCGGTCGGGCAGAGGGGCATCGGCGGGCAGGTACGGGTCGAAGGCGAGCACATCGGCGCCGAGCGCGATGACACGCGTGGCCAGCGCCCGGCCGATCCGCCCGAAGCCGACGATGCCGATGCGCTGCCCGGAGATCTCCCGTCCGCGGGAGGCGCCCCAGTCCCCGCGGCGAACCGCGGCATCCCCGGCGGAGATCCCGCGCAGGCCGGCCAGGATCGACGTGAGCGCCAGGTCGGCCACCGATTCGGAATTGGCACCGGGGGTGTTGGTGACCGGGATGCCGCGCTCGACAGCCGCCGCGAGGTCGACCGCGTCGACGCCGACACCGTAACGGGCGAGGATTCGCAGGGCCGGCGCGGTCGCGAAGTGGTCGGCCCCGATCGGCCCGGTGCCGGCGATCCATGCGACGGCCTCCGGAAGCGTGTCGGCGAGGTCGGCGAGGTCGTGCGTGGGAGGTTTCACGATGACGCGGTATCCGGCGGCGCTGAGCACGCCCGGCCCGTCGAAGGTCCCGGACCCGAACGAGCGACTGGTGACGAGGACGACCGCGCTCATGCTGAGCCTCCGCCGTCGTACCATCCCTCGAGGCGCTGGTAGGCGTCCTCGAATCTCGCCTGTCCGCTGGCGTATGCGGCCGCACGGGCGGCATCCGGTTCGAACACGGCCGTGACCTCGGAGAGCGCACGCGCGGCATCCGCCGACGCGACCGCGCCGATTCCGATGGCGCCCAGGACCGCCGCGCCCAGGCTGTTGGCCTCGTCCACGATCGTGCGGCGCCGGACCGGCACTCCCCAGACATCCGCGAGGATCTGCAGCCAGGTGTCGGATTTCGCGCCGCCGCCCACGGCGTCGACCCGGTCGATCCGGGCGCCGGACTGGCGGAAGGCGCGCAGGCAGGTGCCGAGGTTGAACGCCACGCCCTCCAGGACGGCGCGGGTCATGTGGGCGCGTTCGTGGGCGCGCGAGAGGCCCACGAAGGATGCGCGCACCGTCGCGTTCCAGTGCGGCGAACGCTCACCGAGCAGGTGCGGAAGGAAGTAGAGCCCTTCGCCGGATGCGTCGATGTTCTCCGCCTCACCGACCAGGCGCGCGAACCGGTCGCTGCGGCCGCCGGGTTCCAGCACTCCGGCGATCCAGTCGAGGGCGCCTGCGCCGGTCTGCATCGTGGCGGTCGGGACGAACCGGCCCGGCACCACGTGATTGAAGGACATCGTGCGCCGATGCGGGTCGTGCAGGGGCGCGTCGGCGGCGAAAGAGATCCATGAACTCGTTCCGAGCGACACGTACGCGCCGTCCTCGGGCGCGACGATGCCCGCGCCCAGCGCCGCCATCGGGCCGTCTCCGCCGCCCACGACGACCGGGATGCCGGGCCGCAGACCGAGAAGCGCGGCCGGCTCGGGCAGGAGGCCGCCCAGGATCTGCGTGGACGCGGCGATCTCCGGGAACAGGGCCTTCTGGACGCCGGCGGCATCGAGGAGCTCCTGCGACCAGTCGCGCGCCGCCTGATCGTAGGCGCTGGCTCCCGACGCGTCCGACGCGTCGGTGACCAGTCGCCCGGTCAGTCGCGCGTTGACGTAGTCCTTGGCGAACGCGATGTGCCGCACCCGACCCCACGCGTCCGGTTCCCGCTCCTGCACCCACATCACCTTGGGCAGCGTGTAGGTCGGGTTCAGGGGATGCCCGGTTATCCGGTACGCCGCATCCTGCCCGACACGCGCGATCAGGCGATCCGTCTCCGCTCCGCTGCGCGTGTCCGCCCAGATCATGGCCGGCCGCACGGGTTCCAGGTCGCCGTCGAGGAAGACGCCGCCCATCATGTGCCCGGACACCGAGATCGCGGAGATGTCTCCCGCGCTCGTTCCGGTGCGCTCGAGCAGCTCCCGCGAGGACCGCACGACGGCATCCCACCAATCGTGGGGATTCTGCTCGACCGCCCCGCCGGGCAGGTACTGCGTGGGATACGCGGCCGTGGCGGAGGTGACGAGGGTTCCGTCGTCCGTGTGCAACGACGCTTTGTCGGCGGTCGTGCCCAGATCGTGCGCGATGATCACGGCGACGCCTACTTGATGCTGCGGAGGCGCGAGCGATCGATCGTCAGCGCGACGGCCAGGATGATGACCGCACCGTAGACGATCTGCTCGTAGGCGGGATCGACACCCATCGCGGTGAGGCCGACGCGCAGGACGACGATGATGAGGGCGCCGATCAGTGTCTTGATCGCGCCGCCGACGCCGCCGGTGATGGCGGTGCCGCCGATGACGACGGCCGCGATGGCGGGCAGCTGCAGCGTATCGGCGAGCGTGGGGCCGCCGGATCGCTGCGCAGCGGCCAAAGCGATCGCGGCGAACCCGGCGAACAGGCTGCACAGGGTGAAGGCGAGGACGCGCAGGCGGCGCGTGGAGACGCCGGACATCAGCACGGCCGGCTCTGCCAGGCCCATCGCGTGCAGGCTGCGTCCCCGGTTCAGCGCCCACATGGCCACAGCCACGATGACCGCCAGAGCAATGGAGAGCACGCCCACGAGCGGCAGCTGTGCGACGCGCGCATCGGCAAGCCAGGACAGCGCCTCGAAGCCTTCGCTGATGCGGATCGTCGACGCACCCGAAACCCACAGCCCGAGCCCGGTGTACAGGCCGAGGGATCCGAGGGTGACGATGAAGGAGGGCACTTGAGCGACCGCGACGACGTACCCGTTGATGAATCCGATGAGGGCCAGTGCGGCCAGCATCAACAGGACGCCCCCGGGACCCATCATGGGGATCCACAGCGCGAGCAGAACGGTGCCGAACGAAGCGGTCACCGCGAAGGACAGGTCGATGCCGCCGGTGAGGATGACGAACATCTGCCCGATCGCCAGCAGCAGGATCGGGGCCATGCTTTCGAGCAGCCCGCGGACGCTGGTGATGTTCAGGAAGTTCGGCTGCCGCAGAGCGACCACCAGGATCAGGCCGACCAGGACCACCAGCGGAACGAGGGTGACCAGGCGGGAACGGTTCTTCTCGGTCACCCTCCGGATCAGTGCGGTGGACGTGGTGACCGGTCCGGCCGGACCGGGCGCGGTAGTGCTGCTGGCCATGGCCGTCACACCATCCTCTCGACGAGCTCTACGGGGGTGGGCTTGCTGCCCGGCGGCGAGTCGAAACGCCGTTCCACGCGGCCGTCGCGCATCACGATGATCGAGTGGCTCAGGGCGATCGTCTCTTCCAGCGAATCGGCCAGCAGGACGACGGCCATGCCCTTCGCGCACTGTTCGCGCACAAACGTGTAGACGTCTTCCTTGGCGCCGACGTCAAGTCCGCGTGTGGGGTGATCCAGGATCAGCAGGCGGAGTTTCGGCGAGTTCAGCCATTTGGCCAGCACCACCTTCTGCTGGTTGCCGCCGCTGAGGTTGCCGATGTTCGCCCGGCCATCGGGGGTGCGCACCCGCAGCCGCGCGATCCACTCCTTCGCGGACTTTCTTGCCGCGCGGTGCTTGAGGAACGGCCCCCAGCTGACCGGACCGGGGTCCACGAGGAAGATGTTCTCCTCCACGCTCATGCCGTCGGCGATTCCCTCGATGCGGCGCTCGGCGGGGATGTAGCCGATGCCTGCTGCGACGGCATCCACCGGCGAACGGAACCGAGTGGTCTTGCCGTCGTAGACGATGCGGCCCGAGGTGGACGGCTCGGCGCCGAAGAGGACCCGGCTGAGCTCTTCGCGGCCGGAGCCGAGAACGCCGGCGATTCCGAGCACCTCGCCCGCCCGGACCTCGAAGGACACGTCTTCGAAGGCGCCGCGTTTGCCCAGGCCGTCGACGGAGAGGATGACGGGGTTGCCCGCGACGGGGAGCTGCTCGTCCTCGTGATAGAACTCCGCGGAGCTGGCCCGCCCGACCATCAAGTGGTGCAGAGCGTCAACGTCGGCGTCGGCGGCGGCCATCTCGCCGACGGAGTGACCGTCTTTGAGGACGTACACGCGGTCGGAGACACGCAGCACCTCGTCGAGCCGATGCGAGACGAACACGACCGAGGCGAACGCGCGGAGCCGCTCGATCTCCTCGAAGAGCGTCTCCAGTTCGGCACCCTCGAGCACGCTGGTGGGCTCGTCCAGGACGATGACGGGCTCGATGCTCGCCACCTCCTCGACGTACAGCGCCTTGGCCAGCTCGACCATCTGCCGCTCGGCGAAACTCAGGGTCTCGACGATGGCGGTGGGCGAGATCGGCGAAGAGATCTTGTCGAGCTGGCGCTGCGCGATCGCGTTCAGGCGCGGCCAGTTGTAGATGCCGAAGCGGACGGCATCGCCCTCTGCGCCGAGCAGGATGTTCTCGGCGACGGTCACCGTGGGGATCAGCGACTGCTCCTGATGCACCATCCCGATGCCCGCTGCTGCGGACTGGCTGGGCGTGCGGAACGTCACGACGTTGCCCGAGCGCAGGATCTCTCCCTCGTCCGGCTGGTACACGCCGGCGAGGATCTTCAGCAGCGTCGACTTTCCTGCGCCGTTCTCGCCGATGAGGCCGACGACTTCGTGCCGCCGCACTTCGAAGCTCACGCTGTCGAGCGCAACCACGCCGCGGAAGCGCTTGGTGACGTTTCTGATTTCCAGTGCGGCACTCATTTGATGACCCTCACCCGTGTGCGTAGGCGCCATCCGGTCGCAATGACGGCGGCGATGATGACGAGTCCCTGGACGGCGATCTGGACGTAGGAGTCGACGCCCATGAGGATCAGGCCGTTGCCGAGGACGATGATGATGGCCACGCCGACCAGGCTGCGGATCACGCCGCCTCGGCCGCCGGTCAGCAGCGTTCCGCCCAGCACGACGGCGGTGATCGAGGTGAACAGGAAGCCCTGGCTGATCGTCGGCGAGCCCACACCGAGCTGGGCTCCCACGAGCACGCCGGCGATGCCCGCGGTCGTCCCGCCGATCGCAAACGCGGCGATCTTGTAGCGCGAGACCTTTACGCCGGAGAGCTTGGCGATGCCCTCGTCCCCGCCGATGACGTAGCCGTAACGGCCGATCTTGGTGAAGCGCTGGATGAGGTAGCCGATGGCCAGGACGATGACCGCGATCAGGAAGATGTTCGCGATCCCGAAGGTGTTGCCGGTGCCGATCGACTTGAGCGCGGGATCGAGCAACCGGGGTGAGCGCCCGCCGAACAGCACGGTGGCGATTCCGATGCCGATCGCGCCCATGCCGAGGGTGACCATGAAGGAGGGGATGCCGAAGCGCACGTTGAGCACGCCGTTGGCCGTTCCCATGGCGGTGCCGGCGAGGATGCCGAGGACGACGGCGCCGACGCCGAGCGAGATGTCGTTGCGATCGTTCGCCGCGGTGAGGACGAAGACCAGGGAGGAGGTCGCCATGACTCCCTCGATCGACAGGTCGATTCCGCCGAGCAGGATCACGAAGGTCAGCCCGGTCGCGATGACGAGCGGGATGGCCAACTGCGAGAGCAGGATGCCCATGTTCCCGGGGCTCAGGAACGCCGGATTCCCGACGGCGAAGATGAGGATCAGGGCGACGAGCGCGACGAGCGGCCCGCCGTCGAGCAGTCGACGCTTCCAGGCGGCCGCGAAGCGCGGCGCCGTCGGCGGTGCGGCGGTGTGAGTCATGGGGCTTCCTGGTGCGGGGGTGGGAGCCACCGTCGGCTGCCCGCGATGCGCGGACAGCCGACGGTGAGGGGTTCTACTTGATGGCGCCCTGGCTGCGCAGCCAGGGGTTCTCGAAGTCCGGAACGAGCTTGTCCAGCGGCGGCGCCTGCAGGTAGTCGGCGACGTTCTTGACCGTCACGACCGTCTGGCTGCCGTAGAAGGCACGCTGCTCGTGCGAGAGCTTGGCGACGTCGATCTCGCCCGTCGCAGCCTGATAGGCGATCGCCAGTCCGGCGCCGCCCTGCCACCACGGGTCCGTCGAGACGGTCGCGATGTAGCCGGACGCGGGGTCTTCGATCGCCTCGAGCGCCTCGGGGACGGCATCGAAGCCGACCACCGGGATCTGACCTTCGAGGCCTGCGGCACGCAGTGCCTCGATCGCGCCGAGCGCCATCTCGTCGTTGGCCGCCCAGATGCCGTCGATCTGTCCGCCGTGCTTGGCGAGCAGTGTCTGGGTGACGGTCAGCGCCTCGGAACGGCTGTAGTTGGCCGTCTGGTCCTCGAGGAGGGTGATGCCCGGCGCGTCCGCCAGTGCGTTCTGGAGGCCTTCGAAGCGCTGCTTGGCCGGCACGTTGTCCAGGATTCCCTGCAGCGCGATGATGTTGCCTTCGCCGCCGATCTCGTCGAACAGCGCCTCGGAGACCTCCTGGCCGCTGGTGCGGCCATCGAAGCTGATGTGGGCGACCCAGTTGTCGCTGACGTCCCACGGGAACAGGTCGTCCGGCTTGTTCCACTGCGTGACGACGAAGCCGCCGGCATCCGTGACCGCGTTGACGATCGCCTCGGTGTCGGAGGACGTGTTCGGGTCGACGTTGAGTGCGAAGACCTTGCCGGACGCGCCGAGGGCGCGCACCTGCGAGAGCTGGCGCTGCGAGTCGGACTCGTCGGTGATCGTGATGACCTCGAGGTCGGCGAACTCACCGAAGAGGTCTCCGCCGTCCACCCAGTTCGCGTGGTACGCGTTGGAGAGACTGCGAACCCCCTGGATAAGCTCGACATCCGACGATGTGACGGGGGCGGCGTTTCCTGCGTCCTCCGCGGCAGAGGAGCAGCCGGTCAGGGCAGCTCCCGCCATGAGGGCCGCGATACCCGCGCCGATGATGCGTTGATTGGATTTCCGGATCATTCCTGAAATCTCCTCACTCCGTTGTGCATTGCTGCTGCTGATGATGCCGACGGGACACTCGGCTTCGTAGCGATACTACACATGCAGGCCGGAAGTCGGCCAATTTGACCCCGTCGCTCCCGACCTGATGGCTAAATTCGTAGTTGCACTACATCTATAATCAAGACAAACCAGCGGGGTTTGCGTTCGCGACCCCTGCCGCAACGCGAAGGAGCAGGCCATCATGACCACCACTTCCTCGGATCAGCGCTGGCGGATCCTCGTGTCGGCGCCGGGCGTCGTCGATGTCGTCACCGAACCCGCCGTCGAGCTCGGCGCAGGTGAGGCGCTGGTCTCGATGCGCATCGCCGGGGTCTGCGGTTCGGACACGCACGCGCTCCACGGCAAGCACCCTCAGATGAAGCCCCCGTACTACCCCGGCCACGAGGTCGTCGGAGTCGTCGAAGCGGTCGCCTCCGACGTGACGGGCCTTGCCGTCGGCACGCGCGTGACGCCCGAGCCGACCCTCCCCTGCGGGGAGTGCAAGGTCTGCCGGGCGGGCAACGTGAACGTGTGCGAGAACCTCGGATTCTTCGGATGCGGTTACCGTGAGGGCGGCATGGCGCAGACCTTCAGCATTCCCGCAGACCGGCTTCGCGTCGTTCCGGAGGACTTCTCCGACGACCAGGCGATCCTGATCGAGCCCTTGGCGACGCCCGTTCACGCCGCGGGTCTGGCCGGGGACCTGCAGGGCAAGGCAGTGCTCATCCACGGCTGCGGAACGATCGGCCTGCTCATGCTCGCGGCCGCCCGTGCCGCCGGTGCGCGCAGGATCGTGGTGAGCGATCTGCTCGGCTCCAAGCGCGAGATCGCGCTGCGGCTGGGTGCGGATGCCGCGGTCGACGCCGCCGACGACGACTTCGTCGGCACCGTGACCGCCGCGCTGGGCGAGTCGGCCGACGTCGTCTTCGACTGCGTCTCGGTGCAGACGACGGTGGACGTATCGGTCCGCGTGGTCGCCCAGGGCGGCGCGGTCGTCATCGTCGGAGTACCCTCGCGCCCGGTGACGGTCGATCTGCCCACAGTGCAGGACCGGCAGATCCGCATCCAGGGCGCGGCGACCTATGTGACCGCCGACTACGAGCGCGCGATCGAGATCATCCGCTCCGGTGCGGTCGATCCCACCGTCATGCTCACCAGCCGGTTCGACTACGCACGCGCGGCGGACGCGTTCGATCTGGCCAGCACCGGCACCGAGATCAAGGTCGTCATCACCGTCGACTGAATCGGCACACGTACGAAGGGCCCCCGGATCGGTTTCCGGGGGCCCTTCGTGCCTCTCGGCTATGGCTGACTTCGGAACTCGAGCAGACTCGCCTTCATCGCCCGGAACCCTTCGTGGTGCTGGTCCCCGCGGCGGATGGCGAGGGCGGCGGCGATGATGTCGACGACCGCCAGACCGGCGATCCTGCTCACGGCCGGCGTGTAGACGTCGGTGTTCTCGAACGTGCGGACGACGATCGGCACGTCCGCCACTGCGGACAGGGGTGTGTCGTCGCTTCCGGTGATGGCGATGACCGGCAGCGATCGGGACTTCGCCACCTCGGCGAGCCGGATCGCGTCGGTGGTGCGCCCGGAGTTGGAGATCGCGACGACGACCGACGGCGGCGGGACCGTCGCGATGGCCATGAACGCCTGATGCGGATCGCTCGGAGCGAGCAGGGGCCGGCCGAACACCGGGATCTTCTGCGCGGCATCCAGGGCGATGATGCTGGAGGCGCCGAAACCGACGAACACCACGGTCGGGGCGGCGAGGATCAACTCGACGGAGCGCTCGATCGCGCTGACATCCAGAGCGTGGCGAGCCTTGTCGAGACTCGTGATGGTGTGATCGAAGACCTTCCGGGCGATGTCGGCGACCGAGTCGGTGTCGTTGATCGCCGAGAAGGTGACCGGCATGCCCAGGGCCACCGCCTGCGCGAGGGCCATCTTCAACGACTGGAAGCCGTCGCAGCCGAGCGAGAGCGCCAGCCGCATGACGGTCGGCTCGCTCACTCCGGCGGCTCCGGCTGCGCGAGCCATCGTCATCGTGGTGAACGCCACCGGGTCCAGCAGGATCAGATCGGCGACCTTGCGCTCGGAGGGACTGATCTCGTCCAGGTGCTGCGAGATGCGGTCCAGCAGCGAATTCTGCGGGTCGCCGGAGTGGTGCTCGCGGTCGTGCGGTGACACTATCCCGTGCCCTTTATCTGCCGCCATGGTTCCGCTCCGGTCTCGTGCAACACTGCCCGCATCGAGACTAGGGCCTTTCGCCGCTTCACTCCGAGGCCGTGGAAGCGCGGTAACCCGTGTGCTGGGGGTTGGGGACTGCCGCCCACCCGCCGAGGCCATCGTCGATGACGAGCTGACTCATGCCCCCGGCGTCGGCGATGATCTCGTAGTCCTGGCCCGAGTCGGAGTTGTAGCAGAACAGCGTCACGAAGGGCTCGGCGCCGACGTTGACACTGCGGTGAATCCACCCCCCGGGCACGTGCACGGCCTTGCCCGGTGTCAGCTCGATCGCGCTGGCCCGGCCGTCGACGGTGTCCATGAGCATCACTCCGCGTCCGGAGAGGCAGTAGTACAGCTCCGCTCTGTCCGCTCGCCGGTGCAGGTGGCCGCGCGTGAGTGCGTACTCGAGCCCGATCTTGCCCGGCTCGAGCCGGCTCGTGCCGATCGTCAGAGAGCCTGGACCGTCGGCATAGGAATGCGAGCGCACCGAGTACACCTCGGCGTCGGCTCCCATCCGGTCGGTCTCGGCGCGGTAGGCGGCGGAGTCGGAGTACACGCCGTCGAGCCGTCCGAGCGGCACCCGGTAGATGTCGGGCGTGCCCTCCAGGCCGCCGTCGGCGATGACGGTGAGCAGCGCCGGAGTGATGTGAGGTTCTGCCGTGGGCTCGGCGTTGAGTGAATCCATGTAGTAATACTACTCAAATTTGGCAACTACGACCGGAGCTAGATGGTCCGACCCGCCCGATCAAGTAGTCTTACTACCACAGACAGATGTTGCATTGAGGCAACCGACGGAGGTAGTGAGTATGAAGGCGATTGTTTTCCGTGAGGGATCGCACTGGGGTGTCGAGGATGTCCCGACCCCGGAGCCGGCGCGCGGCGAGGTGCTGCTCGAGGTGATCAGGACGGGCGTCTGCGGCACGGACGAGCACCTCCTTCACGGTGGGTTCATCGCGAAGCTGCCGCTCATCCCCGGCCACGAGATCCTGGGCCGGGTCGTCGCCCTCGGCGAGGGGGTCACCACTCCGGCGGTCGGCACCGTCGTCACGGTCGACAACACCATCCACTGCGGCGAGTGCGGACCCTGCCTGACCGGCAGGGCGCTGTTCTGCGAGAACTTCGTCTCCCTGGGCTGCAACGAGGCAGGCGGCTTCGCCGAGTACGTCGCCGTCCGCGCCGCGAAGACCTTCTCCGCAGACGGGCTCGATGTGGCGACCGCCGGTCTGGCGGAACCGACGGCGTGCGCCATGCACGGCGCGGACATGCTGGCCCTCAAGCCGGGCTCCGAGGTCCTGATCTTCGGCGCGGGACCGACCGGCCTGATCCTTGCTCAGCTGCTCAAGACGACGGGCGCCGCGCGCGTGGTCGTCGCTGCGCCGACGGCCAGCAAACTCGCCCTCGCCAAGGAGTTCGGTGCGGACGAGACCGTCCAGATGGATCGCGGCAACGCCGACGCGGCAGAGGCTGCGCTGCGTGCGCTTGCGCCAAACGGCTTCGACGCCGTCGTCGAGGCGACCGGATCCACCGCCGTGCTCGAGCTCGGCATCCGTCTGACCGCGACGGGAGGCACCGTGCTCGTCTACGGTCTGGCCGGCGAGGACGCGACCGCGAGTATCCGGCCGTATGAGATCTTCAGCCGCGAGCTGACGATCAAGGGCTCGTTCGCGCAGGCGTTCACGATGCAGCGATCCATGACCGCGTTGCGATCGGGAGCGATCAAGACCGAGGGCATCGTGACGGATGTCGTCGGCTTCGACGACTTCTCGCGCGCCCTCTCCAACCTGGGCGACTCCTCCCAGGTCAAGACCGTATTCGAGCCCGGAAAGGGGCTGTGACCATGACCGCTGACGCACCATTGATCCACCACATCGGCTTCCTGGTCGCCGACCTGGAAGCGGCCATCGCCCACTGGTCGAAGGTCACGGGGTACACCTTCAGCCCCATCGCCCGCTATCGCACCGAGCGGTATGCGGACGCCAGCAACCCGGAGCCGCACTGGCACGACGCGCGCATCTCGTTCAGCCTCGAGGGGCCGCCGCACATCGAGCTGATGGAGTTCCACGGCGCCGGCACCCACGCCGTCACGGAAGGCGAGGGCTTCCATCACCTCGGCTTCATGAACACACCCGACATCGAGGCCAGGATGGCCCAGATGCAGGCCATGGGGTTCACCGTGAACGGACAGTCGATCGACGAGAACGGCCACGTCGTGCTGTGGTTCACCGACAAGGCCGATCTGGGCAACGTGCGCTTGGAGTACGTCAGCGCGGACCCGCAGCCGATCGTGGACGACTCGGGCGCGCTGCTCGAGCTCGATTCCGACGGCAAGCCCGATCTCTGGTCTGCACGGTAGATCGATCGGCGCCCTGCGTGGCGCCGCAGAACGCCCGGTTTGCGAGCACGCGGCTCGCATACCGGGCGTTCTGTGTGTGCGGGCAGGTCAGACGCCTCCGGGCACTCCCTGTCCCCGCTGCGCCGCGGCGGGACGACGGCCCCGACGTTCCGCCGGAACCACGAGCGGGGTGACGAGCCGAAACACGAGATTGATCAGCAGGCCGAGCAGCCCGACGATGAGGATTCCGGCGTAGACCTCCGCGACGGCGAACTGCTGTCCTGCCCGGCGAATCATGGCGCCCAGACCGTATTCGGCGCCGACGAACTCGGCCGCGATCAGCGTGATCAGGCAGGTGGCCATGCCCAGGCGCAAGCCGTTCATCAGCCCCGGCGCGATAGCGGGAAACAACAGCCGCGTGAAGAATCGAACGCCGGTGGCGCCGAAATTGCGGCCGGCCTCGATCATGTCGGTCGGCACCTCTCGCACGGTGCCCCGCGTGCTGATGATGATCTGGAAGAAGGCCGTTGCGAACGCCGTGATGATGTACGCGACCTCCCCACGCCCGACGATGATGATGAACAGCGGGAGCAGCGCGATCTTGGGCAGCGGGTACAGCGTGTCGGTGATGGGTCGGATGAGCATCTCCACCGTCCGCCACCGGCCAGACGCGACACCGATAGCGACGCCGAAGACCGCCGCGAACGCGAATGCGATCACGAGCCGTTGCACCGTCAGCACGACGTCGAGGCCCAGCCGCCCGTACAGCAGCTGGTCGACCGTGGTGGCGAGAATGTCGCTGAGAGGAGGGAAGAACCGTGGGTCGAGCAGACCTGCCCGCGTGACGATCTCCCACAACACGAGCACGATGACCGGAATTGCCCAGGATTGCGCCCAGCGCCGTACTGTCGGACTCATATCTGTGCCCCCTGAACATCGCGTCGCCAGGGCAGGATTCGGTCCGCGACCGCGTCGAAGCCGACCGAGCTGATCAGGCCGATCACCGCGATGATCAGCAAGGCGACGTACATATCGGTGACGCGCAGGATCTGCCAATTCGACCAGAGGAACTGGCCCAGTCCGTTGGGAGCTCCGACCATCTCGATGGCGATGACGGCGATCAACGTGAACCCCAGCGAGACCCGGATCCCCGTGACGATCGACGGAAGTGCGCCGGGGACGAGGATGCCGAGGAATCGACGCCTGCCACGTGAGCCGTAATTGTCTGCCACTTCCAGCAGCGTCCGGTCGATGCTGCGGACCCCGGCGACGGTGTACAGGATCATCACGACCAAGGGCGTCACCAGAGCGGTCAGGATGATCGCCATCTCGGTGCGGCCCAACAGGAAGGTCAGGAAGGGGAAGAACAGCACGCCGGGGATCGGGTACAAGAAGGCCAGCACCGTGTGGGTGCCCCGCTCCAGCCACTGCGACGCGGTGATCGCGATGCCCACCGCGACACCGAGAACGACCGCGAGAAGGATCGTCACCAGAACGCGGACGACGGTGGCGATGATGTCGCCACCCAGCCCGGACGCGGGTTCGAACACGATGACGCTTCGCGCGATGATCTGGCTCGGCGGCGGAAAGAACGTCGGCCGGATGATCCCCGTTCGACTGAGGACCTCCCATCCCAGGAGGATCGCGATCGGCCCGACGAAGAGGGCCCACCTCTCGCGGAGGGCGCGCCGGATCACCGGTCGTCCACGGCCATCGCGGCCTGCACCTCGACGCGGAGGTGGTTCCAGATGTCTTGAGAGAGCGCAGCGAACTCCGGTGTGCCCCGCAGCTCGGGCGTGCGGTCGGGCCCGAAATCAAGTTCGACGATGTCGCGGATCCGACCCGGACGAGCCGACATCAGCACGACCCGGTCGGACAGGAACACAGCCTCATCGATGGCGTGCGTGATGTAGAGGACCGTGGGGTTCGTCTGCTGTCGCAGCTCGAGGATCTGCTCCTGCAGGAGTGTGCGCGTCTGCGCGTCCAGAGCGCCCAGAGGCTCGTCCATGAGGAGCACCTCCGCATCCTGCGCGAGCGCCCGGGCGATCCCGACGCGCTGTTTCATCCCGCCGGACAACTGATGCGGATAGAAGTCGCCGAAACGGGCCAGGCCCAGGCGCGCGAGCTGCTCGTCGGCGATTTCCGCCGCCTCCTTCTTCGGCACATTGCGGTTGCGCGGGCCGAACATGACATTCTCGCGCACCGACATCCAGGGGAACAGAGCGTGCTCCTGAAAGACCATCGCGGTCTTCGGACGATCCGGTTTGGAACTTCCGATTTCGACGGTGCCCGATGAGGGCTCGTACAGACCCGCCACCAGCCGCAGCAGCGTGGACTTGCCACAACCGGAAGGTCCTACGATCGACACGAACTCGCCTTCGGCGATGTCCAGCGAGACCTCCGCAAGCGCGGTGACCTGCTCACGTCCCGGGAACCGCTTGCTCACGTCGGTGAGACGTACTTTCGGCTGCGCCTGCGCATTCATCGGGCTCACCGTCGTCAGTTCTTGAGGGCGGCGTCGCGCCAGGTGAAGTCCCAGATGTCCTCTTCGGGGATGATCTCGTCGTAGTTCAGCGATCCTCGCTCCATGAAGAACTCCTGGTATCGGAGCAGGACGTCGAAGTCGACACTGAGGTCCGCGGCGATGTGGTGCTGTCGCGACGCTGCCACGATCGCGGGATCGGCGCCGGTGTACTGCTCTACGAGCGCGAGCATCTCGGGAGTGTCCCAGCCGTTGTCGTCGAGGTCCTCAGCGGCCATGGTGTAGGCGCGCATGAAGTCCTCAGCCACCTGCGGGTTCGCATCCGCCCAGTCGGTGTTGTAGATGATGCCGGTGAACGGGAGCGGTTCCTCGTCTGTCGGCGTCGCCCACGGACGGTAGCCGGATCCGTTCTCCTCGGCCTGAGTGGGGAACGGTTCGGAAAGGATGCCTGCCGCGATCCCGCCGTTCGCGAGTGCGGGCACCTGATCGGGGAACGGAATGTATTCCAGCGCGATCTCGTCCATCGACAGGCCGCCGCGCTCGAGGGCGAACCCCAGCAGCGCCTCGGTCACCACTCCGGGCGCGTTCGCGGCGAATGTCTTGCCCGCCAGTTGCGACATGTCCTCGGCAAGCGTGGCCGCCTCGGCCGAGGAACCTGCCAGCTGGGACGAGACGATGAAGTAGTCCTCGATGTAGCCCGCGTGCATCGGTGCGACGTACCGGACCGGCAATCCTTCGTCCACAGCGTTGTAGGCGGCAGAACCGATCCCGGCGAACCCGGCATCGTACTGAGCGGTCGCAACGCCGGTGATCGATTCGTTGCCGCTCGCGACCTCGACGAGTTCGACGTCGATCCCGACCTCTTCGGCGTACTTCTCCGCAGTGACGAACAGCGGCAGCGACGACCCGGTGGCCAGATACGCGACCCGGATGGTCCCGCCCTCCGCAGTGTTGTCCTCGCCGCCCGGCGATGCACCCTCGGGATCGCCGGCGCAGCCGGCGAGGACGAGAACGGCGGCGGCCCCGGCGGCGACCAGCAGACGGCGAGCACGAATGGCTGTGGCGTGGGTCATGATGAACTCCCTTGTTCCTGTGATTCGGGTTCTAGTGGCCGTCTTCCCTGGCCATGAGCCAGGAAGGACGACCAGTGATCTTCGCGTCGATCACCAGAGGGCGCGCTTGATCGGACTCGAGCCAGGCCGATACGCCGCCGAGATCTTCGAGCGACCGCACGGTGATCGCTTCGCACCCGTAGCCGCGGGCGATCGCCGCGATGTCGGTGTCCGGAAATCGGACGATCTCCTGCTCCTGGGCTGTGGAGTCCGGGAAGAGATGGATCTCGGCACCATAGGCGCTGTCATTGAACGCGATGATCAGCAGCTTGAGGCGCAGGCGCACCGCCGTCTCCAGCTCCACGGCCCCCATCAGCAGCGACCCGTCGCCGGTGCCCAGCACGGCGAGGCGATCCGGACGTGCGACGGCAGCGCCGATCACACTGGCCAGCCCGAGGCCGATGGACTGGAACGACAGCGGCAGCACGTAGCCCTCGTCGTCGGGCACGCGCAGGTGCGCCCCCGGATACGCGTTCACGTTGCCACCGTCGACGACCACGACGCGTTCGTCGGGCAGCATCGCGTCGAGGGCGTTCGTCAGCGCGGCAGGGTCGACGAAGCCGGGTTCTTCGACCGCGTCCACCGACTGCTCGGACCAGTATCGGGCGGCGCGGACGCGCTCGGCCACCTCGGGTGTGCGGTAGCCCGTGCGGGGCGGGCCCATGGCCTCGAGCGCCTCGCACGCGGCCCGTGCCACAGCGGCGGTGTCGCCGACGATGCCCAGATCCACCAGACGGTGCTTGCCGATCGCCTCGACGCGGTCGTCGACCTGGACCAGGGTCGCCTTGTCGAGGAGGGTCCCTCCGCGCGTCGTCCAGTCATTGAGTGCGACCCCGAATGCGACGATGAGGTCGGCGTCGCGAACGAGCTCTGCGGCGCTGTCCGTCGCGAATCCTCCGACGACATCGAGCGCCCATTCGTCGCCCTCGAAGATCCCACGGCCGCCTCCCGAGGCGATCAGGAGGGCACCCGAAGCTGCGGCGAGTTCCCGCAGACCGCCCTTTGCGCCTCGCGCGCCTCGGCCGCCGATGATGACCGGCCGATCCGCATGCGCGAGCAGTTCCACCAGGGCCGCGGCATCCGAGCCAGAGACGAGCGGCGTCGGCACGTGCACGTTCGAGGCGGGGCGCGTTCCCGGATACGAGATCGTGCGGTCCTGGATGTCGATCGGCAATGACAGGACGACCGTGGTCCGCTCGATCTGCGCGACTCGAAACGCCCGCGCCGCGTCCGCCAGCGCAGTTTCGGCCGAATGAATGCGCATCGGCGTGGCACCGACGGCCATCACCGCGGCATCCTGATCGATATGGAAGTTCGAGGTGACATCACCCACCGCGGTGTCCGCGGCGAGGACGAGCAGCGGCGTGTGGCACTTGGCCGCTTCGGTCACCCCGGTCAGCGCGTTGGTGAGTCCGCAGCCCTGATGCAGGCTCAGCGCGCTGACTTGCCCGGTGATGCGCGAGAACGCGTCGGCCATGGACGCCGCACCCGCCTCATGGCGCGCCGCGACGAAATTCGCTCCGGCCGCCACCAGCGCATTGGTCAGCCGGAAGTTGCCGCTGCCCACCACTCCGAACACCTGCGATACACCCAGCTCGGCCAGCATGCGGCCGAGCGCATCGGCCACCCTCATCGTCTGCGACATTGCATTGATCCGTTTCTGAGGTCGTCGGCATCCTCACCAAGACCGTACGGAGGATCGAGATCTTCGTCCAATGAATGATGAGTATCCACGATATTCCGCTGTTGCATAATGAGGGGGTGCTGGCCAGTATCGATTTGAACCTGTTGCGCACCTTCGTCGCGATATACCGGGCGCAGAACCTGAGCACCGCGGCGGGGACGCTGCGCGTGTCGCAGCCGGCGGTCAGTCACGCGCTCCGACGCCTGCGGCTGCACTTCGACGATCCGCTGTTCTTCCGGACTGGGACCGGGGTCCGCCCCTCCCGGATGGCCACCGACCTGTACGCCGAAATCAGCGGGCCGCTCTCGCGCATCGTGGCCAGCACAGAAGACGGCGCCCGCTTCGATCCGTCCACATCGCGACGCCGGTTTCGAATGGCGCTCACCGATCTGGGCGAGGCGGGGCTTCTCCCGCGGATCCTGTTGGCCACGGGGCGCACCGGCCCGGGCATCTCGATCGAAGTCATCCCGCTGGACATCGACAGTGTGGCGCAGGACGTGCTTTCCGGTGAGATCGATGCGGCGATCACCAGTTCGCCGGTTGTCGGCCCGGTGAACCAGGAGGTCCTCTTTCAGGATCGTTACGCGTGCCTGGTGCCCTCCGACCTGCAAGACGACAACGGACGGATCCGCGTCGAAGATCTGAGACGGTTGCCCGAGGCCAGAGTCGGGCCCTCGGCCGGTCACCGTGCGATCATGGAGGCCGTCACCGGCCTGGGCGCCGGCGTTCTCTCGCCCATTCCCCACGTCGAGGTTCCCCGGTTCACTTCGTTGCCGTGGATCGTCGCACGTTGCGGATTCGTCGCCATCGTGCCGATCGACGCCTTCGCCGCGCTGGCCCTGCCCTCAGGCGCGAAACTCCTGGAACTGCCCCTGCCCACGCCCACGACTGCCGTGCACCTCATCTCGCCCCACGACGCGGGCGGGACATCCGCGACCGCATGGTTCCTCGACACGGTGCGATCGGCACTGGCCGGTTGAGGACCGCGTGGCCGGCCGCGCGCTCACGCAGCAGCCAGGAACGGCCGGTGGTGGTAACCATCGGCACCCAGGATGTGCACGGTGGCCTCCGGCACCTCCACGAACGAGCCGGGCAGATCGTTCAGCGGCTCGGAGACCACGACGTGCGCGTTGTCGTCGAAGATCCGGAACCGTTCGATGTCCGGGTACAGCTCGCGCAGCGTGGGGATGTCCGCTGAGTGGAACAGCGAGCGCGACCGCCCCTGCGACGAGTACCGGAACGCCCAGAGGGTCTGCCCGTCCGAGACGGCCAGAGTCCCCTGCATGGGATACGCCACGCCGTGCTCTCGACCGACCGACTCGACGCGTCGGATGGCCTGCTCCATCGCCGCCACCGGGTCCTGCTGCAGACCATAGGTCAGGGCGAGGTGAAACAGCACCTCGGAGTCGGTCGTCCCGCGGACGTGCGGGTACAGCGAGGGGTCGATCGCGAAGGTCAGATCGCGTTTGACCCGGCCGAACTCCGACAGGAATCCGTTGTGCATGAACAGCCAGTTCTCGTAGCGGAACGGGTGGCAGTTGGTCTGCTGAATCGGCGGGCCGCCGGCCGCGCGGACATGCCCGAAGAACAGCGGGCTGCGCACCGCCCGGCTGATCTCGCGCAGGTTCTGGTCGTACCACGCCGGCTCGATGCTGCGGAAGACGGCCGGGATGCCGCCGGCCTCTGCCTCGGCGGGATACCAGCCGAGGCCGAACCCGTCGCCGTTGACGGTCTCTGCCCCCAACGGCGAGTTCAAGGACTGGGCGACGAGCGAGTGCTGCGCGTCCAGGATGAGCAGGGAGGGCTGCAGGGGCGCCCCTCGATACGCGAGCCAGCGACACATGCGGTGCGTCCTCTCCGAGTGCCCGGGCGGCCGGGAGCGGAGGCCCTCGCGACACTCGCGACCAGGCTACGCGCGCGACTCGCGCCCCGGCATCCCCCCTCGGCACCGCTGCGCCGGGTGCCTCCGGCGGCACCGCATCGTCACGCCAGCGGCTCAGCGAACGGCGTCTCGGGCTCTCGGCCGGGGTTCCGGTCGGACAGCCGGTCGGATCGGTCGGCTGCGGCATCCCGTGCCGATGCGGCTGCGCGCCCCGCCCTGCTCGAGGAGCGCACGGCCCCGATGCTGGCGGCGATGACCAGGGCGATGCCGAGGATCTCCAGCCAGACCAGCTCCTGCCCGAGCAGCAGCCAGCCGGCCAGTGATGCGGTGGCCGGCGCGAGCGACATCAGGATCGCGAACGCCGCGGCGGGGAGCCGCCGCAGGGCGATCAGCTCGAAGGCGTACGGAATGGTGGAGGAGAGGATGGCGACCGCGGCTCCGAGCGCGAGCAGATCCGGACGCAGGAGCGCCGTGCCTGCCGAGGCGATGCCGAAGGGAAGGGCGATGAGTGCGCCGACGGTCATCGCAAGCGCAAGCCCGTCCAGCTTCGGGAACTCCCTCCCCACCCGTGCCGATCCCAGGATGTAGAACACCCAGCTCGCTGCCGCACCGAGGGCGAAAATGACGCCGATCGGATCCAGCCGCTCCCATCCGCCGCCGCCGAGCGCGACGACACCGAGCAGTGCGAGCAGCGCCCACAGCCAGGCCGACAGCCGCCTGCTGGCGACGATGGACAGGACCAGCGGACCCAGCACCTCGATCGTCACGGTGACGCCGAGGGGGAGGCGCTCGAGCGCGAGGTAGAACAGTCCGTTCATCACGGCGAGCACGACGCCGAAGCCCACGACGGCGAGCCAGCCGTCGCGTGAATGACCGCGGAGCCCCGGCCGGGCGATCAGCAGCAGCAGCGCGGCCGAGAAGACCAGGCGGAGCATGACCATGCCGAGCGGACCCACCTGCGGGAACAGCAGCATCGCCAGGGATGCGCCCACTTCCTGACAGGCCAAGCCGACCAGGACCAGGACGACCGCGGGCGTGGTGCCCGCTCGGGACGTCACCACGCCGGGCTCACCCAGCGGGTGCGGAGCAGATCGCGGAGGCCGCGATCAGTTCGTGGTACTGCTGCGCAGTCCACGGCAGCCCGGCATCGGGGGCGGTCGCCCCTGCCGCTGCCGGAGCCTTCGAGGCGATCGCTGCCAGCTCCCATGCCAGATACTGGGTGAACCCGCCACCGACGGCCGAGTTGTTCAGCACCACGGCGACCGTCAGCCCTGATTTCGGGTCTGAGAAGGCGGCCGTGGCATATCCGGGGACCGAGCCGGACTGACCGACGAGGGAGCCGGCCTGGATCGCTCCACCGCGGGTCGTGTACCAGGAGGGCGCGTCGGCGTAGACGGCGAGGGGCTGTTCGAAGCGGTCCGCACCCTCGGGCAGGAGCGCGCCGGTGGCCAGGCCCTGCACGTAGCGGCCGATGTCGTCGATGTCGGTGACCACACCCGAATCGGTGAAGCCGCTGCTTGCCGAGAGCGAGGTCATCTCGAGCGGCTCGGCGCAGTTCATGGTGCCGGCACCATCGCGCAGGGAATGATGACCGGTCAGCACCGGGCCGGTCGACGGCGGAGCGGCGAGCGCGCCGGGCAGGCGGGTCTCGGTCAGATCCAGCGGATCGAACACGTACTCGGTGAGCAGTTGCGCGGCGCTGCGCCCGGTGGCGCGTTCCAGAGCCACGCCGAGGATCACGTACCCGGCGTCGGAGTCGCGGTATGCGGCACCGGGCTCGCCCCCGCGGGGCTGTCCGATGCCGTAGCTGGCCAGCTCGCGCGGGTTCCACACGCGGCCCGGGTTGGACAGGAACATGCCGGCCAGCTGCGAGCTGTACGAGCCGATGCCGGAGGTGCTGTCGCACAGCTGATCCAGCGTGATATCGGTGAGGTCCGGGAACCCGGAGACCCACTCGGCGACGGCGTCGTCCAGTCGGACGGTGCCCTCGTCGGCGACCGCGTAGAGGACATCGCAGATCATCGGACGGGTCAGCTGGGCCGCGCGGAACTGCATTTCCGCGCTGACCGGCTGATCGCCTCCGGGCGATTCCACGCCCAGTCCGGTGACGAATTCGCCGCTCCACGGCGCCCACACTCCGACGATCGCTCCGGATGCGCCGGCGGCGGTCATGGCATGGGTGACGGCATCCTGCAGCTGCTGTACGGTCTCGTCCGGGAGCGCCGCGGCGGTCTGAGGGGGCACGTCGATCTCGACGTGCGCATCGGGAGCGCAGGCCGTCGCGACCAGTGAGAGCGCGACGATGGACGCGAACGCGAACGCGAACGTCGCACGTCGTCGTCTTGTCGGTCGAGCCCGCATTCTTCACCCCCCGGTCTCTGCAATGAATTCAAACACACCGCGGCCGCGTGGCCGTCAACGCCATCGGTAGGCTGGGCGGATGAGGCACGGATTCGACGACGCCGCGGTCGCGGGCGTCCTCGCCCATATGAACGGCGATCACGACGACGACAATCTTCTCATTGCCCGGGCCTACGCTCCGGACGCCGACATCGTCGCCGCGACGATGATCGGCTTCGACGGAGCGGGCGGCGAATGGCGGGCCACGCTGGCCACCGGGGAAGAGACGTTCGTGCGGGTGCCGTGGCCGGGCGGATCGATCACGGAACGGCGGGAGGTGCGCCGCGAGATCGTCGCCCTGTATGACGAATCGTGCCGGAGGCTGGGGATCGCACCTCGCGCCCACGACTGAGGCCGGTCACGAGCGCACCACGCGGACCGGAAGTTAGGCGAGCCTTACTTGCCCCTAGAATGTGGATCATGAGCGATCTGATCCCGTTTTCCGCCGCGCTGCGCGAGCGTTCCAGTTCTGCGCATTCCAGCAGTGAGGGTGCGGGCTTCATGTCCGACCTCATGAAGGGCGACGGGACGCGCGCGGACTACATCGCGCTCGTCGCTCAGCACTGGTTCATGTACGACGCTCTGGAGCGTGCCGCAGAGCGGATGCGCCGGGACCCCATCGCATCCGTGTTCATCAGCGACCGGCTGACGCGGCTGCCCGCGCTCGAGGCGGACCTGGAGTTCCTGCTCGGCGGGGACTGGCGGGACGAGATCTCACCGCTGCCCACGACCCGGCGCTATGTCGATCGGATCGAGCTGGTGGGCAGGACCTGGGCGGGCGGGTTCGTCGCCCACCACTACACCCGCTACCTGGGAGATCTGTCCGGCGGTCAGTTCATCGGCCGGCTGATGGCCCGCCGCTTCGGCTTCGAGACCAACGGCATCGGCTTCTACGTCTTCGACGACATCGCCGACCCCAGTGCGTTCAAGGACGTCTACCGTCGGCAGCTGGATGCCGCACCGTGGGATGCCGAGGAGCAGGCGCGCGTCATCGACGAAGTGCTGCTCGCGTACCGGATGAACACCGAGGTGTTCGAGGACCTCGCCGCCGCGAAGGCGCAGTCTCAGGTCGCCTGACCCGACCACCCCCACCCCCACCCCACCCCACCCCACCGCACCGCGAGACTGCAGAGGCGCCGCGAAACAGGGTCGAACGCCCACAGTCTCGAGGCGCCTATGCAGTCTCGCGGGTGGAGAGGGCGGCTCAGGATGCCGCGGCGCGAACCCCGGCCATGAACCGCTGCACATCCGGATCCACCCGGATGTCGCTCGGCCGCAGCGGTCGGGTCAGATACAGCCCCTCGAGCGAGGTCAGCCGGCTGAGGGCGACGTACGTCTGCCCCGGGGCGAACGCACCCGAGCCGAGATCCACCACCGCCCGCTCGTACGTCTTGCCCTGCGACTTGTGGATTGTGACGGCCCACGCCAGCCGCAGCGGGAACTGCGTGAACTCCGCGACGATCTCGCGGGTGAGCGACTTCGAGCCGGCATCGTAGGCGTACCGGAACCTCTCCCACACGGCGGGCTCGACGTCGAATTCCTTCCCTTCCACCTCGACCCGCACGGTGCCGCCGGCGATCCGCGTGACCGTCCCGATCGTCCCGTTCACCCACCGCGGTGGGTCGCCGTACGAGCCGGTGTCGTTGCGCAGGAACATCACCTGCGCGCCGACCTTGAGTTTCAGGTCCACGTCGGCCGGGTACGAGGCATCCCCCCGCCCGAAGTCCCCGCTGATCTCGGCGCTGGCCGTCTGCTCGCGGCCGATCAGCTCGGACAGGTGCCGCCGGTTGATGTTGTTCACGATGTCGTTGCGGGTGGCCAGCGTGATGATGGGATGCTCACCGTCGGCGGGGTTCGGCGGAGTACGGGCTCCGGTGTCGTTGAGAACCTGCGCGATGTCGGCGGTCACGCGGCCGTAGCGGACCGCGTTGAGCATGGCCTTGAAGGCCGGATCGGCTTGACGGTGGATCTCGATCAGCTCGCGGATGTGCAGGTCGGCGCCGTACGCGCCGATGTCCATGATCCCGTCGCCGCCGACACTGCCGACCCACACCTTCGCGTCGAAGAACCAGAACGATCGGTAGTGGTCGCGGATGTAATGCGCCTCGTCCCCGCGCGGCGGCACCGGGGCCAGCTGGTAGGGGTCGCCGAACATGACGATCTGCACGCCGCCGAACGGCTCGGCCCGCCGGCCGCGGGCCTGGCGCAGCGACCGGTCGATCGCATCCATCAGGTCGGCGTTGACCATGGATATCTCGTCGATGACCAGCGTGTCGATCGCGTTGAGGATCTTGCGGGTCGCGTCGGTCTGCTCGATCTGGCTGCCCGCGATCAGGCCGATGGGCAGCCGGAACAGCGAGTGGATGGTCTGGCCCTCGACATTCAGCGCCGCCACCCCGGTGGGCGCGCAGACGGCGATCTGCTTGCTGGTGTTCCAGGCGAGGTGCTGCAGCAGGGTCGACTTGCCGGTCCCGGCGCGTCCGGTCACGAAGACGTGCTCTCGGGTGTCCTCGATCAGGCGGAAGAGCGCCTCCTGCTCGGGCGAGAGCGGAGGTGTGATCACCGGTTCATGCTAACCAGTGGATGCTGTGACCCGGCGCACATGGGCATGCCCGGTGGACAGCGGCTGCGGGATCTCCGCGTCATGCGGGTCCAGCGACCACGACGCGGTCCCTTCGATCACTCCCCCGACGATCGTGCGGAACCGGGGGCAGGTCGAGATGTCGTGGGACCGGCAGTTCAGCGCATGCAGGGTCATTTCGCGGGAGCGCTCCATCTCCGCCATCCGCCGGCTCAGGTCCTCGATGTGCTGCTCGAGAACCCTGTGCCGCGAGGGCGCCTGCTCATCCAGCAGCACCCCGATCTGCTCGAGCGTCATGCCTGCGGCCTTGCTGCGCAGGATCACCGCGATGCGGACGAGGTCCCTGTCCCCGTAGCGCCGGCGTCCCGCGGCATCCCGGTCGGGTCGGAGCAGTCCGACGTCCTCCCAGTGCCGCAGGACGTGCGTGTCGAGGCCGAAGCGGGCCGCCGCCACGCCGATCGGGATGGGACTTGACTTCATGTTGACATGAAGTCACAGAATCGCTGTGGACGCAACCAGAGGGGAGAGATCATGTACGACACGATCGTCATCGGGGGCGGCCCGGCCGGCCTGCAGGCCGCCCTGACGCTGGGCAGGATGCACCGGCAGGTCCTGCTGCTGGACTCGGGCGAGTACCGCAACGGCATGGTCGAGCACGCGCAGAACCTCATCACGCACGACGGACGGCCACCGGCGCAGCTGCGCGCGCTGGCTCGCGCAGACATCGCCGCGTACGACACGGTCGAGATCCGGGATGCCGCGGCGCAGGCGGTCGCGCCGGCCGCCGGGGGTTTCGTGGTCGACGTCGAAGGCGCTGCGGTGGGCACGCGGACCGTTCTGCTGGCCACGGGGCTGCGCGACGAACTGCCCGCCATCCCCGGACTGGCCGCGGTCTGGGGCCGCGGGGCCGCCAGCTGTCCGTTCTGTCACGGACACGAGCTGAGCGGAAAGCGCATCGCGATCCTGGGCGGCGGCGCCCACGCTGACATGCAGTCGGCCATGCTCGGCCGCATCGCGTCGGAACTGGTGGTGCTCGAACCGGCGGAGGTCGCCGCCGTAGAACCGGCCGCAACGGGTCTCACGCTGCGGCTCAGCGACGGCTCGCTCCTCGAGGTCGGCGGGGTCTTCCTCGCCCCGACGGCGACACAGCGCGCGCCGTTCGCGGCGCAACTGGGCGTACGGATGCTGGAGTCGGGGTGCGTGGCGATCGACCTGATGGGACACACGAGCATGCCCGGGGTCTTCGCGGCCGGCGACATGGCGCACTCCCCCGACGCTCCGGGTCCGCTGGCCTCGCTCGCGGCCGCCACGAGCGCGGGGCAGTTGGCGGCGGTGGGATGCGTCCGGATGCTGATCGCCGCGGAGCCGGGTTGACGGCATCCGGCTTCTCCCAGCCGCGGCTTCCTAGACTGAGGGCGTGGACACGGACGCAGGCGGCACGGCGACCAACCCCGGTGCCGCGGCACCAGCGGCGCCGGCCGGCGCGCCGGGCCGTGCCGCGCCGCCGCGCAGGCGTCCCCGCCTCGCGGCCGATCTCCTGCTGCTCGGGATGGTCGGCGTTCTGCTGGTGACGGCGGTCATCGCGGCATCCGCATCGCTGTACCGCGAGTTCTACAGTCCGACGGCGTTCGTGGAGCGCTATCTGGGGATGCTTGCGGACGGCAGCGCCGCGGACGCCCTGGCCGTGCCGGGGGTCGCGGTCGATTCGGCCCAGCTCGAAGCCGCGGGGCTGCCTGCCGCCGCCTCGGACGCGCTGCTGCGCCGCAACGCGCTGGCCACGCTGACGGACATCGAGATCGTGTCGGAGGAGACGCGTGCGGACGGCGTGGTCCTGGTGACCGTGCAGTACCGCGCGGGCGCGTACCCGGGCACCACCACCTTCGAAGTGCAGCCCGTCGACGCCCTCGGCCTGCCGACCTGGCGGTTCGCGACGAGTCCGCTCGCGCTGATGGACCTGTCCGTCCAGGGGTCGATGACCTTCGACGTGAACGGGTTCACCATCGACAAGCGCCAGATCTCACCCGACGGCGTCGAGGCAGACCCCCAGGCGCCGATGTCGCTGTTGGTCTTCTCCCCGGGCATCTACTCCGTGTCGGTCGACACCGCGATCTCTGCGACCCGGGGCGTGGCCGTCCTCTCCGACAGCCCGTTCGCGAGGGTGCCGGTGGATGTCCAGGCCCAGGCGACGCCGGAGTTCGTGCAGATCGTCCAGGAGAAGGTCGAGGAATTCCTCTCCGGGTGCGCGACGCAGGACGTGCTGCAGCCCACCGGGTGCCCGTTCGGCTTCATCGTGCAGGATCGCATCGTCTCGCCCCCGACCTGGTCGATCGCCGCCCAACCGACCGTCACGGTCGTTCCCGACGGCGCCGGCTGGGCTATACCCGCCGCCGACGCCGTCGCTCACATCGAGGTCGAGATCCGCTCTCTGTTCGACGGCTCGGTGCGCGACGTGGCCGAAGACGTCCCGTTCGTCGTCACGGGGACCATCACGGTGCAGCCGGACGGTTCCGCCTCGATCACGGTGACCGCCCCCGGCACCCCGTGAGGGATGCCGCGGCGCGGCGGCCGGTTCAGCCGCGTGCGTCCCGCTCGGCGAGCGCGGCGAGCTGGGCGTTGTAGGCCTCGAGCTCGGCGTCGCCCGAGCGGTCGGCATGCCGGTCCGCGCTGCGCTGCGCACGCTCATCGCTGCGACTCCACTGGATGGCCACCGTGATCGCCAGGATCAGCGTGGGCAGCTCGCCGATCGACCAGGCAACACCGCCGCCGATGTACTGATCCTCCAGCGGTGACGCGCCCCACGTGCGGCCCATCGCACCGAACCACTCCGCGACCATCAGACCCGACTGCATCATGATCGCGATGCCGAAGAACGCATGGATCGCCATCACGGCGATCAGTGTCACCAGCCGGCCCGCGTACGGCAGCCGGTAGGCGACGGGATCGATCCCGATCAGCGAGAGGACGAACAGGTACCCGGTGATCAGGAAGTGCGCCGTCATCCACTCGTGCCCGAGGTGGTCGTACAGCGACCAGCGGAAGAGGTCGGTGAAATAGAACACCCAGAGGGATCCGACGAACAGGCCGGCGGCGACGAAGGGATGGGTGAGCACGCGCGCAACCGGCGTGTGCACGGCCCACAGGATCCACTCTCGTCCGCCGCGGGTGCCGTCGTCGCGCTTGCGGATGGCGCGCGCGGCGAGGGTGACCGGTGCCCCCGCGACCAGGAGGACCGGTATCGCCATGGTCAGCAGCATGTGCCCCACCATGTGCACGCTGAACAGATACTCGCCGTAGGCATTGATCGGCCCGCAGGTGACCCAGAACAGCAGCACGAGCCCGGTGATCCACAGCACCGTGCGGTAGATCGGCCAGCCATCGCCGCGGCGGCGCAGGCGCAGCGCCCCGGCGACGTAGAGGAAGATGCCGAATCCGGCCGCGAACGCCCACAGCAGGTCCAGGTTCCACGAAGTCAACCAGCGATCCAGCGTCAGCTCCGGCGGCAGGGGCGACCCGGCGAGGATCTCCGCGGGTGTGCGCACGGCCGGCAGGTTGGATGTCGTCGGGGGTGCGGTGCGGGCCAGGGCCACCGCCGCGCCGCTGGCCAGCCCCATGAAGGCCAGCTCGAGGGCGATGAGCCCCCAGAAGTGACGCGAGGCGGGATCCTCCCGCATTCTGCCGATCAGTCGCTTGCGGTACCAGGCGCCGAGGATGCCCAGAACCAGCAGCGCGCCGACCTTGGCCAGCAGGATGACCCCGTACGGCGAAGCGAGATTCTGCCACGCACCGACTCCGATCACCGCCCGTACGGTGCCCGAGATCGCGACCACCACGAACGCCGCCAGCGCGAAGGTCGAGTAGCGCGCCATGGCGTCGGCGAGGGTCTGCCGGTCGGTGAGCGGCCGGATCACCACCATCAGCAGCAGACCGCCGAGCCACACCGCGGCGGCGATGATGTGCAGCACGAGCGCCATGACGGCGGCGCTGTGGTTCGCCTCCTCGCCGGAGTGGCCCTGCGTGCCCATCGGGACGAGTGCGGCGATGGCCAGGATGGCCACGAAGAGGGTCGGGGTCCATGAGCGCACCGCGAACGTCAGCACGGTGATCGCAGCGCCGGCGATCGCGGTGATCAGCCAGGTGCGCCCGGCTTCGGTCTCGATCAGGAACCGACCCAGCTGTGCCCCGAACTCAGGACCCAGCCCCCACGCCGGGTTGAAGGTGTTCACGAACGTCAGGAACCCGGTGGATGCCGCCGCCACGGTGAAGATCGCCGCCGAGACCGAAGCCAGATCCAGCGCGGCATCGAACTCCCGCTCACCCGCCTTCAGCGCGAACAGCGCCGTCACCAGCGCGCCGACCATGCCGGCGGCGCAGAGGTTGACGACCAGCGTCGCGGCGGGCAGGCCCCATCTGACCAGTGGGCCCGGGTCGCCGATCGCGAAGGGCGCGGCACCGCCGCCGACGATCAGACCCCAGATCATCGCGGTCACGGCGGACACGACCAGGATCACGGGTCCGGCGGCCCGCAGCAAACGCGCCGCGTCTCCGCGCGGCACGGTGCCGCGGACGGGAGCGGTGGTGGAGGTCACGGGTTAAGCCTAGGCGGCATGCAGAAGGGGGATGCCGCGTGATGCGGCATCCCCCTTCTCGTGCTCGGCCTGGACGTCGCGACATGCCGCCTGCGGCGGCTGGTCGCCCTCGAGCCGAAGGCTCTACTTGACGGCGGCCTTCAGCTTGGAGCCGGCGGTGACCTTGACGCGCTGGCCGGCCGGGATCTTGATCTCGGCACCGGTCTGCGGGTTGCGACCCGTGCGTGCCGACGTCTCGACCCGCTCGAACGAGAGCCAGCCGGGAATCGACACCTTGCTGCCCTTGGCGACCGCCTCCGAGACGGTGGAGAAGAGGGAGTCGAGCACGCCCGACACGGCGGACTGGCTCTGCCCCGTCGCGCTGGCGATGCTCGCAACGAGTTCGGTCTTAGTGATGGACTTGTCAGCCATGTGGTTGTCCTCCAAGGCGGCGGATGCGCCGACTTTCATTGCTCGGACCGGACGGGCGAAACCCTCCGGCTGGTCGGATCGACCGCCCCCGAATATACCTACTTTCCGCGGAATTCCGCGGATCTGCGAGCTCCTTGACGTAATCCGTCGGCGTGTTGGTGGTGCAGATGTGACTGATGGGGCAGTTGTGGCTGACGAGCAGTCGATCTTCGCGTTGCCGCTCACACCCGCCTCCGACCGCGCAGCGAGTGGTCCCGCCCGGGTACGGGCATAGTCCGGGCAACGAGAAGAGGCGGACCCGGACGGGTCCGCCTCTTCTGAGGTGCTGGTGGTGCTGCTTACCAGGACGACTTGGTCACACCGGGCAGCTCGCCACGGTGCGCCATGTCGCGGAAGCGGACACGCGAGATGCCGAACTTCGTCAGGACACCGCGGGGGCGTCCGTCGATGACGTCGCGGCTGCGAACGCGCACCGGCGAGGCGTTGCGGGGAAGCTTCTGCAGGCCCACGCGTGCGGCCTCGCGCTGCTCGTCGGTCGAGGTCGGGTCGACCAGGGCCTTCTTCAGTTCGGCGCGCTTGGCGGCGTAGCGCTCGACGACGACCTTGCGCTGCTCGTTGCGCGCGATCTTGCTCTTCTTAGCCATTGATCAACGCTCCTCTCGGAATTCGACGTGCTTGCGGATGACCGGGTCGTACTTCTTGAGCACGATGCGGTCGGGGTTGTTGCGGCGGTTCTTGCGTGTCACGTAGGTGTACCCCGTGCCCGCGGTCGAACGCAGCTTGATGATCGGACGTACGTCCTGAGCCTTCTTGGCCATTAGAGCTTCACACCCCTCGCCTGCATGTCACGGACGACGGACTCGATGCCGCGGGCGTCGATGACCTTGATGCCCTTCGCCGACACGTTGAGCTTGATGTTGCGACCCAGCGACGGAACGAAATAAGTCTTCTTCTGCACGTTCGGATCGAAGCGGCGCTTCGTCCGGCGGTGCGAGTGCGAAATGCTGTGACCGAAGCCGGGAACCGCTCCGGTCACCTGGCACACTGCTGCCATGGTTTCAACTCCTTAATACCGTGGAACCGGACGGCTCCACCCAAGATCCCTTGTCTGCACCCGCCAGGACAGCGGCCGTTTCGGGCCGGATCACGGGGAGGGTACGAACTGCGTGCTGGAGTGCGCGCAGACAAGGAGTCAGTTTAGCATGTGCCGGCGCGCCTCCTTGCGCTGGTCAGGAGGGTCTTGCCCCGCGCCCCCACCGAAAGGCGGAGACGGTGCGGTCGCCGGCGATCCAGAAGCGCCACGGGAAGAGGTCCGTCCCCGCAACGCCGGCCACCCCGACGCGGGGTCCGGTCGCGACCGCGTCCAGGGGTTCGGTGCGCAGCTCCAGTCGGGCCACCGCGCCGGCACGTTCGACACCGGTCACCGCATCGATGCCGTCGTGCATCGGGTGACGCAGACCGACCGCGTCCCCCAGCCGTCCCGGTCCGCTGGCCAGGTCGCGGTCCGAGCGCACGACGCCCCGGCGTTCGAGGCGACGCCGGGTCGCGGCATCCCGCCCCTCCAGCACCTCACCGGCCCGCAGCAGCACTCCCCCGGCGATACCGTCCGGGCCGCACACCACGTTCACGCACGAATGGATGCCGTGGCTCAGGTACACGTACAGGTGCCCGGGTTCGCCCCACATGGTGGCGTTGCGGACAGTGCGGCCCATGCGCGCATGCGACCCCGGGTCGGGAATGTCGCCGGTGCCGGCACCGTGGTATGCCTCCACCTCGGTCAGCCGGACGGCCACCGTCTGCCCGTCCACGACGGTGGTCAGCACTCCGCCCAGCAGACGCGGTGCGACCTCGAGGGGCAGTCCCGCCAAGGCATGGCGCGTCGCGGGCCGCAGGGTCGGCAGGACAGGTCCGATCGGATCGGTCATCGCGGCGGCACCTGGCACCAGGAGATGTCGAAGCCGTTGATGGCCAGGACCTGTTCGCCGCCGGCGATCTCGACGATCCGCGTCTGCACCTTCTTGGGCATCGGAAGCCGGTAAAGGTCGTACCGATTGGTCACCGCATCCGGTGCCACCACCAGCGCGGCGTATCTGCCGCTCGGCGAGACACAGGTCTGCAGCGCGACGTCCGTCGACGGCAGCTCCATGAGCACGGTGGTGCTCCCGTCGTCCGTCGCCGCCGCGACGGTGGTGCCGATCGGGATGCCTGCGGCGTCGGTCGGCGCCCCCAGCCGGATCGTGCCGCCGCCCGGCACCGGCGTGACCGCGCCGAGCAGGCCCAGATCGACGTCGGCGGGGGCGAGCGCTGCCTCGCTCGCGTCGGCGAGGTCGATGGTCACCATGCCGCCGCCGCGCAGGACGACCGCCTGGGACGATCCGCGGGCGATGCCCTCGATCGCCAGCGCGGTGCCCAGGGCGGTGGCCGTCTCGCCCTTCGGGTCGGTCACGAGAAGCGAGCCGTCGAAGGTCAGCAGGAGGATGTTGTCCGTGTCGGGGACGAAGCGCCATTCCGCGACCCGCGGCTCGGCGCCGGTCACCACGACGGGGGCGGGCTCGGCGTGTGCCGCGCTCTGCTTCAGGGACACCGTGAACAGCGCGCTTTCCAGGCCGCCGGTCTCATCCAGATCGGCATCCGAGAAGGTGTAGCCGATCAGTTCGCTGCGGTCGGCGCTCTGCAGATTCGTGACGAAGCCGTCGCCGGGGAGGGCGAGATCGCGTTCCGCGCCGCCCTCCAGATCGGTCACCACCAGGCGAGCCCGGTCGCCCTCGCGCACCGACATCACGAGATGGCTGGAGGTCGCCCGGAAATCCTCGATGTGCTCGTGGCTGAACACGGGCACCGCCTCTTCGCCGGTCAGATCGGTGCGGAAGACGGTGTCGCCGCTCTCGGTGCGCTGCAGGATGAACACCTCCGCCGGCGGCGTGCGGAACGTGTGCGTGAGCGTCACGCCGGGGCCGCCGCCCACCCCGCGCACATCGTCGAAGCGGACGCGGTACTCCGTCTCGTCGTGCAGCGGCAGGCCGAATCGCACGCCCACGCTCCGCCCGGACGTGTCCACCGAGAAGGGCACCGCGGGCGTGACCGTCACCTGATCGGCCCGGACCGGCTCCAACGACTGCGAGGTGGTCACGATCAGCCGCGACCCGGATGCCGCGGCCGCCGTGGCGGGATCGACGTGCACCTCGGTCACCCGCGGCCCCTGCGCGACGCCGGCGGCCGCGCCGACCAGCCCGACCGTCCCCAGAACGGCGGCGACGATCGCGAACGACACGGCGAACGCGCGAGTGCGGCGGGTGCGGGTGCGGCCGCGGCGGGTGCCGGCCTCAGTATTCATACGGGTCCCCGGGCTCGGTGATCGGCTCGATCGCCGTCGCGTCGATCTCGAGGCGCCCGTCGGTGGTCGAGCCGATCGTGCCGGTGATCGTCACCCACTGCCCGGTGTCGGGAGCCGGGTCGGATCCGGCGACGTGCACGCTGGCGGGCTGTGCATCGATGACGCAGTGCGTGATCACCAGGCGCGTGAGGTCGAAGCCGCCATGGTCGCCGGGCGTGACGAAGCCGGTGAGGGTGACGGAGTCCCCCGCGAAGGCATCCGGATCGGTGGCGGTCGCGAAGACGGTCGCCCACTCGCCGATCCCGAACGAGGACGTGTCGCCGGTCGCGGCGAGGGTGACGGCATCCGCACCGGCGAAGAGCGGCGGCGCGCCGACATCGCGGGCCATCGCAAGCTCTGCGGACAGGGAGGCGGGCGGCAGGACCAGGGCCAGGAGCACGACTCCGGATGCCGTCACTGCGCCGACCGCGCTCGCCGCGAGCGCCGCCGGGTGTACGGGCCGCGCTGCGCGCACCCGGTCCCTCGCGGGCCGTTCCGGCAGGGCGCGCGCGGCAGCGGGGGGAGACGGAGCGGCGGCGGAGACGAGTACCTGGTCCGCGTGCGGGTGCGGATGGTCGTGTCCATGCTCGTGTCCATGCTCGTGTCCGTGGTCGGCCTCGGCGCCGAGCGGAAGCGTGAAACTCAGCGCGGTGCCCGCCAGCGTGAGCACCGCCATCGTCACTGCGAACCACGCCGATTCCGGGTTGATGTACAGCCCGAGGCGTCCGGTCAGCGCCAGCCCGAGCGTGATCACGGCGAGCACCGACGCCAGGCCTACGCCCAGCCAGCGGGTGCTCAGAAGTCCCGGCCTACGCAACGAGGTTCACCACCGTCCCGATCGCGAACGCCGACAGCACCACGATGACCACCAGCCCCGCGAGGGTGCGGGTGGTGAAGGTCGTGCGCATCAGCGCGAGCATCTTGACATCCACGAGCGGACCGACCAGGAGGAACGCGACGATCGACCCCGGGGTGAAGGTCGAGGCGAACGACAGGGCGAAGAACGAGTCCACGTTCGAGCAGATGGCCACCACCATGGCCAGGGCCATCATCGCCACGATCGACAGCGCCGGGTTCGAGCCGATGGCAAGCAGCGCATCGCGCGGGATGAGCACCTGCACCGCTCCGGCCAGCGCCGAGCCGATGATCAGCGCCGGCATGACAGCGCGCAGCTCGACGACGAACTGCGCCAGACTGCGCCGCCCGCGTCCGCCCCGCTCCCCCTCGACCAGCTCGCACGTCTCGCGGAAGCGGTCGGTCAGCAGGGCGTCCGGGTTGGGGTGCCGGCTGTACAGCCAGCCGATCAGGTTCGCGATCGCGTAGCCGCCGAGAAGGCGCGCGATCAGGATGCCGTCACTGGATCCGAACGCCTGGTGGGTGGTCAGGATCACGATCGGGTTGACGATCGGCGCGGCGATCAGGAAGGTCAGCGTCTCGGGCACCGTGAAGCCGCGGATCAGCAGTCCCCGTGCGAAGGGCACGTTGCCGCACTCGCACACCGGCACGATCATGCCCAGCAATGAGAGCACTGCGCGCCGCGCCCAGGCCCGGCGCGGCATCCACCGCTCGATCACTCCCGGCGGCACCCACACCTGCACGACGATGGAAAGCAGGACCCCGAGGGCGACGAACGGCAGCGACTCGATGAGCACGCTGATCGCGAGGGTCAGCCCGTCCTGCGCGCGGGTGGGCAGAGGTGCCGCGAACAGGGCCGGCGCGGAGGCGTCGATCAGGAACAGCGCCGCGATCACCAGAACACCGGCCGCGACCGCCACCACCGGCCGGCCGGGACGTCCGCCGCGCACTGCCCCCAGCTCTCCGGCCCGCGCCGCCGCCGGGGCTCTGCCGCCCCGGATCCCCGGTTCGCTGGCGCGCGGCCGGTCAGTCCCCAGCACGTTCAGGCGCTCTGGCCTGCGCGCACGGCGTGCACAGGCCGAAGATGTCCACGACGTGCTCGGCCTCACTGAACCCGTGCAGCGCGGCGGTGCGGCGCGCCCACTGCTCGACGTCGGTGGCCGCGATCTCGATCGTCAGACCGCAGGATCGGCAGATGAGGTGATGGTGGTGGCCGGGCGAGGTGCACGCGCGGTAGAGGCTCTCGCCTTCCGGGCTCTGCAGCGAGTCCGCCTCCCCCTGCGCGGCAAGCCCTGCCAGGGCGCGGTAGACGGTGGCCAGCCCGATCCCGGTGTTCTCCTCGCGCAGAGTGGCGTGCAGGCTCTGCGCGCTGACGAATCCGCTGGCGTCGCCGAGCGCCTCGCGCACCCGATCGCGCTGCCACGTGTTCCGCTGAGCCATGTGCCGGATTCTACCGATCGCCCCTGAGCGAGAGCCTGGGTGTGGTCGGATTGCGGGCCTCTGCGGAGGTCCCGGTGCAAGCGCGGGGTGGATTCGCCGCCGCGGGCACATCGTTCCCCCGCGCGGCGCCGGTTTCTCCCCGGCTTCTCACGCGGCCCTCGTCACACGGTCGCGCCTGCTCCCCACGCCGCGGCACACGAGGTAGATCAGGAACGAGATCGTCGTGATGTAGGGGCTGACCGGCAGCGTCCCCGCGATGGCCAGGAGGATGCCGCCGACGGCCGACACGAATCCGAACACCGCCGCCAGCACCGGAACGGCGATCGGTCCCGTTGCGACGCGCATGGCGGCCGCGGCCGGGGTCACCAGCAGCGCCATGACCAGGAGCGCACCGATGATGTGCACGCTGACCGCGACGATCAGGCCCAGCAGCAGCATGAAGGCCAGGGAGACCGCGGTGGTCGGCACCCCGCGCGCGGCCGCGGACTGCGGGTCGAGGGAATCGAACCGGAGGGGGCGCCAGATGAGCAGGATGCCGAGGAGGACGACCGCGCTGATCGCGATCAGCCAGCTCAGCTGTCCGCTCTGCACCGACACGATCTGACCGGTGAGCAGGCTGAACCGGTTGGCGCTGCGACCGTCGTACAGGGACAGGAAGAGGATGCCCAGGCCCAGGCCGAACGGCATCAGCACGCCGATGATCGAGTTGCGGTCGCGGGCGCGGGCGCCCAGGACGCCGATGATGGCCGCCGCGACGAGCGAGCCGACGATGGATCCGGTCACCACGTCGAAGCCGACCAGGAGTGCGAACGCCGCGCCGGCGAAGGACAGCTCGCTGATGCCGTGCACGGCGAATGCCATGTCGCGCTGCATCACGAAGACGCCGACGAGACCGCCGACCAGGCCCAGCACCGCCCCGGCGATGACGGAGTTGGAGACAAGGGCGAGGATGTCGCCGTAGTCGGCGAGGCCACCGAACATGGCGTCGGCGATGTCCGGCCAGTTCACTCGCGGACCTCGTCGTGGTGGTGGTGGTGGGACTCCTCGGCATCGGGGGCTCCCACCACGACCAGCCGGTCGCCGGCACGGAGGACATATACCTCGGCGCCGTAGAGCTCGGTCAGCACGCTGGAGCGCAGCACCTCGTCGGGCGAGCCGAGCGTGAACCGGCCGTTGGCGATGTACAGGATGCGGTCGACCTTCCCCAGCAGGGGGTTGATGTCGTGCGTGACCAGCAGCACCGCCGCTCCGGTCTGCTTGCGGTGTCGATCGATCAGACCGACGACGGCTTGCTGATTGGCCAGGTCCAGACTGGTGAGCGGCTCGTCGCACAGCAGCAGGCGCGGCCGGTCCGCCAGCGCCTGACCGACCCGCAGCCGCTGCTGTTCACCACCGGACAGCAGCCCCACGGGGCGGTCGGCGAACTCCCGCGCACCCACGGCGTCGATCAGGGCCTCCACGCGCGCCCGGTCGCTGCGACGCGGGAACGGCAGGCCGAAGCGGTGACCGTCCACGCCCAGACCGACCAGGTCGCGGCCGCGCAGCGCTGCGTCGCGGGGCAGCGGGCGCTGCTGCGGGATGTAGCCGATGCGGCGATTGCCGCGGGCGCGGACCGGCGCGCCGAGCGCCTCGATGCTTCCCGAGCTGAGGCGGTCCAGTCCGAGGATCGCGCGCAGCAGTGTGGTCTTGCCCGATCCGCTCGGACCGAGCACCGCGATCAGCTCGCCGGGCTCGACGGTCAGATCCAGCCCGCTCCACAGTTCTCGGTTTCCGCGGCGCAGCGCGGCGTCGCGGATCTGCAGCGGCGCGGTCACGGTTGGAGGGCGCCCGCCAGCGCCTCGATGTTCGCCTTCATCCACGAGAGGTAAGTCTGGCCGTCCGGGAGCGTTTCGGAGAACTCGATGACGGGGATCGACAGTGATTCCGCCTCGGCGATCACCTCGGTCGTCTCCGCCCCGCCTGTCTGCGAGTTGGCGATGACGGCCCGCACGTCCCCGGAGCGCAGCAGTTTGAGGGACTCCAGGAGCGTCGCGGGTGCGACGTCCTGTCCCTCCTCCACGGCCTCGGTGAAGGCCTCCGGGCTGACGTTGTGCAGGCTCGCGGCCTGCACGAGGGGCAACGCGACCGGCTCGGTGACGAAGACGTCGACACCCGCGGAGGCGGTGCCGATCGCGGTGAGCGACACCTCGAGGTCGCCGATGCCCTCCGCGAACGCGGCTGCGCGCTCCTCGATCGCCCCACTCTGGGCCGGCAGGAGCGCGATCAGCTCGTCGGCGATCGCCTCGGCCACGTGCTCGATGGTGTGCGGGTCGTACCAGACGTGTTCGTTGAATCCCGCGACGTGCTCGTGTTCGCCGTGCTCGTGCACGTTCTGTTCGCCGGGCTCGTCCGCGGCCTCCGTGTTCGCGGCCTCGTCGTGGCCGGGGTTGTCCGGCCAGTCGTGGGAGAACTCCGCGGCCGTGATCACCGGCGCCGTCGACCCGCTCGCGTCGATGAGCGCGTCCACGAATGCGTCGTATCCGACGCCGTTCTCGATGATCAGATCGGCTCGTTGAACGGCGAGCTGGTCACGCGCGCTGGGTTCGAACGAGTGCGGATCCTGCGCCGTCGAGGACACGATCGCGGTCGCATCCACCAGGTCGCCGCCGATCTCGGAGGCCAGCTGCGCGTAGACGTTCGTGCTGGCCACGACGCGCAGGCGCCCCTCCCCCTCTGCCGCGGAACCGGTCGACGCGCATCCCGCGAGCGCGAGCGCACCCGTCACGGTCAGAGCAAGCAGGGCGAGGGCGTGGCTGCTACGGGGCATGCCCCCACCCTAAGGCTATTGATAATCATTATCAAACCCGACTCCGGACGCGATCTCCGGGACGACCGTCGCGGGCCGAACCCCAGGGGAGCGGCCGCACGAGCGCGATCGCTGCAGCCCGCCCGGCCCGCTCAATCCAGCAGCAGGGCCGGTTCCTCCAGGATGGAGGCGATGTCGGCGATGAACCGGGACACCCCGTCGCCGTCCACGACGCGGTGGTCGAACGAGCCCGAGACGGTGGTGACCCAGCGGGGCCGGACCTCTCCGTCCACGACCCAAGGCTTCTGGCGGATGGTGCCGAGTGCGACGATCCCGACTTCGCCGGGATTGATGATCGGCGTACCGGCATCCATTCCGAAGACGCCGATGTTCGTGATGGTGATCGTGCCGCCGGTCTGGTCCGCGGGGGTCGATTTGCCCTCGCGTGCCGTCACGGTGAGCTTCTCCAGGGCGCGGGCCAGATCGCGCATGTTCAGCTCCTGGGCGTCCTTGATGTTCGGCACCAGCAGACCGCGGGGGGTGGCGGCGGCGATGCCGAGATTCACGTAGTGACGCACCCGGATCTGGGCGCCACCGCCCTCGGGGTCGTCGATCCACGCCGCGTTGACCATCGGCGTGCGCCGCACGGCCCAGATCACCGCGCGGGCCATGATCAGCAGCGGCGAGACCCGGACGTCCGCGAAGTCCGGCGAGGCCTTGAGCCGCTTGACCAGCTCCATGGTGCGGCTCGCATCGACGTCGGTCCAGACCGACACGTGCGGCGCGGTGTAGGCGCTGCGGACCATTCCGCTGGCCACCGCCTTGCGCACGCCCCGGACCGGGATGGACTCCTCGCGCCCGGCGGCATCCGGCGCAGGAGCCGGGACGGCCGGCACCTGCGCGGCGACCGGGGGAGTGCCGACGGCGATCGTCTCTTCGCGCACCGCTCCCCATTCCGGGGTCTGGATGTTGCGGAAGACGCTGGCCTGCGACGCCTGCTTCATCACATCGTCACGCGTCACCTCGCCCGCCGGGCCACTGGGTGCGATGTCGGTCAGGTCGACGTTCAGGTCCCGCGCCAGCTTGCGGATCGGCGGCTTGGCGATGACCCCCACGGATGCCGCTGCCGGGCGGCCGGCCGGCTTGCGGCGGCGCGACTGGACGTGACCCGCGCTGCCGTACCCGACCAGGACGGCACCGCCGGCATCCGGTTCGTGCGCCTCGCCGTGCTCGCTCTGACCCGCCGTGGCCGGCGGTGCGGACGCGTCCGCGCTCGCGATCGTGATGATCGCCGCCCCGACCGCGACCGTGTCGCCCTCGGCGACGAGCACGTCGCCGACGACGCCGGCGAACGGGGAGGGCAGTTCGACCAGCGACTTCGCGGTCTCGATTTCGACGAGGACGTCATTGACTTCGACCCGGTCGCCGGGGGAGACCCGCCAGGACACGATCTCGGCCTCGGTGAGGCCCTCGCCGACGTCGGGGAGGAGGAAGGTCTGTGTGCTCATCCGTTGTCCTTTCCGGCCGCCCTCTGACCGGGAGAGTCGGGGGTCATCAATACGCCAGCGTACGGTCGACGGCCTCGAGGATGCGGTCCGCGTCCGGGAGGAAGGTTCCTTCGAGCTTGGCCGGAGGGAACGGAGCGTCGAAGCCGGAGACGCGCAGCACCGGCGCCTCGAGCGCGTAGAACGCCTTCTCCATGACCGTCGCCGCCACCTCGCTGCCGAGACTGGTGAAGCCCGGCGCCTCCTGCGCGTAGACCATGCGTCCGGTGCGGCGCACCGAGTCCAGGATCGGGCCGTAGTCGACGGGGGACAGGGAGCGCAGGTCGATCACCTCGCAGCTGGTGCCCTCGGACTCCGCGAGCGCAGCAGCCTGCAGCAGCGTCGCGACCATGGCGCCGTGACCGACCAGCGTGACATCCGTGCCGCGGCGGACCAGGCGGCTGGCGTGCAGCGGCAAAGCCCGGGCAGCGGCATCCACCTCGCCCTTCTGCCAGTACCTGCTCTTCGGCTCGAGGAAGATCACCGGATCGGTCGAGGTGATCGCGTCCTGGATCATCCAGTACGCGTCGTTCGGGGTGGATGGGCTCACCACGCGAAGACCGGGCGTGTGGGTGAAGTACACCTCGGGGCTCTCCTGGTGGTGCTCCACCGCGCCGATGTGGCCGCCGTAGGGGATGCGGATCACCACCGGCATGCTCAGCGCACCCTCGTGCCGATTCGTGATCTTCGCCAGCTGCGAGGTGATCTGGTCGAACGCCGGGAACACGAACCCGTCGAACTGGATCTCGCACACGGGCCGGAATCCGGCCATCGCGAGTCCGATCGCGGTGCCGACGATGCCCGATTCGGCCAGCGGGGTGTCCAGCACCCGCTGCTCGCCGAACTCTGCCTGCAGGCCCTCGGTGACACGGAAGACCCCGCCCAGCCGACCGATGTCCTCGCCCATCATGATCACCCGGTCGTTCTCGGTCATCGCCCGCCGCAGCCCGGCGTTGAGCGCGCGGCTGAACGGCATGGTCTCGATCGACGACGTCCGCGCGTCGGCGGGTGCGGCCTTGAGGTCGGTCACGACGGCTCCTCCTCGAACGATGCCTCATAGCCGGCGAGCCACGCGCGCTGCTCGTCGATCAGAGGATGCGGTTCGGTGTAGACGTGGTCGAACATGAGATCGGTCGGGATGCCGCCGAGCGCGGCGGTGCGGACGCGGGCGTCCTCGGCCACCGCGGCGGCTTGGGCCTCGACCTCGGCGAAGAACGCGTCCGACGCTCCGCGCCCCCGCAGATAGGCGCGCATGCGCGCGATCGGGTCCCGGCGCGCCCACGACTCTTCCTCGTCGGCGGTGCGGTACTTCGTGGGGTCGTCACTGGTGGTGTGCGCTCCCATGCGATACGTCATGGCCTCGATGGCGCGCGGGCCCGCGCCGGCGCGCGCCTCGTCGAGGGCGACCCGGGTGACCGCGTAGCTGGCCAGCACGTCGTTGCCGTCGATGGGGATGCTCGGGATGCCGTATCCGGCGCCGCGGCGGTACAGCGGCGACCGGGACTGGGTGGCGACGGGGACCGAGATGGCCCACTGGTTGTTCTGCAGGAAGAACACCTCGGGGGTGCGGTAGCTGGCGGCGAAGACCATCGCCTCGTGCACATCGCCCTGACTGGATGCGCCGTCTCCGTAGTAGACGATGACGGCCTCGTCGGTCTGAGGGTCCCCGGAGCCGGACTTGCCGTCCAGCGTGAGGCCCATGGCCAGTCCGGTCGCGTGCAGCGTCTGGGACCCGAGGACCAGCGTGTAGATGTGCGTGTTCCCGTTCTTCGGATCGGCCGGGTTCCAGCCGCCGTGCGTGAGACCGCGCATCACGCGGATGATGTCCACCGGGTCGACGCCGCGGATCATGCACACGACGTGCTCGCGGTAGGACGGGAAGAGGTGGTCCTGGGGGCGCGCGGCGCGGGCCGAGCCGACCTGTGCCGCCTCCTGGCCGAAGCTCGGCGGCCACAGCGCGAGCTGGCCCTGGCGCTGCAGGTTCGTGGCCTGCTGGTCGAAGGCGCGCACGACGAACATGTCGCGGTAGAAGCCTTCGAGCTCCGCGTCCGTGAGCGCATCGATGAGTTCGAGGTACGGTTCGGCTGCCGGAGTCGGCGCGACCGACCCGTCCGCCGCGAGCACGCGGACGAGTTCCGGCGCGTCGTCCGGCCCGGTGTTCTGGTGCAGAGTCACCGTTCTACGCTAGCCCGCGACCCCGGATGGTCCTCTGGGAGGTCTTTCACAACGGATTCCGCGATCGATAGGACCTTGTCGACAGAGTCCTCCTCGCCGACACTGACCCGCAGACCGTCGCCGGCGAACGGACGCACGATCAGACCGGCCGCATCGAAGGCGCTTGCGATCTGCATCGTCTCGGCACCGCCGGGCAGCCAGAGGAAGTTGCCCTGCGCTTCGGGCACGCGCCACCCGGCATCGCGGAGGGCTGCGGCGAGCCGGTCGCGCCGCGCGGCGATCGTTCGCACGCGTTCCAGCAGCGCGTCCTCCGCGTCCAGGCTCGCCAGGGCGGCGACCTCGGCGTGCGCCGTGACGGACAGCGGGATGCTGGTGCTGCGGGCGGCATCCAGGATGCGCGGGTGCCCGATGGCGTAGCCGATGCGCAGCCCGGCCAGACCGAACGCCTTGGAGAACGTGCGCAGCGCGACCACGTTCGGGTGTCCCTGCGTGCCCAGCACGCGCAGACCGTCCACGGCCGCCGGGTCGGTGATGAACTCGGCATACGCCTCGTCCAGAATGACCAGGACATCACGGGGGACCAGAGCCAGGAACGCGTCGAACTCGGCCTGGGTGACGATCGGGCCGGTGGGGTTGTTGGGGCTGCAGACGATGATCGCCCTGGTGCGCGGGGTGACCGCCGCGGCCATCGCCGGGAGGTCGTGGCGGGCATCGTCGGTCAGCGGCACCTGCACGGGGGTGGCACCGGCGACGATCGCGAGCCACGGATAAGCCTCGAAGGAGCGCCACGCGAAGATCACCTCGTCGCCGGGACCAGACGTGGCGAGCACGAGCTGCGTGAGGATCGAGACACTGCCCGCGCCGATATGCACCGACGAGGGCGAAACGCCGAACCGGTCGGCCAGCCGCTCGCGCAACCGTCCGGCGGTCGCGTCCGGGTACCGGTTCAGCTCCGTCGCGGCACGCACCGCTTCGAGGACCCCGGGAAGCGGGTCGAACGGGTTCTCGTTGCTGGACAGCTTGAACGCGTCCGCACCGGCCTGCTTGCCCTGCTGGTAGGGCGGCAGCGCGGCGATCTCGGGCCGGACCCGGACCGGGATCTGCGCGTCATCGAAAGGAATCGGAGCGTCGGTCACCCTGCCGAGTCTATGGGTCCGCTCTCGGCCGTCGGGGTGCGCTGCCGCGGTCGCGATCGGGCCGTTCGCCCGTGCCCCGCCCGGGTTTCGCGTGGATCCGGGGCCAGGAAGTACCCGCATGGCAGACTGACGAACTATGGGCTTCCTCATCCGTGTCGTCGTCAACGCGTTCGCCATCTGGATCGTCACACTGATCCCCGCGCTCATGGTCTCGGTCATCCCGTTCCCACCGGGGGAGACGCTGCAATTCGTGCTCACGCTGCTGATCGTGGCCGCCATCTTCGCGCTGGTGAACACCATCATCGGCACCGTCATCAAGATCCTCGCGTTCCCGCTCTACATCCTGACGCTGGGCCTGATCGGGTTGATCATCAATGCGTTCCTGCTCTGGCTGACCGCATGGATCACCGGCTTCTGGAGCTGGGGTCTTCGCGTCGAAGATTTCTGGTGGGGCGTCTTGGCGGCGATCGTCATCTCGCTCATCAACTGGATCTTCGGCATCATCCTGCGCCCGAAGAGGACGGATTGACCTCACCGGGCACAGGTCCGGGACTGGGATCCGGCAGCGGCAGGATCCGTTCCGCGGCGTACTCGGTGACCTGCACGGATGCCGCGGATGCGAGGTCCGCGAACACCTGCCGCACCGCCGCCATGCGCGGATCGGCGGAGGTGTCCAGCATCCGCGCGGTCGCGGTGTAGCTGTCCAGGGCATGCGCGGGCAGGCCGAAGTCGTGCAGGCCGGCACGCGGGTCGGCGGCGCGTTCAGCGACGAAGCTGCCGGGCGCACCCACAGTCCCCGCATGACCGCCGCCGGCCAGCGCGGCGACCGGGTCATCGGCGTGGCGCACCGAGACGCTGAGCGTGCCCTCGCCGAGATCGGCCTCCACGGGCGAGCCGAACGAGACGAGCGTCTGCGTGTCGTAGTCGCCCTCCAGCGCCAGGTGCGCGGCGACCATGGCGCCCTGCGAGTGGCCGAAGGCGTGCACGATATCGCCTGGCCGCGCACCGGACTCGCGGAGCGCGAGCTCGGTGGCCTCATAGGAGGCCGCGCGTGCACCCGTGTACAGCTCGATGTTGGCGTCCATGTCGAACGGTTCCGTCGTCCGGGGGGCGATCGTCTGCGTGCCGGTCACGTAGACGGCGAACCGGCGGGAGCCGTCGGGCATCGAGTACCGCTCCACCCTGACCCGGGCTTGGCCACCGGTCGGTATGCGCTCTGCGGCGCCGGCCAGTGAGGTGGGAGCCGTGGCCCGTGCCGGCGGGGCGACCGGCGAGAGGACGAGGTCGCCGGGCTGACCGCGCAGCCGGGCGGTGGCCGGCACTGTGCCGGAGCCCAGCGCGCCGACGGCACGCTGAAGCGCCCACGCCGTCGGCACGGCGAGCAGGTGGAAGCCCGGACTCAGCCACCAGAGCGCTCCGGGAGCCTGACGTGCCAGTTCGCCGGGCCAGCTGACCCAGTGCCCGAGGGCGGCGAGGGTTGCCTGCGCGTCGGCGTCCGGGTGCTCGATGGCCAGCGCCGCCAGGCGGGAGTCGATCCGCCGCACCGCACCGGCATCGCCCGCGGCATCCGCCGCCGCCCGTTCGGTGCGCAGCTCGACGATCTCGTAGACGGCCGCGGCAGCGCGCAGCGCCCGACTCAGCTCGCCCGCGGCCTCGACCACCTCTTGGATCCGCCGGCTTGCGCAGGACATCGTGTACGCGACGTCCCACATCGCCCGTGTCGTGCCGGCCAGGTGCATCGAGGACGACCCGATCCTGGCGGCGATGTCCTCGAGCTCCCCGGCCGCCACCTGGAAGGCGTCGGCGGCCGTGCGCAGCGTGACGGTGTCCACAGCGACCGCCCCGCCGCCGCGGATGTCCAGGTCGTCGCTCATAGTCCGTGCCGCCACGCGTCTGCTTCCGACCGTGCCCGAGCCAGAGCCAGAGCATCCCGCGCGTCCTCGACGAGTGGGACGAGGGCCGCCACATCCCGCCGCCACGAGTCGGCGGTCGAATGGAACACCGTCGCGGCATCGGTGCACCAGCGGGTCTGGTCGGCCAGTCCGGCGGATCGAGCGGACACCTGCCGCAGCCGATCGATCGCATCGCCGAGCTGACGCCGGACGAGGTCCAGGACATCCAGGTCCTCCGCCGCCAGGCCGGATGGGGTCGACATCCCGCCACTCTGGCGCGCACCGGCGGCCGGGAAGCGGCGGGCCGCCGAGGTGGGGGACAACCCGCGCCCGCGGCGCGTTGTGCAGGAGTGGTCCGGTCGTCGCAGAATGTATCCATGACTGCGAGCGCGCTGGAGCCGTTCCGCGTCGTCTTCGTGTGCACCGGTAACATCTGCCGCTCACCCATGGCCGACGTGGTGCTGCGTGCGTTCGCGGATGCCGGCAGCGTGGGTGAACGGGTCAGCTCGACCAGCGCCGGAACCGGCGACTGGCACGTCGGCGAGCGCGCGGATCAACGCACCCTGGAGGCGCTGGATCGCCGCGGGTACGACGGGACCCGGCACCGCGCGCGGCAGTTCACGCACGCCGACTTCGCGCGCAACGACCTCGTCGTGGCCCTGGACCGCAGCCATGAGCGCATTCTGCACGGCTGGGCGCGTTCGGATGCGGACTCGGACAAGATCGCGCTGCTGATGTCCTTCGACTCCTCCGCTCGCACGCTCGACGTTCCCGATCCGTATTACGCCGGGCCGGGCATGTTCGATGACGTCCTGCTGATGATCGAGAGCGCGAGCCATGCGCTCTACCGGCAGATCGAGCCTGCGATCCGGTCAACGATCCGACACAGGTAGGCGAGCAGGCGTCTCGGCGTCGGCTCCACCGACACCGTGTCAGTGGCCGTCGTGGTGTTTCCTGCGGCGTCCCTCGCCTCGTACGTGAAGGAGTAGGTCGCGCCGACGACCGCTTTCACGGCGAAGCTGCGGTCGGAGAGCTGACGCACGACCGCCTTCTTGCTGCCCTCCGCGGTGGCGGACAGGAGCCGGACCGTCACCTCGCCGCTGTCGTCGGCCGCGTCGGCCGTCACCGTCACCGTGCGGGTCTTGCCGTTGGGCGGAAAGAGGAAAGCCGGATCTGCCGTCACGGTCAGCGCCGGCGCCACCGTGTCCGGCAGGCTCAGGTCCACGCCCACGATCACCGGGTCGTGGTCGCTGGAGCGGTACGGGTCCGGCGCGAACAGGGCATCCTGCGCGGGCGCCTTGAACGACATGTCGTAGTCGATGAGGCTCGGCTCGTCCGCGTTGATGTGCCACGCCGCCGCTCCGGTCACATCGGCGACCAGAGCCGGTCCGGCGAGCGCGTAGTCGAGGTAGCCGAGCTGGCCGTCGAACACGTAGGAGTACGCGCCCTCGCCCTGGTATCGGGCGAGCAGGTCGGCGAACCCGCTCGTCAGCAGCGCGGCGATCGGCGCCTCCTTGTCGTACGAGTTGAGGTCTCCGATGATCAGCTCGCGGCCGGCGCCCTGTCCGGTCGGATCGGTGGCCAGCCAGTCGCCGAGCGCGGCGGCGGCCTGCGTCCGCGTGATGTTGCAGTTTCCGGCGCCGTCGCCGGTATCTGGGTCGCCGACGGCGTTGCAGTCGGACCCCTTGGATTTGAGGTGGTTCACCACGACCGTGATCGTGCCGCCCTCCGCGTCGGCGAAGGTCTGGGTCAGCCCCGGCCGGTTGTATTCGTCCAACCAGCGCGGGTCCTTGCTCTCGTCCATCAGCGCGAAGTCCCCGACGGGGGTGAGCACGGCCGGCTTGTAGATCAGAGCGGTGGTGATCACGTCCGAGCCGATCGGTCCGGTCTCGATGAGGTCGTAGACGTCCGCCCCGAGGTACTCGTTCAGCGCCGCGGTCAGCGTGGCCAGTGCGGTCCCGTTGTTCTCGATCTCGATCAAGCCGAACACGTCCGCGTCGATCTGCGCGAGCGCCGCGACGATCTTGGCCTCCTGCCGCTCGAACTCGACCGGGTCGTTCGCGCCGCGCGCGTCCGGCCCGGTCAGGGTGGTGAAGTAGTTCAGCACGTTGAAGCTGGACACGGTGACGCGCCCGCCGACCTCCGGCGGCGCGGTGCGTGGGTTCGCCGCCGCGTGGTCGGCCCCTTGGGTCGGCTGCAGCGCCCACGTGTCGTCACGGTAGTCCAGGACACCGGTCGCGTCGGTGAGGAGGTCTCCGCCGCGGAAGGTGTTGACCAGCGTGAACACGTCGCCGTCGGGGTGGATCGCAGGATCGGGGTTCTGCACCGCGCGGCCGTCGTCGATCGTGATGCGCTCGGCGAGGTTCTGCTGCGCGAGGGCGGCCGCCTCCGCCGATCCCGGCGTGTACACCGCCGTCGGCGTCATCTGGCGGTCCAGGCCGACGTCGATCCTGCCGAACCGGCCGTACTCGAAGTACTCGAGGATCGTCAGCGTCTGCGGGAGCGTCACGTACATGCCCTCCACCGCTTCGCGCTGCTGGGCCGCGGCCGGCAACGTGAGCGGAACGGCATCCGGCAGCACCGCGCCCACGGCGCAGATCTCGGCGTCGGCAGCGTCGATGCCGGTCATCTGGTGAGCAGCGCCGGCCGTCCCGGATTCGCGCACCACGCCGGTCACGTTCACGACGTCGCCGACCGCGACATCCGTCCCGGTCGGCGCGGAGACGAAGATGCCGTCCGAGGATGCCGGGTCACCGTCACCGGCGTCCTGCACGTAGTAGCCGCCGAAGCCGCCGGCTTCCTGGAAGTCGCCGACGACCGTGCCCTCGACGCGCACTGCGGTCCCGGCCGCCGGCGAGAGCGCCCCTGTTCCCTGCACCGAGCCGATCGACGCGACCTCGAGATCGCACCCCGCCTCCCCGGGCGCAGGACCGACGGGCGGCGCCGTCAGCGAGTTGGCCGAGCCGGGGGTGTTGGCGGCCTCGCCGTCGATCAGCGTGCCGGGGATGCCGGGGGTGCCGGCGAGGTCGAAGTCGTTGCGCACCCAGTCGCCGACCGCGTCGCTGTCGGCGCCGTCCGGGATGCGGGAGGCGGCGCCGGGGGCGAACGGCAGACCGTCATAGGAGACGCCGAGGACAACTCCGCCGTAGGCCTGGTCGCCCGCACCGCCGTCGTGGACCGCGACCGCGTCGAGCACCGCGAACCCCAGACCGTCGTCGATGACGCCGTCGTCGTCCGCGTCGATGTCCGAGCCGGCAGCGGGGACCGTGCCGGTGACCAGCAGCAGGCTGACGGTGCCGTTCTCGAGCGCGTTGGCCGGGAGGGTCGCCAGCGAGCGGCCGGACGCGTCCGGTGCCGGGAAGGCGATGACCTCGTCCACGACACCGAGCGCGGGCATCGCGCCGCCGGCGTCGCCCTCGACCTCGAGCACGCGGGTGCCGGAGGAGTCGGCGTCGGCCGGGACCAGCAGTTCCACGTACTCGACGTCGGTGCCGGCGGTGCTGGCCGAGAACTCGTTGATCACGGGGCCGCCGTCGGCGGCGCCTGCGGCGGAGCTCACCCCCGACAGTCCGGCGATGAGCACAGCGGTGAGGAGGGATGCCGGGAGGACAGCGGGACGGCGCACAGCGCACTCCGATCCGGGGGGTCGTCGGAAGTTGCCGCCAGGGTATGCGAATCCCCCGACACGCAACACCCCCGGCCAGGTGCCCGCCGGGCACACCTGGCCGTCATCGCCGGGGCGGATCCGACAACCCGTCGGCCACCCGATCCGGGAAGCGACCGGAAGCCCCTCGGTATGATCGGACTGCGCGCCGGGTGCACCGCCCGGCAGTCCTCACTCCGTGCTCCGCCCCGCGATTGACCGTCGCCCGCGGTCGGAACGCGTCCCGACGGGAGTCCCGTGTCTTCTCTTCCCCCCCAGCCGCTGAGCCCGCTCGACGGTCGCTACTTCGCCGCGGTCGGCGACCTCGCCGACTACCTCTCCGAGGCCGGGCTGAATCGTGCACGCGTCGAGGTCGAGGTCGAGTGGCTGCTCACCCTCACCGACCGGTCGCTGTTCGGCACGACGCCCCTCGCCGAGACGGACAAGCAGCAGCTGCGCGCCCTGTACCGCGACTTCGGCCAGGTCGAGATCGACTGGCTCGCCGAGAAGGAGGCCGTGACCCGGCACGACGTGAAGGCGGTCGAGTACCTGGTGCGGGACCGCCTGGCCAGCCTCGGCCTGGACGGGATCGCCGAGCTGACCCACTTCGCGTGCACGAGCGAGGACATCAACTCGGCCTCCTACGCGCTGACCGTCCAGCGCGCCGTCACGACGGTGTGGCTGCCCAAGCTGCGCGCGGTGATCGACGCGCTGCGCATGCTGGCTCAGCAGCATCGGGATGCCGCGATGCTCGCGCGCACGCACGGTCAGCCCGCCACGCCCACCACGATGGGCAAGGAGATCGCAGTCTTCGTCTGGCGCCTGGAGCGGGTCGCGGCGCAGGTGGCGGCATCCGAGTATCTGGCCAAGTTCTCCGGCGCGACCGGCACCTGGTCCGCGCACCTCGCCGCCGATCCCGACGTGGACTGGCCGGCACTGACCCGCGCCTTCATCGAAGGTCTGGGAATCGGCTTCAACCCGCTGACCACCCAGATCGAGTCGCACGACTGGCAGGTGGAGCTCTACGACCGGGTCCGGCATGCCGGCGGCATCCTGCACAACCTCGCAACGGACGTATGGACGTACATCTCGCTCGGCTACTTCTCGCAGATCCCGGTCGCGGGCGCCACCGGGTCATCGACGATGCCGCACAAGATCAACCCGATCCGCTTCGAGAACGCCGAGGCGAATCTCGAGATCGCCGGCGGACTGCTCACCACTCTGGCCGCCACACTCGTGACATCGCGGCTGCAGCGCGACCTGACCGACTCCACCACGCAGCGCAACATCGGCGTCGCGCTCGGGCACTCGCTGCTCGCGCTGGACAACCTGCAGCGCGGTCTCGGCGAGATCTCGCTGGCCCAGCCGGTGCTGGATGCCGACCTCGACGCGAACTGGGAGGTCCTGGCCGAGGCGATCCAGACGGTGGTGCGGGCGGAGATCGCCGCCGGACGCTCCCAGATCACCGACCCCTACGCGCTGCTGAAGGACCTCACCCGCGGCCGCCGCGTGGGCGGCGCCCAGCTGGCCGAGTTCGTTGCGGGCCTGGACATCGGCGCGGCCGCCAAGCAGCGGCTTCTCGCGCTGACTCCCGCGACGTATGTCGGGCTCGCGTCGCAGCTGGTCGACCGGATCTAGTCGACCCCGATCCGTCAGATGCGCGTTCCGCCGGATGCCGCGGCATCCGGATCCGTGCCGTTCGCGTTCGTGCCGCCCGCCGAGCCGTTCGGCTTGTCGCGCGGAAGCAGGACAGGGCCGTCGATCGTCTTGTGCACCTGAGCCGGGTCGATCGCCAGCAGCAGCAGGGAGACCACCAGCAGGACCACGATGAAGGTGACGCCGGCGAAGATGAGCGCAAGTTGCAGCGCGGCGGGGGCCTGCTCGGGGCTGCGCTGCTGGAAGAACCCCATGGCGACGAGGGTGACCACGCCGGCGAACACGGCCGCGCCGAAGGCGAGGCCGAGCAGCTGCAGCGGCTTCATCAGGTCTCGGCGGGTGGGCTTGTCGTCGCTCATGAGACGCCCCTTTCGTCGTTCGTCGTGGGCGAGGCATCGGCGACCCGCAGTGCCGTGGGCGCGGTCGCGTCCGGATTCTGGGCGGTGATCGGCTGCGGTTTCCGCGGTGAGAATCCGGCGATCCCGAGGTAGACCGCGACGATCGCGGCGTAGGCGCCGAAGATGCCGACGGCGAGGATGATGCCGGTGAGCGTGAAGGTCGTGTCCGCCTCCTCCACCCGGTACTGCAGCGCGTACTGCGCCGGAACCAGCAGCAGCGCCAGGCCCAGCACGAGGGTCAGGATGCCGATCACCAGCGCATCGCGCGACTCGGTCCGGTCTGCGTCGCCCGACTGCTGGCGACGAGCATGGCGAACACCACGCGCGCCGGCGATCGTCTCGACCAGACCGGTGGACAGCGCCCAGACGATCACGAGCACGAAGAAGGTCGCCACCGAGCGCAGCGGGACGACTCCGCCGGCCATTCCGGTCAGCACCGAGAGCACCCCGAGAAGCACCGCCGGCCAGCGCCGACCCGCGGGATAGACCAGCCAGGCCGAGACCAGCAGGATCAGCGCGTTCACCAGCACGAAGCCGCTGAAGATGGACAGGCCGACCGCCGCGGAATGATCCGGCGAGAAGGTCACCATCAGAGCGGCGATGGCCGCGCTGGCAGCTCTCGCGATCTGCACGTGCCGCGCATCGAAGGTGCGGGCGGCGGAGGTTGTGGTCACGGGCATTCCTGGCGCGGAGCGGTTCCTGCGTTCACAGGACGGACACTCCAGTCTAGTTCGTGCGCGGATGTGGACCCGCTGGGGGTGACGCACCCTCGGAGCGGCTCGCCGCCCGGCGAGGACGTGCAACGAGCCCCTCTGCCGCTACGGGGCGGCGGCGAGCCGGTCGAAGAATCCGGCGATCTGCGCCTCGACGGTGCCGACGGCGTCCGCTTGGTCACGCCCCTCGACGGTGAACGAGCTCTCGATGACCAGCAGCACATCCCCGCCCGAGACCGCCCCCCGGATATCGAACCGCGGGTCGCCGATGCGACCGTCGAGATGGACGAATCGGGCCTCGAACAGCGTGAGCCGACCCGTCCAGCCCTCACCCGCGATGTCGATGATCTCGCCGCGGCCCTTCACACCGTAGTCGTAGCCGTAATCGGTCTTCGTCGCGGGGGTGTCAAGCTCCCCGACCAGCGCATCGGCTGCACCCGTGCGCTCGGCGACCGCTGCCTGCGCCGCCGCTTCGTCGGACTGGATGTACGCCCGCAGCCAGAAGTTCTCGCTCCACTCGCCGCCCTGGACCCTGAAACGATCGGGGCCGTCACCCTGTGGGGTGACGCCCGCGGGCAGGGCGAGGTCGACGCTCAGCGAGGCGTCCTGATCCTGGCGCTCATCCTCGCACTCGGGGTCTCCGGGGCACCGAACCGACACCTCGTGTCCCGCCGGAAGGTCGCCCTCGGCCGGCAGGGCCGCGGCGAGTCGACTCACGGTGGTGACTCGGGGTGCGTCGGCGGGATCGATCGCGGCAAGGCGCTCGAGGTAGTCGGCGACGGCCTCCGCGCAGTCGGCTTCCGCGACGGCCCCGGCGTCGATGGCGTAACGCTGCGCGCTGCAGGCGATGAGCGCAGCGTCGTGGACGATCGCGATGAGCGCCGAGTGGCGCTCGGCGCTCGGGTCGCCGTCCGGCGCGGTGAGCACCGACGTCCACAGACCCTGCACGCCCTCCCAGCCTGCGATCTCGATGTCGCCGGACTCGCCCGTTCCTGTCTCGCCGGCGGTGAAGCCGTCCTCGAGCGTCCCGGGAGCGATGTCGAAGTCTCCAGTCCTCTCGGCGGCCCGGTCTCGCTCGCCCGCAAGCGCCTCCTGCGCCGCCTCGGCGTCCGAGTACACGGCGACGCGGAAGGTGAAGTAGGTTCCGCCCCAGCCTTCCGGCTCGACCACCTCGGGCGGGACCGGCATCGAGGCGAGCAGCATGACCTCGTCGTGGTCGGATATCGGGCCGCAATACTCCCCGCCGGGACAGCGGCGTTCCATCACGAAACCGGCAGGCAGCTCATCGGCGCTCGGGAGCGCCGCGACACCATGGTCGAAGGATGCGAGCGCGGGCACCACGTCATCACCGGTGGGGCCATCACTCTCTGCCGGGCCGACGCCTGGCGCGCTGCATCCCACGAGCGCCATCGCCAGCATCCCGAGCAGTGCCGCGGCCCGCCGCTTCCTCGTCGTGATCACGGTCATGTCCTCCCGGTCGGTGCCGGGAGAGCCGACCTTCCCCACGTTAAAGGTGCGACTTCACGGAACACAATTTCGCGGACCCCATGGGGATGCCTGTTTTCACTCGACGCGCAAGGGCCTCGCGCGCCGCCCCACGGCGGCGTTGAGTGGACGGCGTGTTCGACGAGGTGGGGGGGCGCGAAGTCCTCCCCCCATCACGCAGAAGCGGAGCGACGCATGAGCATCCTGAACGAGACATACGCCCTGTCAAACGGGGTCCAGATCCCGAAGCTGGGCCTGGGCACCTGGTTCATCGACGACGACAGGGCCGGGCAGGCGGTGCGGGATGCCGTGGAGATCGGCTACCGGAACATCGACACCGCGCAGGCGTACGGCAATGAACGGGGCGTCGGCGACGGCATCCGCACCTCCGGCATTCCCCGTTCGGAACTCTTCGTATCCACGAAGGTCGCGGCCGAGCTCAAGGACTATGACGCCGCGCTCGCCTCGATCGACACCTCGCTGGGGCGTCTCGGACTCGAGTACGTCGATCTGATGCTGATCCACAGTCCGCAGCCGTGGGCGGACTTCCGCGGCGGTGACTACGCCGACGGGAATCTCGCGGCATGGCGTGCTCTGGAGAACGCGCACACCGACGGGAGGCTCCGCGCCATCGGCGTCTCGAACTTCCTCGAAGCAGACCTCGAGAACATCATCGACCGGGGCACCATCCGACCCCATGTCAACCAACTCCTCGTGCACGTCGGCAACACGCCCATCGATCTGCTCGCGTTCTGCACGGACCGCAGCATCCTCGTGCAGGCATACTCGCCGATCGCGCACGGGCAGATGCTCAAGAACGATTTCGTGGCCGGGATGGCCGAGACCTACGGCGTCACAGTGCCGCAGCTGTGCATCCGCTACACGCTGCAGCTGAACACCGTATCGCTGCCGAAGACCGCCAATCCGGAACACATGCGTGCCAACGCCGAGGTCGACTTCGCCATCTCGGACGAGGACATGGACGTGTTGAGGAATCTGAAAGCCCGCGACTACGGCGAGGACAGCAGATTCCCCGTCTACAGCGGAAGGTGAGGGCGAGCACTCAATGGATGCCGCCCTCGGTGAATCGACTGCCGTCAGCGGCTCCCCTCGCGGTCGCCCAGGAACTCGCCGGGCTGGGTCGCGACGAATGCCGAGCCGCTGTCGTCGAGCGACGCGGCGAGCCGGTTCATCACCGTCGCCGAGTTGCCCGACCAGTGCCCGGATTCCACGCGCTGCTGGAGCACCTCGATGCCTGCGGCGATCTCGGCCGGGGTGAAGTTGCAGTGTCCGACGTGATCGACGAAGAACTGGCGCAGCAGGTTGGCGTCGTGCGCACCGCGGACGTCCTCGGCATACTCCTGCTCGACCTGCACCGGGGCCAGCACATCGTCGAGGGTGTGCATGCTGACCACGGGCATCTGCAGGTCGCCGGTGAGAGTGGATGACGCGCGGAGGGTCTCGACGGATCCCGGGTCGGCCGCGATGTCGGCGGTCTGCGTCAGCGTCTCAAGATCAGCCTTGAGGTCGAGCCCGGCCTCGCGGTACAGCTTGGCGACCAGAGCGCGATCCTCTGACTGCGCGAACAGCTTGCCGTAGTCCACCCCGACGTTCCACGTCGCGTTGCCTCCGGCGGTCGATTCGATGTCGAAACGACCGGGCGTGACGAAGCCGATCGTGCCGAGCAGCTGCGTGTACAGCGACTCCTGCTGCACCGCGGTGTCTTTCGTCGCCTCCGCAGCCGGAACGCCGTCGGAGAGGTGGAACAGCGCCGCGGCGAGCGCCACGCGCGCGCGGCCTTCGGGCCTCTTCTGACCTTCCTGCACGGCTGCGCTCAGCGCAGCCGACGTCGCGAACGCCTCGTCCAGCGAGGCGTAGCCCTCGATCTTCAGCTCCTGGCCGGCCAGGAGCTGCTCGATCGCGTGGGATCCATCGAGCTGATAGTTGTTCAGGTCGACCGCACCCTCCATCAGCCCGCACGTGGGCATGGCGCCGTCGATGACATCACCCGCCGACTCGGCGATGCGCCCGGTGACCAGACCACCCATCGACGTGCCGTAGGCCATGATGTGGTCCGGCTCGAGCCCGGTCTGATCGAGCATCGCGTCGAGCGACTGCAGCTGGTCGTCGACGGCCGTCGGAACGGCCCAGCCGCTGGCGGCGTACGACGAGCCTACGAGGGCGTAGCCACGTTCGAGCAGCAGCGCCTTCGTGGCGTCGTCCGGAGCAACCGACGCCGGGTTCCCGGGCACGAACGACGGATGGTAGCCGTGGCTGTACAGCAGCACGGTGCCGTTCCAGTCCGACGGCACCGACGCGAGCCACGTCGTGCCGTTGGATAGCGAGCCGGCGTAGTCGGCGCTGGCATCGGCCATCGCCGGCGGAGCCACGAGGGCGACCGAGAGGGCGGCGCCTGCGGCTGCGGCGACCGCCAGCGAACGAGCGCGAACGCGTGGAGACATGGCGGTGGGTCCTTCCATTGTCATCATCGACAGATGGCGCCGCATGGGCAGCACTAGGACCAATTATCAAATCTCCTGATGGTTAGTCAACGGGTGCGCCGGCTCCTCGAGCGCGTGCGTCGCATCTTGCCGCCGCCGGTTCGTGCGCGGATGTGCACCCGCTGGGGGTGTGGGCCCCATCCGCGGCCCGATCCACCGGGCGACCAGCATCCCGGTGCCGTTCTGCCCAGCCTCCGCCCACTCAGCACCACCGCTGCGCGATGGCGCGGATCACGGTCGCGTTGCGGTTCGTGGACACCCCGAGCTGCTTGGCGAATTTCGTGGTGGCCGCTCCACCCAGCGGCGCCGTGGCGGACAAGAAGGTGTGCACCGCCCGCCCGCGCACCACGACGTGCACGTCCTGTGTCGTCGCGGCCTCCAGCTGCGCGGCCACCGCCGGCGTCAGTGCGGTTCGCAGCAGCTCGACGTAGTGTCGGGTGGCGCCGGCGTGGTCGACGGGGAGGCTGTGGGCATCCGCGGCGACAGCGCGGAACTCGTCGAGGCCGAAGACGATCGTCGGCACCTCGAAGCCCCGGTCTCGGCGGAACGCCGCTTCCAACGCGGTCTCGATCCGCGGAATCGACCTCATCCGTGACGAGAAGCGGACATTGCCGGTGTTGATGTGGGTTTCGACGTCATCGAATCCGATCGACTCCACGGCCCGGCGGATGCGGTCCTTGGGGAACTGGCGCGTGGCGCCGAGGTTGATGGCACGAAGGAACGCGAGGTAGGTCGGCATCCCCACAGTCTGCGACCCGGCAGGTGTCCCTCTCCAGTGGTGTGGCAGAGCCGATCGGCGACCGAGACGTTCAGCTACGGACACGACGACTCGAGCGGAGCCGCCACCAGTCGCCGCTACAGCCCCACGGCCATGTCGGTGAAGCGGGAGAAGTGACCCTGGAAGGCCACGGTGATGGTGTCGGTCGGGCCGTTACGGTGCTTGGCGACGATCAGGTCGGCCTCGCCGGCGCGCGGGCTGTCCTTCTCGTAAGCGGACTCGCGGTGCAGCAGCACCACCATGTCGGCATCCTGCTCGATCGAGCCGGATTCACGCAGGTCCGACAGGGCCGGCTTCTTGTCGGCGCGCTGCTCGGGACCACGGTTCAGCTGCGAGAGCGCGATCACCGGAACCTGCAGCTCCTTGGCGAGCAGCTTGAGCGCACGCGAGAACTCGCTGACCTCCTGCTGACGCGACTCGACCCGCTTGCCGCTGGTCATCAGCTGCAGGTAGTCGATGATCACCATCTTCAGGCCGTGGCGCTGCTTGAGTCGACGGCACTTCGCGCGGATCTCGACCAGCGTCATGTTCGGGCTGTCGTCGATGTAGAGCGGGGCGTCGTTGATGCGGCCGCGCGTGGAGGCGATCGTGGTCCAGTCGCGCGAGTCCAGGGTGCCCTTGCGCATGCTCTGCAGCGGCACCGAGCCCTCGGCGCTCATCAGGCGCATCGCGATCTCGCTGCGGCCCATCTCGAGCGAGAAGACGATCGTCGGGAACCCGTGCTTGATCGCCGCGGAGCGGGCGAAGTCCAGCGCCAGCGTGGACTTACCCATCGCCGGACGAGCGGCGATGATGATCATCTGGCCGGCGTGCAGGCCGTTGGTGAGCTGGTCCAGACCGGAGAAGCCGGTCGGGATGCCGGTCATCTGACCGTCGCGGCCGCGCGCGGCCTCGATCTCATCGACGGCCGCGCTGACGGCGACCTCGAGCGGCACATAGTCCTCGGCGGTGTCGGCCCCGGTCACGCCGTAGATCTCGGCCTGCGCGTTGTTGACCAGGTCCAGTGCTTCGCCCTGACCGGAGTAGCCCATCTGCACGATGCGCGTGCCGGCGTCCACGAGGCGGCGCAGCAGCGCGCGCTCCGCGACGATCGAGGCGTAGTAGCCCGCGTTGGCCGCGGTCGGCACGATCGAGGTCAGGGTGTGCAGGTAGTCCGCACCGCCGGCGCGCTGCAGTTCGCCGGTCTTGATCAGCTCGTCGGTGACCGCGACGACGTCGGTGGGCTCGCCGTGCGAGTAGAGGGTGAGGATCGCCTCGAAGATCAGCTCATGCTTGGGAACGTAGAAGTCGACACCGCGCAGGCTCTCGATGACGTCGGCCACGGCATCCTTGGACAGCAGCATGCCGCCCAGGGCGCTCTGTTCGGCGAGCAGGTCGTGCGGGGGGGTGCGCTCGTGCTCCCGGCGGCCACCGAGGCGTTCCTCCGAGATGTCGGCAATCGACATATGCACTGTCCTCCACGTTTCTGGCCATGCGGGACCCGACTCGAACCGCGCCGGGCACGACGCACGTCAGCGGGACGATATGGGATGCCACCGGCATCCCGCATCGGTTCAGCAGATCACGAACCCCTGACAGCCGTCTGCACCGACGGCGGTTCGTCATCCCCCTGGGCGCACCCCACGCTAGGCAGGGGTCCGACCGCATGCAACAAGCCCTGTGGATAAGTCTGTGGAGAGGTTGCGCGAAACGCCGCCCAGCCTGTGTACAACGCCTGTGGAGAACTTTCTCGTTCAGCCGATTCCGAGAATCTTTTACACCGCTGGCCAGGGCTTTTCTCCGAACACTGCTGTGGAAACAGATGTGCCTGAAGTACGAGTTGAAGGTTGAGATGTGCATGGGTGACCTGTGCACAATTCCGACGCCGTATGCACGAACCGGACTGTCTCCCCGGGTTACCGCACCGCCCGAGACGCAGTCGGGCGGGGCCTGGGCCGCGCCAGAGCCATCGGGGCAGCAAGCCTCGTCCCGCGGTTCCCGCGCGTGCGTGCGGTCGCGAAAAAGGCGGATGCCGCAGACCGAGCCCTCGCGAGAGGGAGTCTGCGGCATCCGCCGTCTTCGGATTGCGGGTCGGCCCTGAGGCCGGCTCGACCGCCGATGTGACTACTTGGCGGCGACCACCAGGAGGGTGATCACGGCGGTGAGGTCATCACGCAGGCGGATCGTCGCCTCGTGCTCGCCCACCGACTTGATCGGAGAGGTGATCTGGATCTTGCGCTTGTCCAGATCGCCCAGGCCCGAGGCCTTGACGGCATCCGCGACATCGCCGGTCTTGACCGAGCCGAACAGACGTCCTTCGGCACCGGCCTTCACGGCCAGCTTGACCTTGGTGGACTCGAGGGCGTCCTTGAGGGCCACGGCCTCTTCGTGGTCGTGGATCGCGCGGGATTCGCGGCCGGCCCGAATGGACGCGACCTGCTTCTCGCCACCGCGGGTCCAGGCCACGGCAAAGCCCTGGGGGATGAGGTAGTTGCGGGCGTACCCGTTCTTGACCTCGACGACGTCGCCGGCGCTACCGAGCCCGGTGACCTCGTTCGTGAGAATCAGCTTCGACATATCCGGGTTCCCCTACCTGCCGGCGCCGGCGTAAGGCAGGAGCGCCATTTCGCGCGCGTTCTTGATCGCACGGGCGATCAGACGCTGCTCCTGCACCGAGACACCGGTGATGCGACGGGCGCGGATTTTTCCACGCTCCGAGATGAACTTGCGAAGAGTGGCGACATCCTTGTAGTCGATGAGGCCAACGCGGGTCGGCTTCGCCGGGGCTGCGTTCTTCGCGCCCTTCCGCGGCTTGCGGCGGTCGCCGCTTGACTTTCCAGCCATGTTGTTTCCTTACTTGACAGAGATTCGGATGCCTCGTCAGAAGCTTCCGGGAAATGAAGGTCTCGATACGCCCGCTTCGCGGGCTACTGGACCTTGAGTCGCAGTCACATCAACGCCGCTTCGCGGCGTTGATCCGCCTCGACTCAAAACGGGGTGTCGTCGCCGTAGGCGCCAGGAGCGGCCCACGAGTCGCCGCCGCCCGCTGCGGCACCGGCGGCCGGAGCGGCCGGGGTGCCAGGGGTCGACCACGGCTCGTTGGAGACCTGGCCGCGGGACTGCTGTCCGCCGCCCGTGGAGGCTGCGCGCGTGACCTGCGCGGTCGCATAACGCAGCGAAGGACCGATCTCGTCGACCTCGAGCTCGATGGAAGTGCGCTTCTCGCCTTCCTTCGTCTCGTAGGAACGCTGCTTCAGGCGGCCGGTCGCGATGACACGGGAACCCTTCGTGAGCGATCCTGCGACGTGCTCGGCGAACTCGCGCCAGACCGACGCGCGGAGGAACAGCGCTTCGCCGTCCTTCCACTCGTTCGCCTGACGGTCGAAGTTGCGCGGCGTCGACGCGATCGTGAAGTTCGCGACGGGGAGTCCGCCCTGCGTGTAGCGCAGCTCGGGATCGGCCGTGAGGTTTCCCACGACGGTGATGATCGTCTCGCCGGCCATCGTCGCTACGCGTCCTGCTTGACGGGCTTCGCCGGGCGCGCCGCCTTGCGGGCCGCCTTCTCGTCGGCGCGCTGCTTCTCGGAGGCGATCATCGCGATCGCTTCCTCGGCGCGGAGGACCTTGGTGCGCATGATCTGCTCACTCAGGCCCAGCTGACGGTCGAGTTCCTGCGTGGCTGCGCTCGTCGCGGTGAAGCTGACGACGGCGTAGACGCCTTCGGTCTTCTTCTGGATCTCATACGCGAGACGACGGCGACCCCAAATGTCGACGTTGTCGATCGAGCCACCGTCTGCGGTGATGACCTTCAGGAACTTGTCGAGACTCGGAGCGACCATGCGCTCGTCGATCTCGGGCTGGAAGATGACCATGAGTTCGTACTGGTGCGTCACTGACCCACCTCCTTCGGACTAGAACGGCTGCCGGGCATTTCCCGACAGCAGGAGGGTGTGTGCACGTGTCACGGGCTTCCGCGCACTGGGGCGCCGCCGGACAACCTTCACAGTGTAGCGGATCGACGGACCGATCCTGAATCCGGACCCGCGGCGATGCGCGCGGACGCCGTGGTCGCGCCGCCTCGGCTGGCTGGCAGCAGCGCGCCCGGTAGCGTGAACGCCATGGACACGACGCCCTGCGCCGGATCGAACCGATGAGCACACCGCGGGCATCGCTGTCCTTCGACCCAGGCCCCCTGGTGGAGCCGGTCGACGGAAACGCCGTGCGCGAACACGCGCAGCGGCTGGCGCACAGCGGCAGCGGGAGCGGTTCCGGGGCGCTCATCCCGGTCGTGATCGGCGGCGCCTTCGTCTTGATCTTCGGCAGCGTCTTCCTGACGGTGATCGGAACCATCGTCGGCTCGCTCGGATCCACCGGCAGCGAGGCCCCGTTCCTGATCTCGGCTTTCGTCGGCGTGCTGCCGACCATCCTCGTGCTGGCCGCGGCGGCGGTCGTGATCGTCCTGCTCGTGCGCGGTGGTCGGCGACGGAAGGAGCGCCGGTACCGCCTGGACCGCTTCGCGACCGCGAACGGGATGAGCTACCTGCCGACGCTGGCCGCACCCGCCCTGCCGGGCATGATCTTCGGGGTCGGCAGAGCACGATCGGCCAGCGACCTGGTGCGCGGCGAGAGGCCGCGGTTCGTCGAGTTCGCGAACTACCAGTACACGACCGGGTCGGGCAAGAACCGCACCACCCACCGATGGGGATACGTCGCGATCAAGCTCGACGTGCCCCTGCCGCACATCGTGCTGGATGCCACGAGCAACAACGGGCTGTTCGGCTCCAACCTGCCGGCGACCTTCGACAAGGACCAGCGGCTGAGCCTGGAAGGCGACTTCGACCGGCACTTCTCGCTGTACTGCCCCGAGGGGTACGAACGCGACGCGCTGTACCTGTTCACGCCCGACATCATGGCGCGGTTCATCGACAACGCCGCCGCGCTGGACGTCGAGATCGTCGATGACTGGCTGTTCCTGTACGGCAAGCGCGAGTTCTCCGGTCTGGACCCGGCCACATGGGCATGGCTGTTCTCGGTGGTCGGGGCGCTGCTGGACAAATTCGCGCAGTGGGCGCGATGGCGCGACGAAAGGCTGCGAGCGGATGCCGCGGGCTCGGCGCCGGGCGCGTTCCCGCTCGCGGACGGTGGCTTCGCCGAATCGTCGAGTCCGACCGCGGCATCCGCCGGTCCTGGCGCGCTGCCGTTCGCCCCGCCTGGCGGGCTGCTGCGTCCGCCGCCGGGCGTCGCCGCCCCCGGCCGACGGCTGACCCGCGGCGTCTCCTGGGTCTCGATCGTCGCTGTCGGCGGTGTGGTGCTGTTCTGGTTGCTCAGCCAGTCCGGAGTGCTGAGACTCTTGTTCTTCCGCTGAGGTGTGAGACCACGATCGCAGCCGCTCAGCGGCGCGTGCCCGCCAGCCATGCGCTGACCGGGCTGGTCAGCAGCACCAGGAACAGCGACCAGTAGCCGATCGCCGGAACGGTGACCGCCAGCACGAGCGCCGCGGCGAACAGCGTCGACATCGTCACGGCCCCGATCATGCCGGCGCGCTGGTGGTCCTCCGCGATGGCGTGCAGTTCCGGCCGACGACGGATGTAGATCCGCGTGGCGAGCAGGACGAGGCTCGTCGCCAGCAGCGTGCCGATGTACAGCACCTTCTGAACCGGGTCGATCCCCAACTGGCCGACGACCGCCGTCGCCACCGGCAGCCAGACGATCGTGAGCATCCACGCCAGCGACAGCCACAGCAGCGGGACCGTGACGTGCTGAACCCGGTCGAACAGGCGGTGATGGATGATCCAGAAGATCGCGGTCAGCACGAAGCTGAGCACGAAACTGAACAGCTGCGGCCATTCGCCGACCAACCAGGTGCCGGCCGACATGCCGTCGTCGGACGCGTCGCCGATGCTCTCCATCAGCGGGAGGATCAGCAGGGTCATCGCGATCGCCACGACCGCGTCGGTGAAGCTCTTCAGCCGCTCGGCCGTCAACGGCTGACGCGGGGCATGACTGGTCTCGGCGCTCACTCGGCCATCCTGGCCGGAGGATGGCCGCTTCGCCAATCGCGCCGTTTCCCACACCGTGCGGGTGTGCCGCCGGCGGCGGACCGCGCCGACCCGACGGGACGTTCGCGAACCGATCAGTCCTGCTCGGCCCACCACGCGCGCAAGCGCTGTTCGGCTGCGCCCTCGTCCAGGACGCCTTCGTCCAGCCGTAGATCCAGCAGGTACCGGTACGCCATGCCCACCTGGGGTCCGGGACGGATCCCGAGCACCTCCTGGATGCGATTGCCGTCCAGCGCCGGGCGCATCGCGTTGAGCTCTTCCTGCTCGGCGAGCTCGGAGATGCGCCGCTCGATGTCGTCGTAGGCTCCTGCCAGCCGCCCGGCCTTGCGCTTGTTGCGCGTGGTCACGTCGGCGCGAGTCAGGATGTGCAGCCGTTCGAGTTCCGGCCCGGCATCGCGGACGTACCGCCGCACCGCGGAGTCGGTCCAGGCGCCTTCGGCGTATCCGAAGAAGCGCAGGTGCTGCTCGATCAGCTGGGTGACCGAGCCGATCGTGTCGGAGTCGAACCGCAGCGCCTGCAAGCGCTTGCGGGCCAGGCGCGCGCCCTTCAGATCGTGGTGGTGGAAGGTCACGCCACCCCCGGCCTCGAGGCGCCGGGTCGCGGGTTTGCCGATGTCGTGCAGCAGCGCCGCCAGCCGCAGCAGCACATCGGGATCGGCATCCGGAGTGCGCGCCCGCTCGAGGTCGATCGTCTGGCGCAGCACCGTCAGCGAGTGCTCGTAGACGTCCTTGTGGTGGTGGTGCTCGTCGATCTCCAGGCGAAGCGCGGGCACCTCGGGCAGGAACTGGTCCATCAGCCCGGTCTCGACCAGCAGGCGGATTCCGCGCACCGGGTCGTCGGTCTGCAGCAGCCGCACCAACTCGCCTTGGATGCGCTCCGGGCTGACGATGGACAGCGTCTCGCGCAGCTGCGCCATCGCCTCGACCGTGGCCGGGTCCACGTCGAATCCGAGTTGCGCGGAGAAGCGCGCGGCGCGGAGCATGCGCAGCGGATCGTCCCCGAAGCTGACCTGCGGGTCGGCGGGCGTGCGCAGGCGGCGGGCCAGGAGATCCTCGACACCGCCGGTCGGGTCGACGAGCGTGCGCCCGGGGATGCGCAATGCCATCGCGTTGACGGTGAAGTCGCGGCGGGCGAGGTCGCCCTCCAGCGTGTCGCCGAACTCGACGGTGGGCTTGCGGGTGACCCCGTCGTAGCTGTCCGCGCGGTAAGTGGTGACTTCCACCTGCTCGACGACGCCCCTGCTCGGGTCGCGGACGCGTGCACCGATGGTGCCGAACTCGCGGCCGACGTCCCACTGCGCGGTGCTGATCGGCTTGATGATCCGGAGGATCTCGTCGGCGCGCGCATCCGTGGTGAAGTCGAGGTCGTGCGTCCGGCGGCCCAGCAGGGCGTCCCGGACCGGCCCGCCCACGATGGAAAGCTCATGACCGGCGTCCGCGAACGCCGCTCCGAGCGCCGCGACGACCGGCGACTCGGCGAGCGCACCCAGGCGCGCCACACCATCGGCCATGTTGAGCATGTATCGAGCCTAGAGCCGAGGCGGATCAATGCGTGCCCCAGCACGCGTTGATGCGCCTCCGGCTCTGGATCGAGTCTCGATACGCTCGCGCTACTCGACGTGCGCGAGCGCGCCGCTAGTCACCGAAGCGCAGGAACCCCGTGAACAGCAGCTCGCGCACCGCGGGGAGCAGCTCGCTGCGCAGCTCGTCCGCGTCCACCTCGAGCAAGGATGCGATCGCGTCCACCAGCACGCCTACGGGCAGGTCGCCGTCGGAGGCGCCGACCAGGGCGGCCAGGCCGGGATCCACCGGCACGGTCCGCGCGAAACCGGCGCCCTGCCGCAGCTCCAGGACGCTCGGCGACTCGACGCCGGGAAGGTGATGGCGCGCTTCGGTGACATCCGAGGCGACGACCAGCACCGCTGCGGCGAGCCCGTCGTCGTCCAGGCGCACCAGCCGGTCATGGGCAGCCAGCGCGTCGGCGTAGTGCGAGCCGAGCGCCGTGCGCGGGTCGAGCGCCTGCGGGATCCGCTCGTACCGGGCCAGCGTCGGATCGCCCGCCACCGGACGCCGGAGCAGGACGTACCCGAAGCCGACCTCGGTCACCCCGCGTGCGGCGAAGTCGTCCAGCCAGGCGTCCACGAGCGCCGCGAACGCCGGCGTGCCCGGCACCGTGCCTCCGTCTCGGATCCACAGCTCCGCGTACGAGAGCGGGTCAAGCGCCTCGCGCTCCACGATCCAGGCATCCAGCGGCACAGCGGAAGCCTCCACCCAGGCTCGGACGCGATCCAGGCCGGTCGCGCCGTCCCGGCTCTCCCAATTGCCCAGCAGCTGAGCGACACCGCCCGGCTCCAGGTGCGCGCCCACGCCGCCGACGACTGCGGCCACCAGGTCATCGCCCTGCATTCCGCCGTCGCGGTACTCGTACGCCGGAACGCCGGCGACACGGGGGGTGATCACGAACGGCGGATTCGACACGATCCGGTCGAAGCGTTCCCCCGCAACCGGTTCGAAGAGGGAACCGCTGCGCGTCCGGATGCCGGAGACGTCGTTGAGCAGCGCGTTCAGGCGGGTGAACCGCAGGGCGGCCTCGGACACGTCGGTCGCGACGACCTCGGCCACGTCGCGACGGGCGCGCAGCGCCTGGATGCCGCATCCGGTGCCGACGTCCAGGCCGCGGGCGACCGGGGTGGGCAGCTGAAGGCCGGCCAGGGAGAGGGATGCCCCGCCGACGCCGAGCACGTGATCCTCCGGCAGCGGGCCGCCGAGCGCGGCCTCGTCCAAGTCGCTGGCGATCCACCATTGCCCCGATCCGCGATCGTCGGCGTAGGCCTGCGGTCGGATGATCGCGCGCGGCCGCACCACGTCGCCCTCCCGCCGGACCAGTCCGAGCCGGGCCAGCCCGTCCGGCCCGGTGCGCGGCAGCGCCAGGCGCACGGACGCGGCCGGCTGCGGCATCCCGAGCACGAGCAGTCGGCCCAGGACGGCGAGAGGATCGGCGCGCGCCCCGAGCTGCCGATCGGCCGGACCGCGCAGGCCGCGGGCGATCGCGGTGTCCGCCACCGCACCCCAGGCCGCGCGCAGGGCGTCGGAGGTGAATCCGGCATCATTCAGATCGGACGCCAGGGCGCGGCACAACAGCGGATCGGGTTCGGCAAGCACCGGTCCATTCAACCCCGTGCCGGCGGACCCGCCGGCCCCCGGCGCCCGGCCGCGCGGGCGCGGTACCGGGCCCTCGGCGGCTCGGACCGTAGAATCGCACCTGATCGTGCGGTCATGAATCGCACAGGAGACAAATCCCACATGACCGTCACCTCCCCGCCCTCGGGACTCAGCGTCTTGCGACGCGGGTTCCGCGCACGCCTCCGCGCCGCCATCGCCATCGCCGCGCTGTCCGCGATCGGTCTGCCGCTGGGCACCGCGGCGGCGGTCGCCGCCCCGCCGAGCCCGGTATCGACCTCGCCGTCGCCCTCACCGACCCCCCAGCCGCCCACCGGGGTGGTCGAGTTCACACTCTCGCCCGTCGCCAACGGCATCGTGCGGCCGGGCGAGGGACTCGCGGTGTCGGTCACGGTGCAGAACGGGACGGATGCCGCCACCGAAGCGGCCGCCGTCACGCTGTCGCTGGGCTCCACGCCGTTGCCGGATCGGGCGGCGCTGAGCACCTGGCTGAACGCCCGCACCACCGACGTGGAACTGATCCCCGTGGGCGCGACGACGCTGGAGGCCGTGCTCCCGGGTGCAGAGCTGATCAACGGCATCCTCATCGCGCCGGGCGATCCGGTGCTCACCGCCCGCGCGCCGGGGGTATACCCGCTGTCTGCGACGTACGAGACGCCCACCGGTCGCGTGCAATCCACGAGCGCCATGATCGTACCGGCGGAGAACCCGGCAGCCGTCGGCCTGGGCATCGTCGTGCCCATCACAGCCGGCGCCAGCGCCGAAGGCATCCTGACCGCGGAGGATCTGACCGCGCTGACCTCCGCCGCCGGTTCGCTGACCAGTCAGCTGGACGCCGTCGACGGCACCACCGCCATCCTCGCCGTCGACCCGGCGATTCCCGCCGCCATCCGCGTCCTCGGCGCTGCCGCGCCGACCAGCGCGCTCGCATGGCTGGCTCGGCTCGAAACGCTGCCGAACTCCCGCTTCGCACTGCAGTTCGGCGACGCCGACGTCGCCGCCCAGCTGCAGACCGGTCTCGCGCGACCGCTGCAACCCGCCTCGCTGCAGGCCTACATCGACCCCGCGAACTTCGTCCCGGTCGCCAACGCAACGCCCACCCCGACCCCGACCCCGACGCCGACACCGACACCGACCGGCGATCCGGATGCGCCGGCCTACCCGGACACCGCGGAGCTGCTGGGCATCGGCGGGGCACGACCCGGGGTCTACTGGCCGGCCACCGGCACCGCGACGCCTGAGGTCGTGGCGACTCTGGGGTCGCTCGTGGTCGATGACCGGGACGCCCTCACACTGGTGCCCTCCACCTCCACCCAGGCCGGCGCGACGGGAGCGACGGTGCCGGGTCGCGCCATCGCCGGCGACGCCGACCTGCTCGTCTACGACGCCGATGTGTCCCGGGCACTGCACGACGCGTCCGTGCTGGAAGAGACCGCGCTGCGGGGCGCGCCGCTGACCGCGGCGACGGCGTTCCTCTCCTTCGCGACCGCGGAGGCTGACGGGCAGCCGATCGTCGTGACCGTGGACCGCGACCTCGATCGCTCCCGCGTCGGCCTGCGCACCGCGATCACCTCCGCCACCCAGGCTCCCGGGGTGACCCCGATGACTCTCGGCGGCGTCGCCACGAGACTCCCCGCGGCGGTGGAGGTCGCGGCCGCGGCCGCTGATCAGGCGCGGGTGGACGCGGCATCCGCGCTGATCTCCGGCGAGAGTCAGCTGAACCGCTTCGCCACGATCCTCGAGGACCCGACGCAGATCACCGGACCCGAGCGGGCCGAGATCCTGCAGCTTCTCGGCCTGGCGTGGCTGCCCGAGACCGCGCTGTGGCAGGAGGCCGTCGCGGCGCAGTACACGGCGACGGCGACCACCCTGGACAGCGTCGGCATCCTCCCGCCGAGTCCGATCAACCTCTTCAGTGCGGGGGCGCCGATCCCGATCTGGGTCCGCAACGACCTGCCGTACCCGGTCGAGGTGGTGCTCTACGCGACCCCGGATGATCTTCGCCTCGAAGTCGCCACGGCCACAGAGGCGACGGCGGGAGCGCAGAGCAACACGCGCGTGCAGGTGCCCGTACAGGCTCGCGTCGGCAACGGCGACGTCACGGTCCAACTGCAGCTGCGCAGCCGCACCCTGGAGCCCATCGGCGCTCCACAGGCGGTGGACGTGAACGTCCGAGCCGACTGGGAGGGCGTGGGCATCGTCATCCTGTCGGTGCTCGTCGGCGGGTTCATCCTGCTCGGCATCGTGCGCACCGTGCTGCGGCTGCGTTCGCGTCGCACGCGACGTGCGCAGGCGCACGAGGAGACCTCATGAGCGGCATCGGCCGGGCCAGCCTGCTCATCGGAGCCGGCACCATCGTGTCCCGGCTGACCGGGTTCCTGCGGGCGGTCGTGCTCGTCTCCGCGGTCGGTGCCACCACCGGCGCCGGAAACGCCTTCGCGATCGCGAACCAGTTGCCGAACAACATCTACGCGGTCATCTCGACCGGGTTGCTCACCGCCGTGATCGTGCCGCAGATCGTCAAGGCCGCAAGCCACGAGGACGGCGGACGTGCCTTCGTCTCCAAGCTGTTCACGCTGGGCACGGTGGTGCTGCTGGTGGTCACGGCGCTGGCCACGCTCTGCGCGCCCTGGCTCGTCCAGCTGTATGCGCCCGGGTTCCCGCCCGCCCAGCAGGCGCTGGCCACCGCGTTCGCCTACTGGTGCCTGCCGCAGATCCTGTTCTACGGTCTCTACGCGCTCGTCGGCGAGGCCCTGAACGCGCGCCGCGTCTACGGTCCGTTCACCTGGGCGCCGATCGTCAACAACATCGTCTCGATCGCCGGGTTCCTGCTGTTCATCCTGCTGTTCGGCTCCGATGTCGCCGTGGCGGTATGGACCCCTGCGATGATCGCCCTGCTGGCCGGCACCGCGACGCTCGCCATCGTGGTGCAGGCCGTCATCCTGCTCATGTTCTGGCGCCGCACCGGTCTGCACGTGCGTCCCGACTTCCGCTGGCGGGGCGTCGGCCTGAACCAGCTGGGCAGGCTCGCCGGCTGGACCTTCCTGATGGTCGTCGCCGGCCAGCTGGCCGGCCTGGTGCAGTCCCGGGTGCTGTCGGAGGCCGCGCAGGACTACCCGGGTGTGCTGGTCTCCCAGAACGCGTGGCTGCTGTTCATGCTCCCCTACTCGATCATCGTGCTCTCGATCGGGACCCCGTACTTCACCCAGCTCAGCGAGCACGCCGCCGCGGGTCGCGACGATGACGTCCGCGGCGACGTGGGCCGCAGCATCCGCACCCTCGGGGTGTTCATCGTGATCGCCACGGCCGCGCTGGCGGCCGCGGCCGTGCCGGCATCGCGCATCTTCACCGACAGTCGCGACGAAGCCGCCGCGGCGGCTGGGGTGCTGCTGTGCTTCCTGGTCAGCCTGATCCCGCTGGCCGTGCTGTTCGTCATACAGCGGACCTTCTACGCCTACAACGACACCCGGACCCCGTTCTTCTTCACGCTCCTGCAGTGCGCGCTGGTGGTGGTCACGGCCCTGGTCGCCTCGACCCTGCCGGTCGAGTTCATCGCCGCCGGCATCGCCCTGGGCCAGTCCTTCGCGAGCATCGTGCAGGTCATCCTGGCGACCTGGCTGCTGCAGCGGCGCCTGGGCGGACTGCGGGTCGGGTCCTGGATGCTGGCGCTGGGCAGGTTCGCGCTCGCGGCCGTCCCCGCCGCCGCCGCCGGGTGGCTCACGTTCCTCCTCCTGGGGGGCACCGGTGGCTGGACGGTCTCCGACAAGCTGCTCGGTGCACTCGGCGCCGCCGTGATCGGCATCGTGTCGCTGGTGGTCTACGTCGGCTTCCTCGCACTGCTGCGGGCACCGGAATTAGGGCCCGCGATGCGGCTGGCTCGCCGAGTGCTGCCCGGCGGCCGGTGAGCCTCGACCGCAACGCAGTCCTCCACTGCGCGGAAACCCGCCCCAGGCGTGGAATGCGCCGCGGTTACCATGTGTTGAAGCATCCGGAGCTACGAAAGAGGGGGCGCACGTGCGTCAGGTAATCATCATCGGGTCAGGCCCGGCGGGCTTCACGGCTGCGATCTATGCGGCGCGTGCGAACCTGGAGCCGCTCGTCGTGGCCAGCTCGGTCGAGGTCGGCGGCGAACTCATGAACACCACGGACGTGGAGAACTTCCCCGGCTTCCCCGATGGCATTCAGGGTCCGGAGCTTATGACCAAGATGCAGGCCCAGGCCGAGCGCTTCGGCGCGGAGATCCTGTACGACGATGTCATCGAGCTGGATCTGGCCGGTCCCGTCAAGACCGTCAAGCTGGGCAGCGGTGCCGTCCACCAGGCGTCCTCGGTGATCTTCGCGACCGGCTCGGCGTACCGCAAGCTCGGCCTGCCGGGTGAGGAGCGTCTGTCCGGACGCGGAGTGTCGTGGTGCGCGACCTGCGACGGTTTCTTCTTCCGCGACCGCACCATCGCCGTGGTCGGCGGCGGTGACTCCGCGATGGAGGAGGCCACGTTCCTGACGCGCTTTGCGAGCAAGGTGTATGTGATTCACCGCAAGGACTCGCTCCGGGCCTCGAAGATCATGCAGGAGCGCGCCTTCGCGAACGACAAGATCGAGTTCGTGTGGAACACCGAGGTGGCCGACATCCTGGGTGAGGACGCCGTCAACGGTGTCCTGCTGCGCTCGACGGTGGACGGCTCGACGCGGGAGCTGCCGCTGGACGGACTCTTCGTGGCCATCGGCAACGACCCGCGCACGCACCTCGTGCACGGCAAGCTGGAGCTCACGCCCGAGGGCACGATCTGGGTGCACGGCCGCTCGTCCCGCACGTCGGAGCCCGGCGTGTTCGCGGCCGGCGACGTGATCGACCCCACGTATCGTCAGGCCGTCACCGCCGCATCCAGCGGCACCGTCGCGGCGCTGGATGCCGAGCACTTCCTGGCGGCCCTCGAACAGACCGGCGACCCGCAGATCGCAGAGGACGTGGAAGTCGCCACCGAGACGCCCGACCCCGCGACCGACGAAGCCGAGACCGGCGTCCCCGCAGCCTGACGGCCGGCCCCTCCGGAACAATCCGGGACCCGGCGACGTTTGCACTAGCAGTGACTTTCCACAAAGGAGAAATGAATATGACCGCCAAGGCGACGACATCCGCGACCTTCGAGCAGGATGTCCTGCAGGCCGAAGGTCCCGTGCTCGTGGACTTCTGGGCAGAGTGGTGCGGGCCGTGTCGCATGGTCGCGCCCGTGCTCGACGAGATCCAGGCAGCCAACCCTGACAAGATCACGGTGCTGAAGCTGAACGTCGACGAGAACCCCGACCTCGCCCTGAAGTACCAGATCACCTCCATCCCGGCGATGAAGCTCTTCAAGAACGGTCAGGTCGAGACCACCATCATCGGTGCCAAGCCGAAGTACGCGATCGAGCAGGACCTCGCGGCGTACCTCGCCTGATCACTGAATCCTCGAAGAAAGCCCCGGTAGGCGGGGGGTTCGGGGCATCCACTCGGATGCGTCGATCCCTCGATCCCCGGGGCTTTCTCGATGTACGCTCCGATCGGCATCCATCGGGTGCACGGTGGGTTTTCCTCGATCTGTCGATCTGGGCGGGAATCGTTCGACGCACAGGATGAGGTCGGCGAACCCGCCGTCCCGAGCTCCGGCTCGCACATCCCGAAGGAGAACGACGATGCGATACATGATGATCATGCAGGTCCAGCCCGACGCCGCCGCCCGCGCCGCCCAGGACCTGGACATGGAGCAGGTGGTCGCCGTCATGGGCGCCTACAACGAAGAGCTCCAGAGGGCCGGGGTGTTCCTGACCGCCGAAGGACTCAGCGACGCCGCGGATGGGTTCCGCGTCGACTTCTCAACGACCCCGCCGGTCGTCACCGACGGCCCCTACGCCGAGGCGCGGGAGGTCTTCACCGGATTCTGGATCCTCGAGGTCGCCAGCCGGGAGGAGGCCGAGCACTGGGCCAAGAAGTGCCCGCTCGGACCGGGTGTCAGCCTTGAGGTGCGCCGGGTGAACGAGTTCGCCGACGTCGATCTGCCCGAAGACAACGAGTGGCTGCAGAAGGCGCAGGAGTGGCGCGCGGCCCAGCCGTGAACTCAGGACGCGTCGGCTCGCACTGCGGCATCCCACACGCGATGCGAGCCGCCGTCGCCGATCAGCCGCCACACCGCCGTGGTCAGTGGCGGATAATCCAACGCGATCTGCCGCAGGACACGGTAGTGACGTGCGGCGTTGGGGCGGGCACCCCCGTTCGCGGCGATGTTCTCGGCGCGCAGGATGAGCACGACCAGCTCGTCGACGGTCGGCAGATCCTCCATGAACTCCCACGGATCCTCGCCGGCGCGCAGGCGCTCGTGCACCAGGACGGAGAGTTCGTCGGATGCCTCGGCCCGGAGAAGCTCGAGACTTGCCCGCCGACGCGGGCCCTCATCGTGCGTCGCCATCCATCCAGCCTACGATGCGAATCCCCCGAACCGGCGCTCGCACGCCTACGCTGACGGGATGAGCGAGGGCGGAGCGCGCCGGGCGGCGGAGGCCGTGTGGCGCAGCGAATCCGCCCGGATCGTCGGGGCGCTGACGCGTCACACCGGCGATTTCGAATGGGCGGAGGATCTGGCCCAGGACTCTCTGCTGGAGGCCCTCGCCAAGTGGCCGGTGACCGGCATCCCCGACAATCCGGGTGCGTGGCTGCTGGCCGTCGCCAAGCTCCGCGCGATCGACGGTTGGCGCCGCCGGGAGCGGTTGTCCGAGCGGGAGAAGCTGATGGCCGGCGAACTGCGCGCGCTCGAGGCATGGGATGGAGTACCCGAGCTCGGCGATCCGGACCGGATCGACGACGACGTACTGCGCCTGATCTTCATCTCCTGCCACCCCGTGCTGCCGGCCCAAGCGCGCCTGGCACTCACGCTGCGCACCGTGGCCGGACTGACCACCGAACAGATCGCCCGGATGCTGCTGATGACCGTCCCGGCGGTGCAGCAGCGGATCGTGCGCGCCAAGCGCACCCTCGGGGAGGCCGAGATCCCGTTCGAGGTGCCGGATCGAGCCGAGCGCCCGGCACGGCTGGCCAGCGTGCTGCAGGTGATCTATCTGCTGTTCACCGAGGGGTATTCCGCGGGCGCCGGCGCGCACCCGATCCGCCCGGACGTCGCGCGGGAAGCGGTCCGTCTCGCCCGTCAGCTGGCCGCTCTCGTGCCGACCGAACCTGAGGTCTTCGCGCTGATCGCCCTCATGGAGTTCCAATCCTCCCGTTTCGCGGCGCGCGTGGACGGCGCGGGGCTCCCGGTCACCCTGGCCGACCAGGACAGACGGCGCTGGGATCGCTCCGCCATCGCACGCGGCCGCGCCGCGCTGGCCATTGCCCAGGCGAACGCTCGAGGTCTCGGATACTATGGCCTGCAGGCATCCGTCGCGGAGTGCTATGCCATCGCCCCCACGTCCGCCGACACCGACTGGCCGCGCATCGTGGCGCTGTACGACGCCCTTGCCTCGCTGACCGCCTCGCCGGTCGTGCAATTGAACCGGGCGGTCGCGGTTTCGATGGTCAATGGGCCCGAGGCAGCGCTGGCCGAGGTCGCCGAGGTCGCCGAGGAGCTGAGCGAGTTCCGGCCCCTGCATGCGGTGCGCGCCGAGCTGCTCGAGCAGCTGGGCCGACCGGAGGCCGCGGCCGCGGCCTTCTCGGTGGCTGCCGCGCTCCCCGGAAACGAGGCCGAAGCGACCGTGCTACGGCGCCGAGCGCGGGACCTGCTACACGATGCTCAGCGCGAGCTGTAGCCGGTCTCGCCGAGCTCTTCGAGGATCCGGTTCAGGTCCTGAATGCTAGCGAAATCGATGCTGATCTGGCCTTTTCGTGCGCCGAGATTGATCTTGACACGTGTGTTCAGTCGGTCGCCGAGGCGCTCGGCGAGCTCGTCGAGATGCGCGCGACGCGCACCCGGCTGAGGTTTCGAGGGGCGCTGGCGGGCAGCATCCGGTGCCTTCGAGGCGGCCTCGGCGGCCCGCACCGAGAGGTCCTCGTTCACGATCTTGTCGGCCAGCCACTGCATCGTGTCGGCATCCTCGAGCGAAAGGATCGCCCGGGCGTGCCCGGCCGTGAGCACGCCGGCCGCGACACGCTGCTGGACGGGCACGGGCAGCTTCAGCAGCCGGATGGTGTTGCTGATCTGCGGGCGCGACCGGCCGATGCGGCTTGCCAGCTCTTCCTGCGTGATACCGAAATCCGCCAGCAGCTGCTGGTATGCAGATGCCTCCTCGAGCGGGTTCAGCTCGGAGCGGTGGAGGTTCTCCAGCAGCGCGTCACGGAGCAGGTGCTCGTCGGCGGTGTCGCGGATGACCGCGGGGATCGAGGTGAGCCCGGCCTCGCGCGCAGCACGGGTGCGCCGTTCCCCCATGATGAGCTCGTACGTGCCGTCGCCGACGTCGCGGACCACGACCGGCTGCAGGACACCGAACTCGCGGACGCTGTGCACGAGTTCCGCCAGATCGTCCGCGTCGAAGTGGATCCGGGGCTGACGCGGGTTCGGGACGATCGCGTGCGGGTCGATCTCGGCGAGCCGGGCGCCCGGGACCTCCAGGAGCTCCTCGTCGGCAGAGGCTTCGGGCGCCTCGGCGGTCGCGACCGGAGCGCCGGGGAAGAACACGTCGACGGGACGCGCCTCCGACGAGGCCTCACTGGTGGGGATCAGCGCGCCGATCCCCCTGCCCAAGCCGGTTCTCTTCGCCATCAGGAGTCCCCTTCATTTCCGGGCGCGCTGGCGTTCCCGGGGTCTTTCGCGGTGGCATCCGGACCGTCGCGGCGGATGATCTCGACGGCAGCCTCGCGGTACGCGACGGCGCCGGCAGAATGCCCATCGTAGGCGATGACCGTCTGCCCGAAACTGGGCGCTTCGGACACGCGCACCGACCGCGGGATCACGGTTGCCAGCACCTCATCGGGAAAGTGCTGACGGACCTCCTCGGCGACCTGCTGCGCGAGCCGCGTTCGCCCGTCGTACATCGTGAGCAGGATCGTGGAGAGGCGCAGTCCGGGGTTCAAGTGCTTCTGGATCATCCTCACCGTCCCCAGAAGCTGACTGAGGCCCTCGAGCGCGTAATACTCGCACTGAATCGGGATCAGCAGTTCGTGAGCGGCGGCGAATGCGTTGATCGTGAGCAGACCCAATGACGGGGGGCAGTCGATCAGCACGAAGTCGAGCCGGTCAGTCGTGTGCGCCAGATATTCGTCGAGCGCGGTGCGCAGTCGGTGCTCGCGGGCGACCTGCGAGACCAGCTCGATCTCAGCGCCGGCCAGGTGGATCGTGCTCGGAGCGCACAGCAGATTCGGCGACTCAGGGCTGGTCTGGATGATGTCGGCGAGCGGAAAGTCATCGATCAGCACGTCGTAGATGCTCGGGATCTCCGCGGTGTGCGGAACTCCCAGGGCTGTGGAGGCGTTCCCCTGCGGGTCCAGGTCGATCACGAGCACTCTGGCACCCACCGAGGCCAGGGATGCCGCGATATTGACGGTCGTCGTCGTCTTGCCGACGCCGCCCTTCTGGTTCGAGACGGTGATCACACGGGTGTGACCACTCAGCTTCACGTCGACGGCTTCGAGTGAGCGGCGTCGGGCGGTCAGGTCGGCCAGTTCACGGGCGATGGGACTGTCGTCGAGCGAGAAAGACGCCGCAGATTCGGCGTTCTCGGGTTGTTTCACGTGAAACACCCTCCCTTTGGCGCGCCGACGGACATCGATCTCTACTCTAGTCGCGGCCTGGCTCCCCACTCGCCGCCGCGCCCGTCCGAGCGCTCCTTGACCCTCCTCGACGTCGTGTATGCGGCGGAGGGCACCGTATTGAGACCAGCCGCCAGCCCCCGGTGGCCGTTTCACGTGAAACATCCCACTCCCGGTGGTCGAGTAGGCGGCGCAGCCGCCGTGTCGAGACCAGCCACCCCGGTGGCCGTTTCACGTCAAACATCCGGACTTCGGTCGTCGAGTAGGCGGCGCACCCGCCGGATCGAGACCACGCGCGTTGTACGCTCCGCAGGATCTCGATACGCCCGCTTCGCGGGCTACTCGATCGCCGGTTCCCCGGTGGAATACACGGCACACGTGTTTCACGTGAAACACGCGGACTTCGGTGGTCGAGTAGGCGGCGGAAGCCGCCGTACCGAGACCCCACGCAATGCACGGCCCCGTGAGATCGTGATGCAGCGGATTCGCGCGCTACTCGATCACCGGTCCCCGACGGCCGAGTAGGCAGCTATGCCCCTCTTAAGGTCCAAGCCCCAACGGATCCGTTTCACGTGAAACATCCGACCGCCAGCTACACGCCGCGCTCACGCGGCGGCTTTCGACTCAGCCGGTTCAGCTTCTCGACCTCGCCTTTCACGAGAGCCAGTCGTTTCGCCCTACCCCACCCTTGTACCTGCTTTTCGCGGTGGAATGCATCCGCTATGCGGTCGAAGTGTTCGTAGTAGAGCAGACGTACCGGTCGGCGTGTTCGGGTGTACTCGGCTCCCTCTCCTCCCTGGTGCTGAGCCAGACGACGATCAAGATCCCATGTGCTGCCGACGTAGAGAGCACGGTCTCGGCACTCGAGGATGTACATGAAGGGCATGATCGATGATGCCCTGGCCGTGTGCGAGGAATGGAACACGGTGCAGGTACGACGCCAACATCGCGCAGCGTGACGCATGTGGAGGAGGGGGGATCTCGATATGCCCGCTCCGCGGGCTACCCGATCACCGGAAACGCGGCCCCGCGCACCGAATACCGCCCCTTTGAGGGCTACGGATCACCGCAGAGTGGCACCCGGCGGTCGAGTAGGCGGCAACGCCGCCGTATCGAGACCACAGCACCGCCGAAAGCAGGGGGATCTCGATACGCCCGCTGCGCCGGTTACTCGATCACCGCGAACGCAAGTCCCGCCGGCTGCCCGACAACTCCGAGCCTATGTTTCACGTGAAACGTGGGTCAGCCGCGAACGGTGGCGCGAACGACTCGGGTCGGCTCGTCGAGCAGACCCTGGCCGAGGACCTCGAGCCGGACATCGTTCACACGATACTTCCGCAGCTGCTTGTCCGCGGTCTCGATCTCGGTCGACGCGTTGGCGCCTTTCAGCAGGATCAACTCGCCGCCGTCTCGGACGAGCGGCGCGGTCAGCGGCACCAGAGTGCGCAGTGCACTCACGGCGCGTGCCGTCGCGGCATCCAGAACCGGCCCCCGGCTCCAGTCCTCGGCGCGTGCGCGCAGGACCTCGACGTTGTCCAGCCGCAGGGCTGCGACCTGCTCATTCAGCCAGGTGACGCGGCGCTCCATCGGTTCGATGAGGATCCACTCCACGTCCGGTCGCGCGATGGCCAGCACCAGTCCCGGCAGTCCCGCGCCCGAGCCGACGTCGCCTACGCGCCCGGAGAAGAGAGGTGCTGCCACTGCGCTGTTCAGGATGTGCCTGCTCCACAGCCGGGGTGGCTCCAGCGGGCCGATCAGCCCGCGCTCCTCGCCGTGCTCGGCCAGAGCCCGGGTGAATTCCCGGGCCAGATCGATTCGGTTGCCGAAGATCTCGGCCGCGACCGGTGGTTCCGCCTCGACGTCGCTCATCAGTGTTTCACGTGGAACATCAGCCGCGGCTGATCACCGTGTGGCGGTCGGCGCCCTCACCGTACGACTCCGAGACCAGTCCGCGGTCGGACACGATGTCGTGCACGAGCTTGCGCTCGTAACTGGACATCGGGGGGAGGGAGGCCTGGGTCGCGCCTTCGTCCAGACGGGCGATCGCCAGGTCGACCAGCGTCTCCAGCTCACGCTGGCGCGTGTCCCGAGACCCGCCGATGTCGAGGATGAGCCGCGAGAACCGGCCGGTACGGTTCTGCACCGCGATGCGTGTGATCTCCTGCAGAGCCTGAACCGTGTCCGGCGCGGCCAGGAGCGACAGTGAACCGGGCTCGTCCGACTCGAGCGAGACATATGCGCGCCCCGAGCGGACATCCAGCGCGAGGTCTCCGTCGATGTCGGCGATGTCCATCAGCTCTTCAAGGAAGTCCGCTGCGACATCGCCCTCCTGCTCAAGCTGCTCGACGGTGGCCGCGGTGCGCTCGACGGGCGGCGCATCCTCGGTGGGGGAGGTTTCGGGGTTGCTGGTCATCGGGTCCTCGCGCTATTAGAAGGGGAAGAGCAGGAAAATCAGGATGCCGCGCCGGTCGTGCCCGCTGCGGGGTCGGCCTTGCCGCCGCGTGGCGATTCTCCCGGCTTCGTGCCCGCATCGCCAGGCTGCTTCTGGGCCTGCTTCTTGGCCCGTTGCTTGCCGACCGGCTGCTGGCGCTTCGGGGCTGCGGCCTTGGCGCGCTCCGCCTCTTCATACAGACGCTGCTGCTCGGCCTGGTACCGCTCGAGCGGGATGATCTTGCCCTGCGCATCGAGCGCCTTGCCCTTGCGGGCCAGCCTCTCTTCACGCAGCTTGGCGGCCTCGGAACCCGGTGTGGGCATGTTGCGGATGACGACGAACTGCTGGACCATCGTCCACACGTTGCTCGTGAACCAGTAGATGACGACACCGAGCGGGAAGAACACACCCGAGAACACGAAGGCGAACGGCAGGACCCAGAGCATGATCTTCTGCATCTGGTACGCCTGGCCGGTCTTGGCCTCGGGCGAGAGGTTCTTGGAGATGATCTGCAGCTGGGTGAAGAACTGCGAGACGATCATCAGCACGACCAGCACCAGCAGGATGCCGACGGTGACCTGCCAGCCGGTCTCCTGCGCTTCCCACGCGCCCACGAGGGTGTCGTGCAGGGACGCGACGTTGAACAGCTTGGCGTTGTAGAACTCGGTCATGAGCTCGTTGTTCAGCAAGCCCACGCCGGCGTGGTTCTCGTCGGTGCGGATGGTCTGCACACCATTGAGCACGCTGAACAGCGCGAAGAACACGGGCATCTGCACGAGCAGCGGGAGGCAGCCCGAGACGGGGCTGGTGCCGTGCTTCTTGTACAGGCCCATGGTCTCGCGGCTCATCGCCTCACGGGAGAGCTGATCCTTCTTGCCCTTGTACTTTTCCTGAACTTTCCGCAGTTCAGGGGCAATTTCCATCATCTTCCGCTGGCTCTTGATCTGCTTGACGAAGAGCGGGATCAGCGCCGAGCGGACAACCAGGACGAGACCCACGATGGCGAGCACCCACGTGACGCCGGACGCAGCCGGAAGTCCCATCAGCGTGAACAGGTAATGCCACGCGACAAGCACGAGCTCCACCAGCCACTTGAGCGGCCAGAGGATGATTCCGATCAGATCCGGCACGGATCAGTCCTTTCTCAGGGGGACCGGCACGACGAACCCACGCGGGGTCAGTTCGTACCGAAAGTTCTTGTGCAGAGGAACGTCATCGACGCCCCCCTTGGCCCACGGATGGCAGCGTGCGATCCGAGCCGCCGCCATCACGGACCCTTTCAGAGCACCGTGCTGCTGAACCGCGCCGACCGCGTAGGCCGAGCACGAGGGGTAGTACTTGCAGACGTCGCCGTAGGCATGGGAGATCGTGGCACGGTAACCATGGAGCAAGCTCAACACGGTGTTCCGGGGGAGCAGCGGCAGCGCGTGCAACGCGGTCCCGGCTTCGAAGTGACCGTGACCGGTCGATGCGGCCGGCAGCGTCGTCGCACTCATGCGGCCCTCCGCGCGATGCACCGGGAGACCTCGGCGCGAAGCGCGGCGAAGTCCGCGGTCGCCGCCGAGGGCAGTGCCCGGATCACGATGTCTGCCCCGGGCCGGACGCGCTGCAGCTCGTCGCGGCACACCGCCTTCAACCGCCGGCGAACGGTGTTGCGGACAACGGCGGAGCCGACCTGTTTGCTGACGATGAAACCGAACCGCGCTGCGCGATCCTCGCCGGACGCATTCACATACGTCACCGTGTGCGTGCTCGCACAGCGAGCCCCCCGACGGACGACGGCCTTGTAATCCGCTCCGCGGGTGAGTCGGTTCGGCCTTGCAAGCACCTCTAAAGGGTCAAGCAGACAGCTCGGTGCGCCCCTTGGCGCGGCGAGCGGAGAGAATGCCGCGGCCGGCGCGGGTGCGCATGCGAGCACGGAAGCCGTGCTTCTTGGCGCGGCGGCGGGTGTTGGGCTGGTACGTGCGCTTGGTCATGGGAGGTCACTTCCGGATCAGGGTGTCCCGGCATTTCTACAACGACTGACGCTCAGACCGGGGACGTGGCTTACGGGACTGCCATCTAGGCAGAAGTCAACCGATTCAGGTTACGTTCCCCGGACCCAGAACTCAAACTGAGCCGGATCGCGGGGCATTATCCCCACCAGATTCCCATACTCCTGGAAATGACACGCCGCGCGGACCTACAGTGGAGTTTGCTCCC